>NZ_NRRY01000065.1 GCF_016583905.1 Lamprobacter modestohalophilus | reverse complement strand
GGCCTTGATCATCCCTTGGTCCACTGTTGCTAAGCCGCCACAAGCGTGAGGTAAGGCCGCTTCGCTGGTCGCGGTCGTCGTCGCGCCGGTCGGGCCGGCCAGGGCATGCGCTCAAGCACCTGCTCGAACAACGAGGGATGGGGCTGAGCGAAGAAGCGTTCAGCCGCCGTGGTGCCATCGGGGCGCTTGATCGCGAAGTTGTGCAGAGCCGTTAAGACCTGCTGCTTACGCGGGCTCAGACGATGATGGCCATGCTTATAGAGCGCGAGGACGCCATTGCGGCCCTCGACACAGGAACTGCTGCGCTGAAACAGATCGGCACAGTCCCCGGCGACCTGCTCAAGGTGCCGACGGGTCGCCTCATCCAGCGACTGGATCGGGTGCGCGGGCTGCTGCAGTGGGGCGAGGCGCTGGGCACTGAGTGCCCGCAGCCGATGGCGTTGCTCAGCACCGGGACTGCGCGCGGCAGCGCGCTCCAGATAGAGCGCAGGGATCAGGTCGTTGAGCATCGCCTGCTCAATCGCCGGGGACAGGTCCAGCGCCTGGACCCGCGTGTTGACCGTCATGAAGAAGAACGCCAGTGTGGCCACCAGGCTGTTTGTTAAGCGCTTCGCCTTGGCCAGACGCGCACACAGGCGCTCAGAAAGGTCCACCTCCTCGGCGAGCGCCTCCAGGCGTGCAAACAGCCCTGCCAAATGCGTCTGCAGCTGCTCGGGCGTTTGCGCTTGTCCCTGCTCGAGATCATAGGGATGATCCACCGCGCTGAAAGCGCCGATCAGGGCTTTGGACTCCGCGCGCTGCGCCTGGGCGCGCTCGCGCGCGAGGCTGGCTTGCACGTAGGCCTCGAGTGTGCGATCGATGCGCGCGGCAAACGCGGGCGGGCGCCCCGGGCCATGGTGCTGGCGATGATAGGCCTGCTCGGCAGCGCATTCCGCCTGCCAGCGCGCCTTGGCCGTCGTCTCTTCGGCCTCGGCCTGCTGTTCCGTGCGCCTCAACGCCAGGCTCATCGCCTTGCTCACCTCATGCTGGAGATGGAACAGGTCGGTCGAATGATGGGCACCCTGGTCGCGCTCGACATGGGCCAGCAGTCCCTTGGCCTCATCGCTGATGCCTTGCACCACGGTGACCTTGAACCCCGCCAGCCCGCGCTCTAGCGCCTGGCTCCAGGCCGCTGCCGAGCGCGCTGCGCTCACCTGCTCGAGGAGGATGACGTTCGAGACCGGTTCAATCGCCACCAAGCGCATGCCGTCCTGCCAGGTCTCGTCTTCGACGACGCTCAGCAGCCGATGCGGCATGGTCTTGGCTAGCACTTCGCGCAACGTGGTGGCACTGCTGACGATCTGCCGCTCCAGTTCCGCCTGGAACGCCTGCTGCGTGCCGTAGGAGGCACCGCTCAAGGCCGACAACCCGCTGAGCTCAAGAAAGTCGCAGACCACGCGCACGCCGGCGCCGCCTTGCTCACAGATACACCAGTGCGCGGCCATCTGCACCCGGCGCAGCCACTCCACACCTTCGGGCGTCTCGATGAAGTCCGCCAGCGCGGCCGGGGCCGCGGCCGATGTCACAGGGGGTGCGTTCCAGTGCCGCACGGTGCTACGTGCGAGGCTGGCACTGGTGATCGCCGCGCGTTGACTCTGCCCAGCCTGCTGCGCGTGCGCCACCGCCTGCCGATGCTTGGCGCGATCCAGGCGATCATGGATTGGCGTGGGGCATCGATCTGCACTAGAGTCAACAGCGGTAGGGGCATCGGGCAACGGCTTTTCCCTCGGTCAGTTTGCACTTCCAAGGGTACGCCGACCCGGCGCTCCTGCCACGCCTTCAGCGTGGTTGATCGCCTACCGGAATACTCAGTTTTGGACCAAGGGATGATCAAGGCCAAAAATCCTGATGGCGCCTACTGGGCGTTTGGGATGGCCAACGACCTAGGCAATACGATTACGACATATGCCAGCGTGTTTGACGCAGCGGGGAATCTACTTCCGGATGCGCGCGTTATGTCCGATACCGGCTTTTCTTATGCGCCGCTAAGGGAGTATGCCGACCTTGGGAACGGCGGAGGCAACGGCGTTCCCACGCAGGTACCCGCGCCGGGAACGGCGCTGCTGATGGCACTCGGGTTGCTCGGGATGGGACGCACGCGCTATCGCTTTGTCGTCAGCCTTGGACGCCCCAAGAGAGTCAGGGCAATTGCATCAATCAGCACGAATATTCGTGCTTTGCTGATTGCTTATGTTTGCTTGGCGGCTCGGGGTTCTCGAACAGCAGCTTAGCCAAATAGCGCTCATCCTAGCCGGCCCTCAGATCCTTGTTTTGGATCCCGAGTTCAGTTGGGTCGTTTTTGAGGCGGTTCAGTGCGATGTGGTGGAGCGCCGCGCGGTTCTCGCGAACGACGCAGGGTCTTACCATCTGCGGCGATGATCTCCCCGGGGACGACCTCGCGGATCACCTTGTCTCAGGTGCGGAAACAGGCATCGAATGCGCCCGGCTCTGTCAGCGCGAATACCCCGCCCATTTTCATGGGCCAGTATCCCTTTGAGCGGCTTCGAGAACTACCCGCGTCAACCGGGCTTTGCGCTTGTGAAGCCGGGGATACCCACCAAGCCGTTGGCTCCACACAACACCGCGGTGATGGCGATTACAATCATGTCGCCGAACTTGTGGTGGCGCTTCAACTCGCAGCGCGCGTGCTCAAGATTGGTGAAGTGGCGAATAAGCGAACGGTCCAAGGCGAGCGGGGCTACTGCGGCAATGACTGGTCAGCGTTTTCAGCTGATAAGGATAGCAAGATCATCTCTGCGCTAAAGGTATATTTTAATGCTACGATGCAATTGCTCTAGTGATAATTCACGCTAAGCGAGTAAGCGGTTTAGCATTCTGGAACTTTGTCATAGTGGCCTGTCCCTTTTTGCTCCTATTTGCTAATAAAATACGATCCATGGTTTCTTGTTATGCATAAGTTAACTCATTCAAAATACGCTCTGTTGACACTGACTATTTTATTTGGCACCACAACCAGCACTCAGGCGCAGGTGATCACTGACAGACCTGTCGCGGGCGGCAGGGGGTTCTGCAAAGAAGCCATCTATTTCGATACAGGTTGCCGCAAGGACGGATTTTTTCGCGGCCTGCTGCCCGAAAATGAGATTTTCATTGGTGTTTTCGGCAGCACGGGCCGCAAGGGTCAGGCGAGTTCTGCCGTCGTTTTTTCGTTAGCCAGCACCCACACAATCCGCGCCTATCACCTGTCTGATAAGCAACGCAGGCTGGCGAAGCAACAATCGCCGATCAGAAAGATTGTGCCCTCCGACAAGCCGAGAGTCGTTCCGAAGGGCAGAGAAGCTGATGTGCCGCTGCCCTACGGTGGCTATACCCTGCTCAGCCGGGTAACGTCGGTCCGTGGTCTGACAGATGGTTATTCCAGCATCTACTCCGAAATCGCAGTACCGACCAACCGGTTCGACCTTACACTTTTTGCCAGTGCATACAAGCAATGGGGGCCGTCGTCGTCTTTCGAAACTGTTGAATGCTACGGCGCGCCCTTCATCGATGCCAGCGACGACGGTGTGGAGATCGGTTGCTACAGGGGCACCACGATACCCACGGGCAGCGGAGAGAGCGCAACGTCGCTACGCCGCCAATGTACATCGAGCGAAGAGGTCGCGGCGGAAGTCACATCCTGGGCCGTGACGGCGGCTTGCGGTGCGGCCGGGGCGGCGCTGGTTACGAAGCTGGCTGGCAGAGCGTCGACGGTTGTTTTTGCCGGCGTGACGGTCGAAACTGCTAATCCGCTGGTCGGCGGGGTAGCCGGTGGCGGTACCTTCGTCTTCATCTCCTCTACAGGGGCGATTGTCGTGACGGAGGCTTGTTCTGCCTCCGGCGCGGCGGTTGAGGAATTCGTTGACCAGCTGACTGGCTGCAACCAGAGCGGCAAACCCACCAGTGGTGAAGACACAGCCGACATCTACGACACCTTCGAACTGATCGAATCCGCTGGCCGCGAATGGGTGGGCGAACCGGGAGTCTGCCTTGTGTGCAGCGCGATGGCGGTCGAAACTGTGGGCGGCGGCTGGAACCCGAAAACCGGTACAATTGAGGTCATAGGGGAAACCTTCTGCAAGGAATGGAGCTGGCAGAACGGGAGCGATGCGAATGGCGATGGCTGGTGCGACTGAACGCTCAGGCCGTGTAAGGCCTGATGGGGCTTGCCCTCTTGCTGCACATGCCGCTCATGCAACCCGCTGAAGTCATGATCCTCAGCACCTAAACCCTTAGCCCAATCGCTCACTGAAGTCGCCAACACCGATGCCATCAGTGTCTGCACTGCTAGATTCCCGCACCGAAAGGGCGCTTAGGGCATTTCGCGGCCGTTTGCAGGAACGCTTTGGTACGCAGCTGCCGGGGATGGTGCTTTTTGGCTCTCGTGCTCGAGGCGATCATCGTGACGATAGCGATGCCGATGTCGCTGTTTTTCTTCAACCTGTGACAGATACCATTGCGGCGTAAATGGATATGGCCTCGGATGCCTACGCCGTGTTTCTGGACACCGATATCCTGATTCAACCCTGGGCCTTTGGCGGCACGCCTGAACAACCAGAGCGAAATCGGGCTATGGATCTCTTGGATTCGGTCCAAGCCGAGGGCATCGCACTGTGACCGAGCGTTGCCTAGCCCTTTTTGGCAAGGCGCGCCGAGCGCTTGAGGCGAGCCGACGAGCCCTGGATCAATCGGACCGAGAGACCGCATCTGATCGTGCTTACTATGCCGTCTATTACCCGGCTTGGGGTCTGCTGGATCTTGTCGCGGCGCCTTGTAGAGCGAGGTGTCTGACGGGTCTTCGTTGTAGAGCCCTTCTGCGGCGGCCAGAAGCGCTGCTCACAGCTGGCAGAGCGAGGGTGGCATGATCGAGCGGCCATTCCCAACGGCGCCCAGGATTTTCCATGGGTCCGAGTGCGTGCCGGACCTGGGTCGGTTGGATCGCAGCAAGCGCCTCTCCCGCCGCGCGCTCTTTCAGCGGCGGGTCGCCCGCGCGACAGCCAGGCACGCCTCGACCACGGCGACCATCAGCTCGGGATCGCGCACGTGTTTCACCCGCATCCACCAGACGTAGCCGCCGGAGAGAGTGGCCGAGGGATCGGCTCGAACGAAGGCCGCGCGAGCCGGCGCCGGTAGGGCTTCCTGAAGGTCCAGCGCTGGCGGCGCATAGAGGATGTACTTCGCCTCGAAGGCGGCATCGCCCGTCGTTCGTGGCAGCCATGTCGGCGTTTTGTCGTGGCGCTGGTCGCGGGCATGGACGGTCAGATCGGCATCGACCGGGGCTTCGACGCGCACCCGCGTCCAGGGCTGCTTGTGGGAGCCGCTATCGTCGCCCGTCGGGTAGTAGAGCTGGACCACGTCGACGGACACACTCAGCCCGTCCACATCTCCCGCCAGATTAGGGAAGATCCCCCGGGCGCCTTGTCCCGAAGGCCGAAGTGTTCGCAGAGTCCGGCTCGCACCGCAAGGAGCTGTCGATGCAGCTGTCGACCGTAGAGGATTCCCGCGACGATCAGGCTACCGAGGACGGCGATCGAGACGGCGGCGATTACAAGATCCATCACGGCCGCGCTTTGATCGCCGCGATGGCCTCCTTGGCCGAGGCCTCGTGCTCACCGACCACGGAGGTCAGGACGACGGCCTCAAGCTGCCCGCCGATGCTGGCGAGCGCATCGATAACCTCCTCGGTTCGTTCGTTCGCATAGATCGCGCTGATCAGGCGGGTCCGCACCTGCTGCCGATCGTCGCCGGCTGTTGACAGTATGAGCGCCGCCTCCAGCGAGCGTGGCGTGTTCATCTCCGCCAGCGCATCGAGCGCGTTCTCAGCGGTTACGGGCTCGGACGGATCGGCGACAGCCCCGGTCCATGCCCGCTCGCTGTCCTCCTGCGCCGCCGCCGCAGCGGCACGAACGCCCGGCAAAGGATCGCTCTCGGCCCGCTCTTGGAGTGCCGTCTCCGGATCGCCGGGCAGCCGCAGGGCACGGGCCGCAGCCAGCCCGACGTCGAGTAGGGAGCTAATCTTCCGCGCACTGGTCACGCGGCCGGATTCGCGGGCGGTCCAGGTAACGCCTTCGAGGGCCCATCCGGCCTCGGTCGCAGCCAGGACGGCGGCGCGGGCCTTGGCATCGAGGTGCGCCAGCATGGTTGCCAGCTCTCCCTCGACGAAGACGGCCTCGTCGAACGCCGCGTCACCGGTGCTGAGCCACTCCGACCCCTTCATGCCCGCGATCGCCTTCTGACGGAGGCGCGCGCCGATCATTCGTCCGTAGGGCTGATCGGGCGCGTAGATCTTGAAGTCCGTGAACCAGCGCACTGTGTCAGCGGACCGTTCGGTGGTCGTGTCCACGGCAACGCCGATGTCTTCGATGCGGCCTCGGAGCTGGCGTCGCTGGCCCTCCTCGTAGACCTGCAGGCCCAGCTCCGCGGCGACCTCCGCCATCGCATCACCGCTCGCCGTCATCTGCCAGTAATAGAGGCCCGTGCCGATGACCAGACCGCCGATCAGAAGGGCGATACCACGTGCGCCCCCGAAGGCTTCTACAACCGTTTTATTTTCACCCATGCTGATCTCCGATCTTGTTCGGCTCGTCTCGGCCCGCGGATTCCGAATTCTCGCGTGCCAATCGAAATCGCCGAAGGATTAAAGCCTAGCCCGTGACGTTGGGCCAGCGCCAGCGCCGCCATCGTTTAAGCCGCCGCATCGAGGTCAAGTTCTAGATGCACAGCGACAACGGTGTTGCTCATCGGGTCAAAGGGCGCCGAACGTTTCAGCAGCGACCCGCAAGCGTGCGAGCTGGACGCTCACGATGCGTCGCAAGTGCAAGGTGGTCGGCCTAGATCTTCTTGAGTGTTGACAGATCAAAATATTCTTCGTCAAAGTAGTCACAGCGGATCTTTGCGATCGCCATGCCGAGACCAGCGATAACGTACACTGGCGACGCGCTCGATGATCTTAGAGCAACACCCGCTCGGTAGTGTTGCTTCTCGTGGCTGCACTGTTAAGTTAATCATCAGATCATGAGGTGTGTGAGCCAGTTCAGCTGGGAGTGCCTAGCATGCAACGGCTCCCGGTGTTAGGCCCGGCGTGCAAGCCTCGACAAGGCTAAGCCTGGGGCAACCAGGCGCAAGCACCACTCCGCCTGTGCCTCATCTTGACCCCGCCTAGGGATCGACGTCGGATTAGTAGTAAGCTCGGACTTACAGGCCAGACGTTTTTTTCAAGCAGTCGTTGCTACAACCGATGGTGCCGCTGATGCTGCGGCTTGGAGCGAAGATGCAAGTTGCCACCGACCTTCTCAACCGACTCGAGCTACGCAGCCGCGCCACAGGTGAGAGCCTGGATGATTTGGTGAATCACTTGCTCAGGCTGGGCTTGGCGACGCAGCAGGACAAGCGTGCGCTGTATGTATCGGCCCCGGTCAACGCGCTGATCGAGGGGATCTATCAGGAGGACACCCGTATCAGCGACATCCTCGAGCACGGCGACTTCGGTCTTGGCACCTTCAATGATCTCGATGGGGAGATGGTCGTACTCGAAGGCCAGGTGCACCAACTGCGCGCCGATGGTCAGGCGTACCCAGTCGCCGCTGACGCCAAGACGCCTTATGCCTGCGTCAACTTCTTCACGCCGGATAGCGATGAGGTCATCGAGCAGTCGCTGGATTTCACCGAGCTGACGCATCTGCTCGAGCGCATGATCCCCTCCGACAATATGATCTATGCGGTCCGGATCGATGGGGATTTCGAGCGGATCAAAACGCGCTCAGTCCCGCGCCAAGACAGCTATCGTCCGCTGGTCGAGGTCGCCCGCGAGCAGCCCGAATTCGAGTACCGCGACATCCGTGGCACCATGACCGGCTACTGGACGCCCTCATTCATGGAGGCCTTGACGGTGCCCGGCTACCACCTTCATTTTCTCTCAGAGGATCGGCAGCGTGGCGGACACCTGCTCGGTTGTCAGACCAGACAGATTCGGATCGCGATTCAGCATTTGCCACGGCTCGAGGTCGGGCTGCCCGTCTCGCTGGACTATCTGACCGCCACCTTTACCCGCGATCTAAGCGCTGACTTGGAAGAGGCGGAGCAAGATCGGGCGTGACCTTGAGCCAATGGATTGCGGATGGTCATCCGGTGGCCTGGTCGGCTAGAACTGGTGCCTTTGGGGCGAGCCAGTCACCGCCCCTGTAGGTTTGCGAGCAACTTTGAGCGACTGCGGACCCCATAGTGCTTATAGATGCGTTGCACATGGCGGTTGACCGTATGCGGGCTCAGCTCGAGTCGCGCCGCAATCTGCTTTTCTGACTCACCGGCGAGGAGTCCATTCAGCACGTCGCGCAGGCGCGGCGGCAAGACCGACCTGTCTTCGGTACTGCCAGGCAGAACCAGTTTGCGCTCAAGCAGTCCGGCAAGCTCATGGTGGAGCAGTCGTATGAGGTGAGTCGTGGAGGCGGAGAAGGGTCCGTCGGCGGCATCGCGGTGCAGCACAATCGTTTGTTCTTGGCGTGGTCCAACGCTCGGCAGCAAAAGCGACGATGTGATGCGATCCGCCAGTCCGCAGGCCGCCACATACTCATTGTAGTGGCGCGTGCGCTGCCACTCCCGGCGCTCGACCACATCATAGAGACTGCGAGTCAGCAGCCGTCGACTACGATCCGTACGACGGTAAAACGCCTGATGAAACGGGTCGTCGCGGTGCGCTTCGGTCGCCTGATAGTGCGCCCACAATGCGAGTTCCTGCGTGTCCATGAATCCCGCGGCGACTGTCTCGGTGACCTGTTCCTGGGCGGACAGCGGCGCATCCACATGCATGTAGAGTGCTACCCGAGCGCCGGTCAGGTTTTGCACCCCGGCCAGCAGATGCGATCGCCAGGCGTTTGCATCGCTCCCTTGCTCCAGACATTCACCTAGTAGGCGATAGGCAGCGCGGACCTCGCGCAATCGCGGTTGTTCGCGCCGACTCATCGCTAGTGCTCCGCAGCCCAAGCCGGGGTGTTGGTGTGTTTACGGGAATGCATGAGCTGTTAGGTGTCTCTATGCTCTTTCTACCGCGTGGTGCAGGGCTTGTACGTCGCTGTGTCCAGAAACCTGAGCGATATGGTCAACAAAGCAGATCACCATCAATTATAAATCAGTGCCTTAACTAATCGTTCTTGGGTTCGGTGGAGTGGCATGGCCAGGGTGCAAGGCTGTCATGCAGCGGTTGGTTGCTCGGATGCCCTGTGTCCTACTTATTGTGTACACGAAGCGATTTGCATTGGCAAGCCTAGACATGAATGGGTTTCAACTTGCGTCCGCTCAGGTCAAGTTGATTGACGCTAATGGTGGCGTTTCCTGAGAAATGCCTTCTCTAATAAACATGAAAACGTAATTTACGGCAGAGCTCTTGCATTGCACAACATCGGAGATCGAGTGATGCCGAAGAAAATGAAAATAAAAAATTACCTATTATTAGGATTGGCAATTTCCATCTTCTCGGTGTCTACTGTTCTGCAGCAGCAATCGCTGTTTCCCTTATATGTAGTGCCGCCAGCGGAAAAATCCTGAATATAAGCACCTGAATTTTAAGTGGTACTCATGGGCTAACGCTATATCACAATAAAACGGCTTCAAAGGCGTTGATATCAAAATCTAGCTATAGAGGTTATGTCTTATGCTCACCAGTGGCCAAAATATGGTGAAGATGAGTACGAGAGAAAGTACTCAGGATAAAATTGATGTTCATTTTATCACTGGCGCAACTAGTGCAACTAGTGCAAATGGCGAAAATTCTGCGTCAGAAGCACGAAAAGTGTCTGCGGTTTATGCTGATCCAGCAGTTACCGACATCGCAGAAGCAAAGAGATCTTTCAGCGCCGAGCCGACCTATGACCTTGGGCGGCCGCCTGCTTGGCGTGTGCCGGATTGTGATATCACGGGAGGGATCAAGACGATGGGGTATAGAACGATTACTCAATCAGCGGCTCTGGCTCTTGCCGGCAGTACGCTGCTGGCCTTTAGTATTACGGCGTCGGCAGGGGTGTTGACGGTGGGTCAAAGCGAATTGGCGGAGGTGGAGGGCTCTGTACGCCTGCGAACGGTCATTGCGTGGCCCAATGAAATAGATGACACAGGCCCGATCGGCACCAGTAATGGGGGCGAGGGGCAGAATGAAGCCTCAATCAACGCGATTGTCGGCGATGGTGTGGACGGGCAGACGGGCTCCGGGTACGACGGAAGTTACTCCGCATTCGCGAGGATTGTCGGCGATGACAGCCTCCCTGAGCTCGGCGTCTTCGCGAAGACCACATCCCCCGATGAGGATATGGCGTTTAGCAGCGGTGCATACGCTCGAGTGTTGCAAAGCTATGTGTTCACGGGAACCCAAGCCGAACAGTTTTCCCTCTCCTATACGCTGGATGGGAAAATCTGCTGTGATCATCTGGATTACCTGAGTGCCTCAGTGTTGCTGGGCAAGAGCAATTATAACCCCGAAGACCCGTTTGGTGAGCTGACCGGCGAGTCAACCTTAATTGATAATGCGGACCTGTTTGCTGCAGGGGACTCGAGCGAGACCAACGTCTTGGTGAACGAGACAGCTTACCTGAATTTCACACTGGATCCAGGTGACACTATCTGGCTGGATGTGAACATGTCTGCGACAGCGCAGGACGAATTACGAGGCGATGCACGTTCCAGCCTGATCGATGGCATGCACACCCTCGCGGGCGTATTCACGGCAGGGGATACCACACTGCTGAGTGCTGGCCTCAGTTCATCGACGCAAGCGACGGTGCCGGCACCTTCAGCCCTTTCCCTCTTAGGCATTGGCCTGTTCGGCCTTGCGGCCTCGGCTCGACGCCGGTATGTACGCTTACCCGCATAACGAATCCGTGGTGACTTGATTCAATCACAGCCCGAGTCGCTGAGAACGTGGGTTGCCTGCGCACATCTTGCTTCCAAGAGCCTGACCTCAAGTGGCCTCGGTCGCTGCAGCGGCCGGACCGACACTATCGCTCAAACCTGACTCGTGGTTGGCCGGCCGCACTCCGGGAAGAGGGCGCCCCTCCAGCGCCGGTACTTGATAACCTGGTCGCAGCGCCTCACAACATGCTTTCAGCATCGACATCGAAACCTGTGCAGCCTGCGGGGTTGGGCGTTTATGCTTCTTACTACTCAGACGCGCTGTCGCGGCAGATGATCCGCGACTAAATAACCCCATCATTTCATCAGCGACCGTTCTTTACAGAGGCACCCCATGTTGCGATTGACCGTCACCTTTCTGCTCGCGCTCGTAGCAACACCCACCCTCGCCTGTCCGGTGTTGGAGATCGATCAGACCTATGAGATCAACGAAAGCGTCAGTTTCCAGTTCAAGGGACCCGATGGCTACGAACTGCAGGTCGGGGAAGTCCCAGAAACATTGCTGACGGTGAATGCGCGACCGGAGGGCACCAGTTCAATGGATATCATGACTGGCAAGGTGTCAGCACCAACCATCAGGATGGGACTTGGGCTTCGGCCTATTTCACCCGAGAATATGGAGAGTTATCTCAAGACCGCCGAGGGTACACCCTTTATCGAACTGGCTGATGGCAGCAAGGCGTATCGTGAGGACATCTCGCGTCTGGATATCCGGCACTACCTCTATCCGGAAATCGATGGTCAGCCGAGAGAGTTGGAGGTCATCTTGATGGTGCCGCCAACGATCGCGGATTGCCTAGATGAGTATGAAGACGTTGCGCGTGAGATCGTGCAGTCGCTTTCGTTCTGATCGCGTCCTGCGTCCGGTACGGATAGCGCTAAAGCCATCTCGTCACACACAAGTTTGTAACCCATTGGTTTTACGCTAGCTGCCAAGCTTGCCGAAATCAATAAAAAACAGCAACTTACGATTTTATGATCGAAGATGTGTGTAACAAGTTGAGCCAAGCCCCGGGTCAGCTTAACCCGCTTTGCTCGTATCGTCCTGATACTCGCCCGCTTCGCGGCGCTGCTGAAGCGGCCCGAATTCATTCCCGATGAATTAGTCATGGCGTATTTGGACCCAACAGTCGAGACTGCTCTGCGTTGACACCAGCAAAGTCGGGAAAGGGTGCCAAACCCGCTGGGCTAACGTGAGGCCTCAGCCGACTGCCCAAAGCGCCGCTCGCTTTGCTCGCAGCACGTTGGGCGGTCGGCTGCAGGCTTTTTTTAGCTGCAATTGGCTTGTTTCGCCAAGCGAGGCCCGCGGCTCACCACTTTCTTTTTTGACTCAGTCTGCCGCCTGCCTAACGCTTCGCAAATTTTCTTCGCTCTTTATGGATTCCAGACAGGACTACGTTCATCAACCAGAAGTTTGTGCAGGCCGCTGCAGTTTGTACGCTAAGCCACTGTTTTTAAATGCAGGCGTTGCATTTCGTACCCGCAAAATTCCCGGGCTTTGGCGAGCTGTCTGAAACGCACAAAGAGCCATCAAAATACTCTTCGCCACAGTAGTCACAGCGCAAGCAGGGTACCTCTTCGACGATCAGTAGCGCATCGCTCTGCTGGTGAATGTAGCGGGTGGTCGTGGGGGTCAGATGTGCATGGCCGCAGAATTGACAGTTGCTGCTCATCTGTTATGGCCTCGCTCGAACAGTCGCTCACGATCACCATGCCGAGACCAGCGATACTGTTCACTGGCGACGCGCTCGATGATCCAGTCTATGTCCATTGCGTGCTGTGGCCTTAGAGCAGGACGCGCTCAATCCCCCCAGCCTTCACCTGCTCCAAGAATCGTTGCTGCCAGCCCTCGCCGAGGCGATGCTTGGCCAGCTCGACGACGATGTAATCGGTCATCAGGCCTGTCTCGTCGGCGTATTTGGCCAGGCCCTGCTGGCAGGCAGGGCAGGCGGTGAGCAACTTGACCTCGCCGTTCTCGGCGCGTGGCTTGCCGGTGAGCGCCTGGATGCCCTTGGTCAGCTCTTCGTGCTTGCGAAAGCGCACCTGATTGGCGATATCCGGGCGGCTGGTGCCTAGCGTGCCAGCCTCGCCGCAGCAGCGGTCTGAGAGCGGCACCTTCTGGCCCATCAGCTTTTCGGCGACCGATGTCGGCTGATAGGTCTTCATCGGCGTGTGGCAGGGGTCGTGGTAGAGGTACTGCTTGCCGCTGACACCTTCTAGGCTCACACCCTTCTCCATCAGATACTCATGGATATCGAGCAGCCGACAGCCGGGGAAGATGCGCTCGAACTCATACTTGAGCAGCTGATCCATGCAGGTGCCGCAGGAGACGATGACGGTGCGGATATCCAGATAGTTGAGCGTGTTGGCGACGCGATGGAAGAGCACCCGATTCTCGGTGGTGATCTGATGGCCGGATTCCTCGAGCCCGGCCGCGCGCTGTGGATAGCCGCAGCAGAGATAGCCCGGTGGGAGCACGGTCTGGCTGCCTTGCTCATAGAGCATCGCCAGGGTCGCCAGGCCGATATCCGAGAACAGGCGCTCGGAGCCACAGCCGGGGAAGTAGAACACCGCGTCCGAGTCCTCGGTCACCTTGGCCGGATCAGCGAGGATCGGCACCCGGGTGCGGTCTTCGAGCCCGAGCACCTGGCGGTAGGTGCGCTTGGGCAGATCGACCCGGATCGAGCGGCTGACCAGCTGCACCGCCTGCCCAATCGGATTGGGCGTGCCGCTGCTGGCGCCCGGATGCGCATTCGGCTGCTCGGTCAGGTGCAGCCCCTTGGCCATCGCATTGGCCAGGTTCATGCCCTGAAAACCCCACTCGGCGAGCCCTTTGCGCATGACGCGAATGGCCTGGGGGTTTTGGGTATTCAAGAACGCCATCGCCGCCTTACCAGCAGGTGTCGAGCGTTTCTTGCCGCGCTCGACCAGGATGCGGCGCATGCGCATGGTGACATCGCCGAAGTCGATATCGACCGGGCAGGGCGTCAGGCATTTATGGCAAATGGTGCAGTGATCGGCGACATCGTTCATCTCGTCAAAGTGCCGCTCCGAGAGCCCGCGCCGGGTCTGCTCCTCGTACAGGAAGGCCTCGATGATCAGCCCGGTGCCGAGGATCTTGTTGCGCGGCGAATAGTCCAGATTGGCGCGCGGCACATGGGTCATGCACTTGGGCTTGCACTTGCCGCAGCGCAGGCAGTTCTTGATGTCGTCGTTGAGCGCGCCGAGCTCGGTTGCCTCGAGGATGATCGCCTCTTGCTCGACCAGCTGCAGCGAGGGTGTATAGGCGCCATCCAGCCCGGAACCGGGCAGCAGCTTGCCGGGGTTGAAGCGCCCCTGCGGATCGACCCGCTGTTTGTACTCGGCGAAGGCGGCGAGCTTCTCGGGCGCCAGATAGCGCACCTTGGTCAGGCCGATCCCATGCTCGCCCGAGATCACGCCGTCGAGCCGCTCGGCGATCGCCATGATGCGATCGACCAGCCGATCGGCCTCCTGCAGCATCTGATAGTTGGCCGAGTGCACTGGGATGTTGGTGTGGATGTTGCCGTCGCCGGCGTGCATGTGCAGGGCGACGAACAGCCGCGCGCTGCGCACCTGGCGATGGATCTCGGCCAGGCGCTCGCGCACCCCGGTGAGATCCTGGCCGGCGAAGATCTCGGCGAGCCGATTGCCGACCTCCTTGCGATAGGTCTGGCGCAGATCGCGGCGCAGCATCATCTCCAACAAGGTGTCGCCGTCGCGGATCAACGCGCGCTCGGGGTCGCGCAGCAGCACGGTCTGCTCGGCGGCGGGCTGATCCAGGCGCGTGAGGATCTGCTGCCAGCGCTGACGGGCGGCGCGCACCGCATCGCGGGCGGCGGCGCACTTGGCCTCGAGGATCGCCAGCGCCTCATCGGAGCGTTGATACTCGCCGGCCGGCAGCGCCTCACGCAGCGGGCCATCCAGATACTCGAGCACGGCCGCCATGATGGCGTCCTTGTTCTTGATCGACTGCTCGATGTTCAGGCGCTCGATCTCGCGGCTGTACTCGGCCAGGCGCGGCAGCGGGATGACCACGTCCTCGTTGATCTTGAAGGCGTTGGTGTGGCGCGAGATGGCCGCGGTGCGAGCGCGGTCGAGCCAGAAGCGCTTGCGCGCCTCGGGACTGATGGCGATGAAGCCCTCGCCATCGCGCGCCTTGGCCAGCTCGACCACGGCATCGGCGACCGCGGCCACCGCTGTCTCGTCGTCCGCGACCAGGTCGGCGACCAGCACCATCTTCGGCAGCTCGCGGCGCGCGGCCTTGGTCGAGTAGCGCACCGCGCGCACATAGCGCTCGTCGAGATGCTCCAGACCAGCGATCTGCACATCGTCGCGCGCATCGACGAAGTCCTTGATCTCGACGATCGCCGGCACGGCGCGGTTCAGATCGGTGCCGAAGAACTCCAGGCAGACCGTGCGCACATGCTCGGGCATCCGGTGCAGGATGAAGCGCGCCGAGGTGATGAGCCCGTCGCAGCCCTCCTTCTGCACGCCAGGCAGGCCGCCGAGGGCCTTGTCGGTGACGTCCTTGCCGAGCCCCGGCTTGCGCATCAGCGCGGTGGGGATCTCGAGCAGCTCGGGCTCGCCCTTGGGCGTGCTGCCGTCGGGTGCGAAGCGGCGGATGCGAAAGCGCGCGAATTCGGTGTCCTGCAGCTTGCCGAGGTTGTGATCCAGGCGTTCGACCTCGAGCCAATCGGCATCCGGGGTCACCATGCGCCAGGAGGCGAGGTTGTCGATCGCGGTGCCCCAGAGCACCGCCTTCTTGCCGCCGGCGTTCATCGCGACGTTGCCGCCGATGCAGGAGGCGTCCTGCGAGGTCGGGTCGACGGCGAAGGCGAGCCCATGGGCATCGGCCAGATCGGCGACCCGGCGCGTGACCACGCCGGCACCGCAGCGCACCGTTGGTACCGGCTCAGCGACGCCGGGCAGGGCGATGCGCTCGACGCCGGAGAGCGCCTCGAGCTTCTCGGTGTTGATCACCGCCGAGCGTGGCGACAGCGGCACCGCCGAGCCGGTGTAGCCGGTGCCGCCGCCGCGCGGGATCAGCGACAGGCCGCAGTCGATGCAGGCGGCGACGATCGGCGCGACCTCTTCTTCGCTGTCCGGCAGGATGACGACGAAGGGCATTTCGACGCGCCAGTCGGTGGCGTCTGTGGCGTGCGAGACCCGCGCCAGGCCGCCGAAGTCGATGTTGTCCTTGCGGGTGATGCCGCTGAGACGCTTGCGCAGTCGCTGGCGCAGCGCGCGATCGGCATCGAGCTGGGCATCGAAGTGGGCGATGGCCTCGCGGGCAGCGCTGAGCAAGGCGGCGGCCTCGGCGTTATCGTTCAGACGCTGCTCGAACTGCTCGAGCCGATGCTGCAGTGATTCCAGCAGCAGTCGGCGACGCTTTTGATCTTCGAGCAGATCGTCTTGCAGATAAGGGTTGCGGGTGACCACCCACATGTCGCCGAGCACCTCGAACAGCATCCGCGCCGAGCGTCCGGTGCGCCGCGAGCCGCGCAGTTGCTCGATGCGCTGCCAGTTCTCCAGACCGAGGAAGCGGATCACGATCTCGCGGTCTGAGAACGAGGTGTAGTTGTAGGGGATCTCGCGGATGCGAGGCGTTGCGGTCGCGCGCTCAGCGCCGTCGAGACTGTCTGGAGTCGCGATCGGCGACAGGAGCGTTTCTGGCTGTGAGCGGTCTGGATCGAGCATGAAGGGCCATGGCACTGCTTGTGTTTAGTGCAGATCTTATCGCAGCTGGGCGGGGAGCCGTCGATGACATCCGCCAGAACAACCGCGTGTCGGCACGGGTTAAGACGGCCCAGGTCAGACTGGTTTACCCTAGACTATACGGATGCGTCGATGGTTCGGGCCGAAGTGGGATTGCTGAGGCATCAAGGGCGCAGGGTCTGTGCCAGATGCGAAGAGTCTTTGTCTCGATGGTATTGGCGCGGCCGTCGTTCACGGGGTGAATCCATTCAGCTCGCTTGCGGGACGACGGTTTGGAAGACGGCGCACAGAGCGAGTTTGTTTTAGAAGGGAGCAAATAGAGGGATGCAACTGATCAAGCTCAATCGATCAATCGGGTTTATAAGCGCATGGCTGTTATGATTACTGATGAAATCCTCGATGCTGCGCATCTGACAGCAACAGACATCAAGCGAGAATTGGCTGTTGTGCTATTTCAGCAAGACCGTCTGACGCTGGCGCAGTGTGCTGCATTAGCCGAGATGCCGTGGCTTTCTTTCCAGCACCTATTGGCCAGTCGCGGCATTTCGCCGCATTATGATGTCGCCGATTTCGAGCAGGATCTGATGACGCTAGAGCAATTGGACATACGTTAACATGGTCGTCAGTAACAGCTCGCCGATCATCAATCTAGCCTGTATTGGTCGACTCGATCTGCTGCCAGCGTTGTACGACACAATCGTGATCCCACCGGCGGTGCTCCATGAAACCACCATGGTTTTACCGAATGCACCTGGCGCTGCCACTGTTCGCGCAGCCTCTTGGATTCAGTGTCGAGAGATCGCCAACCGCTCTTTGGTTGCGTCGCTTCGTTTGGAGCTTGATCCTGGTGAGGCCGAAGCAATCGCTTGCGCATTGGAAGGCCAGGCAAGGCTCCTGTTGATCGACGAGCGACGTGGCCGCAATGTTGCCCATAGGCTTGGGCTCTCGGTCATAGGTCTGGTCGGTGTGCTGCTGTTAGCGAAACGGCGCGGACTCGTGGCTCAAATCCGACCTCTGCTTGAAGGACTTCGTCAACGCGCTGGTTTTTGGATGAGCGATGCCCTTTATGATCGCGTCCTTCAAGAGGCTGATGAGGTTGGGATTGCTGATCGACGCGATTGATCCGGCACGACAGCTGAGGGTGCCCGAGCGCTGACGATCGCGCCGTGTCTGCTTGACCTGATCTGTAGAAACGCTATGACTCCCCAGAACACTGACCCTCGCCGCCTATCCTGTCAGTGGTGGCCACCCTCCGCCCCGGAGGTCGCCAGGAAACGCGTTAGACTGATCGGTCAATGAACAGTGTGCGAAGCCGGCCAAGAGACACCGTCATGCGATTTTTCAACACCGAAGGCCCGGTGCGTCCCGAGATGCACTATGTGCTGCCGCCACTCGAGCGCTGGGACTTAGACGAGGTGCTGCGCATGATTGAGCAGCAGAAATACTTCCTACTCCACGCCCCGCGCCAGACCGGCAAGACCTCCTGCCTGCTGGCGCTGATGGAGCGGCTCAACCGCGACGGGCACTATCTGGCGGTCTATGCCAATCTCGAAACCGCGCAGGCGGCGCGCGAGAATATCGCGCTGGCGATGACCGACATCGTGCAGACCATCGCCGCCGAGGCCCGTCTGGAGCACGGCGACACTGGCCTGTACGAACTCGCCGACGAGATGCTGGCGCGCAATGCTCCGACGCGCGCGCTGCGCGAATTTCTTACCCAATGGAGTGAGCGCAGTGAACGTCCACTGGTACTCTTCCTTGATGAGGTCGATGCGCTGGTTGGCGATACCCTGGTCTCACTGCTGCGACAGTTGCGCGGCGGCTACCGTCAGCGTCCCCGGTCCTTTCCCAATACCATCGTGCTCTGCGGGGTGCGCGATCTGCGCGACTATCGTATCCACGCCAGCTCCGAAGACGAGCCCATCACCGGCGGCAGTGCCTTCAACATCAAGGCAAAATCTTTGCGGCTGGGCGATTTCAATGCCGAGGAGGTCACCACCCTGCTCGCCGAGCATACCCAGGAAACCGGTCAGGTCTTCACCCCCGAGGCGCTGGCGCGCGTCTGGACGTTGACCCTGGGGCAACCCTGGCTGGTCAATGCCCTAGCCTACGAATGCTGTTTTGAGTTGCCCGCCGGGCGGGATCGCGCCCACCCTATCGACGCCGATCTGATCGACCAGGCCAAGGAGAACCTGATCCTGCGCCGCGTCACGCATCTCGATCAGCTCGCCGATAAGCTGCGCGAGCCCCGAGTGCGGCGCATCATCGAGCCGATGCTCGCCGGCAACGCACTCGGCGAAATCCCTACCGATGAACGCGATTATCTGATCGATCTCGGCCTGTTGCGGCGGGTCAACGGCGGCAGTCTGGCCGTGGCCAACCCCATCTATCGCGAGGTGCTGCCGCGCACCCTGGCCAGCGGAGCGGGCCGATGGACGCCATGCCGCAAATCCGCCCAATCTGGCTCACCGCAACAGGCGAGTTCGACCCCGAGGCGCTGTTCGCGGCCTTCCTCGGCTTCTGGCGTCAGCATGGCGAGGCCATGCTCGGCAGCGCGCCCTATCACGAAATCGCGCCGCATTTGGTGCTGATGGCCTTCCTACAGCGGGTGGTCAACGGTGGTGGCAGCCTGGAGCGGGAATACGCCATCGGGCGCGGACGCATGGATCTGTGTCTGCGCTACGGACGCCTGACCCTAGGCATAGAACTCAAGGTCTGGCGCCCCGGCGCGCCTGATCCGCTCACCGAGGGACTGCCGCAACTCGACGATTATCTCGCCGGCTTGAACCTGGACAGCGGCTGGCTGGTGATCTTCGACCGCCGACCCGAGATCCCCCCGCTGGCCGAACGCCTGAGCAATGAGGACACCCAAACCCCGAGCGGGCGCGCGGTGCGGCTGGTTTGGGCTTGACGAGCATCGCCCCGGTCGCCCGCGGCTCACATTCGACCAGACGAAGGAACTGCGATGGTGAAAGAATCGTCGTGTCGATCAGTGCCCGTGCGTGGTCCATATCGGCGTCGCCACTGAGCAAGAAATCCGCAGCCGCGGCCATCGCACAGCTCGGAAAACGGGCATTCTTACGATCCCGAGGAAAGTCGATGGCGATCTGTGGCGTCTCGATCGAGACGGTGGCCTGAGTCAGGATGTCCTGCCAGCGATTCAATAAGATCCTTTGAGAATCTGAACTTCGGCCGGACGATCACCTCCAGGTATTCCTGAAGGATCTCGGGGCACACCACCCACGATGGGCGGCGGTGCGCAGCGCCTCCTTGAACTCTAGCTCGATGCGAAAGGTGATGGTGGTGGTCTTGGCACTGGCCATGGTGTGGTTTGTTGGCCGCTGGCTGTTGATGTACTGCAAGGTAAAGCAAAAGCCGTAACCGCCCAAGTGGTCGGTGCTCATGGTCGTCAGTGTCAGCGAGCTGGTTTCTGGATGAGCGATGCCCTCTATGCTCGCATCCTTCAAGAAGCAGACGAAGCTGAGTTTGTAGGTCGACTCGATTGATCCGCTGTTCAGCCATCGACGGCTGAGGGGTGCCGACCGTTGACGATCGCGTTAGGCCTCCCTAACCTGACCTCCAGACACGATATTTAGTCCCCGAATGCCTGCCGTCGCCGGCGGAGGCTTCAACAGGCGAGGTGATCCGCATGATCCGATTGACCGTCAACGGCCAGGAACAGGAGCTTGATGTTGACCCGCAAACACCCCTGCTCTGGGTGCTGCGCGATCATCTCGATCTGACCGGCACCAAGTTCGGTTGCGGCATCGCCCAGTGCGGCGCCTGTACCGTGCATGTCAACGGGCTCGCGACCCGGTCTTGCGTCACCCCGGTCTCGGCAGTCGCCGGTCGTGAGGTGACGACCATCGAGGGGCTGTCATCGAATGGTGAGCATCCGGTGCAGCAGGCCTGGATCGAATTGGACGTGCCGCAATGCGGCTTCTGCCAATCCGGCCAGATCATGGCGGCGGCCTCGCTGCTGGAAGAAAACCCGACGCCAAGCGATACCGATATCGACCAAGCGATGAGCGGCATCCTGTGCCGCTGCGGTACCTACAACCGCGTCCGTGCCGCGATCAAACGTGCCGCCGAGACCGGCACCGAGGAGGTCTGAGATGGGTATCACAAGACGCGGTTTCCTGCAGGCGAGCGCCCTCACCGGCGGCGGCCTGCTGATCGGCTTTCAGATCCCCGCCGCCGAGGCGCGCACCGCGCCGGTGGCCGAGGATGCCTTCGCGCCGAACGCTTGGGTGCGCATCGGCCCGGATGGCACCATCACCGCGGTCGTCGGCAGCTCGGAGATGGGCCAGGGCGTGATGACCGCCATCCCGATGCTGCTGGCCGAGGAACTGGAGGCGGACTGGAGCCGTATCCAGGCCGAATTCGCCCCCGCCGACGCGGCCTACACCAACCCGATCATCGGCCAGCAGCTCACCGGCGGCAGCACCGCCGTGCGCGGCTTCTGGACCCCAGTGCGAGAGGCCGGTGCCGCCGCGCGCATGATGCTTGTGGCTGCCGCCGCCCAGCGCTGGGGTGTTGAAGAGAATGCATGCGTGGCAAGTCAGAGTGAGGTCATCCACGAGGCCAGCGGTCGCCGTCTCGGCTATGGCGAGCTGGCTACCGACGCCGCCAAGCAGCCGGTGCCGGAGGCGGTGTTCCTGAAGGAGTCGGACGAATTCAACCTGCTCGGCACCGCGCAGAAGCGCCTAGACACCCCACGGAAGTGTGATGGCCGAGCCCTGTTTGCCCAGGACATCAAGCGCCCGAAGATGCTCAGTGCCGTAGTGCAGCGCTGCCCAGTGTTCGGCGGCACGCGCAAGGGCTTCGATGCCGAGTCGGCGCGCCAGATCAAGGGCGTGGTCGATGTCTTGCCGCTCCACGAGGACGCCGTGGCCGTGCTCGCCGAGACCTGGTGGCCCGCCGAGCAGGCGCGCAAGCGACTCAAGATCGACTGGGATTTCGCCGGTCATGGTGACCTCTCCAGCGCCGACATCAGCCGCCAGTTCGAACAGGCGGTCGATAGCGGTAACAGCGTCCGCGCCGAGGGTGATGTTGCCGCGGCCCTGCAGGGAGCCGCGAAGATCCTCGAGGCCACCTATGAGGTGCCTTATCTCGCGCATGCCTGCATGGAGCCGATGAGCTGCGTCGCCGAGGTGAGCGATGATGGCTGTGACATCTGGGTCGGCACCCAAGCCCAGACCCGCACCCAAGACACCGGGATGGAGATCACCGGACTACCACGCGAGCAGGTGCGGGTGCACAGCCAGTTCTTGGGTGGTGGCTTCGGCCGTCGCTCGGAGCAAGACTTCGTGCGCGACGCGGTGGCTCTGGCCAAGCAGACCGGGCGCCCGGTCAAGGTGATCTGGAGTCGCGAGGACGATATCCGCCACGATTACTATCGCCCCGCGACCCTCAACCGTTTCGCTGCCGCCTTGGACGCGGACGGCAAGCCGCTGGCCTGGCGCCATCGGATCGCTGGACCCTCGATCCGCGCCCGCTTCTCCAGCGAGGTGCGCGAGAGCGGCATGGACGGCTCCTCGGTGGAGGGCGCCAAGAACCTGCCCTATGCCATCGACGCGCTTGAGGTGACCTATGCGATGGTCAACACGCCGGTGCCGGTCGGCTACTGGCGCTCGGTGGGTAGTTCGCAGAATGCCTTCGTCACCGAGGCCTTCTTCGACGAGATGGCACAGGCCGCTGGCCGCGATCCCTTCGAGCTACGCCGTGCGCTGCTCGCCGACCACCCGCGCCATCTCGGGGTGCTCAAGCTGGCGGCGGAGAAGGCCGGTTGGGGCGAGCCCTTGCCGGAAGGACGCGCCCGTGGCATCGCCGTGGCGGAGGCCTTTGGCAGTTACTGCGCCCAGGTGGCGGAGGTCGAAATCGAAGACGGTGTGGTGAAAGTGAAGCGCGTGTTCTGCGCTATCGACTGCGGTCAGATCGTCAATCCATCCATTATCGAGGCACAGATGGAGGGCGGCATCGTCTATGGCCTGAATGCCACCCTCAACGGCGAGATCAGCATCCAAGACGGTCGTGTGCAGCAGGGTAATTTCGATGACTATCCGCTGCTCGGAATCGCTGAGATGCCGGCGGTCGAGGTGCACATCGTCGATTCCGATGCCTCGCCGGGTGGCGTTGGCGAGCCAGGCACGCCGCCGATCGCCCCGGCGGTCGCCAATGCGGTGTTCGCCCTGACTGGCAAGCCGGTGCGCCGACTGCCGATTCGGCTGTGAGGTCGTGATCCCTCGGTCATGATTCAGGCGGATCAGCAGGTGCTCGAGGCCGCCGCCGGCTGGCTGCGGGCGGGCTGCGGTGTGCACCTGGTGACGGTGTTGCAGACCTGGGGCTCCTCACCGCGTCCGGCTGGTTCGCTTTGGGCCTTGGCTCAAGATGGGGTGCGGGATGGCATCAGCGTTGGCTCCGTCTCCGGTGGTTGCCTAGAGGATGAGCTTCGCAGCCATCTACATGAGCGCGGCCCCTTGCCGCAGCCCGAGGTGCTGCGCTATGGCGTTACCGCTGCGGAAGCACAGCGCTTTGGGCTCCCCTGCGGCGGGCGCGTTGAGCTGCTGGCTGAGTCGCTGTTAGACCCGGAACCGCTGGAGCAGATCTTGGCGACCCTCGCCGCGCGTGGGCGCATCGCGCGTCGTGTTGTCTTCATATATGGTCCGCCCCGCGATGCAAGAGCCACTTGACTGTTCAGCAGAAGGAAACGTTGCGGCCATATATCCGGCGTCGTGATGAGGTGGCGTGATCGCTCCTCGCGCCCTGATGGAATCCGCGCGCATTCCTGTCCTTATCACTGTTTCAGTCTCGGCGATGCCGGCTGGTGAGGATTACAGGGTTTCAGGAATGCAGGACAAGCCTTTCATGCCATCACAGTGACAGTCACTCTTAGCAACTCGTGGTTAGAAACTCGTGGTGTGGGTGATCGTGCTCGCTCGGATGTGACTCAATCCCTCATCGGTGCTCGCGGCGGTTAAACCGCCTGACTCAAGGCGTGCTTTGGATCGTAGGCCTCGCCTTTGGT
>NZ_NRRY01000064.1 GCF_016583905.1 Lamprobacter modestohalophilus | reverse complement strand
CGCCCAAGCATGCCTCTTGGCTGAACCAGATCGAGATGTGGTTCTCCATCTTGGCGCGCAAAGTGATCCGCCGCGGTAACTTCCTCTCGGTCGATGATCTTCATGAGAAACTCGCCAACTTCATTGATTTCTTCAACGACAAGCTGGCCAAGCCGTTTCGCTGGACCTATACCGGGAAGCCACTCGCGGCTTGATTGGCTGGTCGGTATCAGGATTTTCACAGCAAAGCACTAGGTTGCCGTTAGGTTGAGCAACTTGGAGGCAGCAGAAGCGCAACATCATTAGAATGCGCTGTAGCAATCTGCGACGGTGCTGACTCTGAGCGCACCCGAGCAGAGTCTGCGCAAGCAAGCAGAACAGATCTATGCCGAAATCCGCCCCCCCTGTCCGACTCCAAGAAGATCTGATTCAGAGCGCCAGCCTGGCTGGGTCGCAGCTTCACCGCAGTGCCGCTGAGCAGATCGAATACTGGGCCTCGCTGGGGCAGCAGATCGCCGGCTTTGTCGATCCACAGAGCCTGTTAGCTGTCGCCGCAGGCTTGGCACGGCTGCGCGTCGAGCCGATTATGGCTCAGCCCGTCGCTTCCGAGTCGGTCTTCGCGGCGGTGGAATCGGATCGGCGCTCTGGGGCGTTATCCCGAAAGGTCACCCAAGCTGCCATTCGCTATCAGGCTTCGCGCACGCATCCAGGCTATCTGGAGCAGATCGACGCCAACGGCCTGCGTACCCTTGGTACCTTCCGCCAGGGTGTGTTCGTCCCGCTCGAAGAGCAGGCGGTTTGGCTAAGGGCTTGACCATTATCGGCTAAGGGGTTGACCATCATCGACCGATTGTCTCAAGGCCCAACGTGCTCTACCAGACCGGCGCCACCTGGCCATCCTGACCCAGACAGAGCACAGCGCAGCCGCCGCGGCCATTCTCGGCGTGCAGCCCGTCGATCGGCGCTGTCTTGCCATGCTCGACCAGGGCGCGCAGTTCGGTCTCGCTGAGCGGGTGTCCGGCGATGACCTGCCAGATCACGAAGTCGCAGCCCTCGCGCCAACGCGAGCAGCCATAGCCACGCCGCCCGACGATGAGCTGGCCTTGACCACACTTTGGACAGCCCAATGGCTTCAACTGCAAGGCTGTGCGGATCTCGGCGAGCTGCGCTGAAAACGCGCTCGCCGCATTCGCTCGTGGCTCTCGTGGTTCTTGCGGCTCTTGTGGCTGTGGCAGCTGTGGCTGCGCGGGCGGATTGGCGCGCCTGCGAGTACCCGAATCGGAGGAGCGGACGCTTTGCTGTTGGCGACCCACAGAACGCCCTTGCCGTCCCGTACTGCCGCCAGGAGACGCCTTCTTGCACGAACGACCTGAGGAGATGGATGTGGCTGTCCCACGCGCCGCCCGCGCTGCCGCCACCTGTTCTGGCGGCAGCGCAGCGCCTCGCGCCACCTGCGGAATCAGCTCGGTGACAAAGCGATTGATATCCGCATGAAAGACAGCGGCCTCGGCGCGCCCTTCCTCGATATCCTTCAGCCGCTGCTCCCAAGCTGCAGTCAGTTCAGCGCTCTTCAACGGCTCGGCAACCAGACCGATCAGCGCCTGGCCCTTGTCGGTCGCAACGAGCTGTTTGCGCTGGCGCTCGACATAACCGGTGCGGATCAGTTTCTCGATGGTCTCGGCGCGCGTCGCCGGTGTGCCCAGCCCGGCACCCTTCATCGCCGCGGCCAGGACCTTGTCCTCGATCTCTCGGCCGGCGTACTTCATCGCGTTCAACAGGGTCGCATCCTCAAAGCGCTTTGGCGGCTGCGTCTCGCGCTCGATCAAATCCAACGAGGCGACATGCACGGTCTGGCCCTGGGTCAAGGCCGGCAGCAAGTCGGCCTCATCGACACTAGGGCGACCCGCCTGCGGCTGCTGCCCATTTGCCTTCTGCTCTTGGGCCTGTTGTCCCTGCTCCTGTCGCTCATGTGCCAGTTGCCCGTGCACTTGCTGTGTAGGCGCGTGTTGTGCTGACTCTCCGGGCTGAGATCGGCCATGATGCCGCCCAGCAGCGCTACCTGTGGCCACTCCATCGACTCGCCCGAGATGGCGCGGATCAGCGCGCGTCCAGCCTGGATCGACCACGACCCGACCCTTGGCGATGAAGGTCTCACCGCCGATATCGAGCTGAACTTCGGTCTCATCGACGCACTGATCAGGCAGAAACACGGCGACAAATCGCGCCGCGACCAGATCATAGATGCGCCGCAGTGGCTCCGGCAGGTTGGAAGGCGGTCGTGTCGCGGTGGGCAAAATGGCGTGATGATCGGTCAGTTTGGTCTGATCGACATAGGCGCGCCCGAGCCGATGCCCACTCTTCAATCGCGCCAGCGCCTCCTCCGCAAGCGGATGGTCGAGCTGCTGCAAGATCCCGGGCAGTTGCGGCA
Organism: Lamprobacter modestohalophilus; assembly: GCF_016583905.1. Lineage (GTDB taxonomy): Bacteria > Pseudomonadota > Gammaproteobacteria > Chromatiales > Chromatiaceae > Lamprobacter > Lamprobacter modestohalophilus. The sequence goes on along the minus strand of NZ_NRRY01000064.1, from coordinate 20,440 downwards.
CCAGATCCTCGCCGATATGGCGGCTCTCGGTACGTGGATAGCTGATCAGCTTGTAAGTCTCGTAGAGGCTCTGCGCCAGCTCCAGGGTCTTGGCCGCAGTAAAGCCGTAGCGCCGATTGGCCTCGCGCTGCAGCGTGGTGAGATCGAATAACGGCGGAGGACGGTTGCGCTGCGGCTTGGTCTCGACCGAGACGACTTGGCCAAGGTACTCCGGGTGAATGCGCTCGCGCAGTCGATCGCGCAGCGCCTCGGCCTCGGCCTTGTTGTCGAGCCGGGTTGGATGTTCGCCCGGAACAACGCCGGCACGCTTCGGCTCCAGCCCTTGCGATGCCTGCTGCGCTTGCGGCGGCTTGTGATACTTGGCCTCGAAGCCCTCGGCCAGCTGCGCGATCAGTTCATAGAACGGCGTCGGCACGAAGGCATCGATGGCCTGATCGCGCGTGACAATCATCGCCAGGGTCGGCGTCTGCACCCGGCCGATGGTGCAGAGCACCCGGTTATGGACGGTATAGGCGCGGGTCAGATTCATGCCGATCAGCCAGTCGGCTTGGGCCCTAGCGCGCGCCGCAGCGGCCAGCGGGTCGTAGTCATGGCCATCGCGTAATTGCGCGAGACCAGCGCGGATCGCCGCATCGGTCAGGCTTGAGATCCACAGCCGCTGCACCGGCTTGCGACAGCGCGCATGCTCGGCGATGAGGCGAAAGATCAGCTCACCCTCGCGCCCGGCATCCGTCGCGCAGATGACCCGCTCGGTCGCGGCGTCGGTGAGCAGCGCCTTGACGATCTTGAATTGGGCTGCGGTCTTCTTGTCGGTGCGCAGTCGCCAGCGCTCTGGCAACATCGGCAGCTGCGCAAACGACCAGCGACCAGCCCAGGCCTCACCATAGGCATCCGGCTCGGCAAAATGCACCAGATGGCCCAGCGCCCAGGTCACGCGCCAGCCTTGGCCCTCTAGGTAGCCCTCACGCCGCGATCGCGCACCCAGGATGCGCGCAAGATCTCGCGCAACACTGGGCTTTTCAGCGACAATGACGCGCATCAGAGCAAGCGTAGTCGGTCATTGTTCTACTCAGCACCCAAAGCACTTGTCATCACGCATTCCAGTTAAGCTGATCGATGCGACCGGCTATCCTGATTCAGGGCAGAGGCGGCGGTTATCGGCAGCGTCTCGAGTCAAGCCTAAGACGATTTCTGTCAAAGCTCATACCGCCTTGCTGGTCTTTTCGCTCGCCTTCTTCGTCGCGCCGCCGGTCACATAGCTCGGCTATGCTCTCGGCGACGCTCCTCGAAGGCAAACGAAAATCCTGCGCAATTCGGTACGAGCTTTTCCGGCAATCGCCTAAGGGGGCGGCACGCCAGGGAAGAAGTCGTCTTCCAGCAGTTGCCCGACAGTATAGGGACATAGCGTCGGAAAGGTCGCCAACGGCAGGCGGGTTTCCTTGTGCGTAAGCCTGATGGCGGCGGGATAGGCGCCGGCGATGGCTTCCTCAAACTGGGCTTTTAATCCGGGTGACTCGATCAACAAATCCGCGATCTGCTCACGCTGTTGGATGATGGTCGAGCGCCAACTGCGTCCATCGAATTCACGCCAGCGCTCGGCGGGGTTTTGATACTGAAATTCCCACTTCAGCAAATGCGCGCTCAATACCAGCAATCGGCTGTGCAGTTCACGCCGATCACTTTTGCTCATATCGCTCAGCTCTTCTAACAAGTGCTCGATATCGAGCGCGTCGAAACGCCGAGCGCGCAGGAGTTCGGCGTTTCGCTTGGCCCAAGCACTGTAGTCGGTCTGGTACAGAGTCGCGAGGTCAGTCATGAGGCAGAGTCTGTTATTTGACTGCAACCGACGGCTCAGAGCACACCAAAGCCCTGAGGCACTCTCTGCGAGCCGTGTGCATATCCGTTTCCACTACTCCGGATCATAGCCCAACACCGGCGATAGCCAGCGCTCGGCCTGTTCTAGCGTCCAGCCCTTGCGCTGGGCGTAGTCCTCGACCTGGTCCTTCATGATCTTGCCGGTTCCGAAGTAGCGCGACTGCGGATGCGCGAAGTACCAGCCGGAGACTGCCGCAGTCGGTAGCATGGCGAAGCTCTCTGTGATGGTCAGGCCGATGCGCTCATCGGGCTTGAGCAGCTCCCAGAGGGTGCCCTTCTCGGTGTGGTCCGGGCAGGCCGCATAGCCGGGTGCCGGGCGGATGCCCTCGTACTTCTCGGCGATCAGCGCGTCGTTATCGAGCTGCTCGCCGGGCTTGTAACCCCAGAGCGTCGTGCGCACTAGCTCATGCAGCCGCTCGGCGAAGGCCTCGGCCAGGCGGTCGGCCAGCGCCTTGAGCATGATCGAGCTGTAATCGTCGTGATCGGCCTCGAAGCGCTCGAGGTGCTCGTCGATGCCAATGCCGGCGGTGACCGCAAAGCCGCCAATCCAGTCACGCTTGTGCGAATCCGCCGGGGCGACGTAATCGGCGAGGCTGACGTTCGGCTGTCCCTTACCGGCGGTACGCTGCATCTGTTGGCGGAGCATGCGCAGGGTGGCGCTGACCTCGCTGCGCGTCTCGTCGGAGTAGATGGCGATGTCGTCGTCACCGATCCGATTGGCCGGGAAGAAACCGCAGACGCAGCTTGCTTGCAGCCAGCGCTCCTTGACGATCCGTTCCAGGAAGGGTACCGCGTCATCGAACAGCTGCTGCGCCTCCTTGCCGACGATCTCGTCGGTGAGGATGGCCGGATATTTGCCGGCCAGCTCCCAGGCCTTGAAGAACGGCGTCCAGTCGATGTACTTGACCAGATCGTCGAGCGGATAGTTGTTGACGGTCAGGATCACGCCGTCGCCACTGCGCTCGAGCGTGATGTCCTTAGCATCGAGCCCCGGTAGCGCGGCCGCAAGCGCCGTCGCTGGATCGCTGCTGCCCGCATCACCGCCCTGCCCTAGCTCAGCGCCAGTCGCCAAGATCGCTGGCATCGGCGGCTCATAGCTCGCCCAGTCGATCTCGGTCTTATTCGCGCGCGCTAGGGCCAAGCTCATCAGCTTGCTGGTCTTGCCCTTCGCCAGTCGCTTGGCGCGGACCTCGGCATACTCCTCGACGATGCCGGCCACATAGCCATCACGCTGGTTCTTGCTCAGCAGGTTCGAGACCACGCCGACCGCGCGCGAGGCATCCGGCACATAGATCACGGGCTCCTCGCGCTGCGGCGCGATCTTGACCGCCGTATGCACCTTCGAGGTCGTCGCGCCACCGATCAGCAGCGGCTGGGTCATGCCCTGGCGCTTCATCTCCTTAGCGACGTGGACCATCTCATCGAGCGACGGCGTGATCAGCCCGGAGAGCCCGATGATGTCGGCCTTCTCCTCACGCGCCCGCTGCAGAATGGTCTCGGTCGGCACCATCACACCCAGATCGATGACGTCATAGCTGTTGCACTGCAGCACCACGCCGACGATGTTCTTGCCGATGTCATGTACATCGCCCTTGACCGTCGCGATCAGGAACTTGCCGTTGCTCTCATGCTGAGTGCCGGAGGCCTCCTTCTCCGCCTCCAGGTACGGGAACAGATAGGCCACCGCCTTCTTCATCACGCGCGCCGACTTGACCACCTGCGGCAGGAACATCTTGCCCTCGCCGAACAGATCGCCGACGACATTCATGCCGTCCATCAGCGGCCCTTCGATGACGTGCAGCGGCTTCTCGGCGGCCTGGCGTGCGGCCTCGGTGTCTTCCTCGATGTACTCAGTGATGCCCTTGACCAGCGAGTGCTCGAGCCGCTTGTTGACCGGCCAGCTGCGCCACTCGAGGTCTTCGACCTTCTCGGCGCTCGAGCCGTCGCCCTTGTACTTGGGCGCCAGATCCAAGAGCCGCTCGGTCGAGTCGTCGCGGCGGTTCAGGATCACGTCCTCGACCGCCTCGCGCAGTTCCTCAGGCAGATCATCGTAGATCGCCAGCTGACCGGCGTTGACGATGCCCATGTCCATCCCCGCCTTGATGGCGTGATAGAGGAACACGGCATGAATCGCCTCGCGCACCGGGTTGTTGCCGCGGAACGAGAACGAGACGTTGGAGACGCCGCCCGAGACCTTCGCATGCGGCAGGGTGCGCTTGATCTCGCGGGTCGCCTCGATGAAGTCGACGGCGTAGTTGTTGTGCTCCTCGATGCCGGTGGCGACGGCGAAGATGTTGGGGTCGAAGATGATGTCTTCGGCCGGGTAGCCGACCTGTTCGGTCAGGATCTTGTAGGCGCGGGTACAGATCTCGACCTTGCGCGCCTGGGTGTCGGCCTGGCCGACCTCGTCGAAGGCCATCACGATCACCGCCGCGCCATAGCGCCGACAGAGCCGCGCCTGCTCGATGAACTTCTCCTCGCCCTCTTTGAGCGAGATCGAGTTGACGATGGCCTTGCCCTGCACGCACTTGAGCCCGGTCTCGATGACGTCCCACTTCGAGGAGTCGATCATCACCGGCACGCGGGCGATATCGGGCTCAGCGGCGGTCAGGTTCAGGAACCGATGCATCGCCTCGGCCGATTCCAGCAGGCCCTCGTCCATGTTGACGTCGATGACCTGGGCGCCACCCTCGACCTGCTCCAGCGCCACGCTCAGCGCGGTGTCGTAATCGTCCTCCTTGATCAGCCGCTTGAAGCGCGCCGAGCCGGTGACGTTGGTGCGCTCGCCGACGTTGACGAAGAAGCTGTCGGCCTTGATGTTCATGGGCTCGAGCCCGGACAGGCGGCAGGCCGGCTCCAGCACCTTGGCCTCGCGCGGGGTCATCCCGGCGACCGCATCGGCAATCGCCTTGATGTGCTCGGGGCCAGTGCCGCAACAGCCGCCGACGATATTCAGGAAGCCACTGCGCGCCCAGTCGCTGACCTCCTCGGCCATCTCCTCGGGGCCAAGGTCATAGCCGCCGAGTTCGTTCGGCAGGCCGGCATTGGGATGCGCCGAGACCCGGCACTCGGCAATGCGCGCCAGCTCTTCGACATAGGGACGCAGCTCCTGCGGACCGAGCGCGCAGTTCAGGCCAATGCTCAGCGGCTGGGCATGCCGCAGTGAGTTGTAGAAGGCCTCGGTGGTCTGGCCGGTGAGGGTGCGACCGGACTGATCGGTGATGGTGCCGGAGATCATGATCGGCAGCTCGACGCCGTCCTCGTCGAAGACCTTCCAGACCGCGAACAACGCCGCCTTGGCGTTCAGGGTGTCGAACACGGTCTCGACCAGGATGATATCGGCGCCGCCCTCGATCAGCCCACGGGTCGATTCCGCATAGGCCGTGACTAGGGTGTCGAAGTTGACGTTACGAAAGCCCGGGTCGTTGACATCGGGCGAGATCGAAGCGGTGCGGTTGGTTGGGCCGAGTACGCCGGCAACGAAGCGCGGTTTGTCGGGCGTTGAGTAGCCCTCGGCGGTCTTTCGAGCCAGTCGCGCAGCCTCAACGTTGATCTCCCGTGCCAGCTCCTCCATGCCGTAATCGGCCATCGCGATGCGGGTGGCGTTGAAGGTGTTGGTCTCGAGGATGTCGGCACCAGCGGCCAGGTACTCGCCATGAATGTCGGCGATCAGGTCAGGCCGGGTCAGCACCAGCAGGTCATTGTTGCCCTTGAGATCGCTCGGCCAATCCTTGAAGCGCTCACCACGGTAATCGCCCTCTTCCAACTTGCGGCGCTGGATCATGGTGCCCATGGCACCGTCGAGGATGAGGATGGTCTGTTCGAGGCGTTGCTTCAGAAGGTTGGTTCGATCACTCATAACAAGTTGCTGGGTCCGGTGGTTGAATGAGGGTCCGCAGCCGCTGGCGGTCAGCAGGCCAAGACGGGCCGTGTTCAGATGGCAGCCGCGCAAGCGCCAGTCTCAGATGGCTTGCTCTCGACTGCGGCTAGGCTGTGTCCGCTGCTCAGCAGCTGCGAGCTTCGACCAAAATCGCCTGATCAGATTCGCTGAGCACTTCGTCGCAGCTGGGAGCGAAGCCTCGGGCGTCTGGGGCTGCCTGGACGAGCGAAAGGTCCACAACGTCCTAAGGCTCATGGCGCGCCGTCACCCCCGAAAACTGAATCGCTTGAGATCCAGGTTAACAAGGCCGGCGGCTAGGCTATCCGCCTCTAGCCGGCGCAACAGCGGTATTTGGCGTCAGTCGCGGCAATCAGACCTCCCCGTCGTCTGCCAGTTTCGGCATCTGATCCGGCAACTAGTCCGGCATCTGTTCCGACTTGAGCCGCGCCTTGCGCCTATATCGCTCATGCTGAGGCTGGCCATTCCAGACCACAGGCTTCGCTAGCCATTTTTGGATGAAGGCCCACGAGGCCTGGTAGCCATCATGGGGGAGCGTGCAAGCGGTGCAGTCCTTTCTGGTCACACCCTGAGCGTCCGTGAAGACCTCGTAGGGTCCAGGACAGTCGTACGCGATCAGGGGACAATAACAAAAAAGGCAGTTAAATTCTCGTTTGACCCCAGAATGGCAGGGGAGAAACGGGCAATTTTCGTTCGTAAACCCTTTGAAACCCTGGTTATTTGTAGAATCTTTTGGCTCCATTGCCGACAACCCTTGGCGAACGCCGACCAACCTCGAATGGCGAGCCGAGCAGCTTAAACAGACATCATGGGGACCATCCGAGCAGGCGCAAAGGACCGCAGCCCGCATCGACCGACCGCCTGCGGCATCGGGTCATCACGTCCATGACGATCTGGGGCTCTGGGGCTCTGGGGCTCTGGGGCGGCAGTCCCCGACCACAGGCCGAACGCCGAAGTCCTTGGTAACGCTGCGCGGGGAAAGATACGCGGGGAAAGATGGGCTAGGATTGGCGCTGTATGACGACCGACATGAAGACAAACATCACGACTGACATGACGGCTGAGATCACAACAAACAGCCCGGGAGAGTGCAAGGTTGAACGCGTTAAGAAGCATCACTGACCGCAGCAGCAGCCGGCTGATCGGGAACATCCAACCACGACGATCGAGCCGATTCCCTTTTGGCCTGACGCTCATCCTTGTCCTGATCCTGCCAAGTCCAGTGCGCGCGGAGACCGTCACCGCAAGCGCGCTTTTTCAGGCTTACGAGCACAACGAGGTCGTCGCCGAGGACAGCTACAACGGCCGCCATATCGGCATCGACGGTCGGGTGGCGGGGCTCAAGCAGGCGATCATGGGAGCCCCCATCGTCTTGCTCGACGCCGGCGCGCCCAACCAGTGGATCAGCTGCCACTTTCCTCAGAAGGCCCAGGCCGAGATCGCCAAACTGCAGGTCGGCGACCAAGTCAGTTTTAATTGCAGGATCAAGTACCGCATGGGCAATACCATCCATGCCTCGGCTTGCAGCTTGGAGTGATCCCAACACGCAGGCCTTCGGCGAGCTATCGTGAGACTGGTATCGACTGGCCAATTGGTCTTTCGTCGATCCCTGGTCGTTCAGGGACCGCTTTGCGGATGGAACCGCCTAGACTCAGACCCTTTGCAGCCCGCTGACGCGCTGCACGCGTCGGACCAGCGCATCGCCAAGCACTGCCTCTTGGCTGTAGAGCAGCGTGAAACGCTTCTTGGCGCGGGTGATAGCGGTATAGAGCAGCTCACGCGTCAGCACCGGATTCGGACTCTCTGGCAGGATCAGCGCCGTATGCTCAAACTCAGAGCCCTGGGATTTGTGCACCGTCATCGCAAACACCGTCTCGACGGCCTGGAGGCGGCTCGGCAGGACCCAGCGCACACCCCCATCGGCATTGGGAAAGGCAACGCGCAGCATCCATTGAATCCTGCCCGTCGTCGCCACCGGCACCCGGAGCGTGACTCCGACATCGCCGTTCATCAGGTTTAGGCCGTAGTCGTTGCGCGTCACCAACACCGGACGGCCAGCGAACCATTGTCGCTGCATGGCACCGACCACGCCGAACTCCCGACCCGAATGCCGGCCCCGCTGCTGACTAAGATCCTGGCCTCGCCCCAGATCCTGATCCAGCGCTAGATGACCTGCTGCGCATAAGTGCTCGATGATGCGCTGGTTCAGTCCCAAGACGCCCCACTCGCCTTGGCGCAGTGGCGTGAGCAGCTGAAACCGCTTCTGCGCCTTGAGCACTTGCTTTGCCCAGGCATCCACCTCGCACTGAGCCGCACCGATCCCCGGCGGTTGCTCGCGCATCAGGCTCAAATAACCATCCGGGCCGCCATAGCCGACGCTGGTCAGCACATCCAGCGCAGCATCATCGGTCGCCTTGAGCCTGACAGCTGCGATCGTCCCCAGCCGACCATCTGGGCGCTGTCGTTCACGCTCGAACAGGCGGTGAACTGCATCGCTGCGGTCCACAGCCGCCTTAGCGCCCTGCACCGGCTGATTGACCAGCGCCGCCAAGGCACCGATGCCGCCCTGCTCACTGAAGCGGTAACTCTTGCGCAGCATCACCACAGCCTGATCCAGGGCGCTCCCATTAGCATCACCATAAACGGCCGGGACCGTCTCGCCGACGGTCTGCTCGAGCCAGGCGATCGTCTGCGGGCGATAGTGGGCTTGGACAGCACGCTGACAGAGGTCCCCGAGCACCGCTCCGGCCTCGACCGAGCTCAGCTGATCCTTGTCGCCGAGTAGGATCAGGCGGGCATCGGGCCGCAGCGCCTCGAGCAGACTCGCCATCATCTCGACATCGACCATCGAGGCCTCGTCCACCACCACCACATCGGCCGGCAGTGGGTTAGCAGCATGGTGGCGGAAATGGCGGCTGTCTGGGCGGGTCCCGAGTAGACGATGCAAGGTCTTGACCTGAGTCGGAATACGGCCTGCAGTTGCAAGCTCGCCCGGGAGCCCCCGTGCCTGCTCGGTGATCGACTCGTTGAGGCGCGCCGCTGCCTTGCCGGTCGGCGCCGCCAGCTCGATGCGCAGCGGTGGCTCTTTGGCCGCCGTGGCCAGGCCTTGGAGCACCGCGAGCAGACGCACCACGGTAGTGGTCTTGCCGGTGCCAGGGCCGCCCGTCAAGATAAAGAACGCATGCTGCGCGGCCAGCGCACAAGCGATGCGTTGCCAATTCGGTTGTGGAGCCGAGGCCGACTCAGACTGAGGGATGGCGTCAGCCTGATCGAGACTCGCTTGAGGCTGAAACAGGGCATCGAGCTGATGCCGCAACACGACTGGATCAACCGCGATGCGTCGCTGGAGCCGCAGCTGGATACCAACCCGGATGCGCGCCTCGTATTGCCAGTAGCGGCGCAGATAAAGCAGCGGTCGTTGCTGGCTGCCGGCCAACACCAGTGGCGCGCTGTCGTCATCCAAGACCTGCTCGGTGCCTGCCCCTGCAGACGCATCTCCTCGACCAACTCGGCGAGAGTCGGCACCCTTGGTGGCGGGATCAGCACCCTCGGCGGTGGGGTCAGCACTGGCCCCAAGTCGGTCGCAAACTAGCGGACTGGCAGCCAGGCGCGCCATCCAGTCGTGCACATCCAACGCTTGCAATCGAGCGCCCAACGCCTGCCGCACGGGCAGGCTGATCTCCTGATCATCGCGCAGACGACTGAGCAACGCCTCGGGATGAGCCAGCGCCCCCTGGAGATCGAAACAGACATGGCCGTGACCATTGCGCTCACTGGTCAATGCCACCGCGAGCAGCACGGCGTCGTCCTGTTCCCCAGCCTGCTGCGCGAGAAAACGCGTGAGAGCAAGATCTAGCGCACGCAAGGCGCCAGCCTCGACCCAAGTGCTCAGGGTCTGCAGCAAAGACTCGCGATTGTCGGCTGTTGTCGACGCTTTGGAGACCAGAGGCTTGTTCAAGCGACCTCCGAGGTTTGCGTCGTGTGCGTCGTTTTCGTCAAAGGGGCGCCAGCGAAGAGCTGATCCAGTGCATCGATCAGGGCGCGTGGGGGCTTGTCGGTATACAGACCCTGGCTAGGGGCCTGAGTGCCGCGCAGAAAGGCATAGATCGCACCGCCGACATGGCGATCGTAATCGTAACCAGGCAGCCGGGCACGCAGCAGTCGGTGCAGCGCCAGCAGGTAGAGCGCGTATTGCAGATCGTAGCGATGCTCAAGCACGGCGGCCGTCATGGCCTCGGACGTGTAGGCGCTATCCTCGGGTCCGAGCCAGTTGGACTTCCAGTCGAGCAGGTAATAGCGCCCCTGATGCTCGAACACCAGATCGATGAAGCCCTTGAGCATGCCGTTGAACCCCTGCGCACGCAGCTCCGGCCGCGGCTCGCCGGGTCGGCAATGGGCCTGTACCAGGGCATCGAGCACGCGGGTCTCAACCTGGATGCTTTCGATCCAGAACTCCATCTCGACCTGAATCTGCTGCCCGCTCAGGTCCTGCAGTGCAAGGCAGGGAGCAGCCGATGGCTGTTCACTGAGCCCGCTCAGGGTCAAGCGCTGGGTCAAGCAGGCCTGCAGCCAGCGGTCGAGCGGATCGATCCAGTCTGCCAGGCCACGCAGTGCGCAGCGCCTTGCAAGCATGTCGCGGCGCTCGGTCGAAGCCTGCACCGCGGCCGCATAGCCTTGATAGTGCGTCCCGTCCTGGTGCTGCCATTGCTGCATCGCAGCCCATTCGAGCAGGCCGTGCAGAAAGGTGCCATAACGGCTGCCGCGCGGGAAACCGTGCAGCAGACCGCCTGGCTGATGCGTTCTATCCTGACGGCCTGCATCGACGTCAATCGCGTTGAGGGTTGAGGCTGGAGCTGGAGCTGGAGCTGATGCAGATCCGGATTTAGCTTCAGATCCGGATTTAGATGCAGGATCAGGTGGCAGTGCCAGATTGGTCCCTGCTCCGTGCGCAGACCTTGCCACCAGACTCGGGGTCATTGGCACGACCTCTCTCAGCATCCCCTCCTCCCGGGTGGTCTCCTGCGCAGCGGTATCCGTAGCGGCCTCTTCCAGCGTTCGCGGCAAGGCATCAGCCTTAGGCGCGCCCGCGCCCTGGCTCAGCGCTGAGTAGCTGCTGATCCACCAGGGTGTGAAGTGTGCATGGGAAGGCACGCGCGCCGGCTCCAAGGCAGCCTCGCTCACGGCAGCAAGTCGACCAGATTGGATGGCGGGCGCTGGTATGATCGTCATAGCATCGCAGTCGCCCTTGAGCTGGGCGAGCGCTTCCCAGACCGCCTGCGGCGAAGGGAAGGACGCACCACCACCCAGCACATAGCCGATCGCAGATCGCTCTAGCTGTGGCTGCTTGGCATTGCCACTCTTGAGCGCGGCCATGCCGAGCATGACCGCATGCCGAGCCCGGGTCAGCGCGACGTAGAGCAGACGCATATCTTCGCTCAGGCGTTCGTCATCAGCAGCGACCCAGGCGGCTTTGAACAGCTTATGGCCAGCCACCTCAAGATAACGGCTCGGTGGACTGACGCCTGGACTGACAGCTGCGCGGGCGACCTGGCCCGCGGTAGCCGACTCGCCGCTGGCGTTTCCACTGGCGTCCCTACTGGCGTCGCTCATGCGATACGGAACCTGCTTGCTGTGCCCATCGACACTGCGCCAGCTACAGATGAAGGGCAGCAGCACCAGCGGATATTCGAGCCCTTTCGACTTGTGGATGGTGATCACCTGCACCAGCTCGGCGTCGCTCTCCAGGCGCAGGATGAACTCATCGCCGCGTTGTTCGAGATGCGTGCTCAGATGGCGGATCAGCGCCTGCTCGCCATCGAGCGCCATCGCGGCCTGCTGCAACCACTCGGCCAGATGCAGCAGATTGGTCAGGATGCGCTCACCGTGACCGCGTGCCAGCAGCCGCGCTGGCAGATCGGCCTCGTGCATCAGTTGACGCAGCATGGCGAGCACACCCTGACGCTGCCAGGTCTGGCGATAGGCACGGAAGCGCTCGATCTCAGCCTCCCAGGCCAGCTCATCCTGCTGCAAGCCGGCCAGCGTTTGCAGCGGCAGCCCCAGGGTGTTGGTGCCGAGCGCGGCGCGCACCAAACCCTCGTCGGTCGGCTCAGCGCAGGCGCGCAGCCAATGCAGCAGATCGCCGGCCTCTTCGGTCTCAAACACCGAATCGCGATCAGACAGGTAGACACTGTTGATTCGGCGCGCGGCCAGCGCCTCGCGCATCACGGCAGCCTCGGTGCCGGTGCGCACCAGAATGGCAATATCCTTGGGCCTGAGCGGCCGGTGGCCCTGGTCAGTCTCAAAGCCACAACGGCCCTGGCGCGCTTGCTGCAGCCAACGCAGGATCTCAGAAGCCGCTGCCTCGGCCATCTGCGCCCGATAGTCACCCGAGCTGATCGGCGCATCGCCGCTATCGAGCCGCCAGAAGGTCATCGCAGGCGCGGGCTCGCCGTCGATGATCAACTGCTCATCGCGCCCCTTGGCGCTGACCTCGAGATACGGGATCGGATTCTCGACACGCATCTTGGCAGCCGCCTTCGCGTTAACCTGCCTTCCGCTCTCACTCGTCTCCCGAAACCGAAACGCGCCCCGTGGATGACTGTCGGCATAGCTGAACAGCCGGTTGCAGGCGTTCACCACGGCTTCGGTCGAGCGGAAGTTGCAGCCAAGGCTGTAGTGGCGGCCAGCGGTGGCGCGCCGCGCCTCGAGATAGGCATCGATATCAGCGCCGCGAAAGCTATAGATGGCTTGCTTGGGATCGCCGATCATCACCAAGGCGGTGCGTTCAGCGACCACCTGCTCACTAAATGGTCCGGCGCTGGGCCCGGCGCCGGTATCGAAGCCGGGTTCAGCGCCAGGCTCGGCGCCATAGATCGAGGCGAAGATTCGATATTGGATCGGGTCAGTGTCTTGGAACTCATCGATCAACGCGACCGGAAACTGTCCGCGGATGGTCGCCGCGAGCTGCTCGGCTTGGGCTTGGGCTTGGGCTTGGCCGCGATCCTGGCCTGGTGACGGCTCAGCGGCGCTGTGGCTGGCCGGCCTGAGCGCGGTATCGAGCTCGCGCAACAGGTCATCGAAGCCCATCTCGGCGCGGGTACGCAGGCGCCTCGGCAGCTCCTGAGCAACCCAGTCGGCGGCGTGGGCGAGCACAGAGGCCTCCAGCGACGGCTCGGGCGGTTCTGGTAAGGCCGGTTTGGCCTGATTCGCCGACTGCCAAGCGGCGAGCGCAGCAAAGGCCGGATGCGCATGCACTGCTTGGATCGAAGCCGCCTTCTTGAAGGCAAAGGCACCCTGGGCGAAGTTCTTCAGCTTGCCCGGCGCTGCGACGCCCTGCTCAGCCCAGGCAGCAATCGCAGCCAGCAGCTGCTCGAAGTCTTCCAACCGGGTGCTTGCGTGCTGCGTGCCCTTGAGGTGGGGCCGCAGCTCGCGCAGATGGGCTTCAATAGCCGCACGGTCAGCGCGCCATTGTTCACGCGCCAGCGCTTCCAGTCGATCGCGCTCAGCGTCAATCACCGCACATTCAGCCGCAATAGCATCGGCCTCCAACTTCCAGCGGCACTGCGCTGCGAGCGGCTCGGCCAGAGTGTCGCAACGCAGCGGCTGACCACGATAAGACAACCCCGCATCGCGCCGACCCAGCCATTGCCCGAGCCGCTCCTGCAAGGCCGCTGGTGATGACAAGATCGCCTGGATGCAGACCGCCTGTTCGGCAGGCAGTGGGTAGAAATGAATCCGCCAATAGTCCCGCAGGACCTCGGCGACCAGATCGCTCTGATCGGTGACCAATTCGCGCTGGAATAGGCCGCGGGTGGCGAAGGCATGCTCCTGCAGCATGCGCTGACACCAGCCATGGATGGTCGCGATCATCGCCTCGTCCATCCATTCGGCAGCCTGACGCAAACGGCGCGCACATTGCGGCCAGTGTTCTGGCACATAACTGGCACAAAGTGCCCGGAGCGCATCGTCTTCGCCACGCTGGGCGGCGTTTTCGTGTGCTCGCTCGAACAGCTCTGCCGCTTCCACTAAGCGCAGGCGGATGCGCTCACGCAGTTCCTTGGTCGCCGCGTCAGTGAAGGTCAACACCAGGATCTCGGGCGGCATCAGCGGCCGCGCGAAGGCGCACCCATCGCTGCCATGTCCGAGCACCAAACGCACATAGAGCAGTGCGAGGGTGTAGGTCTTGCCGGTGCCGGCGCTGGCCTCGATCAGTCGGTTGCCGTGCAACGGGAAACGCAACAGATCGATGGGCTGCGGTTGTGGACGGCTGTTGTCAGGCATGTCACAACTCCTGTTTTTCACTTTTTCTGTTCATCCCTGCTCATCTGTGGCTCTCCTCCAACGCGGCCCGAGGTGCCATGACGGACCCGCTCGACCAAGGGTCGGTAGAGCTGATCGACCAGCGCATGGAAACGCGTGTCCCCGCTCAACGCCGCATAGCTCGGCCAGAAGCGTCGATAGCCTGCATGCTCCATGCATTCGCCATTCTGGTTGAAGCCCCCCTCATACGCCGTGACCGGACGACCCTGCTCGCCCATCAGGGACGCAAAAGCGGTCTTACAAGCCAGCGGCAGCAGCTCGCTCAAACCGCGTCGGTAGCCCGACATCAGGTTGCACAACTCGGTCTCGGCCTCCTCGATACTGAGCGGTGACAGCATGATCTCGGTCTCGGGACCCAGCAGACAGGTCGTGGTCGGCCCCGCTTGCTGTGCGGCCAGATGCGCTGGCCAATGTCGCACCAGGTGATACCACTTGGGCTTGTCATCCTGGAGTAGCCGGCTCGGCTGTAAGGTCAGCCGCAGCCGGTTACCGGCGGTATCCGCACAGAGCCCAGCCAAGCTGTCCTCGAGTCGCAGTCCATCGGTCTCTAGCTGCACTGGCTGCACCGGCAGCCGAAGCGGATGCTCAGCGGCCAACGCCCGAAAGCGCGCCAGCGGCAGTGACAGCTCGTCACCAAGGCGCGCGACCCAAGCCGCATCGAACGGTCGCATCGGCAACTGTCCGGCTCGCGCCAACCGTGCGATCGCGACCTGCAGGCAGTCCTCAGTCGCTACTGTTGGCTCTGCCACTAGGCGCTGCTGGATGCTGCTCAAGATGGCACTTCGCAGCCCCCAACTGCCGAGTCCGTCGAGATCGAATGGCTCCTCGTCGTCGCGTTGCTCGACCTCGGCATCCAGGTAGAGCGACAGACGTTGCCGGTAGAAGGTCTTGACCGGATAGCGGAGGAAATCACCCAGCAGACTGAGCCGGATTGGACCCTCGAAGGTCGCCGGCCCTAGTCGCGGTGGCGGCTCGGCTGGCTGCTCAGTAAGCCGCCGATGCATGGCCTGCCATTCACTGGCGAAGGTGAACAGGCGTGGATCGCGGCCCGCCTCGGCCAGCGGTTGGAAATAGCGCCGACTGAAGGGCTGCAATGGATGCTCGGTGGTCAGCGCCGCGACTAAGGCCTGACCTGAATGCCCCTCTCCGGCGCCATCAACCGGATTCCGGGAACCGGCCAGCTGCCAACCAGCGGCAAGATGATCGCGCAATTGCCCCACCAAGACCGATGCAGGCCGTTCCGAGTTGTCGCGGATGCTGCGCCCGACCCAACTGATTACTAGGCGCTCGCGCGCGGCGAGCAGCGCCTCGAGGAACAGGTAGCGGTCGTCCTCGCGCCGCGAGCGACCCCCCGGGCGGTAGTCATTGGCCATTAGATCGAAATCGGCCGGTCGGCGGCTGCGTGGATAGTCGCCGTCGTTCATGCCCAATAGCCAGATCTGACGAAACGGGATCGCGCGCATCGGCATCAAGGTCGCGAAGTTGACCGCGCCGGCCAGAAAGCGCTGGCTCAACGTCGGTGCATCGAGCCCGGTGAGCAGTGAGTCGCGCACCACCTCCAAAGGCAGCAGCTCATCCTCGACGCCACCCATGGCGCAGTCGAGCAGCCATTGCTCGAGCACCTGCCGCACGCTGGCAAGCGCCCATTCATCGGCCTCACTACTGGCAAGGAACAAGGCATCCAGTTGCTCGGCCAATAGCGCGCTCCAGTCTGCCGGAGTGCGCGGTTGCTGCAAGGCCTGCCAGGCTTGGTTTAGGGTCTCGAGCAGCTCGGCCAGCGAGCCGATCAGCGCTGCCTCCAGGCCAGCAACCTCATCGAAAGGCTCGATGCCCTGCCAGGCGCCACTGACGCCAGTGGCGAAGCCAAGCAGCATGCGCTGCAGGCCGAACTGCCAACTGTTCTGCTCTAACCCGTCGGGCAAGCCCAAGCGTGCGCGTTGGCGCGCATCCAGCCCCCAGCGAATGTTGGCGCCATCGATCCACTGACGCAGCCGCGGCAGATCGGCCTCATCCAGGCCAAAACGCGCGCGGACGGCAGGGATCTCGAGCAGATCGAACACCTCGCTGACCGCGAAGCGCGCCTGCGGCAGATTGAGCAGTTGCTCGACACCGATCAGCAGCGGGTCGCGCTGACGCAGGCCTTGATCGGCGATATGAAACGGGATACGGCGCGGGTCATCCACCGCCAAGCGGCCAAATACCGCCGCAATCGACGGCGCATAGGTGGCAATGTCCGGCACCATCACGAGGATCTGACGCGGCGGCAGCGGTGCACCAGCCCGATCGGCCTCGGCGAAGGCCTCGAGCAGCTGGTCGTGCAAGATCTCCACCTCGCGTTGCGGGCTGTGCGCGACCAGAAAGCGGAGACTGTGATCTCGCGTTGGGTCGATCGCACTGGCCGCCGCCTGGCGTTCGGCAAGCGGGCGCAGCTCTAGGATGTCATCTTGCAGCTGTTGCAGCAGGGTTCGCGCCGCATCGTCTTCGCCGCCTGCGGACTCAAACAGATCGATGGTCAGGCTCTGGGCCTGAAAATGCGCTTCGTACTGCTCGCGCTCGTCATATTCATCCAACAGGCGGATGTAGTCTCGGCCCTGCTTACCCCAGGCCGCCAGCAGCGGATGGCCATGCAGATGGAGCTCGGTCTCATCCACATCCTCCGGCACCTTGCGTGCGCTGGAGCGCCGGTAGTGACTGCGGAATAACTCGCGGCCCTCGACGATATCACCCCAGTAGTGCCGGCTCGGGTTCTGCACGAACAGCATCACCTGGGTAACCGGGGCGATGGCCTGCAGAACCTCGATCGCCTGGCGCGGGAGCGACGAGATGCCGAAGACGATGACACGCCTTGGCAGTGCTGTTGGGCGTGTCTGCCAGCTCAAGCTCGCAGCTCGACTCAGGAAGCGTTGGTGGATCTCAGCGCGGCTTGCGCCCTGCAACTGGTCAGGCGGAAGATGCTGCTGCAGATCCTGCTGCAGCCGACGCCAGAGCAACGGTTGCCAGCATTGACTCTCCGGCAACAGGTCGCGTTTGCCGTTCGGGCGGATCAGCACATCCTCGCCCTGCTGCCAGGCCGCCAGCCAGTCAGCCCGGTAGACCTGGTACTGATCGTAGAGGTCAGCGAGACGCTCGGCAAGCTGCTGACGCCGCCGCGCATCGCCATCAACGGCAAGAAAACCGCGCAACGGCTCCAAGCAGGCGACCTGCTCGGCAGCGACCGCCTGCGCGTCGAGATCACCGAGCAGCCGATACAAGCGCCAGCTCAGCGGCGTCTTCTCGTAGGCCGATGTCTCCGGCAGTTCGCCGAGCACCGCACGATAGGTCTGCCAGAGAAAGCGCGCCGGCAGCATCAGATCGACGGCCGCGGCAATGCCACAGCCGCCATCCAGATCATCGCCACCGGAGCCATCTCGTGCCGGCGCGGCCAGCGCCAGCTTAAGCCATTGACCGATGCCGTTGCTCTGCACCAACACCACCTCGTTTTCGAGCGGATGCAGCGGATAGCGGCGCAGCCAAGTCGTCATCAAACCGCGCAGCGACTCTAGGCGATTGCCTTGGATCAGCATGAAGCCGGTCTGCCAGGCTGACGACTGATCCTTCACCTGTACTTCATCCTGCACTCCATCCTGCACTCCATCCCGTCCTTCATCCTGCCCTGCCAGCTGCGCCATCAATGCCTCCGTTCAATGCTCGAATCGTTGTGTCACGGTGTCATCCGGGTGTCAGTCAAGATCCCTTGTATCGAGAAGGCAAAGGATCACCGAGCCCATACGCGGCAGGTTGCGCCGTTGTTCGCGGCCGGCAGTGTACCGCCGTATTCGTCGAAACGGGCCAAGCGTCTGACCATTGTTTGCATCACTCTGGATTGGCATGCTGTGCAGCCCCGTCAGTCAGGCCGTGTTGCCGGCCACGCACCGATTTTCGCTTGAAGCTCAGCTGAAAACGCATGCTTGTGCGGGCTGACGCAGCAGGCGGCATCGGCGCAGACTAGACGCAAACTAGGCGCAGATTAGGCGAGCGCGAGATCCCGAGCAACTGGGCATGCAGCACGACTGAAGTTGCGATCGCGTGTGGTCGTCGTTCGCCACTCGCTGCGGATCAGTGAGATCATGGGCGATCTTGCGGGCTGGCTGTGAGCGGCGGCCAAAGTCACTGGAACTGTCTTGATCATGCTGCTTGTGCGTCGGCCTCGTCGTCATCAACCCGGGGAGATTTCCGCCATGTCGGATCGCCAGCGCCGCCTCGTCGGCCTCTTGCTCTTGATCATCGGGCTCGGTGTCGCCTCGTCACAGGCGCTGCTGGCCTCCTGCAGCGGTTCAGCGATCGCCGCTTCGGTCTCGACGGCGGCGCATTGAGGAGGCCAGGATGAAACGTCTGCTACTACTTGTCATCGTCCTGGCCGTGATCGCCGCACTCCTTCTATTGCTGTGGCGGCGGCTGAACGGACAAGACAAGGCCAAGCGCGACCTAACTCAAGCGGACGCCTCACAAGCGGGTTGGCCCCTGTTCGTATTTCCGCTCCCCGCCGCCATTGCGGCGCTGGTTGCACTCATCGGCGGACAGCTCGGGATGCTGCTTGGCGATGTCTTTGGCTATGGCTTGATGCTGGGTGGCGCACTGCTGGTCCGACTAGGGTCAGGTGACCGGCGAGCAATCGCCGACTGGCTCTGGCGGCGGCTGTCGCCGAAGACCTTAGGTGCCCTGCTTCTGGCGTTCGGCAGCGGCATCACGGCCTGGCTCGGTGCTGGACATCATCCAGGCATTGCCCTGGCCTTCGGGCTGCTGACACTGCTGGGTGTTCATCTTGCCTATGGTCTCGATCTCTCCTTCCAGCCCCGGCTACACCGTCGGCTGGACTTAGGTGCGCAGGGCGCGGCATCGCTGCGGGAGGCAGCGCGGACCATTGCCGCCATCGAGCAGGCGCGTCTGGAGATCCGCCAGCCAGAGCTGAGCGCACGGCTCGCGAAGATCGCGGCGTTGGCACAACAGATCCTTGAGCGCGTTAATGATGATCCACGGGATCTGTGGCAGGCACGCAAGTTCCTGACGGTCTATCTGGAGGGCGTCCAGCGCGTGGTCGAAGGCTATGCCAAGACCCACGGCCGCATCGCCGCCCCCGAACTCGAGCAACGGTTCCGCCATGCCTTGGAGACGGTCGAGACGGCCTTCCGCGAACAGCACCAGGTGCTGTTGGAGCGGGATGTCGAGGATCTCGATGTTCAGATCGAGGTGCTGACCCAGCAGTTGGCGCGGGAGGGCATGCTTTAGCGGGTCTTGGCGGCCTGCCCTAGTAGCGCCTCGTCGATCTGAAAGCGCTAGCCCTTGAGCGCGGCCAGTTCCGCGGGGCTCGGCCGCTTAGCAAACAGGCTCATTCGTCGATGATCCCTTTCGCCTGCAAGCTGGCTCGGGTGAGTGACTGACGCAAGGGCAGCTCGGACTCATCGCGGATGTCGATGTTCAGGGCGAAGATCCAGCTGGCCTCAGCAGTCTCGACATAACCGACGTACCAACCGATCTGAGGTGTCGCGCGCGCGGCCCAACCGGTTTTGGCGAAGAGGCGGAAGTCCCGGCCCTCCTCGGCCAGCATGATCACGCGGAGGTCGGCGTAGGTCTGCGGGCGATAGGGCAGCCGGCGCTCGATGACTTGGCGCAGGAAGCGCACCTGCTCTTGGGCGCTGATAGTGAGGCTGCCGTCGAGCCAGAATGCGTTGGTGACAAAGGGCTCTTGGAGTTCGCCATAGTCGGCCTGAGCCAGATGGACGCGATAGCGCTCCGCGCCGATGCGCTCGGCCAGGCGCTGGTAGCACCAGACGCAGGAGACGGAAAAGGCGCTTTTGAGTGTCTGATCCTGGTTCCAGTCCGGATAGGGATGCGGGCGGCCGTCCCAGGGCATGACCTCGTCGATGCCGCTGATCGCACCTTCTTCCAAGGCGATCAGCGTGTTGAAGACCTTGAAGGTGGAGGCGACCGGCAGGCGTTGCTCGGCCCGTGCTGCGTTGTGCAGGATGACCGCTTGGCCATCGAGACGGGCGAGGACGAGTGTGCCCTGCACACCTGCCTCGGCGAACAGGGCAGCGATCTCGGCGTCCTCGGCCTGGACGGCGGTGACGGGGATCAGTATCGCCAGCAGCAGCCAGCGCAGCCGCACTCGGAGCGTCGGTCTTGTGCTGTCGGATGGCCATGTTGGCTGACGGGTCATGATGGCAGTGGTCCTCGAGCATTAATGGAATGGTCCGCCCCGCTCCTCCAACACACCCCGAGCGGGCACAATAAGCGATGATGAGAACCCATCGTCAACCAAGGTAGCGGAGCAGACCAATGACAGAGACTCACAAAGACCGGGCCATCACG
>NZ_NRRY01000063.1 GCF_016583905.1 Lamprobacter modestohalophilus | reverse complement strand
CGTGATGGCCCGGTCTTTGTGAGTCTCTGTCATTGGTCTGCTCCGCTACCTTGGTTGACGATGGGTTCTCATCATCGCTTATTGTGCCCGCTCGGGGTGTGTTGGAGGAGCGGGGCGGACCATTCCATTACTGATGTCCTCGATCACGGCAACGAAATAGGCAGGGGCGCCAGCATCGGTGCGCACCAGGGACATGGTCACTAGGGTCCAGATGAACGTGCCATTACGTCGACAGTAACGCTTTTCGAGTTGATAGTGGTTGATGTCACCGGCGATCAAGCGTGCGATCAGCTCGAGGTTTTTGTCGAGATCATCGGCATGCGTGAGGGTTTGAAAACGCAGTTGCCGAAGTGCGTCGCTGGAGTAGCCGAGCATCGTCGACAGGCGGCGATTGACCCGCAGAAAGCGACCATCGGGCGCGACCTGAGCCATGCCTACCGCCGCCTGCTCAAAGGTTGCTTGGAAGTCTTGCTGGCTCAGGAGTCGGGCGCGCTCGGCCTGGCGAAGGTCGGTCAGATCCTTGAACACTGTCGCGATCAGCGGTTTTCCGTGCTGCACGACGATGCGGGCGCTGACGCGGACATCGCGCAGGGCGCTATCCTTTCGGCGATGTTGGGTGTCGAAAATGGCCGAGCCCTCGAGGGTGATCGCCTCGACCTGAGCGATCTGTTGTGCAACCGATTGCACCGCTTCGACATCGCCGATGCCCATGCCAGCGAACTCGGCTTCGGTGTACCCGAGTTGCTGATGCGCTGCTGGATTGAATTGGACAAATCGCCGGGTGTCCGGGTCGATCAGCGCCATGCCGTCCGGTGCCTGGCTGACCAGCGCGAGGAATAACTGCTCTTTTTCGGCCAGCGCAATTTCGGCGCTGCGGTAGTTGGTGACGTCCGTGTTGGTGCCAATAATCCGCAAGGCTTCGCCATTTCGGTCCCGCTCGACGGCGACCCCACGGCCGAGAATCCATCGGTAACTGCCGTCCTTGGCGCGTAGCCGATGCATCACGCTGAATTGATCGCTGTCGCCGGTTCGGTAGCGCTCAAGGGCCTCGACGGTGGCCGAACGATCCTCAGGATGGATGCGGCGCGACCATTCGTCGTAGCGCGGCGCGATCTCCTCCTCGGCATAGCCGAGCATCTCTTTCCAGCGCCGCGAGTAATCGGCCTTATTGGTGCGCGCGTCCCAGTCCCAGATGCCATGGCCGGCGCCATCGAGCGCCGAGAACAAGCGCTGCTCGGAGGCAGCGATGTGGCTGTGCAGCTGGCGCTGGTGACGATTGTTGACGACGAGACCGAGCAGCAAGCCGGCAACCAAGAGCGCAAGTACGCCGGTCAGCAGCAGTTCGCGTTGGTAGTAACGCCAGATGTCGTCCAAGCTTGGTGCTTGTTGCTGGGCGAACGGTGGCACGCGCAGCTGGCGCATCACCATCTCTAAGGTTCCGTAGTCGGCCGGCAGATCAAAGCCCGCAATTCCAGCGGCTTGTGCTGCGGGATGCTCAGGCGTGAGCTCGATCAAGGCCGCCGTCAACTGACGCCCAACGCTGGCATCCAGGCCTGGGAGGGCCATGATCGGCCATTCGGGATAGAGTCGGGTCGAGTGCAGAAAGGGGAACCCAGGCGTTGTCTTCGGCCCAAGTATCTTGATCTGGCCGAGGTCAATCCGCCCTTCGGCCTGCAGTTGCTCCAAGATAACCGTTCGCACGAAGCCGGCATCGCCGCGGCCGTTGAGCACGCCGAACACCACCGCATCATGGGTCGCCGGGTCAACCTGCATGTTCAGCTGATCCGGCTTCACGCCCACGGCGGCGAGCGCCTCCAAGGGCGCGATATAGCCGCCGAGAAACTCGCGGCCAACCGCCAGAATGTCGCGCTGCTTGAGATCTTGCAGCGTCTTCAGGTCATCCCGCTCGGCGCGGGTAAAGATGACCCCGCCAAGCTGGCTGATGCCTTGCCCCTGCTCTTGGCGCATCAGGGTGGCCAGCGCGCCGCTCATCGGGAACTGCTGGCGCAGATCCACGTAGTGAACCGGGTTGGTAAACAGCAGATCCAGTTCATCGAGCGACAGGGCGTGTTTCAGCGCCTCGATGTCGAGTAGGCGCAGGCTGACCTGGTGATCTGGCAGCTGCTCAGACAGGTAGGTCGCCAGCGGTTGCCAACGCTGACGCAAGATCTCGGTCGGGCGAAAGGCGAACATGCCGAGCACCAGCTCGCGGCTGGGCGTCGTCGCGGGTGATGAGGCATCTGCTGTGCGCTCTGGAGCGTCGGTAGCTGAGGTTTCGTTCGCAGAAGCTGGAGCCGATGTGGGCGCAGTGGGTGCTGATGCGGGCGCAGTGGGTGCTGTTGTGGGCGCGGCTGTTGCCTCGGATGTTGGCACAGGCTCAGCGCACGCGGGCTGTAGAGCCGTGACTAACCCCAGCAGCATCGCTGCAGAAATGATCGACGCGCCTGCGAGAAGCCGGTGAGATGGCGTTGATCGGTTCGCGGACGCCATCATCGCCGCGCTCGATCGCTGCGCGCGCTGAGGCAGGGTAAGGCATTCCAGGGGGGCGGTGCGCGCCTGTCGAGCAGCTGCAAAAAGGCATCCCGCTCAAGCGGTCGCGAGTACAGATAGCCTTGATGCCACTCGCAGCCGTTCGCGCACAGCCAAGTCGCCTGTTCTTGGGTCTCGATCCCTTCAGCGATGACCCAGAGCCCAAGTCCTCGCGCCAGCGCGACAATGGCGCGCACCACCATCTCATCAGCGGCGCCGGTGCCAAGGTCCCTCACAAAGGACTGATCGATCTTGAGCTCATCGATCGGGAAGCGGCCGAGATAACCGAGCGACGAGTAACCGGTGCCAAAATCGTCAAGCGACAGGCTGATGCCAAGCCGATGCAGGGCGCTGAGGGTGCCGAGCACCGAGTCGAGGCGCGCCATCAGTGCCCGCTCGGTGATCTCAAGCTCCAGGTCCAGCGGTGAGAGCCCGGCACTGGACAGCCGTTGGGCGATCTCTTCTGGTAATCGCTCGTCGTCGAGCTGGGCAGCGCTGATGTTGACCGAGACCTTGACCGGGCTCAGTCCTGGTGCATGCATCAGGCTGAGATCGGCGCAGACCAGATCCAGCACCTGGTTGGTCAGGGGGACGATGAGTCCGGTCTCCTCGGCCAGCGGGATGAAGTGTCCAGGCGGGATGAGTCCCTCCTTGGGATCGCGCCAGCGCACCAGCCCCTCGGCGCCGATCAGCCTGCCGCTGCGGCCGTCGACCTTCGGTTGATACCAGAGTTCCAGTTCATGCTGATCGATGGCGCGCCGCAGCCGAGCCTCGAGCGTCAGACGGCTGCGCTCACCGATATCGAGATCGCGGTGATAGGTCTGCACCTTGTCTGCGCTCTGGCAGGCCGTGGCTGTCGCAGCCAGTGCATGGTGGAGCACTGTGTTGGCGTCTTGGTCGCAGTCCAACGCATTCGATAGGCCGACCTTGGCCTTCATTGGCAGCTCGATGCCGGTCACCCTGAGCGGTTGGCTGAGAACGGTGAGCAGGCGCTGGCTGAGCCTCAGGGCGGCTTGGCTGTCAGCGGTCGCAAACAGCGCAAAGGCCGCGTCGCTGATGCGTGCTAGCAGGAGCGGTTGGTCTGGGTTCCAAGCCTGTGGCGATGGTAGCGGCGCTTCCGGCGCGGTGATGTCGAGGTCTGCCGTCAGTCGTCTCGAAAGGTTTCGCGCCAGCGGTTCCGTGACCGCCTGACCCCAGCCCATGCCAACCCGTTTGAGGGCATCGATCTCGACCACCAGAACGCAGAGTTCAGCGGTGTCGTCTTGATCGAGTCGACGTTGAAGGTACTCGAGGAAGAAGTCGCGGTTGGGTAGCCCAGTGGCCCGGTCGTAGTAGGCCAGCTTGATGATGCGCTGCGCCGAGCGATGCATCGCGGTGACATCCTGGACGGTTCCTAGCCAGCCGCCGAGCTCGCTCGAATATTCAACATTTTGGCGCAATACGCGCGGGCCAGCACAGAGGCGGTGTTCGAACTGAACCGACGGGCGTTGCTCGAGATCCAGGCTGAGTAGGTGTTGTTCGATCTCTGCGCGTTCACGCGGATGCACCTGAGCCAGCACCTGATGCAGGCTCAAGCCTTGCGGTTGATGTGGGAGATTGAGCAGCTCACACGCGGCCTCGGCGAACTGGAAACGGTCTTGCGCTGGGTTGAACTCCCAGTGCCCCAAGCGGGCGATGCGCTGCGCCGCCGCCAACTGCCGCTCCTGTCGAGCAAGTGCCTTCAGCGTGGCGTGGGCGCGCAGCAGATAAGCGACCCGGTGGGCGATCAGCGCCGTGTTGATCGGCTTGGCGATAAAGTCGGTGGCACCGACCTCAAAGGCGCGCGCGATCGAGCCGAGGTCATCCTGCGAGGTCAGCATCACCACTGGCAGGGTTTGACCCTTGCTGTGCGATCGCAGCGCGGTACAGACCTCAAAGCCGTCCATGCCCTGCATCATCACATCGAGCAGGATCAGGTCTGGGCTCAGCTGCTCGAACAACTGGAGTGCCTGCTCACCGCTGTTGGCGATCTCGACCTGAAACCGATGCGCCAGTGAGTCCTCAATGATCAGGGTTGTGATGGGGTCATCATCAACCGCCAAGATTCGGGGTCGATCGTTCGTCGTAGGCTGAGGGTCCACCTGCACTCCTCTGTACGCTGTCTCCGCAGCTGGTTTATCGGCACAAACCTGTTGAGCCTGAAGATCAGGTTCTGCATCAGTAGAACATCGATGGCGATGAGGATGGGTTGCATTGACCCAAGCGAACATTCCGATGCGTTATCTGCGTGATGGTCAGGTTGCTTGAGCTGTGTCAGGGTTGTCGCCTTGATCAGCCCGCGCGTCAAGCGTTGTCATCCGCCCCTGTTTGGCAGCAGGCAACGCGCACATTGAGCCTTTGGCCCCGGCCGTTTATGCTGCACGGCTTGTTTTCTGATCGGAGCAACGCTCGATGGCGGCTCAAAGCGCCTCACCAAGAACACTTTTCGACAAGATTTGGGACGACCATATCGTCCGCACCGATGAGCACGGCACCGCGCTGCTGTACATTGACCGGCAGCTGGTGCATGAGGTGACCTCGCCGCAGGCCTTCGAGGGGCTCAGGCTCGCCGGCCGCAAGCCGCGCCGCCCCGAGGCCAACCTGGCGGTGCCTGATCACAATGTGCCGACCAGCGACCGCCACCTCGGCATCGTTGATCCGATCTCGCGCCTGCAGGTCGAGACGCTCGAGGCCAACTGTCGCGAATTCGGTATCCAGCTCTTTGCGATGGGTGATCCGCGCCAGGGCATCGTGCATGTGATCGGCCCCGAGCAGGGCCTCACCCAGCCGGGCATGACCGTGGTCTGCGGCGATAGCCATACCTCAACCCATGGTGCCTTTGGCGCGCTCGCGTTTGGTGTCGGCACCTCCGAGGTCGAGCATGTGCTCGCCACTCAATGTCTGCTGCAGCGCAAGCCGAAGAGCATGCTGGTGAGCGTTGAGGGTGCGCTTGGTCGCGGGATTACCGCCAAGGATATCGTGCTGGCGATCATCGGTGAGATCGGCACCGCTGGCGGTACCGGGCATGTGATCGAGTACGCTGGCGAGGCGATCTCGGCGCTGAGCATGGAAGGCCGGATGACGGTCTGTAACATGAGCATCGAGGCCGGCGCGCGCGCTGGGCTGATAGGCATCGACGAGAAGACCGTCGACTATCTGCGTGGTCGTCCGCAGTCGCCGACGGGCGATGGCTTTGAACAGGCGGCCGACTATTGGCGCTCGCTGAACAGCGATCCTGGCGCCGAGTACGACCGCGTGGTACGGATCGATGCGGCCAGTATTCGCCCGCAGGTGACCTGGGGCACCTCACCCGAGATGGTGGTGCCGATCGACAGCGAGGTGCCAGACCCAGACGCGGTGGCCGATCCGGTCAAGGCCGGCAGTTATCGCCATGCGCTGACCTACATGGGACTAGAGCCGCTGACACCGATTGCCGAGATTGGCATCGATAAGGTGTTCATTGGCTCCTGCACCAATGGTCGCATCGAAGACCTGCGCGCAGCCGCTGAGGTGGCCAAGGGGCGCCATATCGCTGCGTCGATCAAGCTGGCGATGGTCGTCCCCGGCTCCGGTCTGGTCAAGGAACAGGCCGAGGCCGAGGGCCTGGATCAGGTCTTCATCGACGCCGGTTTCGAGTGGCGCGATCCCGGCTGCTCGATGTGTCTGGCGATGAATGCCGACCGGCTGGAGCCGGGCGAGCGTTGTGCCTCGACCTCGAATCGCAATTTTGAGGGTCGGCAGGGGCAGGGCGGTCGCACCCATCTGGTCAGTCCGGCCATGGCTGCCGCAGCGGCGGTTGCCGGGCGCTTCGTCGACGTGCGGGAGTTTTGATGATGAAAGCCTTCGAGACCTTTCGCGGTGTGGTGATGCCGCTCGATCGCGCCAATGTCGACACCGATGCGATCATCCCCAAGCAGTTCCTGAAGTCGATCCAGCGCACCGGCTTCGGCCCAAACCTGTTCGACGAATGGCGCTATCTGGACCATGGCGAGCCGGGGCAAGATTGCAGCAACCGGCCGCTGAACCCGGACTTCGTGCTCAATGATCCGCGCTATGCCAAGGCCGAGATCCTGCTCACGCGACATAACTTCGGTTGCGGTTCCTCGCGCGAGCATGCGCCCTGGGCGCTGGATGGCTATGGCTTTCGGGTGCTGATCGCGCCCAGCTTCGCCGACATCTTTCGGCAGAACACGATCAAGAACGGCCTGCTGCCGATCGTGCTTGATGAGCAGACCGTCGATGCGCTGTTTGCGCTCGCCGGCGGTGAGACCGCGCTCGAGATCGAGGTCGACCTAGAAGCGCAACAGCTGCGGCCCAGTAGCGGCGAGCCGATCGCGTTCGAGATCGATGCCTTCCATCGCCATTGCCTGCTCAATGGGCTCGATGACATCGGCCTGACGCTGGAACGGGCAGACGAGATCGCCGCTTACGAGCAGCGTCGGCAGCAGCAGGCGCCTTGGCTGTTTGCATCCTAATAAGACGCCCTTTGCTCCAACGGAGATACGATTGACCAAGAAGATTCTGATCCTGCCCGGCGATGGCATCGGCCCCGAGATCGTCGCCGAAGCCGTGAAGCTGCTCGATTGCCTGCGCGCCGACTTCGGGCTCGAGATCGAGACCGAGACGGCCTTAGTGGGCGGCGCGGCCTATGACGATTGTGGCTCGCCGTTACCGGAGTCGACCCTCGACCTGGCCAAGGCCGCCGATGCGGTACTGCTTGGTGCCGTCGGCGGCCCGAAGTGGGAGCCGCTGGAGATCGCGCTGCGTCCGGAGAAGGGGCTGCTCGGCCTGCGCGCCGGCCTTGGCCTGTTCGCCAATCTACGCCCGGCGATCCTCTATCCGCAGCTTGCCGAGGCCTCGACCCTGAAGCCGGAGGTCGTCTCCGGGCTCGACATCATGATCGTGCGCGAGCTCACCGGCGGCATCTATTTCGGCCAGCCGCGCGGTGTCGAGACGCTGGCGAGCGGCGAGCGCCGCGGCATCAATACCCTGGTCTATACCGAGTCTGAGATCGAGCGCATCTGCCGCGTCGCCTTCGAGGCTGCGATGCGGCGCGGCAAGCGTCTCTGCTCGGTCGATAAGGCCAATGTGCTGGAATGCACCGAGCTGTGGCGCGAGGTGGCGATCCGGGTCGGGCGCGACTATCCAGAGGTTGAGCTCAGCCACATGTACGTCGATAACGCGGCGATGCAACTGGTGCGCGCGCCCAAGCAGTTCGACGTGATGGTGACCACCAACATGTTCGGCGACATCCTCTCCGATGCGGCGGCCATGCTGACTGGCTCGATCGGCATGCTGCCTTCGGCCTCGCTGAACGCGGACAATCAGGGCATGTACGAGCCGATCCATGGCTCGGCGCCGGATATTGCTGGCAAGGGCGTCGCCAATCCGCTCGCAACCTTGCTCTCGGTTGCTATGATGCTGCGCTACTCGCTAGCAGCGCCGGAGCATGCGGAGCGCATCGAACAAGCGGTGTCTAAGGTGCTGGATCGCGGGCTGCGCACCGGCGATATTGCCTCGCCTGGCACAGAAACGGTCGGAACCGCGGCGATGGGTGATGCGGTGCTCGAGGCGATCCGCGCTGCGGCTGCTTAGGATGAAAGAGCGCATCTATTCGCTCAGGTCGCGTATTGTTACGCTTGTTTTTCTTCGCATATCACTGTTCATGTTGTTTATGAACGGTACCTAACAAAGGTGAGCGCTCGATGAATCGAGTCGGTTTCGTTGGCTGGCGTGGCATGGTGGGCTCGGTCCTGATGGACCGGATGCGTGAGGAGCATGACTTCGCGCTGATCCCCGAGGCGCGTTTCTTCTCGACCTCGCAGCAGGGCGAGCCGGGGCCGGATGTGGGGCAGGGCGCGCAGCCGCTGCTCGACGCCCATGATCTGGACGCCTTGGCTGGGATGGACGCCATCGTCACCTGCCAAGGCGGTGATTACACTGGACAGATGTTTGAGCCATTGCGCGCGCGCGGCTGGCAGGGCTATTGGATTGATGCCGCCTCGACGCTGCGGCTGCGTGAAGACAGCACCATCGTGCTCGATCCAGTGAATCTAGAGGTGATCAAGCAGGCATTGGCGGCCGGCAAGCGCGACTTCATCGGCGGCAATTGCACGGTCAGCCTGATGCTGATGGCGGTCGGCGAACTGCTGCGCCGCGACCTGGTCGATTGGGTCAGCGCCATGACCTATCAGGCTGCCTCTGGTGCTGGCGCGCGCAACATGCGCGAGCTGCTTTCGCAGATGGGCGCCTTGCAGTCCAGTGTCAGCGAGCTGCTGGCTGATCCGCGCAGCTCGATCCTCGACATCGATCGCGCGGTGACCGCGGCGATGCGCGCGGACGCGTTCCCGACCGAGCAGTTCGGCGCGCCACTGGCTGGTAGTCTGATCCCCTGGATCGACAAGCCGATGGAGAATGGCCAGTCGAAAGAGGAATGGAAGGGCGGGGTCGAGACCAACAAGATCCTGGGGCGCGCAGAGAACGCGATCCCCATCGACGGCACCTGTGTGCGCATCGGCTCGATGCGCTGCCACAGTCAAGGGCTGACGATCAAGCTCAAGCAGGCGATCCCGATCGACGAGATCACTGCCATGCTCGCGGAGGCCAATGATTGGGTTCGGGTGATCCCGAATGAGCGCGAGCAGACCGTTGCTGAGCTGTCTCCGGCGGCCGTGACGGGCACGCTGCGCATTCCCGTCGGCCGGCTGCGATCGATGGCGCAAGGTCCGCAGTTCCTAAACGCCTTTACCGTGGGCGACCAGCTGCTTTGGGGTGCGGCTGAGCCGCTGCGCCGTATGCTTCGCATCCTCTTCGAGCGTTGATGCTGTCGCGTGGGGCTGTCGATCGCCAAGCGACTGCGACACCAATCATCTTCTGTCGCTTTTCTTAAGCTGCTACCGCAGGCTTGGCCGCAACAGCCAACGGTAGCAGCAGCCAAAGGTGGAGTGCTCCGCTGCCGCGCACTGAGCCTGTTGCTCGGTATGGCGGCCCTTCTCCAAGGTCAGCCGATTGCAGCGTTGGGCCTAGGCGAACTGCACACCCATTCTGCACTCAACCAGCCTTTTTACGCTGAGATCGAGCTGTTCGAGGTCGACCAGAACGCGCTTGATGCGGTTAAGGCCAGTTTGGCCAGCCAGTCGGCGTTTGAGCAGGCCGGGATCGAGCGCCCGCATGCGCTGACGCGCCTGCAGTTCACCCCGATGATGGGCCCTCGGGGTGAGCCGATGATTCAGGTGATCACCCGCGAGCCGATCCGCGAGCCGTACCTGGATCTGCTGGTGGAGGTGATTTGGCCGGATGGGCGGCTGGTGAAAGAGTATGCGGTGCTGCTCGACCCGCCCGCTGTGGGTGGGCAGCGCACGCCGCGCGCAG
The DNA here is from genome assembly GCF_016583905.1 of Lamprobacter modestohalophilus. Taxonomy (GTDB): domain Bacteria; phylum Pseudomonadota; class Gammaproteobacteria; order Chromatiales; family Chromatiaceae; genus Lamprobacter; species Lamprobacter modestohalophilus. The sequence continues at coordinate 14,105 of NZ_NRRY01000063.1, read as the reverse complement.
CACCGCCGCGTCCTGCGCGAGCGACTCAGTCGCCATTGGCGGCTGCTGCGCAGGCTTCGAGCGCGTTCCGTCTCGAGCCTGACTCAGCCGCATCGTCCGATGCTCAGCGTATTGAGTCCGTGGATACCGCGAGCGCTGAGCAGCCTGCAGCTTCGCAGCCGTTGGAAGAGATCGCCGAACAGATCGATGTCGAGAGCCTCGAGGTTGACGTCGAGATCCCGGCGTCGGCGGCGGAGCTCGATTTTCCGTTGCGCTATGGCCCAATTCGCCCTGGGGATGGCCTGATCAGGATTGCCCGTCGTCTGACACCGCCTGGTGCGACCCTCGAGCAGACCGCAATGGCGATCTACCGCAACAGCCAGGACGCCTTTCACAACGGCGACATCAATCAGTTGCGTATTGGCGCCGAGCTGGTCATTCCAACCGCTGCCGAGCTCTTCGCGCTACCACCGCAGGCCGCGCTCGCGCAATATCGCTCGGCGTTGGCGGGTCGTCCAGTGGTGTCCACCCCGCTGACTGATCCAGACGTGCGCTTGAGCATTGCGACCTCGGAGGTGAGCCAGATCCCCGCTGCGGATAGCGAGGCTAGCGAGGCTAGCGAGGCTGCTGAAGAGGTGCAGGCCGACCTCGATCCTCTAGGCTTGGAGCCAGCGTCTGCCTCGGAGCTGAGCGAGCGACCCATTGCGGATAGTGAAGCTGAAGAGAGCGAAGCTGAGGAAGTGCAGGGGGACCTCGATCTGCCAGACTTGGCGACAGTGTCTGATCCGGATGCGACCGAAGCGCTCGCTCCAGCGCCGGGTCCGTCTCAGACTGATGCAGTGCTTGAGGCGGAGATGTTGTTGCTGCGCGAGGTGAGCGAGGCCAATCGCCAGGAGGCGACTGAGCTCCGAACGCGCGTTAAGGAGCTGGAGGCACAGCTCGACGATATTCGACGCCTGCTCGAGTTGCGTAATGCGCAACTGTCCAGCTTGGCCATGGCCGAGGGGCAGACGGCTAGCAGCGTGACCAATGAGCTGGCTGAGGCCGAGGACCTCACTGGTGCGGCGACCCAGCCTGCGAATGCCGACCAGAACCCTGCAGCCATTGCCGACCTGAACCCCGCAGCCATCTCCGCTGCTGGGACGAGCAGCGACGATGCCAGCGCTGGCGGAGCGGAAGCGGTGTCAGGGACTGACCCAATGACTGTGATCAGTGCTTGGCGCCAAGCGTTACCGCGCTCGGAATGGCTGCTCTTGGGGGTAGGGTTGCTCTTGGCCTTGCTCGGGCTGATGCGGTATCGCCGCAGTCGGCAAGCATCTTCGGTCGCTGCAGTCGATGTCGACGACGCCCTGCGCGAAAGAGACATGGTCAACGAGCCGTTTTCGGATGATCTGCAATTAGACCCCGAGTGGCCAATCGCTGAGACGGTAGGCGCAACGCAGGTCAATGGTGTTAGTACGCACGTAGAATCTGCCCCAACCATGCCGGTCGATCAACGAGAGTCGTCCTGGCAAGGCGAGGCGATCGAGCTCGACGCCCTGACCGGCGAACAGGCTTTGGCAGCGGCTGTGGTGACCCAGCACGACATGATGGCTTCTGAGCCGGCGGCTGAACCTGCACAGGATGTTGAACGCTGGGCGCGGATTGAAAACGCCCTTGGAGAGGTTCCAGAGGTTGGCTCGCTTGTCGAAGAGTCGCCAGAGGTTGGCCTTGTTGACGCTGAGGCGCCAGAGGTTGGTGCAGTTGTCGACGATGATGACGGTGAGGAGCTGTTCCTTGATCTCGACGAACTCGAGCAGGTGGTCGAGTCAAGCCCAGTGCAGCCGTCCGAGTCGCCGTTTGCGCAGGACCAGCCAGCCGTTGGTGATCAGTCGGTGGCCGAGGACCAAGGTCGCTACGAACTCGATCTTGCGGCCCTCGATGCGCTCACCGACGCTGAATCGAGCCCTGCTGCGCGGTCTGAGCCTGAAGTACGCCCCTTTGTTTCGGAGCCGTCTCAACCCGTCGAGCATGAATTATTTGAGCATCAATCGCTTGATCATGAATCACTCGAGCATCAATCACTCGAGCATCAATCACTTGATCATGAATCAATCGAGCATCTTGACGATCTCGAGCTGCCCACCCTTGCCGATCTGCCTGATGCTGACGCAGCGGCGTTGGCTGCGTCATCGGCCGCTGATCAGGACGTCGCTCAGGACGTTGGGGATCTTGGTCGCGTTGCGGTCGCAGCAGCAGCAGAGGAGGGAGGCGATGAACGTTGGCCCATCGAGACTGATGAGGGCTGGGATGAGGTTGGCCTCAAGCTCGATTTGGCGCGCGCCTATCTGGACATGGACGACCCGGATGCCGCCAGCGCTATCCTGAGGGAGGTGGTCGTCGAAGGCCGTGACGAGCAGCGACGTGAGGCCGAGGCACTGTTGGCCGGGCTCAGCTAAGTGGTTGTCCATTTTCTACTTCCCGATGATCGCCCAACACTGGCCCTCAAATCGGGAAGAAGTTGATGGACAGTTTCTAAGCTACAGGGCGCGTCGCCACCCCGGATGATGAAGCGCTGGATGCACGCTAACCCCTGATTCGGCGACGATTGGCCATGATAGATAAGGGTGATAGATAAGGAATGGTGATGAGCCCTGCCGATCCCGTCAGTCCGACACCGCGAATCGCGCTTGGCGTCGAATATCTCGGCACGCAGTATTGCGGTTGGCAGTTTCAGCATCACGCGCTCAGTGTGCAGCAGGTATTGGAACAGGCGCTCGCTCGGGTTGTTGATCAACCGATCCGAGTCCACTGTGCGGGCCGTACCGATGCGGGCGTTCATGCCACTGGGCAGGTCGTACATTTCGAGCCCCCGGTCGAGCGCCCAGAACGCGCCTGGACCCTGGGCGTCAACGCGAACCTGCCCGACGATGTCGCGGTGCGCTGGGCGCGCCCGGTCGAGGCCGATTTTCACGCCCGGTTCTCGGCCGTGGCACGGCATTATCGCTATCTGATCCTGCGCCGACCGGTGCGCTCGGCGCTCTGGCATCAGCGCGCACTCTGGACCCATCGGTCGTTGGCGGTCGCGCCGATGCAGGAGGCGGCCGCGGCGCTGGTCGGGCGCCATGATTTCACCAGCTATCGCGCGCTGGCCTGTCAAGCGAAGAGCCCGGTGCGCACCTTGCACTATCTCGACCTGATCGAGCGTGGCGACCTGCTCGAGCTGCGCGTCGGCGCCGATGGCTTCCTGCATCACATGGTGCGGAATCTGGTGGGTGTGCTGCTGGCGATTGGGCGTCGGGATCGGCCTGCCAGCTGGGCTGCTGAGCTACTGACGCTGAAGGATCGCGCGCGCGGCGGCGTGACTGCGCCTGCGCATGGCTTGTATCTGGTCCGCGTCGATTATCCGGCCGCCTTTGGACTGCCGAGCGACCTGGAGGATTTGAGCCCTGAGGCTCGGCCAGCGGCTGATTTGAAGCCAGACGAGAACGGCCTGGCTGTGATCTAATGCGCGGTTTGTGATGGGGAGCGGCGCGCTCGATGCGAACGCGGGTCAAATTCTGTGGTCTCACCCGGCTCGCGGATGTCGATGCGGCGGTCGCGCTCGGGGTCGATGCGATTGGGCTGGTCTTTCATCCGGCAAGCCCGCGCGGTGTGGATGCCGAGCAGGCGGCTGCGTTGGTTGCCGCAATGCCGGCGTTCGTGACGGCGGTGGGATTGTTCGTTGATGCCGAGGCCGATCGCATCCGCGCCGTGCTCGAGCGGGTTCCGCTTGGCGCACTGCAGTTTCATGGTCACGAGCCAGCGGACTATTGCCGCAGCTTCGGTCGGCCTTGGATCAAGTCGGTCGCCGTGCGTGCCGGCGTTGATCTTGAGGCCGAAGCGCAGCGCTACGCGGGCGCGAGTTCACTGCTGCTCGATACCTATGATCCGGCGCTCGCCGGTGGCACCGGCCGCCGTTTCGACTGGGACCTGGTGCCGGCTCAGCAGGCGCAGCGAATGATCCTCGCCGGCGGGCTGTCGGCGGCGAATATTGCCGAGGCGATTCGCCAACTGCGCCCGTACGCCGTTGATGTGAGCGGCGGGATCGAGCAGGCGAAGGGCGTCAAAGACCCAGACAAGATGACTGACTTTATGAAAGGTGTACGTGATGGCGACCAGAGCTGATGATCTCGGACTCGGTAAGCCGCCGATGATGGCGGCGGAGCCTTATCAGTGGCCGGATGCCCGTGGCCATTTCGGCCCCTACGGCGGGATGTTTGTGCCCGAGACGCTGATGCATCCGCTGACCGAGCTGCGTCAAGCGTACGAGCGTTATCTTGGTGATCCGGACTTCTTGCGTGAGCTAGACGCCGACCTGCGTGACTACGTTGGGCGCCCGTCGCCGGTCTACCATGCCGAGCGTTGGAGTCGCGAGCTGGGTGGCGCGCAACTGTTTCTGAAGCGCGAAGACCTTAATCACACGGGCGCGCACAAGGTCAACAACACCATCGGCCAGGCGTTGCTGGCGCGCCGCATGGGCAAGACCCGCATCATCGCCGAGACCGGTGCCGGCCAGCACGGCGTTGCCAGTGCGACGGTCGCGGCTCGGCTCGGGCTGGAGTGCGTGGTCTATATGGGCGAGGTCGATGTCGCGCGCCAAGAGGCCAATGTCTACCGCATGCGTCTGCTTGGCGCCGAGGTGGTCGCGGTCAAGTCCGGCACCCGCACGCTCAAGGATGCGCTGAACGAGGCCATGCGTGACTGGGTCACCAACGTCGACAACACCTTTTATATCATTGGCACTGTTGCTGGCCCGCATCCCTATCCGGCGATGGTGCGCGACTTCCAATCGGTGATCGGCCGCGAGGCGCGCGGGCAGATGATCGAGCAGAGCGGGCGGCTGCCGGATGTGGTGATGGCCTGCGTGGGCGGTGGCTCGAACGCGATCGGGCTGTTCCATCCGTTCATTGGGGACGCTGAGGTCGCGATGATTGGTGTCGAGGCCGCAGGCGATGGGCTTGATACTGGCCGTCATGCGGCGCCGCTCTGTGCCGGCACGCCAGGTGTGCTGCATGGCAATCGGACCTACCTGATGGAGGATGCCAACGGCCAGATCCAAGAGACCCATTCGGTCTCCGCTGGCCTCGACTATCCCGGCGTTGGTCCCGAGCACGCCTGGCTCAAGGATACCGGCCGGGCGAGCTATGTTGCGGTGACGGATGACGAGGCGCTCGCGGCCTTTCATGGTCTGACTCGCACCGAGGGCATCATTCCAGCGCTCGAGACCAGCCATGCGCTAGCCTATGCGGCCAAGCTGGCGCCGACCATGCGCAAGGATCAAAGCATCCTGATCAACCTCTCGGGCCGAGGCGACAAGGACATGCAGACCGTCGCGCGCATGGAGGGGCTGCAGCTATGAGCCGCATTCAGACCCTGTTCGATCGCCTGCGCAGCGAGGGCCGCACCGCGTTGATCCCGTTCATCACCGCCGGTGATCCGACGCCCGAGCTGACCCTGGAGCTGATGCACCGAATGGTCGCTGCTGGCGCCGATCTGATCGAGCTTGGGGTGCCGTTCTCCGACCCGATTGCCGATGGGCCGGTGATTCAACGGGCGACCGAGCGGGCCTTGGCGCAGGGGGTCTCCTTGCGCGATGTGCTGGGCATCGTGCGCCGCTTCCGCGAGACCGATGATCAGACGCCGGTGGTCCTGATGGGTTATCTGAACCCGATCGAGGTGATGGGCAATGTGGCCTTTGCTGAGGCGGCAAGCGAGGCCGGTATGGACGGCGCGCTGATCGTCGATGTGCCGCCGGAAGAGAGTCACGAGCTGGTCGATGCGATCAAGGCGCAAGGGCTCGACCTGGTCTATCTGCTGGCGCCGACCTCCGATGCGGCGCGCATTGAGGCGATCGCTGAGGTGGCCTCTGGTTTTGTCTACTATGTCTCGGTCAAAGGGGTGACCGGCGCCGGCCATCTCGATGTCGACGAGGTCAAATCCAAGTTGGACGCGATTCGCGCGCGCATCGAACTGCCGGTTGGGGTTGGCTTCGGGATCAGGGATGCCGCGACAGCGGCGCAGGTGGCGCAAGTCGCCGATGCGGTGATCGTTGGTAGTGCCATCGTTGGCCGCATCGAGGCGCTTGCGCAGGAAGGGCAGGCCGAGCGTATTCCGGCTGTGATTGGCGACTTCCTCAGCGAGCTGCGGGTCGCCATCGACCAGACCAACGACGGAGGCCAGCATGGCTGAGAAGACCGCCCGTGGTGAAGCGATGAGCTGGTTCGAGAAGCTGATCCCGAGTCGTATCCGGACCGAGGCGATCAGCAAGCGGGCGGTGCCCGAGGGGCTCTGGGATAAGTGTCCGGGCTGCAACGCCGTGCTCTATCGGGCGGAGCTGGAGCGCAACCTCGAGGTCTGTCCCAAGTGTGGTCATCACAATCGCATGCTCGCGCGCAAACGGCTCGAGCAGTTCCTCGATCCGGAATCGGCCGAGGAGATTGGCATCGAGCTGGACTCGACCGATCCGCTCAAGTTCAAGGACATGAAGAAGTACAAGGATCGGCTCAGCCAGGCACAGAAGCAGACTGGCGAGAAGGAGGCTCTGATCGTCATGCGCGGGCGACTCAAGGGCATGGCTTGCGTTGCGGCGGCGTTCGAGTTCCGCTTCATGGGCGGATCGATGGGCTCGGTGGTTGGTGAGCGTTTTGTGCGCGGAGTCGATGCCGCGCTGGAGCAGGACGCGCCCTTCGTCAGCTTCTCGGCGAGCGGCGGCGCACGCATGCAGGAGTCGCTGTTCTCGTTGTTCCAGATGGCGAAAACCAGCGCGGCGTTGGGACGCTTGCGCGAGGCACGTCTGCCCTTCATCTCAGTGATGACCGATCCGACCATGGGCGGCGTCTCGGCGAGCCTGGCGATGTTGGGTGATATCAATATCGCCGAGCCGGGCGCGCTGATCGGGTTTGCGGGTCCACGGGTGATCGAGCAGACAGTGCGCGAGACCCTGCCGGATGGCTTCCAGCGCAGTGAATTCCTGCTCGATCATGGGGCGCTGGATCAGATCTGCGATCGGCGTGATCTGCGTGATCGAATCGGTGATCTGGTCGCGATGCTGATGCGTCGCTCGCTGCTCGATGAAAGTCCCGTCGAGAGCAACAGTGCGAACGAGTCGATGGTCGCCGAGTCGCGCGCCTTGTTGCCGAGTCCGCTCTGAACACGTTGGCCGCGAGCCCTTCCGCACCCGCTGACGCTAGCCCGACGGCGTCTGGTCCGACCGATGCTAGCCTGGGCAGTGTCGAGTCGACCCGCTCCGGCCTGATTGAGCCAACAGAGGCTGTTGCAACGGTTTCGAACCTGCGTTTTCAGACCTTGGCAGACTGGCTCGCGTGGCAGGAGACACTGCATCCGAGCCGGATCGACCTCAGGCTTGAGCGCATCAGCGCGGTCTGGCAGCGGTTGCATCCCGAACTCAGTCCGGGTCGACTGCCGTGCGCCGTGATCACCGTTGGTGGTACGAATGGCAAGGGCTCCTGTGTTGCCTACCTAGAGGCCTGGTATCGGGCAGCCGGTTACCGCTGCGGCGCCTATACCTCACCGCATCTGCTGCAGTACAACGAGCGCGTCCGTCTCGATGGCGAGATGGCGACCGATGCCGAGCTTTGCGCGGCCTTCGCGCGCATCGACCAGGTTCGCGATGGGGCGGCGCTGACCTATTTCGAGTTTGGTACGCTGGCGGCGTTAGACCTGTTCGTTCGCGCTGGCGTTGAGATCGCGCTGCTCGAGGTTGGTCTGGGCGGACGTCTTGATGCGGTCAATATGATCGATGCGGATGTCGCGCTGGTGGCCAGTATCGGTTTTGACCATACCGCTTGGCTCGGTGATACCCTCGATCTGATCGCGTTCGAGAAGGCGGGCATCTTCCGCGCAGGGCGCCCGGCCGTGATCGGGCAGCGCGATGCACCGGCGCGGTTGCGCGAGCGCGCAGAGGAGATCGGCGCGTTGCCGATGCAGCTCGGGCAGGAGCTTGACTGGACCGCTGAGGCTGGCCAATGGCGCTGGTGTGGTCCGAATGATCTACAGTATGGCGCCTTGCCCGCGCCCGCTTTGCGGGGACGACGACAGTACGACAACGCGGCTGCCGCGCTCTGCGCATTAGCGCAGCTCAGCGATCGGCTCCCGGTCAATCTGGCGGCGATCCGCCAGGGGCTGTTGCGGGTCAAGCTCAATGGTCGATTCAGCGTACTGCCGGGGCGGCCGACCTGGATTCTCGATGTCGCGCATAATGATCAGGCGGCGCTGACCTTGGCCGAGAATCTCGCCAGTTATCCCTGTGCTGGGCGTCGTCTTGCGGTGCTCTCATTGCTTGCGGATAAGGACGCTAGCGCCGTGATCGCGCCGCTTGCGCCTTTGATCGATGCTTGGCACCTTGGACAGTCGGCGAGTGAGCGGGCCATGGCCCTAGAGGATTTAACCGCCGCCTTGGCCAAGAGCGAAGCTACCGCCCGCCATGTCGCGCATGCCGACCTCGATCAGGCCCTCGCCGCCGCGGCGGCGGAGGCGGGGCCGGAAGATCTGATCCTGGTGGTCGGCTCTTTTGTGACGGTTGAGGCGGCACTGCGCAGTTCGATCATTGCTACTGTATAATCACCTGCTGTGCAACGAGCGGATATCCTGGGGTCATGACGCGGATGGATGAAGCGGCTAAGAGACGTCTGGTCGGTGCGGCCGTATTGGTTGCGCTGGCGGTGATCTTTGTGCCGATGCTGGTCGAGCGGGGCGCTGATGATCTTGGTGATCCGATTGTCATCCCAGAAGCGCCTGATCTGGATGGTTGGGCTGATGGCGATGCCGATTCGAGTTTCGCTGAGTCGGGATATGATCCACAGCTTCCCGATCCGGACGTTGTGATGCTGCCGCTCCCAACGCCGGAGCCTCCACCGTCAGCGCTCGATGCTGAGCCCGCCTCGGCCGAATCTCGGTCTGATCGCCGCACTCAGCCCGGCACGTCGCCAGCGGAGCGCCGTGCGAGCGAGTCGAGCGTGGTGACGGGCACTGACAGCGGGCGCGGCGAGACCATCGCCCGTGCGGCCGCGGGTCCTAAGCCGGTGCCGCCTGGCACCAGCGCCTGGGTCATCCAGGTCGCGAGTCTCGGCTCGCCGGAAGCGGCCCAGGCCCTCCAAGACGAACTGCGCAACAAGGGCTATCCAGCCTTTGTCGAGCAAGCCAATGTGAGCGGCCGTCGCTATTACAGGGTTCGGGTTGGTCCTGAGATCGAGCGCGCCCGGGCGGATCGTCTTGCCACCAAGCTTGCCGCTGATACCGGTGCTCAGCCACTGGTTCAGCGCTATCCTTAATGCTCATGGCGCGTTGCCATGCCGGAAAATGAACCGCGTGAGATTCACCTTAACGCTCATGGCGCGTTGCCACCCCGCAAAATGAATCGCGTGAGATTCACGTTAGGTGCCGCGAGGCGCGTGCTGTTGTGGTCTGCGCCGGCGCATCGAGCCGGTTTCCTGGTCGAAGCTGATGGGCCGAGGCTCCCAGGCATTCGATCTCCGCTTGTTCAAGAAAGTGCTCGATGAGGCTTAGGCAGGACTCACTATGATCTGGGTTGATTACGTCATCATCGCGATCATCGCGCTTTCGGCGCTGATCGGGCTGGCAAGAGGTTTGGTGCGCGAGGTGATCTCGCTTGCGGTCTGGGTGGCCGCCTTGGCGGCGGCCTGGCTGTTCTACGAGCCGGTGGCGCTTGAGCTGACGCCCTGGATCTCGACACCGTCCGTGCGCATTGGGGTTGCGGTCTTGATCCTGGTGTTCGGTGTGCTCATCGTCGGCGCTATCCTCGGCTACATGCTCGCGACCCTGGTCGATAAGACGGGACTGAGCGGCACGGATCGGTTGCTTGGCGTGGTCTTTGGCGCTGCGCGGGGCGCGGTGCTGGTTGCGCTGGTGGTCTTCCTGGCTTCGCTGACGCCGGTCACCGAGGACCCTTGGTGGGATCAATCGCAACTGCTCGATCAATTTAAGATTCTGGCGGATTGGATGCTGGAGCAGGTGCCGCCGGATGTCTCCGAGCGTATCAAGGCGTTGTGAGGTAGTTAGGCCATGTGCGGAATTGCTGGCATCGTTGGCAAGTCGCCTGTCAATCAGATCCTCTACGATGCCTTGCTGGTGCTACAGCATCGTGGGCAGGATGCCGCCGGTATTGTTACCAGCGACAGCAAGAAGTTGCACATGCGCAAAGACACGGGGCTAGCGCGCGATGTGTTCCGCACCCGGCATATGCTGCGACTTCGCGGCAACATGGGCATTGGCCATGTGCGCTATCCGACCGCTGGCGGCTCTTGTTCCTCTGAGGCACAGCCGTTCTACGTCAACTCGCCCTATGGCATCGTGCTGGCGCACAACGGCAATCTGACCAACGCCGAAGAGCTCAAGCGCGACGTCTTCGTCGACGACCTCCGGCATATCAATACCGAGTCCGATTCCGAGATCCTGCTCAACGTCTTCGCGCATGAGCTGCAGTTGCAGAACAAGCTGCGCATCGACGAGCAAGATATCTTCCGTGCGGTTGAAGGTGTGCACCGGCGCTGTCGGGGTGGCTATGCAGCGGTGGCGATGATCCCCGGCTTTGGCGTGTTCGGCTTCCGAGATCCGCACGGCATCCGACCGGTCGTCTACGGTAAGCGCGAAACCGACGCCGGCGAGGAGTACATCATCGCCTCTGAGAGCGTGGCACTGGATACCATTGGTTTTGAACTGATCGGCGATGTGGCCCCGGGCGAGTGTGTCTTCATCGATGTCGAGGGTCATCTGCACACCAAGCAATGCGCGCCGCAGCCGGTGCTCTCGCCTTGTATCTTTGAGTTCGTCTACTTCGCGCGGCCAGACTCGATCATCGACAACATCTCGGTGCACAAGGCACGCTCGCGCATGGGCAAGAAGCTGGCGAGCAAGATCAAACGGGTCTGGCCCAGTCACGATATCGACGTCGTGATTCCGGTGCCGGATACCAGCCGCACCGCCGCGCTGCAATTGGCCAATCATCTTGGGGTGCCCTATGCCGAGGGCTTCATCAAGAATCGCTATATTGGCCGTACCTTCATCATGCCGGGCCAGCAGGTGCGGAAGAAATCGGTGCGGCAGAAGCTGAACGCGATCGATCTCGAGTTTCGCAAGAAGAACGTGTTGCTTGTCGATGACTCCATCGTGCGCGGGACCACCTCGCAGCAGATCATCCAGATGGCGCGGGACGCGGGTGCGCGGAAGGTCTATTTCGCATCCGCCGCGCCGCCGGTTCGGTATCCGAACGTCTACGGGATCGATATGCCGTCGGCCAGCGAGCTGATCGCACACGATCGGAGCGAGGCCGAGATCGAGGAAGAGCTCGGCGCCGACCGGCTCTTTTTCCAAGACCTCGACGATCTCATCGACGCGGTCCAGAAGCGCGGCAAGAGCCTGGTCGACCGCTTCGATACCTCGGTGTTCGATGGGGTCTATGTGACGGGCGATGTGACCCCGGGCTACCTCGAAGAGCTGGAACGCGCCCGCAATGACGGCGCCAAGGAAGAGCGTCAGTCGCGCCAGGACGAGACCGTCATCGAACTCTACAACACCGCATGAAACTCGCGACCCGCGCGATTCGCACCGGGCATCAGCGCACCGCCGAGGGTGAGCATTGCGAGCCGATCTTCGCCACCTCGAGCTTCGTCTTCGAGAGTGCCGCCGAGGCCGCCGCGCGCTTTTCTGGCGAGCAGCCGGGGAACATCTACTCGCGCTTTACCAACCCGACCGTACGTGCCTTTGAGCAACGGCTCGCAGCGCTCGAGGGCGGTGAGTCTTGTGTCGCCACGGCGTCCGGGATGGCGGCGATCCTGGCCACCTGCATGGGCTTGCTGCAGGCTGGAGACCGCATCCTCGCCGCTCGCAGTCTGTTCGGCAGCACCACGATGCTGTTCGACAAATACCTTGCGCGCTTCGGTATCGCCACCGACTACGTCCCGCTCAGTGACCTTGATGCCTGGGCTGCAGCGATCCGCCCTGAGACCAAACTGCTGTTCGCTGAGACGCCATCGAATCCGCTGACGGAGATGGTCGCAATCCGACCGCTGAGCGAGATTGCCCACGCGCAGGGCTGCCTGCTCGCGATCGATAACTGCTTCTGCACACCGGCGCTGCAGCGCCCGCTCGAGCATGGCGCTGATCTGGTGATCCATTCGGCGACCAAGTACCTGGACGGGCAAGGCCGCTGCGTTGGCGGTGCGGTGGTCGGCGATGCCAAGCGGGTGGGCGAAGAGGTGTTCGGCGTCGTGCGCACCGCTGGTCCCTCGCTCAGCCCGTTCAACGCCTGGCTGTTTCTGAAGGGACTGGAGACGCTGTCGTTGCGCATGCAAGCCCACGCCGCGAGCGCGATGCTGCTGGCTCAGTGGCTCGACGAACATCCGGCCGTAGCGCGCGTCTACTATCCCGGTCTGCCTGATCACCCGCAGCATCATCTGCTCGCCAACGGCCCCAGCGCCGGTCCAGAGGCGCAGCAGCAGACCGGCGGCGGCATCATTGCCTTCGAGGTGGCATCGACTCATCCGAGTCGAGCGCGCGAGGCCGCTTGGTCAGTCATCGACGCCACTCAGATGCTCTCGATCACGGCAAACCTTGGTGACACCAAGACCACCATCACCCATCCGGCCACGACCACCCATGGCCGGCTGAGCCCCGAGGCGCGAGCCGCAGCGGGGATCAGTGAGGGGCTGATCCGGATCGCCGTTGGGCTCGAGGATGTGGCCGATATTCAGGCCGATCTGGCGCGCGGGCTGGCTCCGGGCCCGAGGTAACCTAGCGGTCTCGAGCCAGATCGGTGGGGGCAGAGAGAACCATGTTAGATCGACGCAATCCCGAGCTGCCTCCGGCAATGGCTGCCGACATGCTGGGCAGCATGAAGGACGGCGTGCTTGCGGTCGATCCAACTGGCGCCATCCTGCTTGCCAATCCGGTGGCCTTGGCGATGTTCGAGCTCGAAGCGACGAAGGTCATTGGCGCGACCTTCGCCGAGGTCTTCCTGACCCGAGACGGGCTCGATGCCTTCAATGACTGCATGCTAGCCGCCATCTACAACCCCGGTGTCCCGCAAACGCAGGAACTGGTGCTCAGCCCAGGTGGCGAGGAGCGCTTCATCATCGTGCGCACCAATCGACTGACCTCTCAAGCCGATGGAAGCGGCATCGATGGAGACACCGCTAGAAGCACCGGTAGAAGCACCGAAGGTGTTGTCGCCGTCATCTCGGATATCAGCGAACGAGTTCGCCGTCTGCGCGATAAGGTCGAGAGCGAGCAACAGCGCGCCGCAGCCGGGCGCTTCATCGTCGCTATCTTTACGGTCTTCAGCCTGTTCACGCTGACACTCGAGCCGATGCAGGCATTCGCCCGTGCCGGCGGTCTCGACATCGGCCCACTGATTGGTCTATTGGCGCTGGTGCTCACCGCCGTCGGCATCATGTGGTGGACGCACTTGCCGCCAGCAAGGCTTGGTCTGACCTGGCACCTGCGACGGCGCGACCTGGCCGAGTCGATCTTCTGGTCGATCGGGTTTTGCGTCTTTATCACGCTCGGTAAGCTCTTTGTGTTGCGTGTTCTGCTCGGCATCAGCGCCGATGAACGGGCACTGTTTGAGTTCTGGGTGCTCGACAATGGTGAGGTGGTGACCAGCGCTAGCCTGATGGCTCTTGGTATCGCTTTCTACATCGTCACAACGCCGATACAGGAAATTGGCGCTCGCAGCGCCATTCAAGCACCGTTGCAAACCTTTCTCGACGGGGCTGTGCGATCCCCAAGATGGACTGCAAACATTGTCACGACCTTGATGTTTGCCGTGCTGCACGCCCATCTCGATCCGATCGTCGCATTGATGGTGACTGTGCCATCACTGCTCTGGGGCTGGCTGTTCATGCGCTCGGATACCATCCTCAGCCCGATCATTTCCCACACGATCATCGGGATCTACGCGGTCTTTGTGCTCGGGCTCTTCGTTGGCTTTGATAATCAGTAATGGAATGGTCCGCCCCGCTCCTCCAACACACCCCGAGCGGGCACAATAAGCGATGATGAGAACCCATCGTCAACCAAGGTAGCGGAGCAGACCAATGACAGAGACTCACAAAGACCGGGCCATCACG
>NZ_NRRY01000062.1 GCF_016583905.1 Lamprobacter modestohalophilus | reverse complement strand
CGCCCAAGCATGCCTCTTGGCTGAACCAGATCGAGATGTGGTTCTCCATCTTGGCGCGCAAAGTGATCCGCCGCGGCAACTTCCTCTCGGTCGATGATCTTCATGAGAAACTCGCCAACTTCATTGACTTCTTCAACGACAAGCTGGCCAAGCCGTTTCGCTGGACCTATACCGGGAAGCCACTCGCGGCTTGATTGGCTGGTCGGTATCAGGATTTTCACAGCAAAGCACTAGAGATGGATATTGCCATTGCCGGGTTTGGCTCCTGGACCATCAAGTCGAAGCTCGCCAAACGCGGTGCCGAGCCCGACGAGTGCTATCTGCTCGAGCCCATCGAGACGGAGCCCAGCCGACCGGATATCGCCATCGAGGTCGTGCGCACCAGCGGCGGGCTGAACAAGCTCGAGGTCTATCGCGCGCTCGAAGTGCCGGAGGTCTGGTTCTGGCAGCAAGGGCGGCTTCAATTCTATGGCCTCGAAGGCGAGCAGTATCAACGGCTCCAACGCAGCGGCAAGCTGCCGCAGCTCGATCCAGCGCTGATCGAGTCCTGCATGGGCGCACCGACCCAGACCGAAGCCATCCGGCAACTGCGCCGATCACTCGAGCAAGGGCGCTGAGGCGTCAAGCGCTGCTACCATCACCCTCGTCGAGCAGTGTCCGAACACTACATCCACGGCTTCAGCGACGCGGAACGCCTACGCCTAATCGCGCAGGCGCAGATGCTCTCGACACCGGTCTTCGACGGACTCGACTTCAGCGGCGCCCAACAGCTGCTGGAGGTGGGCTGCGCAGTGGGGGCGGAACTGCACCTGATCGAGCAGCGCGCCCCGCATTTGGCGTTGACCGGTCTCGACCATAGCGCCCAGCACCTGCGAGCCGGGCACGACTGGCTCGCCCAGCGCGAGCGCATCAGCCTGGTGCAGGGCGATGCCAGTACCCTGCCCTTTGCCGACGACAGCTTCGATATCGGCATGACCATCTGGCTTCTGGAGCATGTCCGCGATGCCGAGGTCATGATTCGGGAGCTACTGCGGGTGGTGAAACCGAGCGGCTCGGTCATCCTGACCGAGGTCGACAACCACAGCTTCGGGTTCGATCCAGCGCAGCCGGCGATCTCAGTTTGGTGAGACGCCTTCAACCGCTGCCAAGCAGAGATCGGTGGTGGCGATCCCTATATCGGCGGCCGACTCCGGCAAATCGCTGAGAGGCTTGGCGCCGAGGTGCTCACAGAGGCCCCGCGAGCCGTCATCAGCAGCAGCGACAGCAGGCGCAGTCGCGCCGGCCAGCTTCAGTACCTGCGCGAACTCCTCGAGTCCGGCGCCGAGCGCATGCTCACCCACTGGAACAGTTTCGGCGACGCAACCTCTCGCCGACCGCGGCCATTAAGCAGGGTTGCTTCGGTGCGCCTGGGAGGCTGATGCTGTCGGCACCCATGACGAGTCCGCAGTCTCAAACTGGCTCATCGGCGTCACGCCCGGCAGTGTGATGATTCAGGTGAGTAATCATTCAGGTGAGCGAGGCGCTGCGTCGACACTGAGGCTGCCTCTCCAGCAGCCATGGAAGCTCAGTGGAATCAACTCGGGCAGGCCGAGCAACAGATCGCCTCTCGCCTCCATTCAAGATTGAAGCACGAGACAAAGGACCGCACTTCGTCGCCAGTTAAGCGGCCTATAAGCGCTGTTCACATCACCCTGACTCTGGCAGCATCACGACCCCATGAACCGACACATCCGCCCCCTGCTACTCGCCCTCCTCGCCTTCCTGAGTGCGCCGACGTTCGCCAGCGCACCGCCCTTGGTCGACGCCCAGTGGCTCAAGGCCAACCAGGACCAATCAGACCTGGTCGTGCTGGACATCCAATCAGCGAAGGATTACCAACGCTTCCATATTCCAGGCGCAGCGAATGCGCCCTATGATCGTTGGCGCACGCAGCCGCCGAAGCCAGACAGCAAGGCGGCTGCTCGATCCAACGCGAATGCCAACGCCAGTGAGCTGACATCGATGTTGCCACCGATCGCGCAGCTCGAAGCCATGCTCAGCGAGCTTGGCGTGAGCAAAGACGACCATGTCGTCATCGTCGCAACCGGGCGCGGAGCCAGTGACCTAGCCGCCGCTGCCCGCGTGTTCTGGACACTCAAGGTCTTGGGACATGAGCAAGCGAGCGTGCTCGACGGCGGCCTAGTCGGTTATGCCGATACGGGTGCAGCGCTCGCGCGTGGAAGTGAGCAGCGCCCTGCAACCGAGTATCGAGCAACGCTCCAACCCGAGCTGGCTCCCAACGCCGAAGCCGTCCGCGACGCGCTCGCCGCGAAGACGCCGCTGGTCGATGCCCGCAGCGAAGGCGAGTTCGTTGGCATCTACACCGGCGACGCTGCCGAGCGCCCTGGCACCATCCCCGGATCGCGCCACTTGCCGCACGATTGGATCAGCGACAGCGGCTCCGGCAAGCTGCGCAGCCCGGGCGCACTCAAGGCGCTGTTCGAGGCCCGGGGCGTCGCGACCGATGGCGAGCAGATCCATTTCTGCCACAGCGGCAACCGCGCCGCCCTGACCTGGTTCGCCGCCTACGCGGTGCTCGGCAACGAGGATGCCGTCCTCTACGACGGCTCGATGATGGAATGGGCGCGCGATGACAGCCTCCCGATCAGCGCCGAGATCGAGCTTTGCGACGCCTGCTAAGCTAAGGCGCAAACCTACTCTCACCCGAGGCTCGCCATGGCTGCTACCGCAGAGCGCATTTCCGATACACCAGCCTCAACACCCATGCCGGCTCCCGCACGTCGAGCTGCGCAACCCGACGATCAGATCGTCCAGCTCGAACATACTGACTGGAGCGACTGCGAGCGTCTGCTCGAGAACCGTGGTGAATCTGCGGTCCCGAGGCTGACCTTCATCGACGGAGTGCTGGAGCTGATGAACCCTTCCAGGTAGCCGGAGGTCTGGTTCTGGCAACAAGGCCGGCTTCAGTTCTACGGCCTCGAAGGCGACCAGTATCAACAGCTCGAACGTAGCGGCAAGCTGCCGCAGCTCGATCCAGCACTGATCGAGTCCTACATGGGCGCGTCGACCCAGACCGAGGCCATCCAGCAACTGCGCCGCGCGCTGACTGCGGCGCGGTGAAGCCGAACAACAGCCAGCACAGGCCAACTGTGGGGCGCCCGCTCATCGCTGAGCCGATCCTGGAGCAGGACGCCCCAACGGCGCTTATTTGGCCGATTCGCTCGCGGCAGGCGCAGCGGGCGCCGGGTACGCATAACCTGAATACCCATAGCCGGGATACGCATAGCCGTAAGGCATGGCTCCGTAGGCGTACGGATAGCCGCCATAGTAGCCAGGATAGCCACCCCAATAGCCTGGATAGCCATAACCGTAGCCTGGGCCGTACCAAGGGCCACCCCAACCGTTACCCCAACCTGGACCCCAGCCATCGCCCCAGTTCCATGGGTTGAACGGCCCCCAGAAGGCGTTTGCGGAGCCGGCCGCAAACAAGGTCGCGCCAGCCAGAGCGGCAGCAAGCAATAGACGCTTCTTGATGAGCATGTTTAACCTCCGTTGATTGAGATTATTGAGATTCTCGATCGCGGACACCGACCCCGTCGGCACCGTGCCAAATTAGCTTAGGCAGACCCCCACCGTACATGTTTGATTTAGATCAACATTCAACTCTTCTCGCCCCGGAACGGTATGGCAGCAGCATCGGACAGGCGGAAGTCAGGCGAATCTAACCAAACCGATCACGATGAGCGGCCCATCATCGTTTCAACTAGGGTCTAAATCGGGGGAACGCTGATCGCGTTCCAGCATCTCAGACCGCACGCTATTGCCCACACGCCGAGACGGTCGTGGATGGCGCAATAAAGACTGCCGCTATCCCGCTCGCTCGCATCCTGCGCACAATGCGATCAAGAAGGATTGACTGCATGTCCGATCACAGCCCGTGTTTGTCTTTTTTCGCAAAGAAATCTGCTGCGCGGCTACTTTCGCTACGCCAACGACGAATTCGAAGACGTCATCGCCGACTGTGATGATGTCGACATGATCGCTCCAGCAGCAAGCTAGAAAGAAACAAAGTTACAACGCTGGCGCAATCGCTTTGCCTACAACCTACCCTTTCGCGTGAGATTCACGTTAACAAACAGTCGGTCACTCAAGCACAGTCGCTCACTCAAACGAGGACATCATGAAAGTAGGCATTCTCGCCGGCGGCCTCGGCGCCCGCCTCGCAGAAGAGACCGAGACCAAGCCGAAACCAATGGTCGAAGTCGGTGGCCGGCCAATCCTGTGGCACATCATGATGCACTATAGAGCGTTCGGTCATAAAGACTTTGTCATCGCGCTTGGCTACAAGAGCGAATACATCAAGAAATACATGATCGACTATTGCCAGCTCAATAGCAGCCTACGCGTCGACATGGCCAATGGCGCAGTCCACGTCACCGATGGCTTTAAATCCGATTGGTGCGTTGACCTGGTCGACACCGGCCGCGACACCCAGACTGGCGGGCGCATCAAACAGCTCATCCCACACATGGGCAATGAGACCTTCATGCTCACCTGGGGTGATGGCGTCTCCAACATCGACCTCCATGCGCTGCTGCACTTTCACCGTTCCCATGGAAAGCTGGCGACGCTCACGGCCGTTCGTCCGCCCGCGCGTTTTGGACACCTGGAGATGGATGGCGACCACGTCGTGGAGTTCTCGGAGAAGGTCCAGACCAAAGAAGGCTGGATCAACGGCGCCTTCTTCGTCCTCGAGCCTGGGGTCGAGGACTACATCGACGGTCACGACACACAATGGGAAAAGGAGCCGCTAGAGCGCCTTGCCAGCGACGGCCAACTGCTGGCCTACCGGCATCACGACTTTTGGCAATGCATGGACAACCTGCGTGACAAACGCCGGCTCGACAGCCTCTGGCAGGCCGGAAACCCACCTTGGAAAACCTGGGAAGGTTGAAATGAAAGAGGATTTCCGTATGCCGACCATCACTCAATGCCGCAGTTGCGGCTATGATCAGCTCGAGCCCGTCATCTCCTTTGGCCGTGTGCCGCTGGCCGATGCGCTGTTGCGAAAGGAGCAGCTAGACCAGCCCGAAATCACCGCGGTACTAGATCTCGCGTTCTGCCCCCATTGCTCCCTGGTGCAGATCACCGAGACGGTGCCGCCGGAGATCCTGTTCTGCCGGGACTATCCCTACTTCTCATCGGTCTCGCCGTCGCTGATGCGCCATTTTAGCGACAGCGCCGAGCGCATCATCGCAAGCCGCGACCTGGGGCCGGGCAGCCTGGTCGTGGAGGCCGCCAGCAACGACGGCTATATGCTCGAGACCTTCGTCAAACGCGGCATCCCGGTAATCGGCGTCGACCCGGCGGAAGGTCCTGCTCAGCGCGCGAGCGAGCGCGGTGTGCGCACACTCTGCACCTTCTTCACCGATGCCTTGGCGCGGGATCTGCGTGCCGAGGAAGGTCGCGGTGCGGACGTCTTCCTGGCCAACAACGTCCTCGCCCACGTACCCGACCTGAACGGCTTCGTCGAAGGCATCCGCACCCTCATAGAGCCCGACGGGATCGCGGTCATCGAGGCGCCCTATCTGGTGGATTTGATCGAGCATTGCGAGTTCGACACCATCTATCACCAGCACCTGTGCTACTTCTCGGTCACGGCCCTGGTAACGCTGTTCCGCCGCCACGGGCTCTCCCTGAACGGCGTCGAGCGCACATCGATCCACGGCGGCAGTCTGCGCCTCTTCGTCGAAGCGCAGGAACAGGTCGACGAGTCGGTAACTGCGTTGCTGGCTCGAGAGCAGGCACTGGGTGTCGACCGACTCGCCTACTACCAACACTTCGGCCGCCGCGTCAGCACAGTGCGCCAGTCACTGCAAGCAGTGATTGAGGATCTAAAATCCAAAGGCGCCCGCATTGCCGGCTACGGGGCTGCCGCCAAGGCCGCGACCCTGCTCAGCTACGTCGGCGTCGACAAGCGCCACCTTGACTACGTGGTCGATCTCAGCGAGCGCAAACACGGCCGCTACATGGGCATCAACCATCTGCCTATTCTGCCGCCGTCGACATTGCTCGAGGACATGCCCGATTACCTGCTGATCCTGGCCTGGAACTTCGCCGACGAAATCATGCGCCAACAGCGCGACTACCAAGACCGGGGTGGCCGCTTCATTGTGCCGATCCCCTCTCCTATCGTGGTTTGACGCGGCCAGTCGCCCCCTCCGGGACGACGAGACGGTAGTGCTCATCGAGCTGAAGGTCTGGCGCGATGGGCAGCCTGATCCGCTGGCGCGTGGGCTGGATCAGCTCGATGGCTATCTGGCTGGATTGAGGCTCGATAGCGGCTGGCTAGTGCTCTTCGATCGCCGCAACGGACAGCCGCCGATCGCCGAGCGCACACAGGTCGATGAAACGCACAGCCCCGGTGGGCGACGGATTCAGGTCATTCGGGCCTGAGCGCAGGGCTCATCGGGTTGGGTTTTTGACAGCCAAACAGATTTCGCATTCCGTCTCCTGGCCTAGCCAGTCGTCGCCAAAGCGAGTGAGTCGATCACTCAACACAGAGATGCCGGAAGCGTTCAACGCACTGTTTCAACTGCGCCTTTGGTGTCTTCTGGATCTTTCCCAGCAGCGCATGATTGATGCCGGGTAGGCTGAAGCGCCGCATCAGCTCCTGCTCCAGGTAAAGCGTCAGATTGGCGGTCATCTCTGCATCGGCCAGGGCACGGTGATAGCGCCCTGTCACCGGCAGCCCGGCAAGCGCGATCAATGTTCCCAGCTGATGGTTCGGTGCCTGTGGCAGCAGGCGTCTTGCCAGGAGCATTGAGCAGATGAAATCCTGCTTGCGCTTGACGCGAATCCGGTCGAGCTCAGCGTCCCAAAACTTGCGATCAAACGATGCGTTATGGGCCACAAGAGGATAGTCTGCAACAAAATCAGACACCTCGCCCATGACACGATCGATCGGCGGCGCCTTACGCAACATGGCGTTTGAGATGCCGGTCAAAGCTTCGACATACGATGGTATCCGCACACCGGCGTTCATCAGGCTTTGATACCGGTCGACGATCTGGCCGTCTCGTATCAGGACCGCTGCGATCTCAGTGGCACGATCGCCCTGGTTTGGAGAGAGCCCGGTTGTTTCAAAGTCGATGACGACGATGCTGTCCATCTGCTTTAAGCTTCTGATTCGCAAAAAAGCCAATCATGCCATACACCAACCGTTGGGTTCTGCTGCCAGTACTCGGCCTGCTGGCGGCCTTGACCCCGTTCGCGATCGATATGTATCTGCCGAGCATCCCGTCCATCGCGCGGGATCTCGATGCCAGTATCGAGTTGGCGCAGCTCAGCGTGACCGTCTATCTGGCGGTGTTCGCGGCCGCGCAGCTGCTGCTCGGGCCGCTCTCGGATGTGCACGGCCGCCGCCGCACCATCGGTCTCGGGCTGATCCTATTCATGCTTGGAGATATCGCCTGTGCACTAGCACCGAGTATGTCCCTGATGCTGCTGGCGCGGGCCGTTCAAGCGGTGGGCGGGGCTGCGGTAGCGGTGACTATCCCGGCCTTGGTGCGCGATCTGTTCGAGCGCGATGAGTACGCGCGTGTGATGGGGATGATCATGCTGGTGATGGGATTTGCGCCCTTGGTGGCGCCCAGTCTGGGCGGGCTGATCATCTGGTACGCAAGCTGGCACTGGGTCTTCGTTGCCTTACTGCTGATCAGCCTGATCGCGACGCTGTTGTTCTTTCGCGTGGTGCCAGAGACACTGCTGATCGAGCACCGACATCGCCTGCACCTGGGTGACATCTTCAGCAACTATGGCCTGTTGCTCCGTCATCGCACCGCGCTTGGCTACCTGCTGACCGGCTCAGCCAGCTTCAGCGGCATGATGATCTTCATCGTCGCATCGCCGTTCGTCTATATCGAGCTGCACGGCGTCTCCGCGTCGGCCTTCGGCCCGCTCTTCGGCATCAACGTCTTGGCCGCCATGCTGTTGGCGTCGGTGAATACCACGCTGGTGAGACGCCTGGGGGCGGAGCGGCTGCTCCGCATCGGCCTGGCGTTGCAAGCGACAGCGGCGATCGCGTTGCTACTGCTCAGCGGGATGACGCAGCCAGACCTCTGGCTGATTGCGGCGGTCTCTTGCGTCTATCTCGGCATGAACGGCTTGATCTTCGGCAACGCAATGGCTGGCTTCATGGCCTTCTTCCCGAGCATGGCCGGCACCGCATCAGCCTTTGCCGGCGCGCTGCGCTTCGGCCTTGGCGCCCTAGCGGGCTCGATCGTGAGCCTGTTGCATGATGGCAGCGCGGTGCCGATGCTCATCGGGATGGGCCTCTGCGGCCTGCTCGCACTCGGTATCTATCTCTTGGCCTGCTGGCAACAAACTGCTGGGGAGCATGCCGCGGTGGAGTAGGCGGCGATCAGCGCCCGCTGCGGCACAGCGATCAGCGCCCACTCCAGCGCGGCGCTGCCCCCGCTAGCCGCGGCCAAAGCGCCCGAGCAGATCAGTCGCGCCGTTCATGACCTTCAGCAGCGGTCCGATGCGGCCTTCGAGTTCGACGCTATCGAGGAAATTCTTCACGTAGAGACCCAGCTCGGTGCTGCCTCCAAGCCGCAGACGACGGTTGAAGAACAGGGTGTCCGGGTCTTCTCGACGGGTCGCAAGCAGCAGGAAGTCGTAGACCTTGCCATCGATGCTCAGGTCGGTCGCTGCTCCAGGCGGCGCGGCCTTGATGCGCGTTCCTGCCAGGGTCAAGCGGAATTCCAGTCGGGCATCATCAACGCCGATGCGCATCACATGGCCATCCAGAAACTCGAGCTCACCGTCGCGCAGCTCGGGTTCGAAGAGGCGGTTCAAGACCTGCACCAGCGCCGCCGTGCGCAGCGTATTCGGGACCAGCCCGACCGGCAACGTCAGCAAGCGCGGAATCGTCGGTGAGCGGGCGAGTGAATCCTGCACTGTCATCGCAGCAGATCCTGATGGCAACGCGGAGCCATCAACGGTTGCTCTAGTTGCTCTAACCGCTCTAGTTGATCTAGCTGCACGAGTTGCTCTATGGCCTGGCGATGTCCGCCCATGGTGACCCTTGTGATGACCCAATCTGTGCTCAAGCGACCTTCCTCAGCGGGGCGGCGGAGAGGCCGGCGATCAGATCACGATATTCAGTACGCAAACGCTGCCACTCCATCACAAACCAAGGCGTCACCCGCTCCGGCTCTTCTGCCACCAGGCGGTCGGTCTCGGCGCACGGAATCCAACGCCAGTCAGCGATCTCGCTCGGATTCACGTTAACCGCCACAGGCGCTTCGACCTTGCCGACATAGACCGAGCAAAGCTCATGCTCCGCGCCCAGCCCGCCAAATTCTGCCTGGTACTGGAACTTGTAGAGGAAGCGCAGTTCGGCATCGATCGCCAACTCCTCGCGCAAGCGGCGATGCGTTGCCTGTTCCAGATTCTCACCGCGCCGAGGATGGCTGCAGCAACTGTTGGACCAGAAAAGCGGCCATAAGGGCTTCTCGCCGCTGCGTTGTTGCAGTAGCACCTGATCGTCATCTGTGAACAGGAAGATCGAGAAGGCGCGGTGCAAGAGTCCATCGCCTAAATGCGCGTTGACCTTCGTCTCGTGACCGATCTCATGATCATCACCATCGACGAGGATCAGCGGCTCATCATCAAACGAGACGGTTTCGTGTTTAAACAAATTCGCTCTCCATTCGCTCTTCAAGTCTGCAAGGCTCGAGCTTCGGCCACTCAATACCGGCAACGGTTCCCGCCACGAGCCCCACCGATATGGTCAATCACTCAATGCTGGCACAAAGCCAACAGAGTGACAAGGTAACCTGACAATGGTCGAGTCAACTTTTATTGACGCCAGGCAGCGCCGACCAAGCATGCCAGCCCCGACTAGCCCCGATCCGTCGCAAACGGCTGATCGCGACTGACCAAGTCTGGTGGCGGCGGAAAAGCCGCGTTAACCGCGTCTGGCAGTTCGCCACGCCCAGCCTGATACAGGCCTCCAGACTCCACCATCAGCAGCCCCATCACGGTCAGCAGCAGCGGCACCACGCCGATACGAGCCCAGATTGCGCCGCGCATGTCTTGAGACTCGAGCTTATGCCGTTCCATCTCTTGCAGGGCCGGGGGGAGATCTGCAATCCGGCGTTCCAGATCTGACTGATCATTGCCGCCAACAAACGCCAGACTCACCACTGCCGCGCTGACCAGGTAGGCGATCAGCAGGATGCGGTAGCGGCCCGCAGCCAAGCGCCAATGCGCAGCGACGAACCAGGGCGCTGAGTGCCTTACCCGGCTCGCGCGTGCCCATGTAAACAGCATCACCAGCACCGAGAGTGTCAGCGGCACCGCGACGAAGGCCCATTTGTAACGCGCGATCACCGAGTAAGACTCAGCCATCGAACCTGCCAGCAACGCCACACCGGCCAGCAGATTGAACAAGAGTAGATTGATCATCGCCAGCTCATGCGCGGCCTTCGCCTTGCGGCGCTGCAGATCGTCGACGGCGTAAAACATGGCAATTCCTCGAGTCCTGCAGTTTGGCTAGCCGCGTTGGCGGCCGGAGTAGTAGAGGCGTTCGCCATTGGCTGGAGGCCTTCGCTGCTGCTCTGCCAGCGGACCTATCTGCCAGCGGATCTGGCGACCGGCGTGACGCCCCGACTAGGAGCGGGGCTCGACACCTCTGTGCAGCATGATTGTGCGCATCGCCGACCGCGCTGACAACCCACCCAGACCCGTCACTGAAATCAACAAAGTCCCACCACCGGCAGCGAGTCAGCGAGTGCGGATGGTTATACTGCCGGCAAGAAACAACCGCCATGCAGACCCCGGTGCATTGGAGAATCCCCATGACTGACGGCATCCTGATTGGTAAAGGCTCAGAGGCTGCGGTGCACATCTGGCCGCGGATGGCAAACCGCCACGGGCTGGTCGCAGGAGCAACCGGAACCGGCAAGACCGTCACCTTACAACGCCTCGCGGAGCAGTTCAGCCGGCGCGGGGTACCCGTGTTCCTGGCCGATGTGAAGGGCGATCTGGCCGGGATCAGCCAGCCCGGCGGTGACAACGCCAAGGTCGCCGAGCGCGTCAGCGAGCTCCAGCTCGACGAGGTCGAATTCGCCTACCGCCCCTGCCCGGTCACGCTTTGGGACCTCTATGGTGAACAGGGCCATCCGGTGCGCACCACCATCAGCGAGATGGGGCCGCTCTTGCTGGCGCGGCTGCTGAACCTGAACGATGTCCAGGAAGGCGTGCTCAACATCTGCTTCCGCGTCGCCGACGACAACGGCCTGCTGCTATTGGACATGAAGGATCTGCGCGCGATGCTGAACTATGTCGCCGAGCATGCGGCCTCGCTGCGCACCACCTTCGGTAACGTCTCGGCCGCCTCGGTCGGCGCCATCCAGCGTCGGTTGCTGCAGCTCGAGGATCAGGGCGGCGACCTGCTGTTCGGTGAGCCAGCGCTCGATCTCGCCGACCTGATGCAGACCGACATCAACGGCCAGGGCATCATCAATGTGCTAGCGGCCGACAAGCTGATCCACAACCGCACCCTCTACGCCACCTTCCTGCTCTGGCTGCTCTCGGAGCTGTTCGAGCAACTGCCCGAGGTCGGCGATCCAGACCAGCCGAAGCTGGTGTTCTTCTTCGACGAGGCTCATCTGCTCTTCGACGACGCACCCAAGGTGCTCACCGACAAGGTCGAGCAGGTGGTGCGGCTGATCCGCTCCAAGGGCGTCGGCGTCTACTTCGTGACACAGAGTCCGATGGACGTGCCCGACGATGTGCTCGGGCAGCTCGGCAATCGAGTGCAACATGCCCTGCGCGCGTTCACCCCACGCGATCAAAAGGCGGTGCGCGCCGCCGCCCAAACCTTCCGCACCAACCCAGCGCTGGATACCGAGACCGCCATCACAGCGCTCGGCGTCGGCGAGGCGTTGGCCTCAACGCTTGATCTGGATGGTATCCCGAGCATCGTCGAGCGGGTCAAGGTCGCCCCGCCCGGCAGCCAACTCGGACCCATCAGTGAGGCTCAACGCCGCACCCTGATCGAAGGCTCACTGGTCGCCGGCGTCTACGAAAAGAGCCTCGACCGCGAATCAGCTTACGAAATACTCAAACTGATGGCCGATCAGGCCGCAATCGCCGCCGAATCGACCCCGGTCACACCAGCGCAGCAGCGTACCCGCACCCCGAGCCGTGGCAATCGGCAGACCGCGGTCGAGGCCTTTGCCAGCAGCGCGATGCGCTCGCTCGGCACCCAGATCGGACGCCAGATCGTGCGCGGCGTCATGGGCTCGCTGTTTGGTGGCACCCGGCGGCGCTGAGGGTGATTCGATGAGCACTAAAGGTCTCGAAAGACCATCCAAACGCGGTCACATGCGCCGCGAGATTGGGCTCCTCAGCCTGACCTTCATCGGCGTCAGCGGGGTGCTTGGCTCTGGCTGGCTCTTCGCGCCGCTACTGGCCAGCCAGCTCGCTGGTCCAGCGGCCCTTTTGGCCTGGCTGCTTGGCGGCTTGGCCATCGGCCTGTTGGCAATGACCTTCGCCGAGATCGCCGCGATGCTGCCGGTTGCCGGAGGCATCGCGCGGTTACCACAGTTCAGCCACGGCAATGTGGTCAGTATGGCCATGGGCTGGAGCGCCTGGGTTGGCTACAACACCACCGCACCGATAGAGGTCGAGGCGATGCTCCGCTACCTTGCGCCGCATCTTCCCTGGCTCTATCAGAGCGCGACACCCGGGCATCTGAGCCTGCTCGGCATGACCACGGCCACCGCCATGCTGCTCCTGTTTACCCTCATCAACGTCTTTGGCGTGCGCTTCTTTGCGCGCATCAACGCGTCGATCACCTGGCTGAAGCTGGCGATACCGATGATCGTCGCGCTGGTGCTTATCCTGGATCGCTTTGAGGTGTCCAATCTGCAAGCCGGCGGCGGCTTCTTCGCCATGGGCGCCGAGGGCATCCTCGCCTCCATTGCCAGCGGCGGCATCATCTTTGCGTTCATCGGTTTCAGGCACACCATCGACCTCGCCGGCGAGGCCAAGAACCCGCAGTTCACCGTGCCCACCGCGATCCTGCTGACCATCCTGATCTGCTTCATCATCTACGCCCTGATCCAGTTGGCCTTTATTGGTGCGCTCAGCCCGGCTAACCTCGAACATGGCTGGAAGACACTGCATATCAGCGGCGATTTCGGCCCATTGAGCGGCTTGGCCTCGGCAGTTGGCATCCTCTGGCTGGTCAGCCTGCTCAATATCGGAGCGGTGGTCGCCCCCTTCGGCGGAGGGCTCGTCTCGGTCGGCTCGATGGGGCGCTTAGCGCTCGCGCTGGCTCAGAATGGCTTTTTCCCGCAGCTGTTCGAGACCCTGAACCGATACGGTGTGCCAGCCTATGCGATGCTGCTGAACTTCGTCGTCGCCTCCGCAGTATTCTTCCTGCTGCCGTTCCAGGAGATCCTGAGCCTCAACGGGGCGGCCATCATTCTCTCATTCGCCGTTGGGCCGGTCGCGCTGATGGCGCTGCGGCGGCTCGACCCAGAGCGCAGGCGGCGTTTCCGCCTGCCAGGTGCGACGGCGTTGGCGCCACTCGCCTTTATCGTCGCAACCCTGATCATCTACTGGAGCGGCTGGGACACCTACTGGCGGCTCGCTGTCTGTCTGTTGGTCGGACTCATACTGCTGCTCCTCAAGGTGAAGAACACGCAAGGCGAGCAACTCGATATCAGCGAGTCACTCTGGTTATTACCTTATCTGCTCGGGTTGGGCGTCCTCTCTTACCTGGGTGATTTTGGAGGAGGCCGCAAATGGCTTCCATTCGGCTGGGACATGCTGCTGATCGCGGTCTTCTGCGTCGGCATCTTTTGGTACGCGGTCCGCTGCCGCCTGAGCCAGGACAAGTATGACCGCTACCTCCGTGAGGAGCGCATGGCCGAAGACAGCCAGTTCTGACCTGCAATCCGTGATCTGTTAACAGGCTGCGTCCGCACCTAGCAGCCTGTCGGACTTGTAACCCATTGATATCATTAAGCGCTGATTGCTTATAACGTTGGGTTTATAACCATTCACAGGGAAAACAAGCCAAAATGTGGCGAGTCGCAATTGTAAGTGATTGTTTCTAAAAACCTCTTAAGTCCGACAGGCTGCTAGAGCCCGGTACCACCGCCGAGCGAAAAACATCGCACAGCCCCCATGTTCTACCGGATGAATACCAGACTCCCATCAAGACAGGACGGCCCATCAAAGCTGGGCAGGGCGATGCTGTTCGGGGCCTGGCTGGTCGGCATCGTCTTGCTGGCGAGCCTATTCCAGAACTACCTCGACCACAAAGAGAACCCAAACCAAAATCTCGCGTTTGAGGTTGGGCCGGCTGGTGTACATCAGGTGGTGCTGCAGCAAAATCGTGCCGGGCATTACGTCGCCACCGGCACCATCAACGGCGAATCGGTGGTGTTTCTGCTTGATACTGGCGCAACCACGGTCTCTCTGCCGCAGCAGCTCGCACGCCGACTTGGTCTGCCGATGCGTCCCGGCGGTATGAGCAAGACCGCAAACGGGATGGTCCAGACCTGGACCACTCGGCTCGACAGCGTCAGCCTGGGTGGCCTGACCGCGCGCAACCTGCGCGCCACCGTGCTGCCCAACTTCCCCGGCGATCAGGTGCTGCTTGGCATGGACTTCCTGAAACGCTTCGAGCTGATTCAACGCGGTGGCGAGCTGACGGTTCGCTTGCCGAGCTGAGCAGACCGAGCTGAGCAGACCGAGCACTGCAGCCGACGGCGCACCCGCCCGATCGCTGCGATCAAGTGGAACCTGATCTAGACTTTCTGATAACAGATGCGGCGCGACGCCGCTTCAGTCGTGTGCCGATGACGAGTCGCGATCGAGCCAGCCGACAAACACTCAGCGACAACGCCGCCCTCGACCACGACCAGACCCGTTTTCAACGGATGGAGGTGGCCGGTGAAACAGATCATCGTTGTTGGCCTTGATGAGGTTCATCTCGAGCAACTGCGGACGCTCCCCGACGCCCAGGACTATCGGTTCAAGGCCCTCTTGACCGCGGAGGAGATCAAGCAGCAACCGCAATTTCCCGTCGAGTGGCTGCTGCATGAAGGGGTGGCGCAGCTCCAGCACGCTCGCGACCCAATCGACGCTGTCATCGGTTACTGGGACTTCCCGGTGAGCACGGTGCTGCCGATCCTGCGCAACGCCGTCGGACTGCCTGGCCCCTCACTCGAGGCCGTGCTCGGTTGTGAGCACAAGTACTGGAGCCGCCGCTTGCAGGCCGAGGTGGCACCGGAGCATGTTCCTCCGTTCTGCGCCGTCGACCCGTTCGCGGATGATCCGCTGGCACAGGTCCGTATCGACTACCCGTTCTGGCTCAAGCCGATCAAGGCGGTGCTCTCGAACCTCGGCTTCCGCATCGACGATGCCGGCGACTTCGACGCCGCCATCGCGCGCATCCGCGCTGAGATCCAGCGTTGGGGCGCCCCCTTCAACCTGATCCTAGACCAGGCCAAGCTGCCTGAGGCAATCGCCGCTGTCGACGGCTACCAGTGCATCGCCGAAAGCCTGATCTCTGCCGGACGCCAGGTGACGCAAGAAGGCTGGTCATTCGGTGGCGAGGTGGAGATCTATGGCACCATGGACTCGCTGCGCACCGGGCCGGGCGCTTCCTGCTTCGAGCGCTATCAATACTCATCACAGCTTCCCGCAGCGGTTCTCGAGCGCATGTCGGCGATCAGCCGACGCGTGATCAGGCACATCGGCTACGACGGCGCACCATTCAACATCGAATACTTCTGGGACCAGGATCAGGACCAGATCTGGCTGCTCGAGATCAACGCCCGGCTGTCGAAGTCGCATGCGCCGCTGTTCCGGATGGTCGATGGCTGTTACCACCATCAGGTCATGGTCGACCTCGGACTTGGGCGGCGACCGCGCTTTCAGAGGGGACATGGCGACTTCCGGCTAGCCGCCAAGTTCATGCTGCGCCAGTTCAATGATGCCATCGTGAAGCGCGTCCCGAGTGCCGACGAGATCGCACAGATTGAAGCGACACTGCCCGGCACCGAGATCACCATCTCGGTCGAGCCCGGCCAGCGGCTCTCGGATTTACGCGATCAGGACAGCTATAGCTACGAGGTCGCCGTGATCTTCATTGGCGGCAATGACGAGGCCGAGCTGGAAGCCAAGCTCGCCAACTGCAAGCGCCGGCTCCCGCTGGAGCTTGAGGCCATCGCCGGCCGGCAAGCGCAACCCGAGCAGACCAAGACGAACAGTGACAGGATCACCACCGCCCGTAGGCAACAGCGGCGATCCGTCAGCAAGCCATCCGAGCCGGTGCACTGATCATGCGCTATGCAACCGAACTGCCGCTTCAAGTCCGAACGCAAGAGTACATTCGCATCCCGATGGCAGATGGGACGGAGCTCGCGGCACGCCTCTGGCTGCCCGCAACTGCCGAGCAGACACCCGTGCCAGCGATCCTCGAATACATTCCATATCGGCGGCGCGACTCGACGCGAACACGCGACGATATCCTGCATGCCTGGATCGCCGGTCATGGCTACGCCTGCCTGCGCGTCGACCTACGCGGCAGCGGTGATTCGAGCGGCGTGCTCACCGACGAATACCTTCAGTCCGAGCTGGATGACGGCGTTGTGGTGATCGACTGGATTGCCCGCCAGCCTTGGTGCAGTGGCCGCGTCGGGATGATTGGCATCTCATGGGGAGGCTTCAACGGGCTGCAGATTGCCGCTCTTAGACCACCGGCACTCAAGGCAGTCGTCTCGGTCTGCTCGACCGACGACCGATTTGCCGACGACGTGCACCACATGGGCGGCTGCCTGCTCGGCGACAACCTCTCCTGGGCCTCGACCATGTTCGCCTATAACTCACTACCACCCGACCCAGCGCTAGTCGGCGACAACTGGCGCGCGCTGTGGATGCAGCGTCTCGAAGGCAGCGGCCTTTGGCTTGGCGAGTGGCTCCGTCATCAGCGGCGCGATGCCTACTGGCAGCACGGCTCGATCTGCGAAGACTGGGACGCCGTGCAATGCCCGGTCATGGCCGTCAGCGGCTGGGCCGATGGCTACTCGAACGCGGTCTTCCGCCTACTTGCGAACCTGCGGGTACCGCGTCTCGGCCTGATCGGTCCCTGGAGCCATAAATACCCGCACCAAGGCGTTCCTGGCCCGGCGATCGGCTTCCTCCAGGAATGTCTGCGCTGGTGGGACCAATGGCTCAAAGATCACGACACCGGCATCATGCAGGAGCCGATGCTGCGGGCCTGGATGCAGGACAGCGTACCACCAACCACCTCCTATGCGGAGCGGCCAGGGCGCTGGGTGGGTGAGCCCAACTGGCCATCAATGAACATCACCGAACAGGCCTATTGGCTGCGCTCGCCCGGTGAGCTGCAAACCTCTCCAGAGCCACCTCAAGGCATCACAAAGGCCAGCGAGATCCAGTCGCCGCTGAGTGTCGGTCTGTTTGCCGGCAAGTGGTGCTCCTATGCCGCCACCCCTGACCTGCCGCACGATCAGCGCGAAGAGGACGGCGGCGCCTTGGTATTCACCAGCGCCCCCTTGGAGCAACCGCTCGAGATCCTCGGCGCGGTCATCATCGAGCTGACCCTGAGCGCAAATCGCCCGGTTGCGATGGTGGCAGCACGACTCTCAGACGTGCGTCCAAACGACGAGGCGACGCGCGTCACCTATGGCCTGCTGAACCTGACACACCGCAATGGCAGCGCTATGCCACAGCCATTGCAGCCAGGCCACCGCTACCAGGTCCGCATCAAGCTCAATGACGTCGGCCAAGGCTTCCCAGCCGGACATAGGCTCCGACTCTCCCTATCAACCTCCTACTGGCCGCTCGCCTGGCCACCACCGCAGCCAGTGCGTCTGAGTATCGAGACCAGCAGCAGCCGGATGCTGTTGCCGGTGCGCGAGCCGCGCGCGCATGACGCCCGGATTGGCTTCGAGCCTGCCGAGGGCGCGCCAGCACAGAGACCTGAGCGACACACAGAAGCGCATCACAACTGGCGCGTGATCCGCGACCTGGCCAACGACGAATCCACCCTCGAGGTGATCAACGATGAGGGCACGATCTACCTGCCGGAGATCGACCTGGCGCTCCAGCGCAAGGCGCTCGAGTGGTACAGCTACCGCGGTAGCGACTTCAATTCAGTTCGCGGCGAGACCCTGTGGGAGCGCGGACTCAGCCGCGGCGACTGGGCGATCCGGACACTGACGCGCACCATCCTGACCTCGACCCCGACCCATTTTCTACTGCATGCACAGCTCGATGCGTTCGAGCACGAACGCCGCGTCTTCGCTAACACCTGGAGCCAAGAGATCGAGCGCGATCTGGTTTAGCTCGATCTGCATCGATGCGGCGAGCGGCCACCGAACTGGACGCATCGGTGCGGCAAGCAAACACCAAACTGGCCGCATCGATGACCGCATCGACTGACTATAAGGATCAGCTCACCGCGAGAGATCAGCTTACAGCGAGCTTGACACCGCGCTCACGCGGCTGCCGCTTCGGCAGTTCGACACGCAACACGCCCTGCTCATAGCTGGCGCTCGCCTGATCACCATTGACCTGCGCCGGCAGTGGGATCGCGCGCTCGAAGCTCCCGTAGGCACACTCGGTGATCTGCCACCGCCCTTGGGTCTCCTCGCGCGAGACGCGTTTCTCGCCGCGCACAACCAAGTAATCGCCGACAACCTCAAGATCGAAATCGTCCTTGCTCATGCCGGGCGTCTCCAACCGTACGACAATCTTGTCCTCTCCATCCAGCACCTCACCGGCGAGCACGCCCCAACCGGTGCTGCGCTCGGCGAGCGCGGTGCTACTGGCCGAGTCCGCTTGTGCCTCAGATCCCTGACTGAACCGCGTCATCGCGCCGGCCGCGCGCCGATAGAGTCGTTGCCAGCCATCGATCAGCGCGTCCCAGGCATGGCTGAATTCATCCCGCAGATGCTCAAAAGGCGACATCATCATGACCCTCCTTCGCTGTGGTGGTTGCTCTAGTGTTGTAGTAGTAACCAATAAAGTTTGGCCCATACTCACATAGGCTGACAAGGTCGACAAAGCCCCGGCAATGACATCAGGTCATTCTCGATAGTGCCCGCAAACTCGCCTGACCACTCCCGCGTTCAATGAGCAACCAACCAGTCTCCACAAGCAAACACCCAGCCAGCGTGCTCGGCGTCGGCATCGCGACCCTCGATATCATCAACCAGGTCGAGTGCTACCCGGCCGAGGACGCTGAGGTCCGCGCCGGCGCTCAGCGTCTTCTGCGCGGTGGCAACTGCGCCAATACCCTCGCCGTGCTGAGCGAGCTAGGCCATCATTGCCGTTGGGCCGGCACCCTAGCGGATGACCTCGGCGGGGCGCAGATTCGCGACGACCTCGCGGCACGCAACATCGACATCGAGGGCGCAACCAGCGTGCGCGGCGGCGCAACACCAACCTCCTACATCAGCCTGAGCCGCGCCACCGGCAGCCGCACCATCGTCCACTATCGCGACCTGCCAGAGCTCAGCGCCGCCGAGTTTACCCAAGTCGATCTGACCAACCTCGACTGGGCCCACTTCGAGGGTCGCAACCCTGCCGAGACCGAGGCGATGATCGCTCGCGTCGCCACTGAGTGTCCTGGCCTGCCCATCTCTGTGGAGATCGAGAAACCGCGCCCCGGGATCGAACGGCTGTTTCGGCTCCCCAGCGGTCGCCAGACCCTGCTGATCGTCTCGCGCGCCTTTGCCGAGCAACAAGGAGCGCGCGAGCCGGAAGCCTTTCTGCAAGCCTTCGCCAGCAACTGCGACGCGAGGTTGCTGATCCTGCCCTGGGGTGCAAAGGGTGCCTACGCGCTTACCGAAGCGCGCGAGCTGCTGTTTGCCCCCGCCCATCCACCGGAAACCCTGGTTGACACCATTGCCGCTGGCGACGTCTTCAACGCCGCCGTCATCGATGCCATGCTGCAGGGCGCGGATCTCGCCGAGGTGCTTGAGCGGGCCAACGCCCTCGCCGGCCGCAGCTGTGGTCAGCTCGGGATCGACGGCCTGAGCGCTACACCTAAGGCTCACAGCGGCGAATGATTGGCCACCGGTCACCGGGCTCAATCAAGCGGCTTGCCTTCTCGGTCAAGAGATCGACTCATTCCGCCTCCGCTGATCGCTGAAGGAACGCGCTCTCTCTGAAGGCCAGCGCGAATGGCGATCGGCGACGCGAGCGACGGCGAAAGGATCGCCTACGGACTCGGATTCGGCTGCCGAGTGTGCACTGCCTCGATCGCTTGCAAGACCTCATCGCTCAGGGTCAGCGAGGTGCTGGCGAGATTGCTCTCGAGCTGCTCAAGCGTCGTCGCGCCAATAATGTTCGAGGTCACGAACGGTCGACTGGTGACAAAGGCCAGCGCCATCTGCGCCGGGTCCAGCCCATGCCGCTGCGCAATCGCGCAGTAGTCGGCGGTCGCCTGCTCGGCCTCCGCGTTCGAATACCGATCGAAGCGCGAGAACAGCGTCAGCCGCGCACCCGCCGGCCGCGCACCATTGAGATACTTGCCGCTCAGCATCCCGAACGCTAACGGCGAATAGGCCAGCAGACCACAATGCTCGCGGATCGCGACCTCGGCCAGGCCGACCTCGAAGCTGCGATTCAACAGGCTGTAGGGGTTCTGGATACTGACTATGCGCGGCAGGCCGTGGGCCTCGGCCAACGCCAGCATCCGCATCGTGCCCCAAGGCGTCTCGTTGGAGAGCCCGACATGGCGCACCTTGCCCGCCTTGACCAGATCATCTAGCACCTGCAGCGTCTCGAGCAGCGGCACACTGTCGTCCGTCTCCGGGTGACTGTAGCCGAGCTGGCCGAAGTAATTGGTCTCCCGATCCGGCCAATGCAGTTGGTAAAGATCGATATAATCCGTCTGCAGACGCTTCAGGCTGGCGTCGAGCGCCGCCTCGATGTTGGTGCGGTCCAAGCGTCGCCCCGGCATGCGCAGATAGTCGATCCAGTCGCCCGGCCCGGCAACCTTGCTGGCGATGATCAAGCGCTCACGGCCACCGCGCTCGGCGAGCCAATTGCCGATGAAGCGCTCGGTCGCGCCCTGGGTCTCGGCCTTCGGCGGCACCGGATAGATCTCGGCGGTATCGATGAAGTTAATGCCGGCGTCGACGGCGCGGTCGAGCTGCGCGAAGGCCTCCGCCTCGGTGTTCTGCTCACCAAAGGTCATGGTGCCCAGGCAAAGCTCGCTGACCCGCAGGTCGGTCATCCCCAAGGGACGCTGATTCATAGCCACTCCTGTTCGTTAGATCGTAGCTCGGGTCGGTTGAGGTCGAAGCCGCTGAGCTCAACCTAGCTACAAGATACTATCGCCCCTCTATATAGGCTCGAATCGAGATGGCCTCAAACGAGATCCACTTAACACAAGCAGCCTCCCCCGCATCGCGGCACCCCAGCACGCGGGCCAGATGGGCTCGGTGGGCCAGGCGTGCTAGGTGGTCCAAACAGGCCTTGACAGCCGCCGCCACTGATCGCCAGACGGCTGATCACCAGACAGCATTGGCGAAAAAGCGCTCACTCGTTGCGCGATGCTTGTGTCCGCAAGCGAGCGCGCATGCCGATCACCTCCGTGCTGACCAGTCATGACGCTCGACCCTAGCCTCTTCTCGCCATTCGCGATCTGGACCGCCGTCATTCTGTACGGCATCTGTCTGCTCCTCGCGCTCTGGCTCGCACCCTGGCGCAAGCTCCTGGAGGCGCGCCTGACGCATGTCTTCTTCGGCGCCACCGTGGCACTGCTGTTGCTCTGGCAGATGGAAACGCAGGTCCAGCCCGGGCTGTCGTATCACCTGCTCGGCCTCACGGCGGTCACCCTGATGTTCGGCTGGGGGTTTGCCGTGATCGCCGCCTCGCTGGCGCTACTCGGGATCACCCTTAACGGTGGCGGCGCCTGGGACGGTTTCGCGCTGAATGCACTGGTCTCCGGCGTGCTGCCGATCAGCCTGACCCTCGCATTGCTGATCCTGATTCGCCGCTTTCTGCCGAAGCAATTCTTCGTCTATGTGCTGGTCAACGGCTTCCTGACCGCCGGACTGGTCGGCGTTGCCATGGGCTACATGGCGGCCTGGCTGCTCGCCGGCTCCGGCGCCTACACCATGGCCGAGCTGAGCCAAACGGTCGTGCCATTCTTCCCGCTGATGTTCCTCCCAGAAGCGATGCTCAACGGCTGGATCATGGTCATCCTGGTTGCCTTCAGACCGCATTGGGTGTACTCGTTTTCTGATCTCGAGTACATCAAGGGCAAGTAGGTACCCTGTAGCAAACGCCTCTAGCAAGTGCTTTTAGCAAGCGCCACGCGTCCGGGGCAGCGATGCGCGATCAGATGCACGATGAATGTCAGGAGCAGTGTCGATGCGATGGGTAGGTAAGGTCATTGGCGGATTCATTGGGCTCGCCGCCGGCGGGCCTTTTGGCGCCATGCTGGGGGCTGCGCTCGGCCATGGCGTCGACCAAGGCCTGAAAAAACTGCAGCGCAACGCGCAGCTGCCGCCGGGTGATCGGCAACGCATCCAGAGCGCCTTCTTCACCGCCACCTTCTCAACCATGGGCCATTTATCCAAGGCCGATGGGCGAGTCTCCGAGGCCGAGATCGCACTCGCCGAGAGCATCATGACGCAGCTTCGGCTCTCGCCTGAGATGCGCAGCGCCGCCATCAAGCTGTTCCGACTCGGCAAGTCAGCCGATTTCGATCTGCCCGCCGTGGTCGAGACCTTCCGCCGCGAATGCCGCGGTCAACGCTCGCTGATCCAGATGTTCCTCGAGATCCAGATCCAAGCGGCCTATGTCGACGGCGAGCCCACCTTTGCGCAGCGCCAGGTGCTGAGTCAGATTCGGGCCGGTCTGAACGTGCCCGAGATCCTCTTCAAGCAGCTCGAGACCCTGGTGCGGCTGCAACGCAATTTTGCCGGTAGCGCTGGCCCTCAGGGTGCTGGCAGCGGCGCAGGTAGCACTGGTGGCAGCGGCAGCAGACGCCGCACAGCCACACACCGAGCCCCCAACCTCCGGGAAGCCTACGCCGTGCTCGGCGTAACGCCCAAAGACTCCGACGCCACCATCAAGCGCGCTTATCGCCGACTCTTGAGCCAGCATCACCCAGACAAATTGGTCTCAAAGGGTCTGCCCGAGGAGATGATGAAGATGGCCACCCAGAAGACGCATGAGATCCGCCGCGCCTACGAGATGATCCAAAGCGCGCGCGCCGCTTGACCGCCTGAGCAGGCGTCCGCACCCGAGCCAAGCGTCCCAAGCACCCGACAAAAGGCCAAGCCAGCGATCGCCCGTGCATTCAGCCTATTGCCCAGCCCAACATCCAGTACCAGCCGATCTAGGCTATCGCCGATGCAGCCCCCAACACCCCAATGACCAGACCCGACCAACCCGACACCGAAGCCGTCGAGCACTACCTGCTCGACCTACAAGATCGCATCTGCCAAGCACTCGAAGCCGAGGATGGCGCGGGCGTTTTCCGCGAGGATGCCTGGACGCGCCCCGGCGGAGGCGGCGGCCGTAGTCGCATCCTCGAGGACGGCGCGGTGTTCGAGAAAGGCGGGATCAACTTCTCCCACGTCCACGGCGATGCGCTGCCAGCGACCGCCAGCGCCAGCCGCCCAGAGCTCGCCGGCCGCAGCTTTCAGGCCATGGGTGTCTCACTGGTCATGCACCCGCGCAACCCCTACGTACCGACCTCGCACATGAACGTGCGCTTCTTCATCGCCGAGAAGCCGGGCAGCGAGCCGGTCTGGTGGTTCGGCGGCGGCTTCGATCTCACGCCTTACTACGGCTTCGATGAGGATGTGCGCGATTGGCATCGCTCTGCGCGTGTCGCCTGCGCGAATTTTGGCACCTCAGAAGAAGACGCCGCTGCCCTGCACGCGCGCCTGAAGGAGGCCTGCGATGGCTATTTCTATCTCAAGCACCGCGCCGAACCGCGCGGTGTTGGCGGCCTGTTCTTCGACGACCTCAACCACTGGGGCTTCGAGCGCAGCTTTGCCTTCATGCGCAGCGTTGCCGAGCAGTATCTGCCCGGCTACCGGCCCATTGTCGCGCGTCGAAAAGGGATGCCTTACGGTGCGCGCGAGCGCGAATTCCAATGTTATCGGCGCGGACGCTACGTCGAATTCAATCTGGTCTACGACCGCGGCACCCTGTTCGGCCTGCAATCCGGTGGCCGCACCGAATCCATCCTGATGTCCCTACCTCCGCAGGTCAGCTGGCGCTATGACTGGCAGCCAGAGCCAGGCTCCGCAGAGGCCAGACTCTACGAGCACTATCTGGTGCCAAAAGACTGGCTCGCGGAGCCGGACTGAGCACCGGTCAAACGACTGTCACCTGTTGCTGTCACACTCTCACCACGCTTGACCGCGCGTGAGCAGCCTGGCTCATGCTGGTCGTTGATCCTTCGCCACTCTGCTACCCCGCGCACACGAAGCCTGCCATGAAACCGGCTCCACTGCCCCAAGATCTGCATATCCACACGACTTGGTCGGATACCGATAGCTCTATCGTGCCCGAACAGACGATCGAGCTGATCGCCGCGCTTGGTCACGCCCGCATCTGCGGTATCAGCGACCATTTCGAGATGATCGTCGACCAATTCGATGACTATCGAGCCGCCGTTGCCGCGCAGGGTCTCCTGATCGGCACCGAGGTCAACGGACATGAATGGGTGCCGTTGGCGCTCGACGCCGACTGCGACTATCGCATCTTCCATATATGGTCCGCCCCGCGATGCAAGAGCCACTTGACTGTTCAGCAGAAGGAAACGTTGCGGCCATATATCCGGCGTCGTGATGAGGTGGCGTGATCGCTCCTCGCGCCCTGATGGAATCCGCGCGCATTCCTGTCCTTATCACTGTTTCAGTCTCGGCGATGCCGGCTGGTAATGGAATGGTCCGCCCCGCTCCTCCAACACACCCCGAGCGGGCACAATAAGCGATGATGAGAACCCATCGTCAACCAAGGTAGCGGAGCAGACCAATGACAGAGACTCACAAAGACCGGGCCATCACG
>NZ_NRRY01000061.1 GCF_016583905.1 Lamprobacter modestohalophilus | reverse complement strand
GGGCTGGGGCTGGGGCTGCGGCTGCGGCTGATGCTGCGGCTGTGCATAGGATGCGCTTCGAGTGCCCTCAGCACCTCGCGACAGCTGACCGCGAGACAGCGTCCGAACAGCGGAGAGATCTCGGGGGCGGTGACAAAGTCGCCTGCCGCCCCCAACTTTGTGGCACCGGCGACGTAATAGCCCAGCCCTGGGGCATAGAGCGCAAGCTCCATGAAGCGGTCGAAACTGAGCTGGCCGCCCGCGGCCTTGATCTCAGCGCGGATCAGCGTCTCGAGTGCCAGGCGGTGTTGCGTGGCATGATCTTCGACATCAACCATCGATAGGGTCCATCAAGTTCTGTTGGTCAGCTGCGGTTGCAGCCAGCGCATCGAACCACAGATGATCACCGATTGACACAGATGCTCGCGTCTTCTGTTCCTGTGCCCCTATTTCTGTGCCCTATTTCTGTGCCCTGTTCCTGTAAACCGGTGTCTATCCGTCCGTCCGCATCTATGCTTCTGATCCTCTCGCAACCCGTCGCCTGCGCGTTCGCGTGAATCTCACGCGATTCATTCGGGGGGGCTCATGCGGCATCATGAGCCTTAGCCTGACACAGCAGCCAGACAAAAGGATCAGCGAGACGATCGTTCGATGTCGCGGAAATCGCCTACCTGGAGAAATCGATTGACTGATCAGCCAGCAGCCCATCCAGCGAGCGCAGTGCGCGGCGACCGAGCGCAAGACAACCCAGCGCAAGATGATCCAAGGCAAGCGTGCTCAGGATCGGGCTCGCTCCAGGGCAAGGTCGTCTTGATCACCGGGGCGGCACATCGCATTGGTGCGCGGATCGCGCGGTTGCTGCACGCCGAAGGCGCCCATCTATCACTGCATTATCATCAGTCTCGCGAGGCCGCCGAGGCCCTACAACAGTCGCTTGAGCGGGAGCGCAAGGGTTCGGTGCAGTTGGTGCAAGCGGACCTCTGCGACATCGCCGGCCTGACGACGCTGGTCGCCGAGGTCGAAGCCTACCATGGTCGTCTCGATGTTCTGGTCAACAATGCCTCCAGTTTCTATCCAACGCCGCTCGAGGAGGCGACCGAGACGCAGTGGGACAACCTGCTCGGCTCGAACCTGAAAGGACCGTTCTTTCTGACGCGAGCGGCCGCCCCGCTGCTGCGCCAGCGCTGCGGCGCGGTGATCAATCTGGTCGACATCCATTCCCAACGCCCACTCAAGTCACACCCGATCTATTCGATCGCCAAGGCCGGTAATGCGATGATGGTGAAGACACTGGCGCGGGAACTTGGCCCCGAGGTGCGGGTCAACGGCATCTCGCCGGGCGCTATCCTTTGGCCGGAGCAAGGGCTCTCGGACGCGACCAAGGACGAGATCCTATCGCGCACCGCGCTCGGGCGTGCGGGGACGCCAGATGACATCGCCCGGACCCTGCTGTTCTTGGTGCGCGATGCTGATTACATCACCGGCCAGATCATTGCAGTGGATGGTGGCCGCACCTTGCAGCAATGATCACGGTCAGTAGCCTCGATCCGCACATCAGACAAATACTGTGAAGCAACCTGAGATCAATGGTTGAGATCAGATCACTGGTTGAGATCACCGGCTTGAGATCACCGGCGTTGTCCCATGACCCTCATGCCCCCCCTGATCCAGTGATCTTGGCTGAGCGGCAAATCGACACATAGGAATCCAATGACTGACGAGAAGAAGGCCCTCCTACATCAAGGCTCTGACCGAAGCTCGCCGTATCCGGTGAGCCGGCTGGCGCCGGCATTCCAGGCCCCGGCGCTGGCCGAGGAGATCGAGCGTGCCGAGTCCATGCTCAGCGCGCGCACCAGCGCCAAGCTGCGCGTCATCGCCGATCAGATCAAGGCGTTGCAGGCCGAAGCGCGCAAGGCCCTGGATGAGGCCCGCGACGAGCATGCCCTCACGCATGCCGAGTGCGCCTTCAAACGCCTGCCGGGGAAGATCTACCATCTCTATCGCAAGCCCGATGGCAAGCGCTACTTCTCGATGCTCTCCCCCGAGGACTGGCGCGGCGCGCCGCCGCACCCCTACTTGGCCTCGTATCGACTCGAAGCAGACTATTCTTGGACTGCGCTCGAAGATTTGGATAAAGCGGATGACACCGGCGATCTGGTGCAGCAATTGCTGCGTATTGATAGCTTGTCGCGCAACCTCGACTGAGACCGAGAGCCGCAGACTCAGGCTGGGCGATGCTGGTGACGCTGGCTGTTGCGATGGGCTTGCCGTAATGGGCTTGCCGTGATGGGCAAACGCCTTGGTCGGTATTGCAGCGCTCTGAGTGGTTGTCTGTGATGGCGTTCAGGCCCGGCCGGATGCACGCTGTTGCTCGGCCGCGACGACCACCCGGTTGCGCCCACTGGCCTTGGCTCGATAGAGCGCGGCATCGGCCCGCGCCAGCAGCGCGGCGGCGTCGAGCTCGCCGACTCGGCTGGCGGCAATGCCGATGGAGATCGTGACCGGAGGTAATTCCCCATCCTGATACAGGACACGTAGAGCCATGATGTCGCAGCGGATACGCTCCAGCCGACCCCTGGCCTCTTCCGCGGTGGCATTCGGCAGGATCAGCGTCAGCTCCTCACCGCCGTAGCGGCAGGCGAGGTCGTCGGCGCGCAAATTGCGGTTCAGTAGCGCACCGACCCCCCGCAGCACCTCATCGCCAGCATCGTGACCATAGTGGTCGTTGAAGCGTTTGAAGTGGTCCACGTCTAACATCGCTGCGACTAACAGCTTGGCCTCACGTTGGCACCGGTGGAGCTCGCGCGGTAGGGTCTCGTCGAGATAGCGGCGATTGAAGAGTCCGGTGAGCTGGTCGCGGATGGCTGCCTCACGCAGCTCTTCTTGCAGTTGAAGGTTCGAGAGCGCCAGCTTGATCGACTCGCTGACGGCGAGGGTGAGGCTGCGCAGCTCTCGGCGCTGCTCGGCGTCGATCGCATTGGCGAGACTGATGTGCAGTAGACCGAGCGTCTCGCCGCGCACCATCAGGGAAACCCCGAGATAAGCGCTGGGCGGCGCTTGGACGAAGTGCTGACACTGGGTGCTGCTGGCGTGGTTTGACACTTCGTGGACGCTATTCAGTCGTATCGCCCAACAGTCCTCCGCTGCGAATCGCTCCGGCACCGTCTGGACATCGCCCCAGGTTGCGACGACCTTGAGCTGCGTGCTATCGGCCTTGTCTGGCGTCGCGAGCAGGCCGGCATGGCCCGCAAACAGCTCAGCGGCGCCTTGGGCAATGATCTGGTGGGCCTCCTCGCGGTTCGCGCAGGCGAGCAGTCGTTCGATCATCTGGTTGCGCTGGATCATCCAGGTGTCGTGACGTTGCAGCGATTGGAGGCGCGCGGCAAGCTGGTCGCGCTGGTGAGCAACCTCGCGGCGCAGTTGGTCTCGCTCTAACAGGTTGTGGATGCGCTGCTGGGTGATGGCGACGTTGATCGGCTTGAGGATGTAATCAGCGGCGCCACAGCGCAAGCCTCTCGACTCGGCATCGATCTCATTAAGAGCGGTCACGAAGACCACCGGGATCTCCCGCAGCGTTGGCATCGTCTTGAGCCGCTCGCAGGTCTCGAAACCATCCATGCCCGGCATCATCACATCGAGCAGGATCAGGTCGGGGGGCGACTGGGTGGCTAGTGCCAGCCCCTCGGGCCCGGATGTGGCGATTTGCAGATCGAACTCTTCGGACAGCGCCGTCCCCAAGATGAGGAGGTTTGCTGGCGTATCGTCGATGGCCAAGATGCGCGGGCGTTGGTCTGCCATGCGTTATAGCTCCCAGCCCTGGGTCTGGGCGAGCTGGCGCAACTGTTCCTGCGCTTGATCAAACCGGAACTGGGTCAATGCCGCGCCGATCTCGTTCAGCTCCATCGCGAGAGGCGTTCCCGCGACCTCCGCTTGCAAGGTCTTGAAGCGCGCGAGTGCATCGAGCTTGTGCTGTACCAACAAGGGCTGCAAATCCCTGATGAGGGCTTCCACCCGGACCGAGTCTGGTGCTGGCGCGATTGCCTTTGGCAGCCAGCGCTCGAGCATGGCCTGGAGGGCGTCGAGCAAGATCGGCTTGTCGAGGATATCGTCCATGCCCGCGCTCAAGCAGCGCTGGCGATCTTCCTCGAGCACGTTGGCAGTCAAGGCAATGATCGGCAAGTGCGCCTGCGCCTGGGGCTGTTCCTGGTCTTGCTTCTTGTCTTGCTTCCTGTCTTGCTTCTGGTCTTGCTCCCACTGGCGAATCTGCGCCGTCGCAGCAAGGCCGTCGAGCACCGGCATCTGGCAATCCATGAGCACCAGATCGAGTGTTGCACCCGGCGTGGATGTCTGCCAGGTTGTGACCTTGGTGAGTCCTTGCTGCCCATCTTCGGCGAGCGTCACGCTGAGTCCAAGTCTGCTGAGAAGCGTCTGGATCACCTGACGATTGATCGGATCATCGTCGACCACCAAGACCTGGCCGCTGGCCTGCATGGGGGAGACAACATAAGACGCCGCATCAGGATACGGCGATGTCGGCAGGGCCACGCACGGTGCGCGGAGGCGGAACCAGAAACGCGACCCGCGTCCAACGGTGCTTTCGACGCCGACCTCGCCCCCCATCAACCGCGCCAGGCTGTCGATGATCGAGAGGCCAAGACCGGTGCCGCCATAGCGCCGCGTTGTGGAGCTATCGACTTGCGAGAAGGGCTTGAACAGTAGGTTCTGGAGTGATGGCTCGATCCCGAGACCGGTATCGGAGACGGAGAATTCGAGCAGAGCGGTATTGTGATCCCGCGAGAGCTCGGTCGCCTCCAGACGGATGCTGCCTTGTTGGGTGAACTTGATTGCATTGCTGAGCAGATTCACCAGCATCTGGCGCAAGCGATGCGCATCGGC
The DNA here is from genome assembly GCF_016583905.1 of Lamprobacter modestohalophilus. Classification (GTDB taxonomy): domain Bacteria; phylum Pseudomonadota; class Gammaproteobacteria; order Chromatiales; family Chromatiaceae; genus Lamprobacter; species Lamprobacter modestohalophilus. Next base: position 22,422 of record NZ_NRRY01000061.1, on the reverse strand, counting down.
CTCATAGCCCTGTCCTGGCGGACCCCGCCAGTCCTGCTCCAGTTGCACAGTCTTGCTCTGAGTATGCGCGGCAAACAGCGCATGCACATCCCGCAGCAACACCGCGGGCGAGAAGGGTGCCAGGTCGAGCTGTACCTTGCCGGCCTCGATCTTCGAGAAGTCGAGGATGTCATTGAGCAGTTTGAGCAAGGTCTGGCCTGAATCCAAGATGGTCCGCGCGTAGTCCTGACGGTCGTGATCGGTGAGCTGCGGCAGCGAGAGCAGCTGCGCCATGCCGAGAATGGCGTTCATCGGAGTGCGGATCTCGTGGCTCATGGTTGCGAGAAAGCGGCTCTTGGCGATATTAGCGCTATCGGCCGCTTCTTTGGCCTGGTAGAGCTCTGTGACGTCGACGCGGAAGCCGACGGTATGGCCAGTCGGCGTGCGCCGCTCGCGCACTTGCACCCAACGCCCATCGCTGAGCTTGCGCAGCACTTCGCGGTCCCCCTCGCGGTGAGCCGCCAGTTGCTCGGTAATCCAGTCCTCTTCGCTAACGCAACCGCCATGGCGATCCTCAAGGGCCATGTATTGCCCATGGGTAACGCCATGGCGGAGGATCTCTTCGAAGCTGCGGCCGGGCTCGATGATGGCCGCCGAGCGCGGAAACAGCGCTCGGTATTCTTCGTTGCAATAGACCAGTCGATCCTGCGGATCAAAGATGACGAAGCCCTCATGGATGGTTTCGAGGGCAGAGCGCAGCAAGGCCTCGGCCTCTCGCAACTGCTCCTCGACCTCCTTGCGCGCGGTGATGTCCTGGTGCGTGCCGGACATGACCCCGGGCTTGCCCTCAGGCGTCCAACTCATCACCTTGCCCCGGTCCTGCATCCAGACCCAATGCCCCGCCTTGTGACGCATGCGCAGCTCGCAGCTGTAATAGGGGGTCTCGCCCGCGAGGTGCTGCTGCAGCAGCGCGGTCGAATGTTTTAGGTCGTCTGGGTGGGTGACCTGCATCCAGGTGTCGATGGAGATCGGCGCCAGTTCCTCCAGCGTATAGCCAATCATCTCCGCCCAGCGGGCATTGAACAGGGTCTCACCGGTTTCGATATTCCACTCCCAGGTGCCAGCTTGGGTGCCATCGATGACGTTTTGCAGGCGTTTGCGCTCGGTGTCGAGGGCGGTTTCTTGGGCGACCCGCTCGCTGATGTCGACCAGGCTTCCGAGCATGCGCTGGGGGTTGCCGGCGGCGTCACGCTCGACCACTTGGCCTCGATCCAACACCCAGATCACCTGTCCATCCTGTCGGCGCATGCGATGCTCGTGATGATAGAACGCACGGCCTGCCAGGGCATCCTGTATGACCGACAGTACCTCGGCACGATCGTCCTCGTGCAGTCGTGCCTTGAGCTCCTCGAACGGATGCTCGGCGGCCAGGTCCTCGATGCCCAGAATCTCAACCCAGCGCTCATTGTGGGTCACCTGATTGGTGGCGATGTTCCAATCCCAGAGGCCTTCGCCGGTGACTGCGAGAATGACGGTATAGCGGCGTTCGCTAGTCAGCAGCGCCGCGGCGATGCGCTCGCGCTCAGTGACGTCGTGGATGATGGAATACAGCGCTGGTTTGCCGCCATAGTGGAAGGGTCCAGAGTGCACCTCGACCTGGCGCACCTCGCCATTGGCCAGGCGATGGGGGAAGAGGAAACAGTCTTGCTGTTGCTGATGCGCCGCTTGCATCTGGCGCTGAATCTCATCGGCCGGCAGCTGATTGATGTCCGCGATGCGCATCCGTTGCAGCTGGTCTTGGTCATAGCCATAAAAGCGCTGTGCGGCCGGGTTGGCCTCAAGGATGGCGCCGGTGTCTGGGTCGACGAGAAGCATGACCGCCTTGGCGCTCTTGAATAGGGCGCCATAACGCGCCTCGCTGTCGTCGAGCTGCGCTCGCAATTGTTGCGACTGATGTTCGTCAGAGCGCTGTTGGCGACTGATGGAAGCGATGATGATGAACAGGAAGACATCGATGGTGATGCCGCCGGCCGCGACAATCAGTGGCTGTGCGCTCTCCGCGGCCGACAAATAGCTGGGCAGCGCATGCAGCGATAGCGTCCAGAGGTGTTGATTGACTGGCATTCGCACCAGCGCGCTGAGGGCGTCGGAATCCTTCGGGGTCAGCGCAGTGAGCGTCGCTTCGGACGGGTTGTGGAGTAGTAGGCTGCCACGCGAAGGGGTGTCGCCATCGAACAGCTCCAGATCGATTCCGCCTTGATCGGCGCCCAGGATGCCCTCGAGAAAGTCCTTGACGCGAAACGGGCTATAGACAAAACCCAGCAGCGCCGCGCGCCGCTCGGCGATGGTCGTCACCGGCCAGCCTGGACGATACAGGGGCATGTACATGAGAAACCCGAACTGGACATCCTCGTCCGTCTCCTGCACCAGCGTGACCCGGCCCGATATCGCCGGCTGGCCAGAATCTCGCGCGCGTTCCATCGCCGCGCGCCGGACCGGCTCAGAAAACATGTCGTAGCCGAAGGCGCGCTGATTGCGCCAGTCGAAGGGCTCAAGATAGACGATGGCGCTGTAGGTTTCGCGCTCACCCTCGGGACGGATGCTGTAGTCCGGGAATCCCTCGGCTCGCACCGCTGCCTGATGTGCCTCGCGTTCGCTCGAAGACAGCATGAGGCTGAAGCCGAGGCCCTGAATGCCGGGGAAATTCTGCTGCAGCTGCAGATCCGAGACGTATTGGTGCCATTCCTGGCGTGTGACCTCGTCTGAGGCGTTGAACAGGCCGGCGCCGCCGCGCAACGCGGTCTCGTAGGTGAGTAGGCGCTTGCTGATCGCCGCGACGATATCCTGTGTCTGGAAGCGAAACCGCTGCTCCGCCTTGGCGCGGATGGCCTGGGCTGAGATGGACCAGGCCAGTGCCGTGAGGACGAGCGACAGGGCTAGGATCACCCAGGCGGTGATGCGATGATGTAACGCGCGCTTGAGCCAGTGCTGAGGGTTGAAGTTGACGCTTGCCAAGCAGCGGGCCGAATTGGGCAATGGCATCAGCTTCTCCACTGAAATGAGTGAGTGCTCTGCGTTTCGCCTATAGTATCGCCAACGTCCAGGCAATCGCTGAAGGCGGTTTCGGTTTCTACATCGAGCGCATCCAAGAGGCGTTACTGCTGGGCTAGGATCTGGATCGGCAGCTCGACCCAGGCCGCTAGCCCTGCATCCGGCCGATTCTCGAGCCAAACCTGCCAGCCATGCGCTTGCGCTAGCTGTTTGACGATGGCGAGCCCCAGCCCGGTGCCTCCGGTGTTCGGGCTGCGGGAGTGCTCCACGCGATGGAAGGGACGAAACACCGCTTCCAGCTCGGCGGTCGGGATGCCCGGCCCGAGGTCCAAGACGCCAATGCGGCAGTGCTCAGCAGACCGCTGAGCCTGAAGCTCGATCGGGCGTGCCCCGGCGTAGCGCTGCGCATTGTTGAGCAGATTGGAGAGTACCCGCCGCAAGGCCTCGACAGCGGTCTGCATCTCGATGCTTGGGCAGCGTACCCGTACATCGGCACCGGTTGCGCGTGTCGCGGCTGCAAGCTCCTCCAGGAGTGCGGACAGCTCAACCGGCTCGGAGGGCTCTTGACTGAGGCCGCGCGCGAGCATCAGCACATTGCCAATCAGCTGATCCATCTCGCCGATATCCTGATCCAACCGCTCAATCCAGGCCGGGTCAGGTCGGCGCTGGAGCATTTCGAGTGCAAGACGCATGCGCGCCAGCGGTGTGCGAAGATCGTGGGAAAGCCCTGCGAGCAAGGTGGTGCGCGCCTCGAGCAGCTCGCGGATCTGCGTGCTCAGCCGATTGAAGCGGTGCGCCAGTCCGGCCAGCTCACGTGGGCCTTGCTCGGGCAGGAGGGTCGGCGTCTCGCCTCGGCCAAGGGTCGCAGCGGCGCTGTCGAAGCGCTTGATCGGCGTCAGGATCACGCCGCCCAACCACCAGGCGGCCAGGGCGGCGAGCAGCAGTCCAACGCTCAGCGTCAGCAGCAAGGCGGCCAATGGATGTGGGCCGACGCGGCTTTGCGGAAAGCCCAGCCAGAGGGTTTGGCCGCCGCTCGGCAGGCCTGCCCAGAGCCACAGCGCGTTGGCCTGCTTGGCCCCGAGGATCTTGATCTCCTGGCCGGTCCGCGCCCTGAGCCGGTGCTCGAGCGCGCGCAGATAGAGCCCGTGTCGATCCTGTGGCTTGGCGTCAACCGGCGGCGTCGTGCGCAGCTCCAGGCCATGGGCGCGCAACAGCTCCTTCTCGAAGGCCGGGCGCGTCCCGGGCGGCAGCTCGCTGCGCGTCTGTGCTGACAGCACCATCAGCCCAGCGAGATCAGCGGACGCGCGCTCGGCCATCGGCAGCATGAGCAGGAACACGACGGCCAAGGCTGAAACGAGCTCGAAGAGGACGAAGATCAGCGCCAGGCGTAGCGCATTCTGCTGGCGCAGGCTGAGTCGGTGGGGCGAAAGCGCTCGCGCTGGCTCAGCCATCGGCGCCCTTGGGATTGAACAGGTAGCCGAGCCCACGAACGGTGCGGATATAGGCCGGGTGGGCGGGGTCTGGCTCGATCTTGCGCCGCAGACGCGCGACGCGTAGATCTACCGTGCGATCGTAGGGATCGCGATCATAGCCCTTGAGGAGGTCCAGCAGGATATCGCGGGTCAGCACCCGGCCGGGTCGATCGATCAGCACCTCGATGAGGTCGTATTCGGCGCTGGTCAGGCCGACATCGACAGCGTCGGCGAGGAGTCGGCGCGCCGCTCGGTCGAGCCGATAGGGACCGAAGCAATCGCGCGCTGAGACCGCTGCGGGGGCGGCTTGGGCGCGTCTCAATAAGGCCCTTAAACGCGCCAGCAGTTCGCGCGGGCTGAACGGCTTGGCCAGATAATCATCGGCGCCAAGCTCTAGCCCCACCACCCGATCGATCTCTTCGCCGCGCGCCGAGAGCATCAGAATCGGTACTTGGGACCGCGTCCGCAGCTCCCGCGTCAGGGCCAAGCCATCGCTGCCGGGTAGCATGAGGTCGAGCACGATGGCATCTGGCATCGCGCGCTGCATCGCCTCCTGCATCGCCTGGCCGTCTTCAGCCAGGTCAACGACGAAGCCGGTATCGGTCAGATAGGCTTGGAGGAGATCACGCAGCGCGGGATCATCGTCCACCACCAGAATACGAGCAGGCGTGATGTTCATGCGTCGAGCTTAGCGAAGATTCGGTCCACAAGCTGCAGCCGCATGCGGCGCTGATACAAACGGATACAGAACGCGCGGGCGCTGACATGCCAGCGCGATGTCGCGGGACCAGAATGCACCAGGTCAGCACTGAAAACATCCTGATGACGAAACGCCTAATCCTGCTTTGCCTGTTGATCGTGTTGCCCGGTCCAATGACGACCTGGGCCATGGAGCCCGCTGGGCTGGACGCCGACGCCGGTAGTTTGGATCTGCGGCTATTGCAGGAAGACCTCCCGAGAGGGAGCTGGGCGCCCCGGTCGCCGCGTTCTGACGATCGGCTGCCGAGTCTAGGCACGCCGCCGATGCAGGGGCCGGGGAAGCGTTCCCAGGGCGGGTTTCGCGGCGACCTGCCCTATGGCGCCGGCTACGAGGCCCGGCAGGGACAAGGCCATGGAGCCGCAGGCTCAGGCATGGGTTCGGGCTCCGGCTCGGGTATGGGCTCCGGCTCGGGTATGGGTCAGGGCGGCGGTCGTGGTCGCGGTCGATGAGTGCTGATGTCTCATCCACTGAAATAAGAGGTCTCGCGTATGCAACGCTCGTTAATGATCAAGGCTCTGGCATTGGCCACCCTAACCGCCTGTGCGGTGACGCTAGAGGTACAGGCCAAAGGCGGTGGTGGTGGCGGTGGCGGCTATGGCCAAGGCGAAGGAGGCGGCGGTCAAGGCAAGATGACACAGCAGCGAAGCCAGACGCGGGCTCAATCCGGCTCAGGTGGCGGACAGCAGGATGGGGAGATGCTGCGGACACAGACCAGAAGCTTCTCCGAAGATTTGGCACAGCGGCGCGCGATTCGACAGGGCAGTGAGTAATCGGCTGCAGGTTGCAGTTGCCTGAAGCGCAATGAGTCGAAGCGCAATGCGCGAAATTACAATTAGCTGAAGCGCAATTAGCTGAAGCGCAATGCGCCGAAATGCAATTGGCCAAAGCACAATTCACCAATGAATAAAGGTCTCGATATGAACATCCGCTCACTGATCCTTCCTGCTACCCTCGTCCTCTGCACCTGTGCGTTGCCCGCGATAGCGAGAGGTCCTCAAGATGGCGGTCAATTCGCTGGCCAAGGCGGCCAGGGCATGGGCCAGGGCATACAAGCGCCAGTAGCGGTATTGAGCGCTGAGGAGGCCGATACGCTGCTCTGGATGCGCGAGGAAGAGAAGCTCGCGCACGACGTCTATCTCACACTGGATGCACAGTGGGATTTGGTCGTTCTGCAGCGCATCGCCGTCTCTGAGCAGCGCCACTTTGATGCCCTCGGCGGCAAGATCGAGCGTTATGGGCTGGCGGACCCGGTCCTGCCAGGTGCCGGGGTCTTTAGCGATCCAGAGCTGCAGGCTCTGTACGAGGAGTTGGTCGCGAGCGGCCTCGAGTCTTCGACGCAGGCTTTGGTGGTCGGCGCAACCATCGAGGATCTGGATATTCTCGATCTGCAGCAGGCGATCGACGCAACCGTTCAGCCTGATTTGCAGCGGACCTATGGGCACTTGCTGGAAGGCTCGAAGAACCATCTGCGTGCCTTCGTCGGGGAGTTGCGCGCTCTCGGCCTCGACTATGAGCCGCAATATATAGACCCGCTCTTCTTCGATGCCATCGTCGGTCTCTGACTGAGCGGCGCTCGCGCTTGGCCGTCATCAAGCCCGCAAGGGTGGCGTGGCGGCCGGGCTCGCAGCAATGGCGGTGAGAGAGCGGGGTTCAGTAGAGCAGGCGCCCTGCCCAAGCTGCAGATTAGCCGAGCCCCATCAGGCCGCGCAGTTCCTCACTGCTCATGACATGGCAGTAGATCATGTTGATGATGGCGAGTTCTTGCTGGTGCAGTTCGTCAGTACCGGCGGCGCAGCAGTCCTCGACCAAGATCACCTGGAAGCTCTCGTCGGCCAGGCTGCGCACGGTCGATGAGACGCACTGATCGGTATAGATGCCAGTCACGATCAGGTTGCGGATGCCCATGTTGCTGAGGATCAGGCGCAGGTTGGTGCCGGTGATTGCGCTGTCGGTGGTCTTGGTGACGACGATCTCGCCGGGCGCTGGCGCGAGTTCGGGGATGATCTGCGAGGCCTCGCTGTCCTTGGGCATCAGCAGGTTGTTCCAGCCGGGTAACTTCTGACTCAGCGAGCGATCGCGCCCGTCCTCGAGCTGGCAGGCGATGCGGGCGTGGATCACGTCCAGGCCGTTATCCCGAAACTGCTGCTGCAGCGCTTGCAGTCGCGGGATGACCTTGCCGCGCATGCGTTCGTGGAACGGTGCCCAGCGCGCCCGCTCGGCGGGGTCATCGTGCAGTACCATGCCGTAGTTCTGCACATCGATGCAGAGCAGCGCGGTTTCGTTGGGCTTGAGTTCCGGGTCAGCGGGCTCTGGGGCGCCCTCGTAGTAGAACGAGCGGTGAGCAGTCTTCCAGGTCATCGGCTTCGGCTCCGGAAAAAGAGGTTGGCGACGAGATTCACCCTGCGGATCGTACATTACTCTGCCAGATCGTCTGCGGGGCGTCACCCGCAGCCTGGCTGCGTGCCGCTTGCCCGACGAATTGCAGCTGATGGCAGCATCCGTTGATGGCTGACCAGGTTCTCGTGGTTGATGCGCGGCGGCAGGTGCGATTTGATTTAGCTGTGGGCTGTTGCGCTTCTTCAATGCCAATCCGCGCGTAATCCTTAGAATTCTCCTCAGTTATGTCCTATCCCGCGTTGCGGCCTTCTGTTATGCCACAGACTGCGATCGACTCGCGTCGACTTCCTAACTTTCCTATCTCCTTTTTTGCGGTGGTGATGGGCCTCTCGGGGCTGACTATCGCCTGGGAGAAGGCGTTGCATGTGTTTGCGCTTGAGCTGAATGGCGTCGGGTTCGACCCCACCCTCAGAATCGGTCTTTGGATGGCGAGTGCGACGGCTACGGTCTTCTCGCTCCTGTTACTATTCTATTTGGCGAAGCTGGTCGTCTATCCGAAGAAGGTTCTCGAAGAGCTGCGGCATCCGATCAAGCTCAACTTCTTTGCCGCAGTCTCGATCAGTCTATTGCTGCTCTCGATTGCATTCCTGCCCTTTGACGAGTCTATCAGTCGCCCGCTCTGGATGACCGGTGCCAGCTTGCACCTGCTATTCACGCTCTATGTGGTTAGCGTCTGGATTCACCATGAGCATTTCGAAGTCCATCACATGAACCCGGCCTGGTTCATTCCGGCGGTGGGTAATGTGTTGGTGCCAGTGGCCGGTGTGCCACTAGGCTTCTTGGATGTCTCCTGGTTCTTTTTTAGCATCGGCATGCTGTTCTGGGGGTCGCTGATGACGATCATCTTTTATCGGCTGCTGTTCCATGCTCCGATTCCAGAGCGCTTCATGCCGACCCTGTTCATCTTGATTGCGCCGCCTGCAGTGGGCTTTATCGCCTACATACGCTTGGTTGGTGAGCTTGATCCGATTGCGATGGTGCTCTACTTCAGCGCCTTGTTCTTGACGCTGTTGCTGTTTGCGCAGGCACGCTATTTTGCGCGGCTGAAGTTCTTCCTGTCTTGGTGGGCCTACACCTTTCCGCTCGCGGCAATCAGTATCGCGAGTATGCTGATGTTCGAGCAAGGTCAGAGTGATGTCTATCGTTGGATCGGCGCTGGTCTGCTTTCGGTCCTGACCCTGGTGGTGATCTTCTTGCTGTTTAGAACGCTGTATGCCGTTATCCGTCACGGCATCTGTGTGCCTGGACATTAACCGGATCATTCTGGACCTCGATCCTGGTCTGAGTCGGCCATTCGCGAGCCTTTAACTTGGCCGTCACTCGCGGACTGATTAGGCTGCAGCGGTGATTGATGCCATCGTTCTGATGCCTAGAATTGCTCAGTCTTGTTGAAATGATGAGGTGTTTTTCCTCTGGCGTCTTTTCTGCTATGACGCCTCTTTCGCTTTTATATGACCCAATTGGAGACGATTGATGAAACAGACCCTGCTACAAGAAAAGTACCCAATCTACACGCTCGAAGTGAGCAAAGACGAGACTCGGTTTGCCGACTCGGGCTCGATCATCGCCTATCTCAAAGAGTGTATTGATGCGCACGATATTGCGAGTTATATCGGCGAGTTCGATCACATGGCGCACACGCAGTCGCTCGCGAACGGAGAGATCGCCGAGGGCATCGAGTCCGCGAAGCACATCCTATTCTGCTTTGGCACCAAGCTACCCGATCCGCATGTGATGGCGGTGCGGCCGCGCTCGATCGGGGTTGTCGATCAAGGCGACCGCTTCACGGTGACCTTCCTCGAGGCGCCGATGCCACCGGCGAATGAGGCTATGGAGCGCTGGGTCAAGGCGATCGTTGAGCAGCCGGCCTGCTGAGTCAGTGTTCCTCGTCTCGATTGAGGCGTCACCCTAACGCTCATAGCGCGGCGCCAGCGCGAAAACGAATCGCGAGAGATTCTCGTTAATATCAGCGATTCATCGTCCGAGGGTGGTCGTGCAAGGTGGCGCCGCGCTGTGTCAGTTTGAAATCAGCCTGTGATGTTCAAGCGCCAGTGCGGCGTCCAGGCTGCAGCGGCTCGCCGCAGCGCTTGCAGAGATAATGTTGCCCCTTCGCGACCTTGTTGTGGCGGATGCTCGAGAGCTGGTGCTCCATGCAGCCGCAGTGGTAACGAAAATAGGTCAGCTTGCGGGCGCTGAGTCCACTCACGTCATAATCATGGCAGCGCGTCGGCTCTGCACCGAGCTGGCGCATGATGCGCTGCCATTCGGGGCCGTGCGGCCGGATGCGCTTGCCGTAGCGGTGATAGGCGAGCACATGGGCAACCTCGTGTGGCACGGTGCGCTGGATAAAGTCGGCCCCGCCGCGCTCGAGCAGCTCGAGGTTGTACCGGATCAGATACTCACCGCGGGCGCGAATGCGCACCTGGCCGGCGGTCTTGCCGCGTAGATCGAAGCGAACCTCGATCTGGGCGTCCGGTATCGAGCCGAGCAGGGCGCTGGTCTGAGACCGTGCCTGAGCCGTTAGCGCCCGGAGGCCGGCATCGCCTGAACCGCCGCTCCAAGCTTGGCCCGAGTTGGCTCGCAGCTTCTGGTTTTGCGTTTCGCTCACGATAGGGCTATCATCCGTAGGCTGAGATACAAGGGTAGAGCTGGCAACACGCTGCTTGATGCCCCTGGCGCGATGGCCCCGGTATCGGGGTTTTTTTTCATCCGCGATCCACTGCAGACCCAGGCGAGGCTGCTTTCGGCAGAGGCTCGTACGGTACTGCTCCGAACAAGGGGCCAACGGCCCTTTTTTTGGTTCTAGGATTTGGTCTGGCCTGGGCAATGCCGGGGCTATGACGTTTATGCCGTTCTCCGGCCAAGCCGGTAACGAAATCATATCAGTGGTGCTGAATTTTTGATGCGACGGGCGAATGACCGACTGACGAAGCTAGTGACATCGGTGGTTGAGCCGATGGGCTACGAGGCGATCGGTGTTGAGCATGCCTCGGCGGGGAGCGCGGAGGCGGTCTTGCGGGTCTATATCGATCATGCCAACGGCATCACGGTGGACGACTGCGAGGCGGTGAGCCGGCAGCTCAGCAGTGTGCTTGATGTCGAAGACCCGATCAGTGGCCATTACGCGCTCGAGGTCTCGTCTCCAGGCTTGGATCGGCCACTATTTAGCGTCGAGCAGATCGAATGCCAGCGTGGCAACCGCATCCGCGTGCGGCTCGCGGAAAAGCTCGAGGGACGCCGTAATTTCGAGGGTGAAGTACTCGCGCTGAGCGATGGCGGCCAGATCTTGGAGCTGGGGCTCGACGAGGGCCATGAGCAACGTCGCGTGCAGCTTCCAATCGACCAGGTCGAAAGCGCCCGGGTGGTGCCCGAATTCAACTTTTCACAGTCCGCTCGCTGACGAACCGGATGCCGGACGGGGCCGAGAGCGACCGACATCAGGTAGGGACCCATGAACAAAGAAATATTGATGGTCGTCGATGCCGTCTCGAACGAGAAGGATGTCTCGAAAGAGATCATCTTCGAGGCGATCGAGGCCGCGCTCGCCTCGGCGACGCGCAAGAAACACGGCGGTGATATCGAGGTGCGTGTCTCGATCGACCGCGGCACTGGCGATTATGAAACCTTCCGTCGCTGGGAGGTGGTCGAGGATCAAGACGGCGAGCCCCTCGAGGCCTCGGAGCGCCAGATCACCATCTCGGCGGCTAAGGAGCTCGACCCGTCGCTAGAGCTGGGCGGCTACATCGAAGAGCAGATCGAGTCGGTGCTGTTCGGCCGCATCGCCGCGCAGACCGCGAAGCAGGTCATCGTGCAAAAGGTGCGCGAAGCCGAGCGTGCAAAGATCGTGGAGCTGTTCAAGAGCCGCGAGGGCGAGCTGGTCACCGGCATCGTCAAGAAGGCCGAGCGTGGCACCATCGTGATCGATCTCGGTAACAACGCCGAAGCCTTGGTGCCGCGCGATCAGGTCATCCCAAAGGAGACTGCGCGACCCGGCGATCGGCTACGCGGGCTGCTCTATGAAGTGGCCGCCGAGCTGAAGGGTCCGCAGCTGTTCGTCAGCCGGACCTCGCCGAAATTGCTGATCGAACTGTTTAAGCTCGAGGTGCCAGAGGTGGGCGAGGGTGCGATCGAGATCGTCGGCGCTGCCCGTGATCCAGGCACCCGCGCCAAGATCGCGGTGCGGACCAATGATCCGCGTATCGATCCAGTCGGCGCTTGCGTCGGCATGCGTGGCTCGCGTGTTCAGGCCGTCTCCAACGAGCTGTTTGGTGAGCGCGTCGACATCATCCCCTGGGACGAGAACCCGGCTCAGTTCGTGATCAACGCGATGCTGCCGGCTGACGTCGTCTCGATCGTCATCGATGAGGACGCGCGCAGCATGGACGTGGCCGTCAAGGAAGAAAACCTCTCGCAGGCGATCGGTAAGGGGGGGCAGAACGTCCGCCTTGCCAGTCAGCTCACCGGTTGGGAGCTGAACGTGATGAGTGAGGAGGCGGCTGCCGCCAAGAGCGAGGAAGAGGGTCGCCGTCTGATCGAGCGCTTCATGGCCGATCTGCGCGTCGACGAGAACGTCGCCGCGGTGTTGGCCGAGGAAGGGTTTACGACGAGCGAAGAGATCGCCTATGTGCCCGAGTCGGAGCTGCTGGCGATCGCGGATTTTGATCAGGAACTGGTTGGTCTTCTGCGGCAGCGGGCATTGGATGCGGTGTCGAGCCAAGCGGTTGCGAATGATGAAGACCCGGACGCGGTGCCGGGCGATGATCTGCTCGCCATGCCGATGATGGAAGAGGCCTTGGCCTATCGGTTGGCTCGACGCGGCATCATCAGTGTGGCTGATCTTGCAGATCAGTCAGTAGACGAACTGTTGGAGCTCGACGGCATGGACCCGGAGCACGCGGCCAGCCTCATCATGGCGGCCCGCGAGCCTATGTTCGCCGGCTCGGAGAACGACTAGTCATCGGAGGTGCGAATGAGTACTGAAGTCACGGTCAAGCAACTCGCGACGACGGTCGGGATCCCTGTGGAGCGGCTACTTACGCAGCTCCAAGAGGCGGGCATCTCGGCCCAGGCCGAGGATGCCACCATCACTGAGAGTGAAAAGATCCAGCTGTTGCAGCATTTGCGGCGCAGCCACGTTAAGAAAGACGAGCCGGCTGATGCATCGGCATCGGCCAGTGAGGCGACGAGCGTGCGGCGACGCCCGCCGGCAGCGGCTGATAGCCGTGTGCAACGGCCTTCGCGTCCAGCGCCTACTCGCGGAGCGCCTACGGCGCGAGCCGGCGCTGCCACTCCCCGCTCGGGCAAGTCAGTCAATGTCGAGGTGCGACGTAAGCGCAGTTTCGGTAAGCGCACGGCTGAGCCGGTCATGCCAGCGACGTCGGTGCGCACCACGGCGCGTCCCGATTCTGAAGCGCAGGACGCGAGGAACGCACGCGCCCCAGTCGATGAGCAGCGTCGTCGCGCTGAGCTCGAGGCGCGTCGAGCGGAGGAGGATGCACGCCGCCTTGCGGAGCAAGAGGAGCTCGAGGTTCGTCAGCGCGAAGAGGCGCGGCGTAAGGCTGAGGCAGAAGCCCGCGCCAAGGCTGAGGCAGAGCGTCGCCGTTCTGCTCAAGAAGCAACGCAACAAGAGGAGCCTGCCGCTGAGGGCTATCAGCCGAGCGGACGCGGTGAGCGGTTGCCGGCAGCGGGTGCGGTTGAGGCCGAGGGCGAGACCGAGCAACAGCGCGACGAGCGTCGCCGTGCGGCGAAGAAGCACGCCGAGCGCTCAGAGAAAGAGCGTCTGGAGCGAGAGCGCGTCGAGAAGGAGAAGGAGCGCAAGGCGGCGCGTAAGGAGCCTGGCCGGTCGAAGGTTCGCGACCCAGTCGCAGCGATCGAGGAAGAGACCTCAGACGAGGCCGTGATCACGCGGCCATCGGTGCGGCGTCGGAAGAAGCCCGGCAAGCCGCAGCTGCAGGACAAGCATGGCTTCCAGCGTCCGACCTCACCGGTGGTGCGCGAGGTCGAGGTGCCGGAGACGATCTCGGTAGGCGAGCTGGCGTCGCGCATGTCGGTCAAGGCTGGGCAGGTCATCAAGGAGCTGTTCAAGCAGGGCATGATGGTGACCATCAACCAGACGCTCGATCGCGACACCGCGATGCTGGTCGTCGAGGAGATGGGCCACAAGGCGGTCGAGGCCAAGCAAGCGGACGCCGAGGATGCGCTGATGGCGCTGCTCGAAGAGGAAGTCGGTCAGACCGAGGCACGGTCGCGACCGCCCGTGGTCACGATCATGGGTCATGTCGACCACGGCAAGACCTCGCTGCTCGACTACATTCGCCGCGCCAAGGTTGCGGCGGGTGAGGCCGGTGGTATTACCCAGCACATTGGTGCCTATCACGTCGAGACCGACAAGGGCACGATCTCGTTCCTCGACACCCCGGGCCATGCCGCCTTCTCGGCGATGCGTGCTCGTGGGGCCAAGGCGACGGATATCGTCATCCTGGTCGTCGCTGCCGACGACGGCGTGATGCCGCAGACCATCGAGGCGATCCAGCACTCGAAGGCGGCCGGGGTTCCGGTCGTGGTCGCGGTGAACAAGATGGACAAGCCCGACGCGAACCCAGACCGGGTGATGCAGGAGCTGACCCAGCACGAGCTGGTGCCCGAGGAATGGGGCGGCGACACCATGTTGGTGAAGGTCTCGGCGAAGTCCGGCGAGGGGATCGACGATCTGCTCGATGCGGTGCTGCTGCAGTCCGAGGTGCTCGAGCTGAAGGCGCCGATCGATGGGCCTGCACATGGCACCATCGTCGAATCCAGTCTCGAGAAGGGCCGTGGCACCGTTGCCACCGTCTTGGTCCAGTCCGGCACGCTGCGCACCGGCGACATGATCGTCAGCGGTGCGGAGTATGGTCGTGTCCGGGCGATGTTCGATGAGCTGGGGCGCTCGGTGAAGAGCGCTGGCCCGTCGATCCCGGTGCAGGTCCTTGGCCTGTCCGGCTCGCCGAATGCGGGCGACGACGTGATCGCGGTCACCGATGAAAAACGTGCTCGCGAGGTGGCCGAATTCCGCCGCGATCGCGATCGGCAGACGCGCATGGATGAGCAGCGCGGCGCGAGCTTGGATCAGCTGTTCTCGCAGCTCAAGGACGGCGACCTCAAGAGCGTCAACATCATCCTCAAGGCCGATGTGCAGGGCAGCGTCGAGGCGATCAAGGAGGCGCTGGTCAAGCTCAGCAACGACGAGGTCAAGGTGGCGGTGGTCGCCTCCGGCGTTGGCGGTATCACCGAGTCCGATGCCAACCTGGCGGTGACCTCGACGGCGATCATGCTCGGCTTCAATGTCCGTGCTGATCCCGCCGCGCGCCGGGTGATCGAGGAGCAGGGGCTGGATCTGCGCTATTACTCGGTCATCTACGAGCTGATCGATGATGTGAAGAAGGCCATCTCTGGTCTGCTGAGTCCAATCGTGACCGAGGAGATCATCGGTCTGGCGCAGGTGCGCGATGTGTTCCGCTCATCGAAGTTTGGCGCCATCGCCGGCTGTATGGTGGTCGAGGGTGCGATCCGCCGCAACAGTCCGATCCGCGTCTTGCGCAACAACGTCGTCATCTACGAGGGTGCGCTGGAGTCTTTGCGTCGCTTCAAGGAGGACGTCAGCGAGGTCAAGAACGGTACCGAATGCGGCATCGGCGTGAAGAACTACAACGATGTGCAGCCGGGCGATCAGATCGAGGTCTTCGAGCGCAAGGAGCGTGCGCGCGAGCTATGAGAGGCGTTAAGCAGTCATGCTGGCCCCGCACTGCCCCGGTCTGGCCGGGACAGAGGGGCAAATGCTCAGCTCGATCTCAGCGCTCTCGATGAGTCGGGCGCCACAACGCGGCTTTGATCGGGGTGAGCGCATCGGTGCCGCCCTGCTGCGCGAGCTGACCCAGCTGCTACGGCGCGCGAAGGACCCGCGCCTCGGCGACATCACCTTGCATGAGGTGCGGGTCAGCCGTGACCTTGCCCATGCAAAGGTCTACTTCACCTGCTTTCCGGCCGATGACGGCGCTAAGGAGCAGCAACGACTCTTGAACGGCGGCTTGTCGAGCTTCTTGCGCTACGAGCTATCGCGGACCGCGCGCTTGCGTACGGTGCCGCAGCTGCAGTTCGTCCACGATGAATCGGTCATCCGTGGCGAGCAGCTATCCGCACTGATCGATGAAGTGGTCGGGCAAGATGCCGAGCACGCCGAGCACGCGCGGATCGAATCTCAGATCAACGGCGGCGATGATCAGCACAGGGATGAGGCCGCGGATGCCTCCGATACGGACCGCTGAGCCCGCCTCTTAACTGGAACATCATGGGTAGACGACGTAAACAGGGCCGCGAGGTCAACGGCATCCTATTGTTGGATAAGCCTTCCGGTATCTCCTCCAACCACGCCTTGCAGCGCGTGAAGCGCCTCTATGGTGCACAGAAGGCTGGGCACACCGGCAGTCTGGACCCGCTCGCGACCGGCCTGCTGCCGCTCTGCCTGGGCTACACCACCAAGTTCTCGGCCTTCCTGCTCGATGCTGATAAGCGTTACCGCGTCCGCGTGCGCCTCGGTGAGACCACCGAGACCGCCGATGCTGAGGGTGAGGTGATCGCGACTGCGCCGGTCGATGGCATCACCGAGGCTCAGGTGCTCGAGGTCATCAGCCACTTCCTTGGCGAGATCGAGCAGCTGCCGCCGATGTACTCGGCGGTCAAGCATCAAGGTCAGCGCCTGTACAAGCTCGCGCGCGAGGGCAAGGAGGTCGAGCGCACGCCGCGCCAGATCACCATCCACCGGCTCGATCTGCTGGAGATGGCGTTGCCGGACATCGAGCTCGATGTGCACTGCACCAAGGGCACCTATGTGCGCACGTTGGCCGAGGATATCGGCAAGCAATTGGGCTGCGGTGGCCATGTATCGGTGCTGCGTCGGACCGGTGTCGGGCCCTATATCGAGGGCGAGACCGATTTTGTCACCATGGCCGAGCTCGAGGCTCAGGCCGAGGCGCACGGGCCGGAGTCGCTCGATGCGCTGCTCCTGCCGTTGGAGACGACCCTCGGGCACTGCCCTGCGGTACGTCTTTCTGCCAACAGCGCCTTTTATCTGAGCCAGGGGCAGCCCGTGCTGGTGCCGCAGGCGCCGACCGAGGGCCTGGTCCGGCTCTATGACGTGAGCGATCGGTTTCTCGGCGTCGGCGAGATCCTTGACGACGGTCGGGTGCAGCCGAAGCGCTTGGTTTGAAGGTTGCAGGCTGGGGGTTGAAATTCAGAAGTCGAGAAGTCCAGAAGTCTGATGCTTTATATGAGCCTGATTTCTGGTGCACATCGAGCGTCGGCGCTGAGCATTTGTGGTCCTGATGCTGATCTACGCCAGGCGATTCGGGTGCGTTGGTTTCAAACGGATGACGGAGTCCGTAGAATCGCGCTCGATACGATTCGGCAGCGGGCTAGGTTCGACCAAATGCGCTCGAATGCGATCGAACGCGCTCCCGTATGACAGATTAACGCCTTGTTCCCTGAGGTCATTGTTGGGGGCCAAGGTGACCATGACTGACGCCATGCTGGGCGTCGCTATCCTTATAGGAGACTCGCAATGACAATGACCGCAGAAGACAAACGCCTGATCGTCGAAGAGCACGCTCGCGGCACTAACGATACCGGCTCACCGGAGGTGCAGGTTGCGCTGCTGACTGCGCGCATCAAGCAGTTGACCGGACATTTCACTGAACACAAGCATGATCATCACTCGCGCCGCGGCCTGGTGCGCATGGTCAACTCGCGGCGTAAGCTGCTCGACTATCTCAAGCGCAAGGATCTGGATCGCTACCGGGCGCTGATTCAGAAGCTTGGCCTGCGCCGATAAGCGCGTCCGGACCTCGAGGGTGGCGTCGCCCCGCGCGAGCAGGCGCCGACGCCACCGCACTCCCATGCTCGGTGCAGGCCGGCGGCTCTAAGGCTGTCAGTGTTCGCACCAATGATCCCCATTTGGGGACCACCCAGAGGACCGTCCTAGTGACCCCAATCCGCAAGACTTTTCAATACGGCGATCAGACGGTAACGCTCGAGACCGGTGAGATCGCACGCCAGGCCGACGGAGCGGTCATGGTCAATGTCGATGACACCGTCGTGCTGGTCACCGTGGTCGTCGACAAGCGAGCGACGGAGATGAAAGATTTCCTGCCGCTGACCATCGACTACCAAGAGAAGACCTACGCCGCCGGCCGCATCCCCGGCGGCTTTTTTCGTCGTGAGGGCCGCCCGAGCGAGTCAGAGATCCTGACCTCGCGGCTGATCGACCGACCGGTGCGCCCACTGTTCTCCAAGGGCTTTGGTCGTGAGGTGCAGGTGATCGCGACGGTCAAGTCATTGAATCCGGCGGTCAACCCCGAGATCCCGTCTTTGATTGGCGCCTCCGCGGCGCTGTCGATCGCTGGGCTGCCGTTCAATGGCCCGATCGGTGCGGCTCGCGTGGGCTATAAGAACGGCGAGTACATCCTGAATCCGGCGATGATTGGCCTGAGTCCGGACAGCGATCTCGATCTGATCGTCGCCGGGACCGAGGGCGCGGTGCTGATGGTCGAGTCTGAGGCGCGCAGCCTGCCGGAAGAGGTGATGCTCGGTGCCGTGCTGTACGGCCATGAGCAGATGCAGGTCGTCATCCAGGCCATCAAGGAGCTAGCGGCCGAGGTCAACAAGCCGCAGATGGAATGGGAGCCGTTGCAGAGCGACCCTGAGCTGAAGGCGGCGGTGGCCGAGGCTTGCGCGGATCAGCTCGGCGAGGCCTATCGCATCCAGGACAAGATGGAGCGCTATGCCGCGCTGACCGAGATCCGTCAGTCCGTCTTCGACAAGCTTGCTGGTGAGGACTCACCCTGGCCGCAGCCACAGGTCTATGGCGCGGTCGAGAAGCTGGAAAAGGAGATCGTGCGCGGGCGCATCATCGCTGGCGAGGCGCGTATCGATGGTCGAGATACCGCCACGGTGCGCCCGATCAGCATCCGCACGGGTGTGCTGCCACGCACCCATGGCTCGGCGCTGTTCACCCGCGGTGAGACCCAAGCGCTGGTGATCACCACACTCGGCACCGAGCGTGACTCGCAGATCATCGATGCCCTGGACGGCGAGCGGCGCGAGCCCTTTATGCTGCACTACAACTTCCCGCCCTTCTGTGTCGGTGAGACCGGCCGCGTTGGTAGCCCGAAGCGGCGCGAGATCGGCCATGGCCGGCTGGCCAAGCGCGGTGTGCTGGCCTCGATGCCCAGCCTCGCCGAGTTCCCCTACTCGATCCGCGTCGTCTCCGAGATCACTGAGTCAAATGGCTCCAGCTCGATGGCCAGTGTCTGCGGCACCAGCCTGTCGCTGATGGATGCGGGCGTGCCGATCAAGTCGCCGGTGGCTGGTGTGGCGATGGGGCTGATCAAAGAGGGCGATCAGTTCGCGGTGCTGACCGACATCATGGGCGACGAGGACCATCTCGGCGACATGGACTTCAAGGTCGCCGGTCCAGCGGAGGGCATCAACGCCCTGCAGATGGACATCAAGATCGACGGCATCACCCGCGAGATCATGGAGCAGGCGCTGGCGCAGGCGAAGGATGGCCGGCTGCACATCCTCGGCGAGATGAGCAAGGTCATCGACACCCATCGCTCCGAGATGTCCGAGCATGCCCCGCGCATCATCGAGTTCAAGATCCATCCGGAGAAGATCCGCGACGTCATCGGCAAGGGTGGCTCGACCATCCGCGCACTCACGGAAGAGACCGGCGCCACCATCGATATCAACGATGACGGCGTGGTGAAGATCTTCTCGGTGCAGAAGAGTGCCGGTGAAGAGGCCAAGAAGCGCATCCGCCTGATCACCGCCGATGTCGAGGTTGGCAAGATCTACGAGGGTAAGGTCGCCCGCCTGATGGACTTTGGCGCCTTCGTCACCATCCTGCCGGGTCGCGACGGTCTGGTGCATATCAGCCAGATCAGCGATGAGCGCGTTGAGCGCGTGAGCGATAAGCTCAAGGAAGGCGATGTGATTCGCGTCAAGGTGCTCGAGGTCGACAAGCAGGGCCGCATCCGCCTGAGCATGAAGGCGGTGGCCGAGGACGAGGCTCCGGACGCCTGAAATCGGTTCCGGCCGCGAGGCCGGTAACTGAGAATGAGCGCCACGGATGGACACCGTTCGGTGCAGATCGAAGACGCTGGGATCTGCTCGAACAACTGTTCAGCCGTGGTGCTTTTTTAACGTGAATCTCACGCGGTTCATTGTCCGGGGTGGTGCCGCACCATGAGCGTTAGGGCGGCTGCGTGAAACCCGGTTTTTTGGTCAGCCCTAGTCTTCCTCGCAAGACAACTCGAACGCGATCATCCCTTCTTCCAGGTGATCGGAGACCATCGGATGGGCCAACACATAGGCCGCAGCCCGGATGCTGAAGTCGCCGAGCGCGTCGTCGACTGCCTGCTCCCATTCCTCGATGCTGTAATCGCCGCGTCCGACCCACATCAGGGCCACGAGCTCTGAGCGCTGGCGCTCCGACATCTCGGTGACGATGTTGCTGAATTCGGCGACGTTGTAATCGTCGCCATGGTCAGCCAACACCTGCATCGCCCAGTCGTCGCTCGGGCTTGAGGGAACCTCAGGAATGACGACCGACTCTTTGGCCTGGAATTCGCGGGCCAATTCGATCAGTGAACAGAGCGTATCTAGTGGAATGTGCAGCCGCACCTTCGCCTCCTCGAGCCCCGTGGTTCGGGGGACTGTATTATCATCGTAGTTGCAGTTTACTACGCGCTGTTTCGCCGCTTGTCTGACGAGGAACAAGCGGGCGCGTGTCTTCCTCGTCATCGGCGCTTAAGGATTGGGTTCCGGTTGTGCATCCTCATCTTTGAGACATCGATCCTAATCCGTTTCCTAACTCGTTCAACTCTTCGAGCCTAAGCCGATGACGATGAAATCCACCCCAATCACGCTAGCACTGTTTCTGACTGTGTCGGGTAGCGTCGCAGCGGACGAGCTGTCGCCCGATGGTCGTCCCCATTTCTCGGGCAAAGATGCCGATTCCGTTAAGGAGGCCTTCCATCACTTTGAGGAGGGCAACGAGAAGCTCGAGAAATACCTCAAGGGCGACAGTATCGAAGGCGCAGACCTTGCCCACGTCCACGAGCTGACCTATACCCTCGAGAACGCCATCGCCAAGATGCAGGCTGCGCTTGCCCGCTTGGCAACCTCCTTGGAGGAGGTGCATCTCGCCTCCGAGAGGGGTGACGCAGACGTGGTGCTCGAGTCGGGTCGTGAGTATCTATCCATAGCGGATCAATTCGACGATTAGCCCAGCTCGACGATTCACCCAAGCGGTAGTCGCCTTGCCGAAGATGGCTTTGGCGACAGCAGGGTGGCTTGAACCGATGCAGAGGACGCGAGCGTTCACCAAGGGGCCTTTGGCGGCGCAGTATGGGAAGCACCATGGGAAGCAGCATGGGAAGCAGCATGGAAAGATGACCACCAGGGATCGTAACTGGCCGATGATGATGCTCGCCGTTGCCATGCTGATGCCAGGGGGTGCGCATGCAGGCGATGATCATGTCGAACTTGCTCGGCGCTTGCTTGCGCAGGGCCGAATCTTACCCCTCGAGCAGCTGCTGACGCAGGCGCTGTCAGTGCGGCCCGGTATCCCGGTCGAGGTTGAGCTGCACGCCGAGGATGATCCGCACCGCTATGTGTACGAGATCGAAATGCTCGATCGTGCGGGCACTGTTTGGTCGATCGCGTTCGATGCCAAGACTGGCCAGTTGATCGATCTGGATGCCGATGAGGACTGAGGGTCGATGCGTCTCTTGCTGATCGAGGATGATCGCGCGCTCGGCAGTGGCCTGCGGGCTGATCTGATGGCCAACGGATATGCGGTGGATTGGGCGCTTGACGGCATCGACGGCGCCTTCCTCGGCAGTGACCAGCCCTATGATGCCATCGTCCTCGACCTGGGACTGCCGGGGAAGCCAGGGCTCGAGGTGCTGCGCGACTGGCGGACTGACGGGCTGCGTACCCCGGTGCTCGTGCTCACCGCGCGCGATGCCTGGCACGAGCGGGTCGATGGCCTCAAGGCCGGTGCCGATGACTACCTCGGTAAGCCCTTCCATGTGCAGGAGCTGATCGCCCGTCTGCAGGCGCTGATCCGGCGTGCTGTTGGGCAAGCCAGCGCCGGCGTTAGCGCAGGCGGCCTGAAGCTTGACGACGAGCATCAGCGCGTCACCCGCGCCGATGGTGGCGAGGTCGAGCTGACGGGCACCGAGTTCCGGCTGCTACGCTATTTCATGCTCAATCCAGACAAGGTGCTCTCCAAGGAGCGTTTGATCGCCCACGTCTACGATCAACATGCCGAGCACGGCAGTAACCTGATCGAGGTCTATGTGCGGCGTCTGCGCGAGAAGCTTGGTCGAGAGCATCTGCGAACTCAGCGTGGACAGGGTTATGTGTTTCCATCGAAGCCCTGATAGCGTTGTTGGCGCTGTCGCCACTGCTGCCTTCGTTGTCCGCGCTGCTGACAGTGGGCGCTTTCCTTGAGATCGCTCGAAGCCCGGCTGCATCTCGGTCTCGGCATCAGCCTGGCGTTGGTGATCACGACCTCCTGGTGGCTCGGCCACGCAGCGCTGCATCGCAGCACTGAGGCCTATGTGCTGTCGCGACTGCAGCATGATGCCGAGGCCTTGCTAGGCAGCCTTTCGCAGACCAGCGCAGTGCTCTCAGCGTCATCCCAGCCCCAGCCCCAGCCCCAGC
>NZ_NRRY01000060.1 GCF_016583905.1 Lamprobacter modestohalophilus | reverse complement strand
CGTGATGGCCCGGTCTTTGTGAGTCTCTGTCATTGGTCTGCTCCGCTACCTTGGTTGACGATGGGTTCTCATCATCGCTTATTGTGCCCGCTCGGGGTGTGTTGGAGGAGCGGGGCGGACCATTCCATTACTGTTACGATCGCGCTGCCGACTACCAGGCCTTGGAGCAATTGCTCGCCGATGATCGCCCGGTGATCGTCGCCCATCCAAATGCGCTCGACACCAACCTGGATCGGGTGCCGCCAGAATGCGTCGTGGAGATCAATAATCGCTACGTCTGGCGCTGCGACTGGAAGGCCTTCTACGGCCCCTATCGGGAACGCTTCCGCTTCGTCATCAGCTCCGATGCGCATCAGCCGAACTGGCTGAATCAGACCGTGGCGCGCCATGTCGCGGCCTCGCTGGAGATCACCGAAACCCTGCTCTTCGCCGACTGCAGCCGACACTAAGCTTCGGCCTCAGGGTCTTCTCCGCTATCCAGCGGGCTTTGCACACTTTGGCCCCGAGGGTGCGTCAATCGTCTTGCTCGATGATCTCTAGCAGGATTTCGTGCGGGATATCGCCTTGATCGGATTTGGAATAGATGGCGACCAGCAGTCGCTCGCTCTCAGTCTGAAGGTAGTAAATGATGCGATACCCGCCGCTCTTGCCCCGAGTCGCATCGCTGTTCTTGACGCGCACCTTATACAGGACGTGGCCGCGAACCTGTATACGATCCCCCGGGGTTGCCCCATCGCAGAGTTGATCCAGCAACGGCTGGACGTCACTGCGGATACGCCTATAGCGCCGGCTCAGCCGCTTGAGCTGCCGTTTGAAGGCGTCCGAGTAGCGGACGATCATCCGATTAACCCGCGTCGATACCGTCCCAGAGGGTATCGATTGACTGCACCCGCCCGGCCTTGGCATCACGCCAGCCTTCCCGAAACGACTCGGTGGCACTCGGCCAGGGCTCATCCGCTTCGATACCCTCGCGGAATGAATGAACGAGCCGCAACAACAGCGCCCGATAGCGCGCCGGAGTCTGCTCGATCTCAGCATGAAGGCGCTCGGTGATGTCTTCTGTCGGCTGCGTCATAGATCAGCATCCTCGTCTCTAAAAAACACAGACTGCAAGGAACGAATACGTCGGACCGCGTCAAACGAAGGCCACGAAGATCATGCGCCTGAACGAGAAACTCAGGATACAGATCCGCATCCCGAATAGCATCTCATGCTGCGGCGCATAGGGCAGCATCGGCACCCGAGACCGCTGACGTCTAGGAGCCCAAGATCGGGGACCACATCGAGCCACAATACGAACGGCTGATGGCGATGGCGATGGCGATGGCGATGGCGATGGCGATGGCGATGGCGATGGCGATGGCGGAGTATCATCCATCAGGCTCCTTTAGGAATCGTTGCGTAAATTTTCTGACAACTACATAAAGCCCCAATAAATCAAGCATAAACGCGCTAGAATCGTTGCACAAATCGTTGCAACCGAGATCCTGAAGACACCTTGGCATCCATCGCCGACCTGCGCTCCGCGCTCGCGCACGATCCGCCTGTTTCGAGCAGCGAGCTCTGCCGCCGTTTGGGCGGTACCGATCGCGCCACACTCCTGCGCTGGGTGCGCCGACTCGACCCCGAGGTCTTGCGCCTGGGGAAGGCTCGGCGCTCAGCCTATGCGCTGCGTCGTCCGCTGCGCGGGCGGCAGACACCGATCCCGCTGTATCGGATCGATGAGGCCGGAGACGGGCACCTGCTGGGGCGTCTGAGCTTGATCGAGCCCGAGGGTAGCGCTCTGGAGTGGATCGAGCCCTGTCCCTGGCCGCTCGACGATCAGATGGCCGACGGCTGGTTCGAGGGTCTACCCTACCCCCTCTACGACATGGCGCCACAGGGCTTTCTCGGGCGGCATTTCGCCCACCGCCATGCGCAATTACTCGGTGTCAGCGAACGTCTAGCCGATTGGACAGATGCGGACATCGTTCATGTCTTGGCAACGCTCGGGCAGGATCAGCCTGGGGATCTCATCCTCGGCGAGGTGCCTTACGAGGCCGAGCTGCAGGCCCGGGCGCAGCGCCAGCCCCACACCCGCGAGGATTATCCGGTGCTGGCTGAACGGGCTTTGGCCTTTGGCGATGCGGGCTCATCGGCTGGGGGTGAGTTTCCCAAGTTCGCCACGCTCATCGAGCATCAAGGCGAAACGATCTCGGTGATCGTCAAGTTCTCCGGTGCCGATGAGACGCCGGCTGTGCAACGCTGGTCAGATCTGCTCATCGCCGAACATCTGGCGCTCGAGACGCTGCGCTCGGATCTGGCCATCCCAGCCGCTCAGAGCCACATCGAGCAACGGAGTGGACGCTGCTTCCTGGAGGTCGAGCGCTTCGATCGGGTCGGCTGCCAGGGACGCGCCCCGGCGTGCACCTTGGCCAGCCTCAACCCCGCACTGGTCGGCCTTGCCGGCGAGCCTTGGCCGGAGAAGGCCATGCGCTTGCATCAGCACGGCTGGCTGTCGCTCGAAGCCTGCGAGCGCATCCGCCGCCTCTGGTGGTTCGGTCGGCTGATCGCGAACAACGACATGCATGATGGCAATCTCGCGTTCCGTCCAGGACTGACACTAGCGCCGATCTACGACATGCTACCCATGCAGTATGCGCCGACGCGCAGTGGCGAGCTGCCGCGCGTCCGCTTTCAGCCGGCGCTCCCACTGCCGGGCGATCAATCGGCTTGGCTGCAGGCCCGCGAAGCCGCTATGGGCTTCTGGAACCGCTGCGCTGCTGAGCCCGGTATCAGCAGCGCGTTCAGGAAGATTGCCGCCGATAATCGTTCGGCATTAATGCGGCTCTAGCTGGTACGAACTTTTTCCTTGATATACCGTATTGGTATATACTGCCTCTCATGCACGTGATCGCGAAGCCCATCCTGGTCGAGTTCTCGATAAAGCACCCGGACGCCAAGCATCCGCTGGAAGCCTGGTATCGCACCATGAAGATGGATGTCTTCTCGGATTTCAATGACCTGCGTGCAACTTTCGCAAGCGCCGACTACGTGGATGGGCTGACGGTGTTCAACATCGGGGGCAATAAGTACCGGTTGATCGCCGCGATCCACTACAACCGGCGCAAGATCTACATCCGCGGGGTACTCACCCATGAAGAGTACGACCGCGATGGTTGGAAGCGAAACAGGAGAAACTGATGGCACTAACACATAAGACGGTGCCCGAACCGCAAGCCATTCTTCGGGCCTGGATGCCGTTCAAGGAAGTGGTCGGCGTGACCTCGGTTCACTCCGAGGAAGACTACACCCAGGCGCGGGCAACCATCGAGGTGTTACTAGATGAGATCGGCGACAACGAGCATCACCCCCTGGCCGACGTGCTCGACTATCTGGCCGACCAAGTTGCAGCCTATGAAGAGGTGTACCACCCCATCCAGGAGTCCGAGCCGAAAGAAGTGCTACGCTTCCTGATGGACCAGCATGGGTTGAAGCAGGAGGACCTTGCCGACTGCGCCCCGCAAAGTCGCATATCGGACATCTTGAGCGGCCGGCGCGGCATCAGCAAAGAGATCGCTAAAAAGCTGGCTAAGCGGTTCAATGTGAGCGCGGCCCTGTTCTTGTGATTGCAGTTCCGGGCCGTAGCCGCCAGCCCTTTTAAGGTGAACGCCCTGAGGAGGCTGCCGCTCAGGGCAATCGCATCAATATATTAGAGAATACTGTTTGACTATCTGCGAGCGCTGAAGCATCGGATGAGCGCCTTCGCGGCCAAGCCCGAGCGCCGAAGCAATGGCCCGCCGAGTCGGTCTGAACAGCGTTCACATCCCTGTCACAGGTTGCTGTCAGACTCGGGTTTCGGTTATCAACTGACCAGACGAGTGGCCAACCTATGGAACGCTTCGCTGACGAACTCGACCTTGCGCAGTACCAGACCGACCTACTCACCACCTCGGCCATCGCCGCCATCCGGCAACAGATAACCGCAGAGCCTGGCCGCGAGCATTGCCTCGACTGCGGCGCGCCGATCCCTCTAGCGCGTTTGCGACAGGTTCCCAGTGCCACTCGCTGCACCCTCTGCCAGGAAGATCACGAAGCCCAGATCAGTCGTCATCGCAGACACTGAGCGAGCGACCAAGCCCCGCTGGTCGCGCATTGCGAGGCCAGCCGGACGTACAGCATCCGCAGCACCGAATGACAGCATCCGCAGCATCGAAGAGGCTCGCCATGCAACCGGCTGCCCTACCTCAAGACATCCATTCTAACTGTTAGCTTGCAGCTTTCTTCTCTAAACGTTTGGGCTCGCGATTGACGACTTGACGACCTGATTTTTCTGATCTTTCCCTCAGAGCGCGACAAATGCGACCTAGATCATTACCGTGTTCTAAAGCAAAAGCCTTGCCGACAGCTCGCATCTCTTCGACTATAGGATCTTCACGCATTTTCTTCACCGATCAGTTCTTCTGGAGAACATAGGATTGGGCAAACCAAAACTTGAAACTGTGTTTATCACCAATGCCCGCGCGCTTGCGTTATTAAATGTTTGTTCCACGTGAGCAAATAGTCTACGCCTTGATTTGCTGCAATCGCGATGTGAAGCGCACCTCGATCACTATTGGCTGGTACAGCGTTTGAGGAAAGAAGCCATGCTGCTAGCTCCTCTGCCTCTGGCTTGATTGCTAGGATAGGGATATCTGCGATTGCCTGTAATCTCGCCTCAGCAGCCAATGTATCCCCTGCTGAAATCTCCTCTATGACCAGTGGCGAAATGAATGAATCATAATCCGATCGTCGTTCCACCACTCGTTTGTAGACGCTTGATGTCCGGCTATCACCAAATCTCGGCTTGGCCTCGACGTCAGATAGCTAATGACAGACGACTCAAGATAAACCGACTTAGTCATTATTACGATCACTCAACCGCTTGCGCTGTAAGCTAACGCTTGCGCTAACCGGCGCGAGCTTGCGAGCGTCCGAGTTGAGCGCCATGTTCGGCTTTGTTTTCACCCACATCTTGGATGAAACGCCCATGCCTTGCAGTCTGCTTTTTTAGATAATATTCTGCCAAGGCATCGACGCTGTAGCCATGCTCTTGTGCAATTTTATCTTTAGCATCCCAGAGCTCTTTAAGTATTTCGTCAGTCATCTTCGTACACTCCCATCAGCTCGGTTGGGGTTGCTATCTCGGGGCAATGATAGCCGCTTTTTTCGATAATTTTTCTTATCTTAGGTTTCATTTCTGCGTTGTCTATGTGTCGACAGTTCCATGTGAGCAGGAAATCTATTCCATGCACTGCCGCCACCGCTACGTGCAACGCATCATCCAATGCTTTATTTGGAATACCACCTTCTTCAATCAGAGTCTTTGCCAACTCAATGGACGCGCTCTTAAGGGGAAGAACATCAATTCCTTCAAGTGCTGCCAGACGCCTTGCAGCGGCTGACTCATCACCTCTAGCCGCCTCTTCAATCACGACCTCTGAGATGCACAGATCAAATCTGTCTTTCTGAGTTTCCCACCAATCGCTCGTTTCTTTCTGCCATGCAGAGGCAATAAGGTTGCTTGATGGCCTTGCCGTCAGGTAGGAAACGATCGAAGTTTCAATGTAGATCTTTGCCATATCATTGCAGAGATTGGATGGGTATCACTTTCTAGCCGAACCAGTGATTATCTAGTTTCCGGCCAACCTAGCACACAGGGCTTTGCCTTTACAACACCGCCATGGGCAATGATCATTCTGCGGGATAACATCCGCAAAACACATGTCATCCCGCAGCGTTTTGCCTATGCCCTCGATCCCTCCAGACCTCGCGTAGCACTTCGATGCGGCCTTGGTCGCCGACGGCATCGTAGAGAATCATCAGCCGCATATTGCCGCTGGTTGCCGTTCTATTTCGACCAGCAAGCAGGTTCGCTCGGACGAACCCGAGTGGCCTGAAGCCGTCGATAGACGCCGAATGCGATCAGGAAATTGCTGACCGAGAGCAGACTCTCGCTCGCGCCATGCAGGAGATCGGCATGTGACAGACTCGGCAAGACAAGGCGCAGGGTGGCGATGCGCGTGGTGGTGATGGTGACCGCGACGAAGACCAACAGGAACCAGAAGCCAAACACCGTCAGCGCCGAGAACAACGCCCGATCCTGCCGATAGAGCACCAACAGCATCACCAAGAACCCCAGATAGGCCAGGTTCGCCGCCGGCAGCAGCGCGATCGCTCCCGCCTCGCCAAACGACCACTGCAACAGACCCCAAGGCAGCCCCAACAGCATCACCACCGCTGCCGCACCGCCGCGCGGGAATCGCCCCTCAGGCAGCAACAGCAGCGTCGCCGACAACAGCGACAGACTGCCGACGAAGGTCAGCAGCCGCGACAACGCGATCAGCCCATCGGCCTGGTCACCGCTCAGATGAAAGCCGAGTACAGCGAGTCCGGCGAGCAGGTGCGGGATCATCGCATAGGCGAACCAGCGCAGCCGCGGCCGCTCGATGCGGCCTGGCACACAGTCGCAGATCAATATGGATGTCAGCAAAAGGGCATAGCACCCCACCGCTGGCAGTGCGCTCCACTAGGCCGAGGGTTGTCAGCTCGGCCACATCCTCATGCACGCGCTGCACATCCCGCGACACAAGGCGCGCGAGCTCGACCAGGCTCAGCTCGCCAGCGCCCATCAGTGCTTGCACCAGTGCCCAGCGGCGCTCGGTCAAGCGCGAAAACAAGGCCGCGGGCGTCTCGAAGTTCAGCGTCTCTCCCTGGTAGGTTTCCTGCTGTGCCGCGCGTCCCGCGGCCCGCAGCGCCGATTGCCAGTCGGGGTTCAGTGTCACTCTGAGTCGTCGGCTCGCCATTGCTGCACCTCCGCGATGAAATCCTCGATCAGCTGGTCGATGTCTATGAAGGAGCTTCGCTTGCCCAAAGTCAGCCGGTTCTAAAATCCGGGCATCCTCGGCGGCGCCGTCTTCCACATCAGCTCGATCTCTTCGGCAGTGAGCTCATAGGCGTGATTTACCAACTCAGCGATGCACTTCTCCCCTGCCTGTAGCTGGACCTTGCGGCTCCGTGCCGGCGCGGCATACTGTGCATGGACTCCCGCAAGCTCCGCTAACGCCTTCGGCGTCAAGCGCGCAGTCCCCTTGGGCCGACGCTTGCGCACCTCCGTAGTGAAGTCGTCAGCGGTCAGGTTGGCGTAATCGGTGAGCCTCTGGCCTGGCTTCTCGATCTCGAACTCAACGCGAAGCCAGCCGAGTAGCTCGCGCGAGGCGGTCTGTGCCTGTTGGGTCAGTTCCAGGGCCTCTGCGACATGCTGCTCGACCTCGGTGCGGATTTCGGGCGTCGGCTCGGCGATCGGCAGGGAAACGGTAAGTGTGCTGAATAAACGCAGTGCTTCATCTTTTCCGTGTTGGGCGTTGCGCCAAAGAAACGCCCACATGAGGGGCGAGTTCAGGACGCCGAGCACGTAAAGGTCATCCGTCGACCACAGGTAGGAGGTGTTCACGAAGAATGACGTTTCCTTCGAGAACGCGAACTGCGCTCGCCATGCGATATCGGTATGCACGATCTTCGGGTGATCGAAGACGGCGTAGTAGTCGCAAGAACGCAGTTCCCACCAGAACCTCCCCTTGTCCTGACGCTTCATCAGCCTCGCCTGCAGCGGCTTCATCTGTGCATGCAGGCTCGGGTAGGTCCGAGCAAAGGCCGCCTCGGCATCGTCGCCAGCATGGCTCCAGGGCCATACATGATCGCCGCTGGACTTAAGCACGATCATCCACAAACCCTGCCAATCAGGCCCCCAGCGCTTGATGTCTTGTCCTCGCAGGTACGGCTTGATGATCTCCGCGCAGCCGGGATCATCCCGAATCAGCGCGGTTCGGGTGCTGTCATCGATCAGGAAGGCCTCGTTGAAACCGGTCTTGATGCCATAGACGGGCTTCACCCCCAAGAACTCCGCCAACGGCACCCCGTGATCACGGATACGCTGCATCAGCGTATCGACCTCCG
This sequence comes from Lamprobacter modestohalophilus, assembly GCF_016583905.1. Taxonomy (GTDB): domain Bacteria; phylum Pseudomonadota; class Gammaproteobacteria; order Chromatiales; family Chromatiaceae; genus Lamprobacter; species Lamprobacter modestohalophilus. The sequence continues at coordinate 19,845 of NZ_NRRY01000060.1, read as the reverse complement.
GCGGCTCCAGGCTCCAAGGCTCAGCGCTGTAGCGGCTCCAGGGCACCGGATAGGCGTGCTCGTGGACGTAGTTGTCGAGCGACAGCTCAGCCGACCGGTCTCGGGGCACGATGCAGACGCTGACCATCGGTGTTGCTTCGGCCTTGTCTGTGGGTGCTAGCGTTGCTGCCGCTCCTGCCGCTTCTGCTCCTATCGCTTCTGCTCCTATCGCTGTTGCTCCTGTCGCTCCTGTCGCTCCTGTTGCTGCTGTTGCTGCTGTTGCTGCTGTTGCTGCTGTTGCTGCTGTTGCTGCCGTCGCTGAAGCTGTCGCTGCTGCGGTCGTGGTGTCGTCGGTCACGGTCGCAGCATCCACTCGCCGCTGAGCAACAATGATGCAGGGGAAGGTATCCGCATCCTCGAAGATCGGTGCATGGCCGAAGTCGAGGATCTCCTCAAGCCGAGCCTGCTCGCTGAACAGTCGCCGCAACGGCTCGCCATAGCCGGCGCGCATCCACTTGTTGGTGACGATGTAGGAGAGCTTGCCGTTCGCGGCAAGCAGGTTCAGCCTGCGCTCGTAGAAGTAGACATACAGATCGGCGACACCGCTGTAGCTGGCGTAGCACTGCGCCAGATAGAGCTTCAACGGCCCCAGGGCCTCCTGCCGCACATAGGGCGGATTGCCGATCACCACATCGAAACCGCCGCGAGCGAAGACCTCGGGGAAGGCCGCCTGCCAATCGAACGCACGACTATCCTCCGGCAGCTGCGCGAAGGCCTCACGCAAGACATCAGACGCATCCTCGCCGAGCGGCTCCACCAAGGAATTGCCGCAACGGATGTTGGCATCCAGGTTGTTCAGCGGCTTGTCGCGCTGGGCGGTCTTGAGCCAGAGCGAGAGCTTCGTGATCTCGACCGACTCCGGGTTCAGATCCACCCCAAACAAGTTCTGCTGCAGGATCTGTCGGGTGAGATCGAACAACCCCAGCTGCTGCGGTGAGCCAGTCAGTGCCGCGATCTCGGCATTGACGCGCTCGTACTCGGCGAGCAGGTAATCGAAGGCCGCGACCAGGAAGGCGCCGGAGCCACAGGCCGGATCGAGGATCTTGATGTGCTTGAGGACCTCGAGGTAGTCGAGCAGCACCTTCAGCCGTGTCTCATTCGCCATCGGTCCCGGCTTGCCGGTGCGATGCTTGGCCTCGAGCTCGGCCCAACGTTCTTTCAGCCAGCCGCCGATAGTGCGCTCGACCATGAAGCGGGTGATCAGCTCCGGGGTGTAGAAGATGCCGTCGCGCTTGCGCCTTGAGCGCTGCGGGTCGGTTCGGGTCTGATCAGGCTCGCCACGGATGCTGGCGCGGATCAGCTCCAGATCGGTGATCGACTGCTCAAAGATGTGGCCGAGGATGTTGACGTTGAGATCGGTCTCGAAGTCATAGCCGGCCAGGGCGGCAATCCCGTCGAGACTGGCCGCGGAGACCGACAACGCCTCCAGCTCGGGATCATGGGCGAACAGACCGCCGTTGTAGGCATTGATCTGCATCGGCGGATGGCCCTTGTCCACCGCTTTGAACAGCCCGCAGAGCTGCTGCCAGCGCGAGACCTGCACGAAACCCTCAGACTTGGCATTGAGCGCTTGGGTCAAGACCTTGGCCGGCAACAGCCGGGTGTCTTCGCAGAAGCAGATGAACAGGCAGCGATCGAGGATCTTCTGGGCGTGCTCGAGCAGCCGCTCGAGATGCTGATCCTGGGCTCGGCCGGTTGGCGCTGGATTGTCCGCCCGCAGCTGATCGAACAAGGTCAGGCGCAGATCGCGATAGAAGGCGTAGAACGCCTTGGTGATTTGTTCTTCTTCGACATGCGTCTGTGTGGCCAGGCGCTCGACGGCACTCTCGCTGTCCGGCTGCGGGCCGAGCAAGGTCGCTTGCCCCAACAGGAAACAGAAGACGCGCAGCCGATCAGGATCGGCGAGATCGGCGATCGAGAAACGCTGGTAGTAGCCTTGCCCGCGATCGGTGCGATACAGGCGCAGCTCCAGATAATTGCTGACGATGACCCAGCGGCAGCCATCCACCTTGGCCGAGTAGCCAAACGCCTGCTCGACAGGGGTCAGGCGCCCATAGGCGACGCCTTGCTTGGCATCCAGATCAGCACCAGGTGACTTCAGCTCGACGACAGCGCGGGTACGGTCGATTCCCGCGCCATACCAACCGAGCCGGGCATCCGGTGGCCGATAGCCCTTGACCGCCTTGGAGCTGGTCTCGGGCTCGAGATGATGGATGTCGTCGGCGCTGACGATCTGGGCGTAGCCGAGCAGGCCGCCGAAGACCTCGGTCAGGAACTGCCCTTGGAGCTGCTTTTCCTTGCTGGCGCTGAGGGCGCCGCTGCCGGCGCTATCGGCCCAGCGCTGGGCGATCTCGGTCTGAGCGAGGCCGCACTCGATGTGAGCGGCTTCGAGTGCTTCACTGAGCAAGCGGGCGTTGAACAGGGGCTTGAAGTGGTTCCTGGCTAGCATCATGGAATCCTTATTGTGTGGTCGCCTTGCGCTCAGTGTACGAGCCTTCTTCTGTCGCCTGCAGCTCAATCGGCTTCGTCCCCGACAGATCGGACGACGAAGGCCTCGCAATCCGTTGCACGTCGTTCCTAGCCTGTTGTAGTTAAATATGACTATAGTAAGACAGGAGGGAAGGCATGACTAACACAACACGGCCAATCTCATGGATCAAAGCCGCCCAAAAAGACTTCCAGAAATTCCCTGAGCCGGTTCGGCTTGACGGTCTTCGGGGGCTGACAATCGCCGCCGCGGGACGCAAGGCTGACCATGTAAAACCCTTGCAGGGCTTTGATGACAACGTGCTGGAGATCGTGCTGCGGCACCGCGGAGATGCCTACCGAGTGATCTATGCCGTGCAGATCGGCGAGGACATCTGGGTGCTGCATGCGTTCAAGAAGAAATCCAAGACCGGTATCAAGACCCCAAAGCACGAGATTGACCTTGTGCATGACAGGATCATACGACTAAAAGAGGCGCTGAAATGACAGATGAACCCATCGAGCTCATCCGGGGGAGCGGCAATGTCTTTGCCGACTTCGAACACCCCAACGCGAGCGCAGAACAGCTGAAGGCTAAGTTGGCCGCCGAGATCATCGGCGTCTTAGACGATCGCTCGCTCACCGTCCGTCAGGCGGAAGCACTCACGAGCATTGCAGCCGCCGACTTCTCCCGTATTCGCCACGCCAAACTCGACCGCTTCACCATCGATCGGCTGATGCGAATCCTCGACCAGCTCGACCAAGACGTGCGGGTTCGGATCGAGGTGCGGCCTCGTCAACCCGTTGCCGACATGCACATTCATCGGCCTGCGTCAGCGTGATCAACGAGGGTATAAAGGCCGTCTACAAGGACTACCCAAGGCACCTCTGGGAGGATGATTGGTGGTTTTAGGCCAACGTCCGCCCGGTCAACAGCCGATAGACATCAAAACCCGCCTCGCGCTCGCGACAGCGCAGGATGGCCGCCCGACCCGGCGTGCTTGGATCGGGCTGCACCTTGACGCCCATTGATTCCGCTGAATCCAGTTTCTCCTCACTGAGATCGGCATCACCAAACACGGAGAAGACATACCCCCCCGGAATCGGCGGTGGCGGGCTGAACTCCTCGCCATCGACCAGGGCAACCCAAGCCGGGATGAACGCCGATCCATAGAAATCGAAGAAGCCGTTGGAGCCGCGCAGATGGGCCTCGATCGGCCGACCGCCGATCAGCTCGATATTGCAGAGGCCGGTGTAGCCCGCTAGGTTTCGGCGCACCCAAGCGCTGAGCCACTCCTCGGCGTCTGGAAGGTCGGCACCGATCTCCCAATAGATCGGGCGCGAGGCATCTTTCTCGTCCGAGCCTCGGGTATGCGCAAACCACTGCGGCTCGCCACCTTGGACCAGGCAATCACTGCTGCTGTGTGTTCCTGTTAGCCGCTCTGACCAATAGCTTCCCGGCTCCATCGGCACCTGGTCGGCGCGCACCGAGCGCGCACTCAGCCCCATCCCGGCGAGGTTGGTGATCGGCTTCACGAACACCTCGGCATCCTCGGCCATGCCCAGATCCATTGGACTGACGCCACAGGGCGCGGCGGTGAGTCCGGCATCGAGCGCGAGGCGCAGCTTGTCGTAGATATGTCGATGCGCCGGATTCAGCCGCCAGGCGGCCGCGTCACTCACGGGCAGATCGCAACGCGGCTCGGGCTTGAAGAGCGGTTTGCGCTCGGGAAGAACGCCGATGAAGGGCATAAGCAGTTTTCTCGTTTCGACCTGTTCGACGGAAAATGATTGAATACGCTAGCGTTCAGCTTCTCGGACTTGGCCTTTAAGTTGAATGATTTGCTCAAGAACCTGACAGGCTTCAGAGAAGCGCGCTTTGTCCATTTTGTGCAACGGATGCGGTTTGGCATTGCGCACGCGCCAATCGAAGGACTTGGGTTGATGGCACAGCACATAGCTGGTCTTGCCGTCTACCTCGCCCACCGCAACGGCGAAGGGGTTGTCGGCATTATAGTCAGCGGTCGTCATCGGCAGACCAATCACCAGCGAGGTTTTAGCATTAAAGTTCTGCGGCGATAACACAAGCAATGGATGGATATCACGCATCTCGCGGCCTGCCTGCGGGTTGCAATCAATCCAGATGATGTCCTGACGAGCCGGTACCCAGTCTTGCGCTTTCCTTACCACTGTTCTGCGCCGACTGCCGTGGTCTGCATCACTTCACCGCCGTGCCGCGCCGGATCAAAACGTTCCAGACGCTGCTCCAGCGTGAGCTGCTCGTTGTCCAGTGGCGTGATAATCACACGGCCATTGTCGACCTCAATGCGAACCCGCTGATCAGCCTGCAGGTTTGCCTCGCGCGCGATGCCCACCGGAAGGCGCACCCCAAGGTTATTGCCCCAGCGCTTGATATCGAGAACCGCGTTTGTCATGGGAGGTCTCTCCGACAACGTTTAAACTTTGTCTAAACATTACCGCATCTCAGGTCAACAGAACAAGGCTCTTCTCGGCAGAAGATAAAACGCTCGCTCAGCTGGGTGCCTTTCAAGCCAACACGCAGCGGTTACGCCCGAGCGACTTGGCCCGATACATGGCCTGGTCAGCCTCGGCAAGCAGACGCTCCACCGTCTGTGTCGGCGCCAGGCTCGCGATGCCGATGCTGAGAGTAACCTGACCAACGGACTCGAGCTGTAGCTGCTCTACCTGCACTCGAATCCGTTCCGCCAAGGAGCGCGCGTCCTCACCAGTCGTCTCTGAGCAGAGGATCAGGAACTCCTCACCGCCCCAGCGGCCGAGCCGATCATGCGCCCGTAGCATGGCGCCAAGCTCGCGGGCAAGGCGCACCAGCACGACATCGCCGACCTCATGCCCATGGCGATCATTGATCTCCTTGAAGTGGTCAAGATCAAGATACATCAGTGAGAGAGGACGACTGTAACGCTGGCTACGCTTCACTTCATCCTCGAGCAATTGCTCCAGGGCACGGCGATTGAGCACTCCGGTGAGCCGGTCGGTATGCGCCAGCCGCTCGAGCTGTCGGTTGCTCTCTTCCAGCGCGGAAGTGCGCTCGGCGACCTTCGACTCCAATGCTTCATTCAAGGCCTGATAACGCGCTAACAGGTCATGAATCTCGGCATTCGCATCGCGAAAGCGGGCTGCCGCCATCGCCAGTTCGCCGATCTCGTCGTTATGCGGGCTTTGGATGCGGATCTGCGCGCGGGAGCCGGCAGCGAGATCGTTGAAGGTCTGTGTCAGCGCCCTGAGCTGGTGGGTCACGCTCGTCGCCATGGCTCGGCCGAGGGCAAACACGGCAAGACTCCCAAACAGCAGCAACAGGATGAGCGCAGAGGCAAACCCAAACAGCTTAGAGTCGGTACCGCGGTGCGCGTCGACCAGCGCCGTTTCGATCTGTTGCTCGAGCTGACCGGCGATGACCTGCATCTCATGCGCATCCGCCGCCATGACGACATTCACCAGAAACAGATAGCCGCGGGCCCGCTGCAACAAGGCGCCCCAAACGCGCTCCATCTGCTCCAACGCGGTCCGAATAGCGGCGACCGAGGCTTCGGGTACGGATGGCGAGAGCCGGGCAAGGTGGCCACGCTCACACTCGAAGTCGATGGCCAAGCTGCTATAGGGCTGTAGATTCGCACTGTAGAGCAGCGCATCGGTCGCCTCTTCGACGGCAAGCAAGTGGCGCTGAATCGCCCGCAGGTTGAGGGCATCGAGCGCTCGCGCCGAGTCGGCCTGAGCCCCTGGCGACTCAGGTTGCACAAGCGTCGGCAGTTCCTGCCGCACAAAGACAAGATTAGGCGTAAAGCGCTGATCGATGATCGAGTTCAAGACACTGCGCTGGGCAACGGCATCGGTGAAGGCCTTGTAGAATCGATCCAACCCCTCTAGCAACGCCTCAATTCGCCCTTCTGCGCTGGCGTCGACGCAGCGAGTCACAAGACAATCCGTCAGCGAGTCCCGGGTTGCTGAGTAAAGGCGACTGACCTGGGCCACCGCCGAGCCATGGTTGGCGGCGACGAAGCGATAGGCTGCAAACTGCATCCGGTCGACGTTGGTGCGGAAGCCGCGGACCGCATTCGAGGCGTCCGCCAACCGTACCAGCTCATCGGTCTGCGACCGCGTCATCTGCGCCATCCAGACGGCGCCAACGCCAAACAGCAGGGCGAGCAGCAGGGTCAGATAGACCGTGGCCGCAACCCGCTGGCGCAGCGGTAGCCAGCGCGCAGCGAGCGGTACCGAATTGCGCTCAGGCGAGGACAAGCTCGCTCCAACGGCGCACGCTCAGGTCATAGGTCGACATCACCGTATTCCAAACGGCGACGTGCGACCAGCGCTCGACGTATGAGCCGCCATGGCGCACCTCTCCGGGCTGCACCACGATGCGGCCATCGGTACCAGGCAACGGCCGTTGCGCCGGCTGCCCCGCGTACCAATAGCCCCATTCGTCGGCGCCGAGGAATGGCCGCGAGCGCTCTGGGTTGAAGATGTAGTAGCCCTGCCTGGCCATATAGGCACCGGCCCAGCCCGAGAGCCACCAGTTCATGTAGGCGTAAGCGGCCTCCTGGCACTCGTCAGTGCAGTTCCGCGACAAGCACATGACGCCGAACCAGGCGCGATATCCCTCGCGCGGCGCGGCGTAGACGCAGGGCACGCCAGCGGCGCGCACCATCAACGCCCCCGGCGAGAACATGCTCTCGAGACAGACATCGTCCGAGATCATCAGCTCGGCGGAATGCGGTATCGAGCGCCAGAAGGAGCGGAATTGGCCATCGAGCTTGTAGGCAATGGCGATCTTGAACAGCTCGTCGACCTCTTCCTCCGTCATCGCACCCAGATCGGCAAAATCCATTAGTCCGCGCGCGCGGGCGGCCAATGCCAAGTCGAAGATACCGATGCTCGGTGCGTTCACCAGAGCGACGCGCCCGGCGTAGGCGGGATCGAGCAGCCAACCCCAGCTGTCGCCGACATAGGGCTCAGCCTCAGGGATGACGCGACTGTTGTAGCCGAAGGCGTCCACATTATGCACGTAGGGCAAGTAGCTAATCTGTGCCTGCGGCGTTGGCCCCAGCGCGCCATCCGGCTGCACATAGAGGATCGTATTGGGCGGGTCGCCGGCACCGATCGGCGCCTCCTCGGTGATGCGGCCGGTCTTGCTCAGACGGTTGACCTCGTCCCAGTATGTCAGGCGGCTGACGTCGATGGGTTGGATGGTCCCGGCCTGCCAGAGCAAGCGCATGCTGTCAGACCATTGCTCATAGAGATCGAAGCTGTCTGGCTCAGTGGATGCCTGCAGTAGCACCTGCGAGCTGCCGCCTGGCAGCAGCTCGATGCGGAAGCCTAAGTCGCGCTCGGCCTGCTGCCGGATGGGCTCCTGCAGCGTGGCATGGGTGCCCAGGATACGCAGCGTCGGCCCGGCATTGCGTGCCTTGATGATGGCCGGAAACCCAGCTGCGACCGCTGCCGACGAAACCCCTTGTAAGAAACGCCGCCGTCCTCGGTTAATCACAGATCCAGTCTCCGATTGCTGTCTCACGCGCTGTCACCGCTTGCCGCTGTCGGTTGAAAACACTGACCGTGACCGGCCTTGGGCATCAGGCTGATCACTCGAGACCGCGGTCTGCGGAACCAGATCATCTGGGCTTGATGCAACCTAGGCTGGAAGCCACGACGACGCAGGTCTTGCAACCGGCTGATCGGGATGATTCAAGACGCCAACGTCCATCGAACCGAGCTGATGCTTCCCTAGACAAGTGCAGGCACTGCGCCATCAGCTGCGACTTCCTTGTCGCATCGCGTCACCCATCAAGCCGCTTCGCGCTCGACGCTCCGCAATGGCGTCACCTCACAGAGTAATGACTTGAACGGCGGGAAACCGCTGATCGGATCGAGTGCGGTATCATCGGTCAGTTCGTTGACGTTGGCATGGTTCCAACCGTGGGCGCAATGCGCGACGCCCGGCTTGATGCGATCCGTAATCCGCGCCGTGAAGCGCACGCTTCCGCGGCGCGTGGACACCATGACCTCATCGCCGTTGCTGATACCACGTTGGGCGGCATCCTCCGGATGCAGCTCGACCAGCGCATCCGGCATTGCCTTGCGCATCCGCTCCAGATACTGGTGCTGGGAATGCGTGGCATGCTTATGCCGCGCACCGCTGGTCAGCACCAATGGAAAATTGCGCGCCACATCCGGTGTTGAGAGCGGACTCTCGGCCGGCTCGCGCCAGATCGGCAGGCCATCGTAACCGGCATCGCGCAGCTCTTGTGAATCGAACTCGACCTTGCCGCTGAGGGTCTTGAAGCCATGCAGCCGGTATTGGCGATCGGCATCGAGGTAGCCATGCTCGACCAGATCATCAATGGTCTGCGCGTACACGGTGACGCCGTCCGGATTCGAATAGACCTCTTCGCGCACGTCGTCCGGGAACCCCGAGGCCGCTTCGGCCCAGCAGGCCGCGAGGTCGCCATTCCAGAACTGTTCCGCCATGCCAAGGCGCACGCCAAGCTCGAGCCAGACCTGGGCATCTGGTCGCGCCTCACCCTTGGGCGCAACGACGGGGTAGCGATAGCGCAGCTCGCCCTGGAAGGCGCAGCCGGGATAGGCGATCAGCGCCTCACGCTCGAGGTTGGTCGCGGCCGGCAGCACGATATCGGCCATGCGGGTAGCCGGATTGTGGAAGAAATCCGAGGCAGCGAAGAAGTCCAGCGCGCCTAATGCCTGTTCGACGCGCTTGGAATTGGCCCACATGGCGGTATTGATACCCATCGCCAGCAGGCTATGGATGCGCTGCGGCTTGCCGTCGAGGATGCAGTCAGGCAGCAGCATGCTCTGCGCCGCCGGCCAATGCCGGGTCCAGACCGGGAAGACCTCATCGCCGACGCGCGGCGGTAGGTCGTTGACGCAGTGATCGAACAGCTCGATCGGCTTCGGGTTGAGCTTATCGTTGAAGAAGCGGTTGCCGCCCTCGCGGTCGAGATTGCCGGTGACCGGCGAGAGCAGGATCACCGCGCGATGATTCTGGAAGCCATTGCTGTGCTGCACCGTCGCCGTTGGCGAGAGCATGATCTGCGCAGGGTGCAGGGTCGCAAACAACTCAGCGGCATGGCGCAGATCGGCGGCATCGATGCCACAGATCTCGGCGACGCGCTCGGGTGGGAACTCGGCGACATAGTCGCGGAAGGCCTCGACGCCGCTCGCCCATTCGTCCAGGAAGGCCTGATCCTGCCAGCCGTTGGCGAAGATCAGATGATGAAAACCGAGCGCCAGTGCGCCATCGGTGCCGGGGCGGATCTGTAAGAACACATCGGCCTGATCAGCCAGCGGCGTACGGCGCGGATCGACCACGATCATCGGTCGCCCCGGCTTGGCATGCGCCTGCGGATGCAGATGGAAGGGCGGGATCGAGCCGCGCGGATTGGTCGACCAGACCAGCAGGCATTTGGTCTTATAGGAGGCGACGGTGGAGGTGGTCTTGATCTTGGTGCCAAGGGTCACCTCCTCGGCGACCTTGGTCGCCGAGAAGCAGCAGCCGCTCTCGGTCATGTAGTTCGGCGAGCCGAAGGCATGCGCCAGGCGCTGGAGCTGCGGGCGCGCCTCCTTGGTGTAGCCGGCGAAGAAGGCGACTGCCGGTGCACCATGTTGGTCACGGGTCTGGCTCAGCCGCTCCGCGATGGTGCTGAGCGCCTCGTCCCAGCTGATACGCTCGAACTCGCCGCTGCCACGAGGTCCGACCCGCTTCAGCGGATACAGCAGGCGATCCGGATGATTGCGCCGATCTAGCTGCACATAACAGCGCGGGCAATCCGGCCCCTCGATCGATACCGGCTCGCCCTGCGCGTCGAGCGTCACATCGATCGCACAGTTGGCATCACATTCGTAACAGGTACTCTTGACGGTAGACATCGGCTCGACGGCCCTCGAAAAAGGTGTGTTCAGCTGCTGAATGCGCGTGCTGTGCCAGTTTTCAAGCTAGAAGCGGCAGATCGACCGCAGATGAACTGCTAATGAACCGCGCTTGGTGACATGCTCCGTGCTGTCCAGTAAGGCACACTGAAGCGGAATCGTCATGCGCTTGCAATGCGTTCGCGCACCGCTGGCTGCTCCGCTAGGCTCAAGCTCAAGCTCAAGCTCAAGCTCAAGCTCAAGCTCAAGCTCGCGAGTCATCTTCTCACCGCGTCAACAGCCAGCCCAGGCTAGCGCCTGATCTCGGTCGACCTGTGGTTTGTGATCGAATGCCCGAAAGGTCTGGTCTGGAAGACTCGGATTGGGCTGAAATCGCGCTAGAATGGCCTGCTTTCAAATCTCGACTGTTCACGCCGAGCCTCTTCACACGAAGCGCGCTCTTTGGCGCGGCATCGTTCACTCGCTATCGTCAGCTATCGTCACAGGCCCGAATGAGCAAACCACAGCTGAGCTACCAAGACGCGGGCGTCGACATCGATGCCGGCGAACGCCTGGTGCGGCAGATCGCACCCGCGGTCAAGACCACCCACCGGCCCGGCGTCCTCTCCGGACTCGGCGGCTTCGGCGGCCTGTTCGAGCTGCCGAGCGGCTATCGCGAGCCGGTGCTGGTGTCGGGCACCGATGGCGTCGGCACCAAGCTCAAGCTGGCCATCGAACTCGGCCAGCACGACAGTATCGGCATCGACTTAGTCGCCATGTGTGCCAACGACATCATCGTCTGCGGCGCCGAACCGCTGTACTTTCTCGACTACTACGCGACCAGCGCCCTCGATGTAGAAGTCGCAACCGCGGTCGTCAATGGCATCGCCGAAGGCTGTCGGCAAGCCGGGTGCGCACTCATCGGTGGCGAGACCGCAGAGATGCCCGGTCTCTACGCGCAGGGCGACTATGATCTGGCCGGCTTCTGCGTCGGCATCGTCGAGAAATCCGCCATCATCAGCCCGGAGCAGGTGCGGGTTGGCGATGCGCTGATCGCGCTGGCCTCATCCGGCCCGCACTCGAACGGCTACTCACTGATCCGCAAGGTGCTCGAGCTGAGCGCGATACCGCTTACAACGCCGCTCGAGACGCCCGCATCCTTGGCAAAGGCGCCCTCAGATCAAGTGTCCCCAGCACAGGTGTCCCCAGAACAGGCTTCCACAGCACAGGCGCCATCAGCTCAAGCGCCCTCAGCACTGCCGTCTTCTGCGCAACCCGCTTCGAGTTCGTCTTCCTCAGTACCCGGCGAGCGCAGCCTCGGCGAGCAGCTGCTGGCGCCGACCCGCATCTATGTCAAGCCAACACTCGCGCTAATCCAGGCGCTTGAGGTCCATGCCCTCGCCCACATCACCGGCGGCGGCATCACGGAGAACCTGCCGCGGGTGCTGCCCAAGGGCACCCAGGCGCTGATCGACCTCGACAGCTGGTCGCTGCCACCGATCTTCGGCTGGCTGCGCGAGCAGGGCAATATTGCCGATGCCGAGCTGCTGCGCACCTTCAACTGCGGCGTCGGCATGATCGCCTGCGTACCCGCCGAGCAGGCCGAGGCCGCTTGTGCCCAGCTCGCCGAGAGCGGCGAGCAGGCCTGGGTGATCGGTTCGATTCAGGCGAGCGAGGAAGCACGCGCGTCAGTGCATTACCGCGGATCACTGACCTGATCCATCACACGCCTTGAACAAGCCGCGGAAAATGAACGAAAACAACCCCAATACGGCCAAAGACGTTGTCGACGGCAGCCCGCCGCTGCGGCTGGCGGTGCTGATCTCGGGCAGCGGCAGCAACCTGCAGGCGTTGATCGATGCCAGCCAACAGGCTGATTCTCCCTTCGAGATCGCAGTGGTGATCAGCAACCGCGCCGACGCCTTCGGCTTGGAGCGCGCCCAGCGCGCGGGGATCGCAACGCAGGTGCTAAGCCATCGTGATTTCGATAGCCGCACTGCCTACGACACCGCGCTCGCCGAGCTGTTGCGCGCAGCGGACCCCGAGCTGATCGCTCTCGCCGGCTTCATGCGCATCCTGACACCGGGTTTTGTCGAGCAGTGGCAAGGCCGCCTGCTTAACATCCATCCCTCGCTGTTGCCGCGCTATCGCGGCCTGCACACCCACCAACGGGTGCTCGAGGCCGGCGATCCGGTGCACGGGGCCACGGTCCACTTCGTCACCGCTGAACTCGACGGTGGGCCTGCGATTGTGCAGGCACGGGTGCCGGTGCTGGCCGACGATGAGCCTGACCAGCTCGCGGCACGGGTACTGGAGCAGGAGCATCGCATCTACCCGCTCGCGGTGCGCTGGTTTGCCGAGGACCGACTCGTCCTTAGCAGCGATGGACGAACCCAGCTCGATGGCGAGCCGCTCGACAGCCCGGTGATCATCGATACCGCCCGCTGATCATCCATGCCAGCGCCTCGCCGTCGACAACCTCACACAGACCTCAGATGCCCCATCTGAATCTCAAGCACATGCGCTACTTCTGGGCCGTCGCCACGCACGGCTCGATCGCGCGCGCCGCTGAGATCCTGCATCTGACACCGCAGACCATCAGTGGTCAACTACGCGAGCTCGAAGAACAGGTCGGCGACAAACTCTTCGCCAAGTCGGGCCGTGGCTTGGCACTGACCGAGACCGGGCGGCTGGTCTTCTCCTACGCCGACGACATCTTCCGCCTTGGCGAAGAGCTCGAGGATGTGCTCGCCGGCCGCACGCCGACGGGCGGCCTCAGCCTCAACGTCGGCATCGCGATGGTCGTCCCCAAACTCCTGACGCATCGCGTCTTGGCGCCGGTCTTAGCGATGCCAGAACCGATTCGGCTGGTCTGCGCCGAGCGGCCACTCGTTGAACTACTCGCTGATCTCTCGGTGCATAAGCTCGACCTGGTGCTAGCCGACAGCCCCCTCAGCCCAGCGCTGAATATCCGGGCCTACAGCCATCCGCTTGGAGAGTCGGCAACCTCCTTTTTTGCCGCAACCGCAAAGGCCGAGGCACTCATGGCCGACTTTCCGGCCAGCTTGCACGGCGCACCGATGCTCATGCCGAGCAGCGCCAGCGCGCTGAGGCGGGCCCTCGAACTCTGGCTCGAGCACCAGCAGGTGCAGCCACGCGTTGTCGCCGAGATCGAAGATCGCGCCCTGATGAAGACCTTCGGCGAGGCCGGCGCCGGCATCTTCACCGCCCCACAATCCGTCGAAGCCGATGTGCTCGCCAAGTATCAGGTGCGCGTCATCGGGCGTGCACCCGAGCTGAAAGAGCGGCTCTTCGCGATCACCGCCGAGCGCCGCATCAAGCATCCGGCCGTCTCCCTGATCACCGAGGCAGCGCGCCGCGGTGACTTCAGTTGATAGCCCGTCGACAGCCAATTAACAGCAGCCAGCCAACCGCCAGCCAAGCGCAAAGCGCTAGAATCCTTAAGCTGACGGCCGCACTCTCTTTCGACAGACAGCCTGAACAGGCGACGCCCAAGACCTGAACACGAGGACGAGCCCATGACCTGGAACGAACCGATCACTGACGGCACCAAGCAGTGTCCACGCTGCGGTAACGATTTCGAATGCAAGGTGGACGATCTACGCAACTGCGACTGTGTCGCGGTCAAGGTCTCACTACCCGTACTGAAAACGCTGCAGGGCCGCTATGACGACTGCCTCTGCCCGAACTGTCTGCGCGAGATCGCCGACAGCGCGGAGACCAGCGCCGCCTGAGCACCGCTTGCCATCTGGGCATGCTGTCGTGATTCACGCTGATGACCGTTCGAAGCGGCTGGCCGTGTTTGCCTCGTTCTCCGGTCAGGGCGGCGTGGAACGGATGCTGGTGCACCTGATTCAGGGCTTCTGCGCGCAAGGCTATCAGGTTGATCTGTTGCTCGTGCGCACGCAGAGCGCTCACCTGAATGACCTGCCCGAGGGCGTACGCTGCATCCCGCTCGGCCCCCGTCACACCTGGCTGGCCAGCTTCGCACTGGCACGCTGGTTGCGCCGCGAGCGCCCGCCAGTCTTGCTGGCCGTCAAGGACCGCGCGGGTCGTGCTGCCGTCATCGCGCGCGCCCTCGCCGCCACCGACACGCGCTTGGTGCTTCGGCTCGGCACCAATCTGTCCGCAGCCCTGTCCAGCAGCAACCCGCTCAAGCGCTGGCTGCGGCTGCTGCCGATCCGTCGACTCTATCCAGCCATCGAGCAGATCGTCGCGGTTTCTGAAGGTGTTGCCGAGGATACCGCCATGATCGCTCGGCTCCCGCGCAGCCAGATCCGGGTGATCCGCAACCCGGTGATCACGCCGCGCCTGGCTGAGTTGGCAGCCGCGCCCTGCCCGCATCCCTGGCTGGCCGAGACCGCATCGATACCGGTCATCATCGGCGCCGGTCGCTTGCAGCGACAGAAGGACTTCCCGACGCTCTTGCGTGCCTTCAGCCGGGTCAAGCAGCAGCGCGCTTGCCGGCTATTGATCATCGGCGATGGCCGCGGCCGTGACAGCCTCGCGGCGCTCGCTAAGACCCTGGGCCTGCGGCTCGGCGCCGATGGCGATCTCGAGCTGCCCGGGTTTCAGACCAACCTCTATGCCTGGCTCGCACGCGCCGATCTGTTCGTGCTTTCGTCCGCCTGGGAAGGCTCGCCGAATGTGCTCACCGAAGCGCTGGCACTCGGCATCCCGGCCGTTGCGACCGACTGCCCAAGCGGCCCGCGCGAGCTGCTCGACGATGGCCGCTACGGCCCACTGGTCCCGGTTGGTGATAGCGAGGCGATGGCCAGCGCCATGCTGCAAACGCTAGACGAGCCGCTGCCCGCGAGCAGGCTGAAGCAGGCGGTCGTCGACTACAGGCAGGCGGCTAGCGCGCGTGCCTACCTCGATGCCATGGGAATCCAAGCCCCGCCATAGGCCATTCATCAGCCTCTCCTGAGTCGAGCTCGAGCGGCTGAACCAGCACCCAGGGCCGCACCACCACGGCCCAGACCAACGCATCGACCTCGATCCAGTGCCGTGCCACCGCATCACTGACGCGCTCAACCCCGCCCTGGATCGTCCAGCGCTGCACCTGCTCGGCGTCGTCGCGGTTGACCGCCAGCGCGACCTCGACTAAGTCGAGGCCGGTAGCGACATGGATGGCGCGGCCTTGGGCAAAGAACCGCTGTAGCTCTCGCCAAGGGATCTTGGCGGTCTCGCCGCCGAGCTTCGCCTTGGCGAGATCGATCACATCGGACTGTTCGGACTGCATCGGCGCGAGCCATCGACGACAAACGTGAACACCGCAGTTTGGCTGGCCGCAAGATCCTGTTGATCCTGCTCAACCTGCTCTGGGTAGCCCGAGCGTCTCAAGGATTCAGCCAGCGAGCGGCGGAATTCTTCTTGCAGCGTGCTGAGATAGGCCTGCAACGTATCACCCGGATCAACCTGTCTAGCCTGACTATCCATCGACTGTCCTGAACGCAAACTGTGAACTGGGTCACAGAAGTGTAGACCATTAGAGGCCGATACAGAATAGCGATCGAACCGCAGCCGCCGTCATCGAGCGTGCACTGGAGCGCAGCGCATCCGGAGCTGGCTTGTCATCGACCATGCGCCTCGTCCCGCAGAGCCCCGTCGCAGCGGTCATGGGATGGAGCGGTTGACGCTGGCTCGGCTTCGTCTGGGTGCGGATGCGGATGCGGATGCGGATGCGGATGCGGATGCGGATGCGCGTGGACCGGTAGCGCACTGAGATGATCCGGATCACTCGCCAAGCCCGGCGCATGCAGATGCAGATGCGCGTGTCGATGCTGGTGCGGATGCCGATGCAGCTCGGCCTCGACCAATCGGCCCTGTTGCAGCCACAGCGCTCGGGTGCTGAGACGCTCGAGCACGCGCTGGTCATGCGAGACGATCAACATGGCCTGCGGCAGTGCGTCCAGATGATCGAGCAGGCGTGCCTCGCTCCGGGTATCCAGCCCGCTGGTCGGCTCATCGAGCAGCAGCAGCTCGGGGTCCATGGCGAGCACCGTGGCCAAGGCCACCAACCGTTTCTCGCCGCCAGAGAGACGATGGGTGACCCGAGGACCATAGCCCTCGAGCCCGAGCGCGGCCAAGGTTCGCTCTGCCGCAGCGGCCGCTTCCGCCGGCGAGCGCCCGAGATTCAACGGCCCAAAGGCGACGTCATCGAGCACCGTCGGGCAAAACAGCTGATCATCGCTCTGCTGAAACACCAGCCCAACCTTGGCCCGTGCAACGCGGAAATCGGCCTCAGAGCGACAATCCCTGCCCAGCACCCGCACCTGACCGGCACTCGGCGCCAAGAGGCCGACGATCAGCTGCAATAGGGTGCTCTTGCCAGCGCCATTCGGCCCGATCAGCGCCACCCGCTCATGCCGGCCGATGCGCAGATCGATCTCGCGCAGGAGCGGCCTGGCTCCGTAGCCGAAGGTCAGCTCCTTCAGCTCAACCAGCGGCTCATCGCTCGCATTGGCCAGATCATCAGGGTCCATCGCAGGGCCTCCGGATAGGCTGTTTTCGCTATCCCTGTCAGTTCATGATTAGCAGCAGCTGTGGTCTTGTGGTCTAGCTTGAATCGACCAGCAGCAGGCCCGCGAGCAATGGCAATGCGCCGAACAAGAGCAGCGTATCGCCGCGCTGCCAGTGGAAGCGCTGCAGCAGCCGCAGCTGACCATCAAAGCCGCGGCAGCGCATGGCATCGGCAACCCGCTGGCCGCGCGCCAGGCTACGCACTAAGAGCATGCCGATCAGCCAGCCTAGCGCACGCCAGCTGTGTCGATCGCTGCGCGGCACGAAAGCGCGCGCCCGCATCGCCAGGCGCATGCGGCGATACTCAGCGCCGACCAGGTCGATCTGCCGCAGCGTCAGCAACAGCAGCTGGCAGAGTTTCGTCGACAGCCCAAGGCTCGCCAGCGCGTGCACCGTTGGGCCTGGGCCAATGGCGCCAACCAACCCGAACAGGACCAGCACCACGGCATTCGCCTTGAACAGGATCAGCAGCACCAGCGCGAGCCCTTCAGCACTGGCCGCGAACGACCCGAGCTGCAACAGCGGAGCGCCAGGCACCGAGAACGGCAGCGTCAACAGGAGCACCAGCATCAACAGCTCGAGCGGCAGCAGATAGCCTAGACGACGCACCGAGACACCGCCAAGCCAGGCAAGCAAAATCGCGCTGCACAGGGCCAAGAACGCCATGCTGAGCGATTGCAGCGAGACCACGGTGGTCGCGCACAGCGCCGCGATGATGACCCGAGCACGCGGATCGAATACGGCGAGCCGATCCGGTCGCTCATCGAAGGCCTGATCGAACAGGCCCAATTCGAGCTTACCTTGAATCACGCGGAATTCATCTCTGAGGTGACACCGCACCATGAGCGTTAGGGCCCGGCAGCTCAGCCATCGCTGTTGTCCTTGACGGAATGCCGCTGCTCGCGGCGCCGCGTCCACCAGAGGCCGAGTCCAGCCAGACCAGCAATGTAGCCCAGTCCACCCAACAGATCACGGAACGAGGCCTGTGCCTGCGCCTCAGCCAACGCCTCGCGCAGTGGGAGGATCTGGCGCGCCACCGCCTGCTCAACCGCGTGCCCAAGCGCCTGCTCAACTGCTTGCTCAAGCGACTGTTCAACTGCTTGCTCGAGCGCCTGCTCAAACCCGCGCTCAATCGCAACACTCAGCGTCAGATCGAGGTCTGCGCCCGCACGAATGCACGCCTCGTCATCTTGAAGCGATGACGCAGCAGGCGCTGGTGGCGCCGCTCGCATACGATCGGGGCTCTCAGCCTCGCTAGTGACGCTTACAGCAGGACTCGAGACGCCTGCAGCAGGAGCCGCCGCTGGCGTCGGCGTCACGTCATCGAACACCCCGACCAGCTCGGAGGCCGCGATCGGCCATTCAGCGCGGTGGCCGTCGCCCGACTTGGCGACCACGCGATAATCACCAACGGCAGACACCTGAGCACGAAACCGCCCGTCGTCATCCGAGCTCAGCTCAGCCACCTGTTTGCCATCGGCGTCCAACAGCTGGATCTCGATGCCAGACGCAGGATGCCCGCCAACGAAATAGGCTCGCCCCTGGATCTGGTTCCCATCGGCGCTGGCAAAGACCTGCAACCGATGGGCCTGCACAGGAGCACTGAGGCTCAACAAGATCAGGCCGCACAGCAGCATCCCGGCAACCCGAACAGGGCCCGACGCAGATGCTGACATCGGCGCCTGTCGCGGCAGCACCCCGGCAATCTGAGCGCGACACCAACCAGGGAGCTGGGCGCATTGATCGCCAAGAAGCGATGCAAACATCATGGGAGCCTCTCCAGGCCAGCTAATGGACATAGCGCGCCGCCTCCAGCCTCAGCAGCGCCGGCTCGACCCGCAGCAAGAAGCCGACCACGATGCCGGTCAGCAAGCCCTCGACCAAGGCCAAGGGCACGAAGGTGATGGCGATCACGCGCGCAGCCGGTGCAAACGGCTCACCACTCAGCAACAGACTTCCGGAGAGCATGACCGCGGTGAGCATCACGCCAAGCCCACCGGCAGCCACGCCAACCCAGAAGGCTTGACGACGCTGCCGCGGGCTGATGACGTCCTCCGCCACTGATACCGACGGAGTCTGTACAGCAACGCCCTCGCCCACATCGGGACCAGGGCCTGCGTCAACCGCAGCGGCTGAGTCGACTGAGCCGGCTGAGTCGACTGAGCCGGCTGAGTCGGCTGAAACAACTGGAGCGGCGACAGGAGCCGCATCTGCAGAACCGCTCGAGCCTTGCGGCGGCGCAGGGCTCAGCAGGCGTTGCAGCAGCGGCCGCAGCAGCAGCGCGACCGCAAGCGCAGGCAGCGCGAGATTCATGGTATTCACGCCCAACACCAACAGACCGCCAAAGCCGAAGAAGACCGCCTGCAACAACAGCGCGACAAAGATCGCGGGCAGCGCCGCCCAGCCCAGCAACAGCCCCATCAGCCCATTCAGCAACAGGTGCACACTGCTCGGGCCAAGCGGCACGCTGATCAGCGAGGAGACGAAAAAGGCGGCCGCCAGTACCGCCGCCTGCGGCAGATCAGCCTCACGCAGCTGCCGCAACGCGATCGCGAGCAGCCCCGTTGAGACCAGAGCGCCGGCAACCAGCACAGGGGCGGACAAAACACCGTCGGGGATATGAGCCATAAGTCGCAGCGATAAGCAGCAATGACCAAAAGATCATACCAGTTTCGAGCCAGCGCCTGTGGAACGAACCCACGCCGAAAAGCGCGATTGCCAGATTAGCCAGGGACGAAGGGATCGCAGTGACCAGAGCAGCGAGACGCGACTCCGGCAACCATTCAGGCTGGGTGTTGATCATTGACTCGGCTTGCTTGCCGGCCAAGTATTGCGCCAGTATTCCGGCTTGGGCACTGGACTTCGGCCAGCGGCAGCTGCCAAGGGCTCAGAATAACC
>NZ_NRRY01000059.1 GCF_016583905.1 Lamprobacter modestohalophilus | reverse complement strand
ACCTGTTCAGACACTCGAGATCTATGGGTCAGCTGAAGGCAACCCATATCTCAGCTTCTAAGACCAACGTCTCGAATCAGCCGGCCGGTCTCTGAGGCCGGTGCAAGCAACGCTGAGTCCAGGATGGGGCTCGGCGTTTTTCTTTGTGTTGGGTGTTTGTATTGGGTGGTCTTCGCTGTCTACACTGCAGGCATTGCTGCTGCACTCTAGGCAACCGCGACATGACGCCACCAGGACGACCCGCCCTGTTACTGCTCCTGGCCGTAAGTGCGATGGCTGCGGCCGAGCCCCAGTCTGAACCCACACCTGCGCCTGTGCCAATCCAAGGCGAGACGGAGGCCCTCATCGTCGAGGAGATGGACCCCCTGCGCGAGGCGCTGGCACCCTTGATCCGTGCCGCGCAGTCCGACTACCACATTCCCGGCCTGAGTCTGGCACTGGTGCGCCACGACCGCATCCTCTGGCTCGAGGGCTTCGGCCTCGCCGACCCCGAGCAGCAACGCCCGGCCCAGGCCCAGACCCGCTACCGCGCCAGCTCCTTGGCAAAACCGATCACCGCCTTGCTGGTCCTGGCCCAGCAGGCCCAAGGAACCATCGACATCGACCAGCCGGTTGGCTCGGCGCTGCCGGGCTTTCGCCTCCAGAGTCGTTTCGACCAGACCGCACAGCCGATCACCCTCCGCCAGCTCCTGAGTCATCATTCGGGGCTGCCGTCCGATCTGAACAAGGGTCTCTGGACGGATGAGCCCTTCACCCAGGTGCGTGAGCGCTTGCGCGATGAATACGCCGCCTTTCCACCGAACCTGATCTTCAACTACTCCAACCTCGGCTACAGCCTGCTAGGCCATCTGCTGCAGGTGGTCACGCAGACGCCCTTCGCCGCGCACGCCCAGCAGACCCTGTTCGAGCCGCTGGGCTTGGCGCACACCCGATTTGCCGCGCAGCCGACGTTCGATGACGCCTTGGCCATGGGCCACCGCAACGGCGATCGCTTTGCGCCGCTGCCGCTGCGCGATCTGCCGGCGCAGGGCTTGGAGACCAGCGCCGCGGACATGGCCCGTCTGAGCATCGCGCTGCTCTGTGCCGGCGAGCTCAAGGGCAGGCAGGTGATTGAGCCGAGTCTGATCGAGGCGATGATCGAGCCGCAGAATGCCGACATCGCGCTGGATCTGGGTCTGAGCGTCGGGCTTGGCGTCTTCCTCGAGGAGCAGAGCATTCCGGGCGCCACGCGCGTAGTGCGCCATAGCGGCAACAGCCTCGGCTATACCGCCGAGTGGGTGCTGTTACCGGAGCAGGGCCTGGGCGTGGTGGTCCTGGCCAATGCCGGTCACGCCGAGCGCGTGGTCAAGCCGCTGGCCGAGGCGATCCTCAGCAATGCCATGAAGCTCGAGCCCGAGCCGATTCCGGCCGACCTCTTTATCGCCGCGGCGAAGACACCACCAACGCCGACCGCGGCCACAGAGCCGACCGAGAGGCTCCCGGCCGAAGGGCATTTTGCGACCGATCTTGGTCTGATCGCGATCCAACCGCAGCAAGACAGTCTTTGTGCCTGTATGACCGGCGAGCAGCTCGACCTGATGCCCTATCCGCAGGGCTGGATTGGCGCCGCGCCGCCAGCATCGGATCAACGCGGCGACGGATCTGAGTCCCAGAGCCTGGGCAGTGCAAGCCTGCGCGTACTGCGCGAGCTGCGCCTCCAAACGCGCCGCATCGAAGGCCGCGAGGTGATGATCGCCGACACCCCGCAGGGTGAGCGCATCATCGGCGAGAAGGTGCCGCAGGAGCCGGTTCCACGAGCCTGGCGTGAGCGTCTCGGCTCCTGGCGCATCCTCAATCCAGACCCCGGCTTTCCGGTCACCGACCTTAAGCTCAAGCTCACCGATGGCAAGCTCTGCCTCAGCTATCGGATGCCGGTGCTCTCGCCTGATCGGATTCAGGTGCCACTGCGCACGGTCACCAACGAGCGCGCGATCCTGCTTGGACTGGGGCGCACGCGCGGGGATTCGGTACAGATGGTTGATCACGAGGGACAGACGCGGCTGCGCTGGTCCGGGTATCTGGCTGAGCCGGTTGGCCGTTCCGATGAGACAGCCGCTTTATCTGCCGGGGTGGCGCTGGGCCATGAGCTTAGCCGCCTCCACCTAACCGGATCTCGAGCTGCGCCGATCCAGCCACCGCCCGATCCAATCATCGACCGACAGATAGCGACCCGCGCCGATGAAGAACAGCGCCACCAGCATGATCAGATAGGTTGCGGCGAACTCAATGCCATTGTTCAGGATCACCAGGCTGCCGTTCTCGGTCAGCCACTCGTAATTGCCATGCTCGCGCAGGATGTCCTTGGCGCGATCCAAGCGCTCAACAGCGCCGATGGTGCGCTCGTTGGCGAACAACGAGCCGCTGCCCTCGGCGATCGCCAGCCAGCCGTGCTGCCAGTGCACCGTCGCCATCGCCACGATCATGGTCACGATCAACGGCACCGAGATCAGCCGCACGCTGAAGCCAACCACCAATAAGACCGCGCCGACGGTCTCGGTTGAAGCCGCCAGGAACGCCATCACGGTTGGAAAGGGCAGACCCAAGCCGGAGTCCGGATTGCCAAACCAGGCTACGGTGCTGTCGAAGTGGGCGAACTTCTGGGTTCCCGCCATCCAGAAGATCGGCGCCAGATAGAGCCGCAACAGCAGCGGGGCGATGAAATCGAAGCGCCGTGTTGCATCGAGTAGGCTGCGCGCCTGAGTCATGAAGCGGATTACCATGGGGATACTCCAATCGGGTTGCTGATAGCGGATAGCTGATAGCGAACAAGACCCGGTCGGCGCAGTTGATCTTTCGCGGAGGATGGCAGGATGTCTGAAGCAAGCGACCCGAGCGCGCTGCCCGCACGGGAGCAGGCCGCTGAGCCGGCACCTGAACTGGCCCCTGAACCGGTATCCGAGCAGGCACAGGGGCGGATACACCAGGAGCCGGCGCACCCACTGCGCCAGATCTTCGACCACGCCAACGATGCCATCCTGCTGATCGACCCCGAGCGCGATCGCATCCTCGAGGCCAATACCCAGGCCTCGCGCATGCTCGGCTACGACCCGGCCGAGCTGACCCGCGACGTGCGCGTCTCCAGCGTGCATCCGCACGAGATGGAGCGATGACTCCCTGAACACAAAAGGTAACTTTGCCTTTGATCGCACGATTGTGCTCGATCGGGGACGATCTATGCTTGACTTGCGTCGCAAGCAGTAATATTTATATGACACATGCCGCGCTCTACCGATTCGCAAAAGAGGCAACGGCTCAACGCGGCCTATGGATTGCTCACCCGTGGCCTCAGCACTGCAGAGGCTTGCGTGTCGCTCTCCGATCAATTCGCGCTGTCACGTCGTCAGGCCTACCGTTATGTGCAGGAGGCCCAGTCGCTGATGGCACCGTTGCCCCTGCGCGAGGCCGCCATCGCTGTGACGTTCAAGTTGCCACCGAGCCTCATTCAGGCGCTTCGCCAGCGCGCGGCAAGCGAGGGGATGACGCTCAGCGACACGCTCGCCCAAGCGTTATCAGCCTATTTGGGCCGGGCGCCCGATCATGGCGCGTAAGCGCGATAAGCGCCCTGTCGTGGTGGTGGTGTTGGACTATGAGTTTGACCGCCTATTCCCTCACAAGCTGGAGCAAGCCTATGTCATTCTGGCCCCTGGACAGACCCGTGCCGTCGGCACGAGGCCACGGCTGAAGGAGTGCAACGATGAAGCTAGCCGCGATCTACGCACGGGTCTCCTCGACAAGGCAGCGCGAGGACAACACGATTGCCAGTCAGACGACAGCCCTGAAGGCCTTTGCCCTCGAACAGGGCTTCGAGGTGCCTGAGCCCTGGGTCTTCGAAGACGCTGGCTACAGCGGTGCGATCCTTCTGCGCCCGGGCTTGGAGCGGCTGCGTGATCTTGTCACCGAGGGTCAACTTGAGGCCGTTCTGGTCCATGCGCCCGACCGCTTGAGCCGCAAGTACGCCTATCAGGTGTTGCTGATTGAGGAATGCTCCCGTCAAGGTGTGGAGGTTCGCTTTCTGAAGACGCCGAGCACGGCCACGCCCGAAGACCAACTGCTGGTGCAATTCCAAGGCATGATCGCCGAGTATGAACGCGCACAGATCCTGGAGCGCTCGCGCCGCGGCAAGCGCCATCGGGCCAAAGGCGGCGATGTGGCGGTCTTAAGCGGCGCGCCCTACGGCTACCGCTATGTGAAGAAGAGCGACCTGGCTTCAGCCCATGATGAGATCCTGGCCACCGAGGCCGCCGTGGTGCGCCAGGTCTATCAGCGCTACACCGTCGATGGGCTATCGATCGGTGCGATCACCCGCTGGCTCAATGAGCAGGGCATCGCCACGCGCCGGCAGGCACCACGCTGGGAGCGCTCCACGGTCTGGGGCATGCTACGCAACCCGGCCTATCAGGGCACGGCCTGTTTCGGCAAGACGCGCATTGCAGCGCGTCAGCGTGTGACGCGCACGCAGCGCCTGACGGGGCGCTCCCGACGTGGCGAGACGACGAGCACTGAGCGCGCCCGCGACGAGTGGATCGAGATCCCGGTGCCAGCCCTGGTCTCGGAGGCGACGTTCGCGCTGGCCGCACAACGCCTGGAGGAGAACAAGCGCTTTGCAGCACGACGCACGCTGACCCCGAGCCTGGTCCAGGGGATGGTCTCGTGCAAGCAGTGCGGCTATGCCTTGACGCGGACCTCGACGCGCAGCACGGCACGGCTGATTTATTATTACCGTTGTCTCGGCTCGGAGGCCTGGCGACACTTGAATGGACCCTTGTGCAGCAGCCGCCCGATTCGCCAGGATCTGCTCGATGGGCTGGTCTGGAACGAGGTGGTCCGTTTGCTGGAAGATCCCACGTTGATCGCCGCTGAACTGGATCGACGGCTCGCAGCCGCGCAAGCCGCCGAGCCCACGCAGCAACAGCAGCAAGCCCTCGAACACGAACTGGTGCGTTTAGGCAAGGCGATGGAGCGCTTGGTGGTGGCCTATCAGGAGGAGTTGTTGTCGTTAGAGGAGCTGCGCGCTCATCTCCCGGAGCTGCGCCGGCGTGAGCAAGCAACCCGCGCCCAACTGGGCTCCCTCGTCGATCAGAGCGCCGAGCGCGCCGCCACCCTGCGCTTGGCGGAAACGCTGTCGGGTTTTCTTGCGCGCGTGCAGGCGCGTGCCGAGACACTCGAGATCGAGGAGCGCCAACGCATCGTGCGACTGCTGGTTAAGGAAGTGCTCGTTGGCGAAGAGACCATCGTGATCCGGCACTCGATTCCACTGCAAGCCGCTCCAGGAGGTGAAGGGGAGACCAGCCCTTTTCTTGAACAGGGAGCATCGTCGCCAGAAGGAAGTTACCTTTTGCGTCCGGGGAGTCCTTGCGCCAGTTCGCCCAAGACGTCAAGGCGCGCGGCCAGGGCTGGACCGACGAGCTCAGCTGTATGCGCAAGGACGGCCTGCAGCTGCCCTCCGAGATCTCCGCCTCGGTGGTCCAGGTCGACGGCCGCGACTGCATCGTCGCCATGGTGCGCGACGTCTCCGCGCGCAAGGCCGCCGAAGTGGCATTACGCCCAGCGAATCGAGGTGCGCAATAGTGGCGAGCCGATCCCGCCGGAGGTGCTTGCGCGCATCGGCAAGCCGTTCTTCTCGACCAAAGACGCCGGCAATGGCCTCGGCGTGGCCTATGTGCGGCGGGTCGCCGCGGCGCATCATTGGGTGTTCTCGCTCGAATCGAAAGCAGATTCTGGGACCGTTGCGCGGTTGCTGCTGTAGCAAGATCTGCCAGCGTGGTGGCCTTTGCTCACGGGTGACTGGATTGCAGTCTGGGTTGTTCCGGGCTGCGACTCATGGCGTGCCGAGCGATCGCTCTCCAGGCAGACTGCCGTCACGATCAACCATGTTGGCCTCATCGAGATTGCCATGACAGCAACACAACAATCCTCCAATCACCCGGTCGAGACGGTACTGCGCTCGCGCGGCGTCGAACGATTGGTCATTGGCCAGCCGACCAGCGATGGCGCTGGCGTCAAGCTCACCCGGGTGCTGACGCAATCCTTGCAGCGGCGGCTTGATCCGTTTCTGCTGCTGGACAACTTCGACAGCGACCAGGCTGATGACTACATTGCCGGTTTTCCCGAGCATCCGCATCGCGGCTTCGAGACCGTCACCTACATGATCAACGGGCGCATGCGTCACCGCGACAGTGCCGGCCACGAAGGACGGGTCGGGCCGGGTGGCGTGCAATGGATGACGGCCGGTCGCGGCCTCATCCACTCCGAGATCCCGGAGCAGCAAGCCGGGCTGATGGAGGGCTTTCAGCTCTGGCTGAATCTTCCAGCACGCGACAAGCTGCGTGCACCGTGGTATCGCGACGTTCAGGCCACCGAACTGCCAGGCTTTACAACCGAAGCCGGTGCCGAGGTGGTGCTGATCGCGGGTGAGAGTCATGGCCTGTGCGGGGCGGTGACGCGCCCGGTGACCGAGCCGCTGATCCTGGATCTGCACCTGAGCCCTGGCGGCCACTTTGCGCAAGCCTTGGCCACCGATCGCAATGCCTTCGTCTATGTCTATCGCGGCGAGCTGAAGATTGCGGGGAACCGTGTGCCGCGCAAGCAAATGGCAATCCTGGACAACCCGGTCGACAGCGATGGCGTATTGGTCGAGGCGGCTGAGGCCGAGACCCGCGCCCTGTTGATCGCCGGCCGTCCGCTGAACGAGTCCATCGTGCAGCACGGACCGTTCGTGATGAACAGTCGTCAAGAGATCAATCAGGCGGTGTTGGACTTTCAGGCTGGGCGTTTGGAGCGCTGATGTCAGCGCCGACTGCTGTGATCCGCTGATCGATTGATGCAGAAGGGGATGCAGGGATGCCTGGCAACCAGACGGACGCCGCCCGAGTGACTGCCGGCGAGTTCAGCCATTGTTCGATAGAACCGCGCCAATGCCCAAGCAGTCCGCTCGCTATCGCGCTCGACAGCTCGGCGCACTAGCGCTGCCAACGCTCTTGCACGACAGCGCAGCTTGAGCATCAGTTGGGCCTTTCGCTGACCCTTGCGATGAAATCCGCCAGCGTTTCGGCATAGTCCTCGGTATTCGCCAGCTCATGGCCGCCACGCGGAAGCACCAGCCTCTCACCGCCAACAGCCAACGCCTGAGTCTCCTGCGCGTCGACCACCTCATCATCCTGCGCGACCACGATCAGACCCGGCACCGACGGATCTACCGGCTCCTCCTCATACGCCCTATAGGCGAGGGCATCCTCCAGCGTCCAGTCGAAGCTCGCCTCGACATCAAAGCGTTGCAAGCGGCCCTGATAACGCGCCAGTGTTGCCGACGGGCGCAAGGCCGGATTCAAACCGATCCAGGGGTGGCCGTGCCGAACACCCAGGTAACGCGCCCAAAACCCGCCCAGGCTACTGCCGACCAACAGGTCGGGCATGGGCGAGCGGTTCAACGCCGTCTCGGCCGCGCGCAGATAATCTTCAGGCCGATAGCCGCCCTGCGTCGCCAGACAACGGACCTCATGGCCGAGTGCACGCAGCAGGTCGACCTTGGGGCTCTTGGGCTTCGGCCCGCTGGCAAAGCCGTGCAGATAGAGGATCAGGGCCATGGTCAAGACTCCGGTTGCGGGGGAGAACAGCGGTGACGGTGGCTTGGCGGACGCTAGGGCTGCAGAGTCGGCGCGTTCTGCGGCATCATCGGCGCATTCTGCGGCATCATGCCGGCTTTGACGCACCTGGCTCAAATCGCCATCGCCTATCCGATCCGGCCGCCCATGATTGACCCCATCCAAAAGCCCGCCTATCACTGGCTGCTGCATCCAGACAGCGCCCGTGCTGTGGCGAACTACCGCCAGCAACTGGTCGAGCAGGGCTTGGCCCAGGCCGGTGCCTACCTGCGAGAGCAACTGAGTGATCAAGCCCCCGACAGCCTCAGCGAGGCCGCCTTCCTCGAGCACCTGATCAACACCAAACGCCCGCTGATCTTCGCCGAGTCGGCGGTCTATGGCGATGGGCGCGACTGGTCACCGACGGAGCTGTCGCTGCTCGGTGATCTGGGTTTTGCTGTGCCAGTTCGGATCTTCGACGACGGGCGCCATCACCGTCCAGCCGTGCATCCCGAGCCGCTGTCGGGAACGCTCCTGTTCATCCCTGGAGCCCTGCTGCGCAATGGCCGTGGCTGTGTGCCGGCAGATTGGCCGGCGGTGACGCGAGACGATCAGCTCGACTCGGTCGGCTACCGTGCCCTCTACGAACGCCGCCTGCTGCCGCTGCTGCGTTACGCGGATCGCGATGCCGCCGAGCGCGGACAATCGGCCCTGATCACCGTCCCCGGACTCGGCTGTGGTCAGTTCGCCGGTCCCTTTGCTGGGAGGCTCGGAGAACAACTCAAGCAGGCCCTGATCGCACTGCTCAAGCGCCATGCCGCGCAGCTGCCGCACGTCCGCCTGATTTACTACGACCCCTACAGCGAATGCCGCAATGAGCAGCATGCGTTCGGACCGCTGCCACTGCGTGTGCGCCCGCTCCTGCAGGGCAATGTCGAGCGCCCGCAGCTTTGTGCGCCGAGTGCCTACGCCGAGCCCGGCGATGACCTCAGCGACTGTCGGCTCTACAGCATCGTCGCCTGGGACCCGGTCTCTTGGCCGGGCAACGATTACTGGGGCGGCGCACGGATGACCGACGACGGGGTCAAGGCTGCCGCGAGCGATCTGATGCGCGCCATCACTGGGGTCGAAGGCGCTTATGACACGGGGGCGAGTGGTTATCAGCCACCAGAGCCCTATCCGACCTGGGAGGCCCTGGTACAGGATCAGGATACGCAGCTGCAGTTGGTCGATCGGCTGCAGATCCTCGGCTGATCGGGTGCGTGCGTGTTCAGTCCTGCAGGTCCGCCGCTTCGATCAGCGGCGCTGTCCTCTAACAGCGACACCGCCCGGCGCGCTGAGGAGGGAATGCATGCGCACGACAACAGAGGTCAACAAGCCGCTCAAGGTGATCGATCTGCAGCACATCCGCAAAGCCTTGGCAGACAGAGACGATCAGGACATGCTCTCAGTCCGTTCAGCTGCGTCTTGTGGCCGCTGACACCCCGACCACCAGCAACCCTCTCACCACCTGAGGAACGCCGCATGTCCGCTCAGACCACCTACCTGATCCCCAAGCGCAGCCGTCCGACCTGGACGCCCGCCCTCGAGCCCCTGGATCTGGAGACCGAGGTGGCGGTTGAGCTACCGCTACTCGGCTACGTCAGCGCTGGCCGACCGGTGGAGACGCCCGAAGACAGCCAGACGGTCAAGGTCCCGAGCCATCTCGCGCGCAAGGCCAGCTATGCCCTGCGGGTGCGCGGGCATTCAATGATCGATGACCAGATCCAGGATGGCGACATCATCCTCGTCGAACAGCGTCAGACGGCGGAGAACGGCGAGACTATCGTCGCGCTCATCAACAACGAGCGCGTCACCCTGAAGCGTTTCTATGTCGAGACCGATGGCATCCGCCTGCAACCGGCCAACCCGGAGGTGGCGCCGATCTATCTCAAACACGAGGAGCTGGAGATCCTGGGGATCGTCACCGGCGTGATGCGGATGACCGAGTGATGGATTGAGACCAATCGTTCAAGTGCTGGTCGGAGCACTGGCGCGGTCCGCAGCGGCTGGGCTGGATTCGACCTCAAGCGACGGCAGGACCCAAGTCGGACGGACGGCCGTCGCTGCCCTGCCGGACGCGGGTGCCAACCCGGTACCGACCAAGACCGCATCGATGCCCGCGGCCTTTGCCCCAGCGATATCGGTGGCGAGCTGATCGCCGAGCATCACCAACCGCGTGACACCGAGCTGGCGACGGGCGATCTCAAACAGCGCCGGGGCGGGCTTGCCGAGTCGGACGAAGCCGATGCCCTGATCGGGCCACCGCTCGCGGATGATGGCCTCGAGCATCGCCGCCAAGGCCCCGGCGGTGAGGCCGACCCGCCCGGGCGCCACCGGATAGATCAGGTCGGGATTGCAGAGCAACAGCCGCAACGGCAGACCGGCATCGAGTCGATGCAGCAAGAGGCTCGCGGCCAGGTCCATGTGCTCGGGCCAGCGCAGATCCTGCTGATCGGCGATGATGAGCGCCTCGGCCTCGAGCGCATCCTCGAACGGCACCGGGATGATGCCCGCACGCTCGGCATAGCGACGTGCCCCGGCTGGACCTAGGACCAAGGCCCGTATCCCGCGCAGATCACCACTGACCTGCGGCTCGGCCAACAGCGAGCCCGAGGTCAGGATGCGCTCGGCCGGGATCGACAGCCCAAGAGAAGCGAAGGTCTCACTGAGTTCCTCCGGTAGACGACTGGCAGCATTGGTGAGCACCCGCCAAGGACAGCCGGTGCGCTCCAGCTCCTCGAGCAAGGCGGCCGCACCGGGCAGGGCGCGCTCGCGATCGACCAGCACGCCATAGGCATCGAGCAAGAAGCCCTCGTAGCGGGCACGCAGGGAGGGCAGGTCAATCAGCGGTGCAAGGTCTGTCATGGGCGTCTCGCCTTGAGTGATCCCGTATTATCGTCGAGCCATCCACAGGCGATCGATCACCATCATCGCTGTTTGACAGCCTGGCGGCGGCACCGGCACTGACAACAGGCGGCTCTTCTGGCACACCATCATGACCGACATCGATCCTGTTCACATCCACACCTACTCCGGCATCGCCTTTGATCTGCGTGATCCGCAGCCGGCGATGGTCCGCCTGGATGACATCGTCCATTCGCTCTCGTTGATGAACCGCTTCAACGGTGCCGCCCTATTTCCCTACAGCGTCGCCCAGCACTCGCTGCACGTCGCTGAATTGGTGCCAGCCGAGTTACGGCTCGAGGGCCTGTTGCACGATGCCGCCGAGGCCTACATCGGCGACATGGTCAGCCCACTCAAGCAGGTGATGCCCGAGTATAAGGCCGTCGAGGCACGCATCAGCGCTGTTGTCGCCGAGGTCTTCGGTCTGTTCTATCCCGAGCCAGCCGCGGTCAAGCAGGCCGATCTGGCGGTGCTCGCGGCCGAGCGCGAGCAGGTGCTCGGACCCTCCTATGGCCCTTGGTTCAAGAACTTCCCGGCGCCGGCGCCGATCAGCATCCGACCGCGCGACTGGTTGGAGGTCAAGGCGAGCTTTGGGCAAGCCCTGCAGACCGAGATCACCAAACGCCGCGCCGCAACCGATCCACGCCGGACAGATGCGGCCGAGTCTTTGAGCGACCTCAGGCTTCAGGAGGTGAGGGTATGACAAAGGCACAAGACTCAGCGGACCAGGCGGCGCTGGACGGGCCGCTTGAGACGCTCGAGGTGATCGACCTTCAGCTCATCCGCAAGGCGCTCGCCGATGCCCAGGGCGAGCCGACCGAGGCGGCACGTGCGCAGGCCTTTGTCGCCGCGCTCTCGGCTCTGCTGCTGATGAGCGGGGATCGCGAGCTCGGCAACGCAATTGGCGCCCTGATCGGGCTGCGGCCGCTCGATGCCGAGGCGCTGGAGCGGTTGATCACGGGCTGAGTCTCTGGGGAGTAGCACTGCTTCAATCGCTGAGCCATTGTTCACGAACGACCCCTCACTGGTCCGCTGCGGATGCCCGGAAACGTCCATCACCGGGCATCGTTTTTGACCGCTGGCGCGCGAAGATGGGTGACCTCAGCTCTTGGAAGTGCTGAGTCAGGTGGCCTGACCCAGGAAACCCTGGCAGAGACAAAACGCGCGACAGCACGCTTTCAGGACGATGCGGCCTCGCCAGCTTACGGCGCTGCTGCAGAGCTGCCGCAAGATCAAGCTTAGACGTCTATTCTTCGTCTTCGCCGACCGTCACAAACATGCCTGGCGCGAGCGCCTTAACCCCGACGACTTCAGCCTCGGTACGGGTGACCGCGCCCTGATAACGGGCGGCAAGATCCATCCGCGCTACCGTATCGTGGTTCCGCCGGAATTCGTCGATATCCCAACGGCAGATGCCGATGGCCCGTGACGCCTAGCGTGTTCAGTCGCTGCTGCAATCGTTGTCATACTTGCGCGAGCGAGTGCTGAATGAAGACAAGTCTGTTGCCGTCAGAGACGAATGTCGCCCATGAAAACCATCAAGTTGAAGAATCGGATTTGCAATGGCTTGGCCGCCGTCGCGGTCGTCGCCATCCCCGCGGGGGTGCAGGGCACGGGGCTGCTATCCTCCCCGCAAGCCGCACCGCCAACCACCCAGCTCGACATCAACCAACAGGCCGATGCGAGGTTCCAGCAAGCCGATGCAGCGCTGAACCGCGTCTATCAGCAGATCCGCCGCCAGTATCGCGATCAACCCCGCTTTCTGAACAAGCTCAAGGCTGCCCAGCTTGCCTGGATCCGGTTTCGTGATGCAGAGTTGCAGGCACGCTATCCACCGACGGAAGATGGCGACCCTTCTGTCAGCTATGGCTCGATGTATCCGACTTGCTACGCCTCGGTAATGGAGCGCCTGACGCGGGAACGCACGGCACAGTTACGCAAGTGGCTGGATGCTGTACCCGAAGGCGACGTCTGTACTGGCTCGAGGCGGTGACAGGATGAGAGAGAGTCCGTGCGGCCGTTCACCGAGCGCGAGGCGATGTTTCCCGACATGACCAGTCCTGAACCGATACAAACCACTGCCGAGCCGGACCAGGCGCCGCAGCAGGCGTTGCCTGAAGGCATTGAACCCAGGGATTTGCTCCGACGCTTTCCGGCCTGCTTCGATCTCGCCAACCCGCGCCCGCTCAAGCTCAAGGTCCATAAGGACATGCTCAAGCCGCTGGCGGCTGAGTTGATCCTGACCGAAGGCGCCAGCAAAGACCAGCGGGCAACGGCCCAGTGGGTGCTGAGCCGCAAGCTCAAGCAAGCGCTCGCCCACTACTGCAGCCAGCCAGCCTATCTGGAAGCGATGCGTGAAGGCGCACCCCGTATCGACCTTTATGGTACGCCCGCTGGCGAGGTCAGCGCCCGCCACGCCGAGCGCGCTTCGGCATTGCTGCGTGGTGAGACCAAGCCCCGCAAGCCGCCCTCGGCGAAGCCCCCCATACCGCCCCTACCCAAAGACGCCCCACTGACGGAGGACGCCATCGTGCCCGGTCGCCTCGAACTGACCCTGAAATTCAACCAGCTGCCCAAGGCGGTACCGATCAAAGACGGCATGAAGATTGGCATCCAGACCGACAACGCGCTGGTGGTGGCCACGCTGCGCCCGAAGGCCTGGAAGAAGCTGACCAAGGCCAACAGTGACTGGCCGCAGTGGGTCGCAGCCCTGAGCGGCACGCTCGGCGCCCAGGTGCCGACGGACAAAGGGCCAGCGATCATCCTGCAGGAGCCGAACCTGCAGGTCTTCGAGAAGAAGCCGAAACCGGCGACTCCGGCGTGAGGACGCAACGATGACGATGACAGCCCGGTTCGGGAAGAGGCAACGGCTCCTGTGCGCGTTCGCTTGCGCGATGCTGCCAGGACTGGGGGCGACGGCTGAAGCCTCGGACTGGTATCTACGCGCTGCCCTGGGTGTTGAGCAGTCCAACGATGCGGAGTTCTTCGACCGCGATTGCGCCTCACAACAGCCAGCCGCGCTGTTTGGCTGTGTCCGGGGTGACGACGGACGACCGCTCGGCGCCTATGGTGACTTCGGCCGCTATCCGCTGCTCGAGGTCGCGTTTGGCAAACGGTTGCTGCCCTGGCTGCGAACGGATCTGTCCCTCGGCTACCGCTTCGACAGCGACTACCAAGGCAACGCCAACTTCCTCTCGGTGGGGACGCACGAACCGGTCTCTGCGGACTTCGAGTCTTGGAGCGGCATGGTCAATGCCTTCGTGGATCTTGCGCCACTGATCGAGGCGGATCTTGGCCGGTTTCAACCCTTTGTCGGCGTCGGCGCGGGCTTGGCCTACAACCAGCTTGGAAAGGTAACCTACCGCTTCCCGCAGAACCCCTACCGGCACAAGCTCAGTGTGACCCCGGGCGGTGAACGGACCAGCTTTACCTATCGGCTGACCGCCGGTACCGGTATCAGGCTCACCGACAGCCTGATGCTGGACCTCGCCGTCGCTTACACCGACCTCGGCAAGGTCGGTACGAACGCGGGTGTCATGGCGATGAACCATGTTCCGATGGGTATCCCGATCGACGAAACCGAGACGGATCTACGAGCCCTTGGGGTCAGTGTCGGGCTGCGTTACGGTTTCTGAGGCTTGGCTGGATGCGCGGATGACAACGCCGACGAGGACCTTAGCCGCGTCCGTCTCAGTGCGACCACGGAGCGGCGGCATCGCCCATGCTTGAAGCGCTGCTGCTGATCCTCCTCTGCCAGCTGCTCGGCGAGACCTTGGTCCAACTGGGCGCGCTGCCGATCCCCGGACCGGTGCTCGGCATGCTCCTGCTGCTGGGCTGGCTGTTCGTGCGCGGTGGCGTCGCCGAGGAGGTCGGTCGCACCGCCGATACCCTGCTCGGCCATCTGTCGCTGCTGTTCGTGCCCGCCGGCGTCGGCGTCATGCTGCACTGGGAGCGGGTGCGCGAGCACTGGCAAGCGCTCGCGCTGGCCCTGATCCTCGGCACCCTGATCACCCTGGTGGTCACCGCGCTGACGATGGCCGGCATGCGTCGCCTACTGGCTTGGCGGCGGAGACCGACCGATGGTTGAAGGTCGTCTGAACGAGATCTGGGTCTATCTGGCCGCCTCGCCGCTGCTGTGGCTGACCGCGACCCTGACCTGCTACCTGATCGCGCTACGCCTCTATCGCCTGACGGGGAGCACGCCGCTGCTCAACCCGGTCATGGTCGCCATCGCGCTGCTGATCGGGCTGCTCTGGCTCACCGACACCCCATACCGGATCTACTTCGAGGGGGCTCAGTTCGTGCATTTCCTACTCGGCCTCGCCACGGTCGCACTCGCCATCCCGCTCTATCGCCAATGCCATCGGCTGCGTGCGCTCGCGCTGCGCCACCCATGGGCGCCTTCGCTGGACTGGCGATGGCGCTCTCGGCCTTGACCACGGCGCTCTTGTTGCCACCGCTGCTGAGCTGGATCGGGCTCTCCTGAGCCGCGCCTTCCCGCGACGCGTCAACCCTCAACGCTCGAGGACCACTGCCATCATGACCCGTCGGCCAACATGGCCATCCGACAGCACAAGACCGACGCTCCGAGTGCGGCCGCGCTGGCTGCTGCTGGCCATGCTGATCCCCGTCACCCCCGTCCAGGCCGAGGACGCCGAGATCGCCGCGTTGTTCGCCGAGGCGGGCGTGCAAGGCACCCTCGTCCTTGCCCGTCTCGATGGCCAAGCGGTCATCCTGCACAACGCAGCACGCGCCGAGCAACGCCTGCCGGTCGCCTCCACCTTCAAGATCTTCAACACGCTGATCGCCTTGGAAGAGGGCGCGATCAGCGGCATCGACGAGGTCATGCCCTGGGACGGCCGCCCGCATCCCTATCCGGACTGGAACCAGGATCAAACCCTCAACAGCGCCTTTGCCGTCTCCTGCGTCTGGTGCTATCAGCGCCTGGCCGAGCGTATCGGCGCGGAGCGCTATCGCGTCCATCTGGCGCAGGCCGACTATGGCAGGCTCGATGAGCCCTTTGTCACAACCGAATTCTGGCTCGACGGCAGCCTGACCATCAGCGCCCAGGAGCAGGTGCGCTTCCTGCGCCAGGTCATCGAGCGCCGGCTGCCCTATCGCCCAGAGACCTACGCCGGCATGCGCGCGATCATGTTGGCCGAGGAGGGCAGGGACTATCGCCTCTTCGCCAAGACCGGTTGGGCCGCGCGCGCGACACCTCAGATCGGTTGGTACATTGGCTATGTCGAGACAGCCGATGCAACCTGGATCTTCGTCCTGAACATGGACATCCGCGATGAGTCCGAGCTGCCCTTGCGTCAGGCGCTGTCCCGCGCGAGCTTGCAGGCGAAAGGGATCATCGCCGAATGAGCCTGCAGCGCAGCTGGATGGCATTTCGAACGCTGGCCACTGCTGGCGTTCGGCACCTTTGAGCGTGATCGACGTTCTGTCGCTGTTGGGGCTCCTCGCAACGGCCGCGTTTGCAGCCAAGATCAAAGGCAGGCGACACGCCTCCTCGAGGATCAGCGCGCAGAGGATACGCCAAGATCGACCGGTTGATCAGTCAATCGGGCTTCTCCGTCTGTGCTCCGTTTTGTGAGCACCCATTGATCAGGGTCCCCTTGATGAACAACCTCGACGTCTTCTCTGTGCGCGATCTGCGCACCCGATCGGGTGACCTCTTGCGGGGGCAGGTCAATCAGGGGTGCAAGCGCTGTCATCGGCGTCTCGCCTTGAGTGATCCCGTATCATCGTTGAGCCGTCCACAGGCGATCGATGACCATCATCGCTGCTTGACAGCCTGAGTGTTGTCTCCTAGAGCCAAGCGTCTTTCGTCGAGAACAACACAATAGCGCCCGGAGCGGTGTCCGCCTGCTCCGGGCGGCCTGTCTACGCTATACCCCCAAAGCATGCCGACCTTCTTTTGAATGCGGCAAGCTCGCCGCTACATCTGGAAACCCTTCCAGGAAAATCACGTTATTCCGATGATTTCGATACGATAGAAAAATATATTCGTTCCAATAGTTGCGGCTCAAGCCGAATTTCATCAAATGATCATAAGCCAATTCCTCAGTGTCTTGATGGATCTTGGGTAGGTTTCTCTTGAAGTAGGCCAGCCAGTCATCTTCAACAGAAGACAGAAACGCCCGCCCTGGACCTAACCTGCCCAAGACATACGGCGTCGTGAAAACGAGCGAATAGTCAAATATTGAGTTTTCAAAGGGTGGTGGCAGTAGACGGACGAACCAGATTTCCCCAATGTTGCCCACATAGCCGCTCGCCGATAACGCTTTTACCTCGCGATTCGTTATCAATTCACGCAAGAATACAAATCGGCCGGATGCACCTTCATGCCGATAGATTCCCATCCTTGACGTCTGCATCGTCTCAAACAGGCTTGTCAACCCATCATCAACATGTTGGAATATCGCAAAATCCGTCGCGATCGTAGCCAAGGTTTCTGTCTTCGCACCGGAAGAACATAAATCAAAAGATCCCCAGCAGGTGAAATACGACACGGTGAGCGGACTCATCGGCGGGCTAGACGGCATATACCCTTCCAGCGCTTCGGCATAGGCATCTGCCAATTTGTCTACCATCGGCAGTTCAGCGATCTGCTCAATAAGGATGGACAGTTGATTCTGAGCATAGATGTACAAGCCATGCAGTGGATCGTAATCCGTCAGTTTGTCTTTCGAGATCACTGTCCTTTGATAGTCTTCAGATCTTAATCTGGCTTCTCTCCAATCGGCGATGTTTGTCACCTTCTGCTGGAGGTGTTGCCGAGCTGAGGCGATCACTTTTCTCGCGAGTGGACCTCTACCGGTACTCGTGGCCTTTTTGGATTGTGCTTTTCTTTTCATCGCTCGTTCACGTCATGTTTGCAGAGATACTCCAACCGAGCATGTCTGAGTGACTCGCAATCGTAGCATGACGATCGTTGACGTCCCCTGCTGGCCGATTGCGACCGATCGTCAAGCCTGATGCGTCTCACGTCTCCGAGTCTGTGTTGCCGCTGCTGTGGCGGCGAACGAAATGGACATCGCCAGCGCGGACGATTCCGCGCATCGACCATAAGATCCTTCGAGCGACGTCCTGCGCCTCGCATCAAGACCGCCCCGCCTTCAATTGCTCATGCAGCCACTGCTCCACCGCCGCCTGCGCTTGCGGGCATGGCGCTTGGTTGGCAAAGCCCTTCAGCTGATCCAAGAACACATCACCACCGTCGCGCAAGCGTAGCCCCAAGGTCAGCCGTTCCGGCTCCAACACCTTGTAGACCGCATACTGGCCGTCGTAGACCCGATCGGTGTAGGAGGCCACGCAATGGCGCATCGATTGGGTTTCCAGCTGCAGCGCATCCGGCGTCGTGATCGCCTGAATGGACGCGGTATCGGCAAACGGGGCTGGTGGAAAGGCGAGCAGGTGGCCGCTAGCATCGAAGCGTCGGTGGTGGTTGCCATCCTGCTCGATCTGCTCGACGATCAAGCGCTCATGCAGCCGCCGCACCTGCGACGGCCGATCGCAGCGGCGCAGCTCCCGCAGCGCTGCCTCGCCACCCATGCGCAGGCTGTCGTTGATCCATTCGCGCAGGGTTCGGTTCGAGGCCTCACAGAGCAACCGCTGCAACGGCCGACCGGCAACCCAGGGATAGTCCTCGAGGATCTTCACCAGTCGACAGCTCAACTCAGGCTCATGCACAAGCGCATTGCAGGTCGCCTCGTCGCGCAGCACCCGCAACAGCCGGTCAACCTCATAGGTATCGAACTCGCCGATGCGCAGCTTGGCGATGAGTCTGAGCACGCGACGATAGGGCGGCAGCCCCAAAGCGCTGAGGATCTCGGTCTGCTTGCGGCCCGCGATCTCGATCAGCTGATGCTCGGACCAGCCCTGTGTCTCCGCCCAGTGATGCAGCAGGAAGCAGAGCCTGACGTTGGACAGGATCAGATCCCGCATCGCCTCCGAGCGCTGCGCGAGCACCGCCAAGGCATAGCGGCGAGCCGGCAGTCTCTCCAATGCCTCAGCCAGATCCTCGGGCAGGGTCGCAAACCAGTGCCGAAACGCAGCGTCCTCATGGTCGCGTTGAAACGGCAGCCATAGATCGCGGATGCAGGCGGGTTCAAACAGCCCCTCGGCATAACGCAGGGTGGCGAAGCCCGAGGCCCAGTGACTAACCGCATGCAGGCACTCAATGCCGAGCAGTGGCGAGTAGTCGACGAGCAGAACGGCGGCGTCCGCATCCCAGGCATAGTGCAGTCTCGGGTGGTGCTCAGGACTGTCGCTGCGCGCGTGTCGGCGTTCGGCGAGCCAGGCTTGCAGCGGTGTTTTGAGGGCGTTCGGTCGACTCACCCCTGATCGCTGGCCGAGCAGGGACCGCGGAACTGTTCCGGCACGTTGGTGGGGCAGGCGCCGCAGTCCTCATTGCCCGGCACGGCAAAGTCGATCTTGCGCGGATAGGGCAGGCCGAGCCCGTCCATCAGCGCAACGAAGTCATCTTTCGAACGGCCTTGGCCGAGCCGCGGATTGCGTGCCTTCTCCTGGGCGATGCTTGAGACGCAACGCTGCTCGTAGTCGTGGCCGGGATAGACCAGGGTCTCGTCCGGGAGCGAGAACAGCTTGTTGTGGATGCTGTGGTAGAGCGTTGCCGCATCACCGGATTGAAAGTCGGTGCGACCGCAGGCCTCGATCAGCAGCGCATCGCCGGTGAACAGCAGCTTCTGCACCGGGGTATCGATCAGGTAGGCATGATGATGATCGGTGTGGCCAGGCGTGAACAGCGGATGCAGGCTCACCGAGCCGACCACGAAGGCCTCACCTTCCTGCACCCCAAGATCAGCGCAGGGCAGGTCGAGCATCTTCGGATAAGCGGTCTGGCAGCCCGAGCGCTGTTTCAGCCGCCGTGCGCCGGTGAGATGATCGGCATGCACATGGGTTTCCAGTGTTGCCATCAGGGTCAGCCCGAGATCCTTGAGCACTTGCAGATCACGCTCGACGGTATCGATGACCGGATCGATCAGGATCGCCTGGCGGCTGTGCTCACAGGCGATCAGATAGGTATAGGTGGAGGAATCGGACTCGAACAGCTGCTTGAAGATCATGCGGGAGAGACCTCTGGAGCGGGTGGAATGCGGTCATTATCATAGCTGGGTAAGACGCGTTTCCAGTAGACGGCGAAGAAGCAATGGGATTTTCCACTGAACCGACAGCCTACGAGAAAACCATCCTGTCCGATCTGCAGGGCGCCTGGCAGTGCCTGCGCGATGATGTGGCGGCACACCCAGGGTTCGAAGGCTGGGAGCGAGCGCTGTTTCACATCGACGAGGCCATGAGCTGGGAAGCCGTTCGCAACCTTCAACAGATGCAGCGGAGCCTGGTGCTCGTGCGCAACATCCTTCAGCAAGGCGATGAGGTCCCCCTTGCCGTGACGGAATCCTTGGACGCTGTCAACGGGTTCATGGACGAGACGCTGGATGCGCTCGCGCAGGGTGAGATCGATTGAGGAGCCTCGCTCACCGCACAGAGAGCACCGCAGTCGCCAGCGCCTTCTGGATCTCGGAGACGTTATCGGCGCCGCGCAAGGTCTTCTCGATCGGCTCGCTGGCCCCCGAGACCCAGACCTTCAGCTCGGCATCCAGATCGAAATGACCCGCAGTCTCGACCGAGAAGCGGGTGATCGCCTTGTAGGGGATCGACAGATACTCGACCTTCTTACCGGTCAGCCCCTGCTTGTCGATCAGCAGCAGGCGCGCGTTGGTGAAGATGAACTGATCCCGGATGACCTTGAAGGCGACCTCGATGGTCTCCTCGGCGGCGAGGATGGGTTCCAGTTCATTGGCGAGTTTGGCCGGATCGATGGTGGAGGCGTTGCCGAGGAGGCCGCTGAAAAGTCCCATGGGGTGTCTCCCGTGTTCAGGTTGTCGCGTCACCGCTGACGCTCGCTCAGGTATGTGACTCCATGTTACTCCCACGCGTCTCCTCGCTCCGCATCATGCCGTTATCATCCCCAGCGCAGAGCGCCATGCCCCGATCTGGCGTGATCCCTGAGTAGGCGTGGCAGGTCGCAGCCGCCCATCGCACTGGCTGCCGATCACCTAACAGCCATTGCGATGCGATACCCCCGGCAGCTGAATGCCGCGAGATTGGGTTAACGCGAACCCGCTTTGCGCAGCATCCAGCAGCCGATCAAGGCACCGGCTGGAATGGTCAGCCAGCCAAAGAGCGCAAGGCTAAACAGGCTGAAGACGACCGCTCCGATGATCCCCTGCAGCGGGTTCATTGGCGGTTCGCCCGCAGAGGCCCCGCCGGCGAGCCAGGTGTCATCGACCCAGGCACCCAGGATGAACAGCCACCAGCAGAGCAGGTGTGAGAGCAGCCCGGCGAGCGCGCCCGTGAACAGACCCGTTCGGCAGCGTCTTGCCTGCCGACGTTCGACCAGCCAGCGCCAAAGCCCGAAGCCAGTGACAAAAGCGGCCGTGCTCGAGTACACAGGGAAGGACTCCCAGCCGTCGCCGATCGCTGACCAGGCGACGTAGCTGCCCACGACAAGCCCCACCAGGGCAAAGCGTGCGGCAAACTGCAGACTGCTGGAGACGGGTTTGATCATCGGCTATCATCGGCGTTGGATTATCATAGAACCATGCAAATCAGAATGCGCCATGATCAAAATGCATGGATACATCCCACGCCTCGCCGAGCAGGCGCTGCAACGCGGACTCTCGCGAGCACCCGCGTTGGCCCTGCTCGGGCCGCGTCAATGCGGCAAGTCGACCCTGGCCCGCCACTGGCTGGGCGATGCGCCTGCCGTCTACCTAGATCTCCAGGATCGTGCCGATCGCGCCAAGCTCAACGAGCCTGAGCTGTTCTTCGATCACCACCGCGACGCCTTGATCTGTCTCGACGAGATCCAGTTGTTGCCCGAATTCTTCTCCGCCCTGCGCTCCGAGATCGATCGTGATCGCCGAGCCGGGCGCTTCTTGATCCTGGGCTCCGCCTCCCGCGATCTGATTCGTCAGTCCAACGAGACCCTGGCTGGGCGCATCACCCAGGTCGAGCTCACGCCCTTCCTGCTCCCAGAGGTGGCGGCTGTGGCCGACTGGAAGCAGCTCTGGGTCCGCGGTGGCTTTCCAAACAGCCTGCTGGCCGCTGATGAGCTGGACAGTCTCGACTGGCGGGAGGATTTCATCCGCACCTTCCTGGAGCGGGATATCCCGTCGCTCGGCTTCAACGTCCCGACCCCAGTGATGGAGCGCCTGTGGCGTCTGCTCGCGCACAACAACGGCCAGGTCATCAACTACAGCAAGCTGTCCGGTGCGATGGACCTGAGTGTCCCGACCCTCAAGCGCTACCTGGCGCTGCTTGAGCAGACCACCATGATCCGGCTGCTACCGCCGTTTGAGACGAATCTCAAGAAACGGTTGGTGCGCTCGCCCAAACTCTACCTACGCGATACCGGGGTCTTGCATGCGCTGCTGGAGATCGAAGACTTCGATCAACTGTTGGCCAACCCGCAAGTCGGCGAATCCTGGGAGGCCTTCGTCATCGAGCAAGTGGTCAATGCGCTGCCGCGCTGGCGTCCCTCCTTTGTGCGCACCGGCAACGGCGCGGAGATCGACCTGCTGCTGGAGCGCGGCGGCCAACGCCGGGTGTTCGAGATCAAGCTCTCCAAGGCACCCAAGCCCTCGCGTGGCTTCTATCAGCTCATCGAGGATCTCAAGCCCGATAGCGCGATGCTCATTGCGCCTATCGACGAGCCCTTCGAGTCGAGTGCCGGCGTGTGGGCCATGGACCCGGGCTCGGCGATCGCAAGCTGGCGATGACGCTGAGCGCATGGCGACCCGAGAGCGTTCTGGATCAACGACAGCACGACAACCAACACTCAGCGCCGCAATCCCTGCCAGGCCAGCAGCGAGGCCAGCACGACCATCCCCGCGAGCAGCAACGCGACCCACTCCATGGTCCAGCCCCCCATCCAGCAACAGACCCACCGACACCGGTGCCACTGCGGTGGCGAAGATCATCGCTGACTGCGCCAAGGAGCGGATCGCACGCAGCAGGAATTTTAGGCATCGCAGACGCCGCTCAGCATCCAGTCTGTTCAGCGAATGCCGAAGCGCAGGGCGCCCGATGACAAAGACGAGTCCAATCCATCTCTATCTCTGCTACGCTTTGTGAGCACACACGAATGAGAGAGCCTCTTGATGGACAACCTCGACGTCTTCTCGGTGCGCGATCTGCGCACCCGATCGGGTGATCT
Source organism: Lamprobacter modestohalophilus (assembly GCF_016583905.1). Taxonomy (GTDB): domain Bacteria; phylum Pseudomonadota; class Gammaproteobacteria; order Chromatiales; family Chromatiaceae; genus Lamprobacter; species Lamprobacter modestohalophilus. Next base: position 5,065 of record NZ_NRRY01000059.1, on the reverse strand, counting down.
CTTGCGGGATGCCGAACGGGGGCAGCTGGCGCTGATCACCAAGCATGGTCGTCCTGCCATCCTCGCCGTCCCATTCGACCGTCGCTTGCTCGAGCAGGGGGTTCACCGCGCCTTGGCGCTGACGCTCTTCGAGCAGCGGCAGCTGACGCTCGCCCAAGCCGCCAAGGTCGCGGGCCTCTCGCTGGATGCGTTTATCGATCTGCTCGAGCCACTCGGCTTGCCAGTGGTCGATTATCCGGCCGACGAGTTGGTCGATGAGCTCGAGGCTGCGCTTTAATGGCTCAGGACGCCGACGCCGAGTCGAGCGGGATTGTTGTTGCGAATGCGGGGCCACTGATCGCTTTGGCGCGGGTCGATCAGCTTTCACTGCTGGCGACGCTCTACGGAGCCGTCGTCATACCCGAGCGCGTGTTGAGCGAATTATGTCTGGACTCGCATCGGCCCGGCGCCCGGTTGTTATCGGACGCCCTGACTCGAGGTGTTCTTCGCACGCACCCTTTGCCCCCTGACAGTGAGGCCGACCTGGCCCGGCTGAGCTGCGTGCTCGATGCGGGCGAGTCAGCGGCGATCCTGCTCGCACAAGCCCTCGCCTGCCGGTTCTTGCTCATCGATGAGCGCCGCGGACGCGCGATGGCCCGGCACGCGAGCGGCGCTGGCCCTCATCGCCGCAACACCAAGACAGGCTCGCCGATGAATCCAGCACGGGAGCCGTCGCGGACGGCAGAAAGGTCACCCAAACCCGCGACTCATTGCTCGCGGCATGGAGCTTCAACTGATTACCCTGCGCGTTCTTCACCGCCGCGATCCTCACGCGGATGTCATTACGCGCCTCATAGAAGTTTTTGGACCTGTCACCGGGACTGCGCACAGGGTTATCCACAACGGCTGTGGAACAATGGCCGCTGGATAGCGAGCTGCCATGGGGGCTGGAGGGCGGCGTTCTGCAGCCAAGCCTCGACCTGCAGACCGTTGGCTGGGCCGTCTGCGTCAGCCCGATGACCTCAAGTCCGCGGATCAGTCTCGGAGGCTTCGCGCTGAGCATCGCGCAAACAACCAGCAGCAGAATTTCCACAAGCGGATACAACCGGTTGCGTCACGCGATGCAGCTGGGCCAAACCACCGCCGCTGATTCTGGGCCAGCCACCGAGACCGAGCAGAATCCGCGTGAGCCATCCCACACCAACTGACAGCCGCCCCGGCACCTATGCCGTCCTCCTCGTGCCGCAGCAACAGGGGACGATACAGATCGGCCGACTGGGTCCGCTGACGCTGAACAGAGACGACGCGTGTTTGATCTACGTCGGCAGTGCCCTCGGACCCGGTGGCGTGGCCGCGCGCTGTCGTCATCATCACCGCATCGCGTCCCGGCCGCATTGGCATCTGGACGCTCTGCGTCCGTATTGCGATCTCATCGGAGTCTGGGTCACTTACGGACAGGAACGCCTCGAGCACCGCTGGGCGCAGGCCTTGAGCGCTTTGCCTGGGGCGCACTGGCCGCTGCTGCGCTTCGGTGCGAGCGACTGTCGCTGTCCGGCGCATCTGATCGCGCTGCCAAAGATGCCGAGCGACGGCTGTTTGCTGCAGACCTTGGGTGCGGGCGAGTGGCTAGAATGAGCCACCCTTTGAGTTCAGGCCGTGGATGATCGCCAGTGTCCCACCGGGTAGCATCAGGTCCTCGTGCTCGCGCAGGCCATCCAGGACCTGCGCTTGCTCCGGCGGCCACTTGGATGGAAGGTCGTTGTTTCCGATGACGGCGATGACCCGTCCCTGACGCGGCCGTAGGCGTTGCAAGACCTCCGCGTTGCCGATGTCGCCGCCGTGAACCGCCAGGTCGCTGGTCGCTACCAAGGCCTCCACCCGCGCGTCCAGAAAGCCGTGGGTATCGGCGAGAATGGCCACGCGAAGCATGGGACGGGTGTGTTGAGCTGCGTGCCAGGATCAACTCATCGCGAGCAACAACGCCCGTGAAACCGGATTGAGGTTCGCTCGGATCTCGATCGCCTTCATCGTCTTGCCGACTGCTGGTGTGGGTTGATGCTGCGGATGCGCTGGTTCACTGATCATGAGGCCGCTAAGCGATGTCTGACAACCCCGGAAACGGGTTGGATCTATTGACCGACGGGCCGCTGGATGCCGACTGGACCCTGGTTCTGGCCCATGGTGCGGGGCAGGGTATGGATTCACCCTTCATGGCGCACATCGCTCGTGCGCTCGGCCGAGCCGGGATGCGGGTGATCCGTTTCGAGTTCCCGTACATGGCCGAGATCCGGCGCACCGGCAGACGCAAACCGCCAAACCGGGAGGCGGTGCTGCTGGAGCGCTGGAATCGGGTCATCGACCAGGCGCTTGCTGCGGGTACCAACGCTCGACGCCTGCTGATCGGCGGCAAATCCCTGGGCGGGCGCATGGCCAGTCTGATCGCCGACGAGCGAGGCGCCGCTGGACTGGTCTGCCTCGGCTACCCGTTCCATCCGCCGGGAAAGCCGGATCGGCTGCGCACGGAGCACCTGCGCGGCTTGTGCACGCCAACGCTCATCTGTCAGGGCACCCGCGATCCCTTCGACACGCCGGACGAGGTCGCCGGCTATGCGCTCGCTCCGTCGATTCGACTGGCCTGGATCGAGGATGGGGATCACAGCTTCAAGCCGCGCCGGCAATCCGGGCGCACCTGGGAGCAGAACCTGGATCAGGCGACAGAGGCCGTTATCGGCTTGGTCGCGACGCTGTGAGCGCTGCCGCGCATGGCCGTGCTTGCAAGACCGGCTGCTCGGTGGCTGCCGCCCAGACGCCGCTGGTGAGGGTGCCGGCAAACATCAACAGCATCGGCAAGCCGATGATGAGGCCAAGGCCGACATTCACACTGAGCTGCTCGCCCCAAGTGCGTTCCGGTTGGCTCGCCTTGCTCGCGAATGCTGCCCGTCAGCACAGCCGGCATCATCCATTCCTGCGTGACAGCGCTGGTTGCGCTCGCTCAGCCAAGTCAGTCGTTCACCGACCTGGCCCTGAGGGCATTCCGCCCGTTTGCTTGATCAGCTCATCAAGAAACCGCGCCGACTCGGGGGTACCCTCCGCCGGAGACCACTCCGCGAAATCCTTATCCGAGCCCGGCGCGTAAGGGCCATTCTTGACCTCAAAGAGGATGGTATCGGGCTCCAGCACGATCAGTGTGTGCCAGACGCCGGGCTCGATATCGACACCAAAGGTCGCGCCCCCGGGGCGCAGGTCCAGGCACTCGAGGATGTCTCCGCGATCGTCGAACGCCACGAAGCGCACGGCCCCGCTCAGCACGATGAACGCTTCCGCCTTGGGCGGGTTGCTGTGGCGATGCGGTCGCGCATAGCTACCCGGCTGCATGGCATTGACCATCCGGTGCAGAGGCGCGTCATCGTGCTTGTGCAGCCGCTGGATGATGCGCCCGCGTGGGCTCTGCCGCGCCAGGGCCGACGTCGTGGCCAGCATCTCCGCGGTGAGCGCGATCACCGGGGCGTTCGGGGCCTCAATCGCCAAGGGAAAGGGTTTCACCTTGGTCAAGGTCGGCGTCCCCTGTGGTCAGAAGGGTTCAATGCAGGCCCACGATGCAGGCACGAGAGGGTCGTCTCCAAGCACAACACCTACGGTGCCCGCTTCAACTCGGTGATGTTGCTGTCGGCGCCGCCGGTGGGTCTCTCTGCAGTTGCTTCCGAGTGGTCGTCTCGCTTTCCGGGCGGTGGTGATGGCTCAAGCTCCTTACCCTTGAGCACCCGCTCAACGTTGCGAGCGTTGCGCGCCAGATAGATGGTCAACTCCTCAAGGTCCGCATCCGGCAGATCGGGCAGCACCTGATCATCGCGCAGCAGTTGCGCGAGCCGGTCGGCGATCTCGAGCGCCTTGTCATAGGCATCGGCAGCTTTCTTATCAGCGGTCCGCAATCGTTCTGTCCCGTGCTTGTCTTTGACGATGTATTCGATCTCGATCAACGCAGTCGACTCCGGTCACAGGAGAAGGTCCCGATTCTAACGCAACCCACCTCCGCGGCGAGGAGCAGATCGTGCGGCGCAGCCTTCTTGGTTGAGGAGGTCGACGACACAAGAGCCCGCTTGGTCAGTCAACGATGATTGGCAGCGTCGCGCAGACGCTCGATCGGCACAAGCCCAGCCTGAGCCCCGGCGCTGGATAGCTGCGGGCCGAACACGTCTGCTGGGTCGGCGCTGACTGAAGACGCGTCCTCATGGGTGTCCGTGCGCGAACGTGCTAGCCTACCCCAAGCAGGGTGTCCAACAGCAACTGATCCAGCGCCGCCTCATCAACGGGCCGCGCCAGGGGTGGTGCCACGGACGCCAGCCGTGTCAGCTCGCGGTTGATGAAGGCATTGAGGAGCGGCAGCGGTGCGCCGACCTCCGCTTCCCCAACCGAGCGCTTGATCACCAGCAACTGATCAATGGCTGCGCGTAGCTTGGGCGCATCGATCAGTGTCTGGACCAGGGTCTCAAAGCGCATCGGCACGGGTCCACGGTCCTGCTCGATCCAGAGCGTTGCCAACAACGGTCGCAGCACGTAGAGGTACTTCTTCAATCGCACCTGCTCGCGGGTCAGAAAGTCTCGATAGTTGCCACGCGCCATGTGCACATAATGATGAAACGCCCGCTCTGGCTGATAGACAGACTCAGCGAGTGCGCGCAACCGCTGCAGAAACACCGCATCAGCACGGTAGACGATCGGCGAGTCCAGCCATTCGATCAGCGTCGCGTTGCCCTTGCCGAGCAGCCCCAGGGCCTTGCGCAGCTCCCAACCGTTGATGTCGAGATCACCGGTGATCGGCTGCTCGATGACGTCGCGCTGTGGCCGCACCCGCAGGTACCAGGGCAGGGGATGGACATAGAGGAATCGCACATCGAAATCGCTATCCGGCGAGGCAAAGCCCCAACCGCGGCTGCCGGATTCGCAGGCGAAGAGGATGCGTACCCCCTTTTCTGCCTCGATCGCTGTCAGCGAGGTGAGGATCTCCGCACGGCGTTGGTCGGCTACCAATGCCCGGTCCCCGGCTCGCCCTTGAACGGGCCGACCAGCTCGTCGGTGATCCAGCCGC
>NZ_NRRY01000058.1 GCF_016583905.1 Lamprobacter modestohalophilus | reverse complement strand
GCGCGGTCCCTCCGGGGGGTGGGGTGGGGTGGCCCATGGTCAGGTTAGTCACTCGCCTATGGTGAGCCGAGCAAAAGCTCGGTGCTCCAACAACTTAGGAGATCACCATGACCATAGGCACCATTAGTCACGGCACCCTTCGCCCACAAGACCTGATCCCGACCTTCCTAGACTTGGCGCGCGACCTCGCACCCGAGCAGCACGCCCAACTCTGTGCGGCACCCTTCGGACCGATACCAGCACATGCACAGGAAGACGACTCCGCCGACTGGTGGACTGGCGACGATGCGCAAGCGCTGATCGAAGACTTGACCGACGTTCTGATGAGCCATGCACCCGCCTACTGCACGTTCGGACCGCACGAAGGCGACGGCTCCGACTTTGGATTCTGGCCGGACTGGTGGGAAGTCGAGGGCGGCATCGAAGATGGCGAGATCCTCAAGGTCGAAGACTTGGCCGATGTACCCGACGACTGGCGCGGGCTAGCCCTGGTGACCAACGACCACGGCAACGCGACCCTGTACGACTGCCAAGGTGAGCCGATCGAAGTGTGGGGGGTGATCTGATGAGTATGCAGCGATTCCTCGCACGCGAACCCTACACCTTCGCCAATGGCGCTATCGGCTGGCGCCCTGGTGGACCGATGGACTGCGTTGGGCCGTTCGCCAAGGTCGAACACTGCCCGATCGAAGGGACCGACCTGAAGCGCACAGCCTACGCGACTGGCTACGCTGATACGTTCTTCTCGATACCAGCCTGCACCAAGGTCCGGGGCAAGTACATCGGCGGGTTCTTCATGGTCGACAACGACGGCGGAGTGACCTTCAGACCTTACAAGCGTTTCGCTGACCGACTGACAACATGCTGACATGACAGCACAAGGGGTCTGCTCGGTTCGGACTCCCACCAAGCCCACACGGTTCGCCTTGTGGGCTTTTGCATGCTGGCATGACAGCATGGGGGGCAGACGTTACGACCTCTCAGAATGTCTCGCTAGCACACCTAACAACCCCCACCTTGTTAGACCTTAAAACCTAACATAAACAACACGTTAGCCTATTATATTGCTTGCTAATAAGGGCAGGCTATGAGACCATATGTATGTCGTCAAACACGACGGCAGTCAGACTCAGTGCAGCAACACCGAGTCCAACCTAGACACAACCGACTGATTAGGAGTCGAGAACATGCCCTACAGCCAGCATACCATCGCCACCGCTAGCCTACTGCGCAAGATCGACGCGCATCTATATCGCGCAACCGACGGGGCTAAGCCTGATGATGCACAGATGACGCCTCAGCATGAGGCCATGGGCTACGTCTTAGAATCGGCACGCAACCGCATAGCCCAGCTTGAACGCGAGCTGCTACAGCTTCGTCAGTAGGCCGACAAGGCCACCAGGGGGTCAGGGGTAGCCTGATCCCTTCCAAGCCCGCACGGTTCGCCCTGCGGGCTTTTGTGCGCTGGAGTCGGGGTTCAGGTGGAGTCGGGGTTCCGGCTATCTCGGGGCGGATGCCTCTCAGCTTGTGCCCGACGCCGACACCAGCGAGTCACACTAGGAGTCACACTGCGGGACGCGAAAGGGGCTAATCTAGGCGACTGACGCGCCGCCATGCGTGGCTAAGTCTTTGTAAGATGGTGGGCCGTGTAGGATTCGAACCTACGACCAAGGGATTATGAGTCCCCTGCTCTAACCGCTGAGCTAACGGCCCGGGCGTGGGTGCGGCAGCTTGGGGACTGCCGCAGGGCGCGTCCCTGCGCGGTTGGCGAGGTAAGCCAATCAGTGAAGATCAGTCGGCGTCGAGGAAGCTGCGGAGCTTTTCGGAGCGGGTGGGGTGACGCAACTTGCGCAAAGCCTTGGCTTCGATCTGGCGGATGCGCTCGCGCGTGACGTCGAATTGCTTACCGACCTCTTCGAGGGTGTGGTCGGTGTTCATGTCGATGCCGAAGCGCATGCGCAGCACCTTGGCCTCGCGTGAGGTGAGGCTGGCGAGCATGTTCTGGGTGGCTTCGCGCAGCCCTTCGGAGGTGGCGGAGTCGACCGGTGAGATGACCGCGGCGTCTTCGATGAAGTCGCCGAGATGGCTGTCTTCATCGTCGCCGATTGGCGTCTCCATCGAGATCGGCTCTTTGGCGATCTTGAGCACCTTGCGCACCTTGTCCTCGGGCATCTCCATGCGCTCGGCGAGCTCTTCCGGCGTTGCTTCGCGGCCCATCTCCTGCACCATCTGGCGGCTGATGCGGTTCAGCTTGTTGATGGTCTCGATCATGTGCACCGGGATGCGGATGGTGCGTGCCTGGTCGGCGATCGAGCGGGTGATGGCCTGGCGAATCCACCAAGTCGCATAGGTCGAGAATTTGTAGCCGCGGCGGTATTCGAACTTGTCGACGGCCTTCATCAGGCCGATGTTGCCCTCTTGGATTAGGTCGAGGAACTGCAGGCCGCGGTTGGTGTATTTCTTCGCAATGCTGATCACTAGGCGCAGGTTGGCCTCAACCATCTCTTTCTTGGCGCGGCGGGCCTTGGCCTCGCCGATCGACATCTTGCGATTGGTCTCTTTGATCTCGCCGATGGTGAGCAGATTGGTGCGCTCGAGCTCCTGCAGCCGGCGCTGAGCGCGACGTACCTCGCTTTCAACCTCGGCTAGGCGCTTGGCCCAGTTGGCGCTGTTCGCCATCTGATCGTCGATCCAGTCGAGGTTGGTCTCGTTCTCCGGGAAGGAGTCGATAAAAGCCTTGCGTGGCATGCCGGCGCCGTCGACGCAGAGGCCCATGATCTGACGTTCTTGCGAGCGGATGCGCTCGATGGTCTCGCGCAGCATCTCGACCAATCGGTTGAAGATCCCGGCGACCAGCTTGAACTGCAGGAAATCCTCGGAGACCTGAGCGAGGGCGGTCTGCGTCTCAGGGTGATCGCGACCATGCTGCTCGAGCAGCTTGGCGAACACCTGATAATGGCTGCGCAGCTCGCCAACGCGACGCGCGACCTCTTCCGGGTCCGGCCCGGTATCGACGACCTCTTCTTCTTCACCGTCATCATCATCATGGGACGCGCTGCCGTTCTTGATAGTCGGCTCGGGGACCACGTCGTCATCCTCGCGGAAGCCGCTGATGACCTCGGTGAGGCGCATCTCGCCCTGCTCCGCCTTCTCGAACAGATCAAGCAGTTCCTTGACAGTGCGCGGGTAGACCGAGAGTGCCGCCAGCACCTGGTTGAGGCCTTCTTCGATCCGCTTGGCGATGCGCAGCTCGCCCTCGCGGGTCAGTAGCTCAACGGTGCCCATCTCGCGCATGTACATGCGCACCGGGTCGGTGGTGCGTCCGAATTCGCTGTCGACCGAGGCCAGTGCAGCCGCGGCGGCCTCGGCCGCTTCGTCGTCGGCGACGGCCGAATCGTTGCTGAGGTCATCGATCTCCGCTGGAGCTGTTTCATGGACAGTGATGCCCATGTCATTGATCATGCGAACGATGTCTTCGATCTGTTCCGCCTCGACGATGCCGGGCGGCAGGTGGTCGTTGACCTCGGTGTAGGTCAAGAACCCCTGTTCTTTGCCTTTTGCGATCAGCTGCTTGAGCTGGGACGACTGCTGCTTTTCTTGGTCCATGCAGATACCCGTACGGCGAAGTCGAGATGGAGTGCGGGGCTTGGAGGCGGGGAAGAGAAAGAAGCCGCGTTCAAGCAACACACCAGTATATCAGGGAGGAGTCGGTTTTTCCAGTTTTCGAGCTGAAAGCCGGTCTAGACGTGGAGCTTGATGGTGCGCTGCAGTTGCTCGCGCTCCTCCATCGTGAGGCCCTCGGTACTTGCTTTGGATAACAGGCGCTGGCGCAATAGAGACAGTCCATCGCGATTCAAGCGTCTGATCGCACCGATGAGCTCTTCCTGCCTCCCTTCTTGGGGAATATGGGCAAGCAGGGCAGAATTCGAGAGTCTTGACACGATTCCGGCCTGCTCGCGATCGCGCCAATGCTCGCAGAGGATGGCAGGCGTGATGTCTGGGCGTTCGCTGATCAGTTCGAGCAGTTCGGCGAGCAGCCGCACGCCGGGGCTATCGATCTCGCGCCATGCAGTTGGCTCGGCTAGCGCAGAGGGTGCGCGCTTCGGGTCGTCGAGCAGCAGCGCAATCGCGAGCCGCATCGGGTTCAGTTGGGTTGGCGTCTGCATGGCGGGGCGCCGAGGGCCTAGACGTCGTCGCGCCACGCTGGGGACGCCGGTGAGCTTGGCCAGACGGCGATCGAGCAGGTCGCGGAAGGTACCGGCGGGTACCTTGTTGAGCAGGGGGCGGGCGGCGGCATCAAGGCTGGCGCGGCCTTCGTCGCTGTTCAGGTCGCGCTCGGCCTGCAGATGCTGGAACAGGAAATCGGACAGCAGCATGGACTGCTCCAGCCGCTGCTCGAAGGCCGCGGTGCCTTCCTGCCGGATCAGGCTATCAGGGTCCTCGCCATCGGGCAGGAAGAGAAAGCGGATCGGCGTTTGGCCGGTGGCCTGCGGCAGGGCATTCTCGAGCGCCTTCCAAGCGGCAGCGCGTCCAGCGCGGTCGCCGTCGAAGCAGAACACCAGCTCGGGGGCGCTGCGCAAGAGCCGGGTCAGGTGCTCGGGGGTGGTGGCGGTACCGAGCGTCGCGACCGCATAGGAAACGCCGAACTGGGCCAGGGCGATGACATCCATGTAGCCCTCGACCACGAGCAGACGCGGCTGCTGTCGGCTCGCTTGCTGTGCCTCGAACAGGCCGTAGAGCTCAAGGCCTTTGTGAAAGACGAGGGTTTCCGGCGAGTTCAGGTACTTCGGCTCGCCGTCGTCGAGCACGCGGCCACCGAAGCCGATGACGCGGCCGCGGCGATCGCGGATCGGGAACATGACACGGTCGCGAAAGCGATCGTAGCGGCGATTGTCGCGCTCGATGACGAGTCCGGCACGCTCCAGCAGTGCCTGAGACTCGGGGCGCTGACCGAGTTGTTTGACTAGGAAGTCCCAGCCTGGCGGGGCGAAGCCGAGTCCGAAGCGGGTAGCGATCTCACTGCTGAGGCCGCGCCCACGCAGATAATCGCTGGCACGGCGGGCTTGCGGGTGCTCGCGCAGCTGTCGTCTGTACAGCGCGGCAGCCTGCTCTAGGATCTGGTAGTAGGGTCGTGGGTCAGGGCCGGTGGGTGCGCTGTCGGCCGCGGTCGGCATCTCGAGGCCAGCATGCTGAGCAAGCTCTTCGAGCGCCTCGCGGAATTCGAGGCGGTCGTGCTCGATCAGGAAGTCGATGGCGTTGCCGTGTGCGCCGCAGCCAAAGCAGTGGTAGGTCTGCCGACTTGGCGTGACGGTGAAGGAGGGGGTCTTTTCGTTGTGGAAGGGGCAGAGACCTTTGAGGAGGCCGCCCGCCTTCTTGAGCTGCACACGGGCGCCGACGATGTCAGCGATATCGACGCGATCGAGAAGGCGTTCCTTAAAGTCTGGGGAAAACTTGCCGGCCATCGTCTCCACGCCTGGGGCAGGCGCGGCGATCGCCTTTGCGACGCCTCAGCCTGCGAGTTTTGCCTTGATCTTGGCGCTGACGGCGGCCATGTCGGCGCGACCCTGCAGCTTGGGCTTGAGCGCTGCCATCACCTTGCCCATGTCCTTCATGCCGGCAGCGCCGGTGTCGGCGATGGCGGCTGTGATGAGTGCAGCGATCTCGTCCTCACTCAGCGCGGCAGGCATGTACTCCTGGCAGACCTGGATCTCGAAGCGCTCTTGCGCCGCCAGATCCTCGCGCCCGGCATCCTGATACTGGGTCACCGAGTCCCGACGCTGCTTGAGCATCTTGTCGAGCACCACCAACACCTGGGTGTCGTCAAGCTCGACGCGCTCATCGACCTCACGCTGCTTGATGGCGGCGTTGATGAGCCGGATGACGCCCAGTCGCGCCTTGTCGCCGGCCTTCATCGCCGCCTTCATATCGGCTTGTAAACGGGCTTTCAACATCGGGCGATCGCCCTTAGTAGGTCCGTTCCCAGCGCCGCGCTTCGCGCGACAACTTCTTGTGGTGGCGCTTCACGGCTGCCGCCTTCTTGCGCTTGCGCTCGCTGGTCGGCTTTTCGTAGAACTCGCGACGACGCACTTCGGCGAGGACGCCGGCCTTTTCGCACGAGCGTTTGAAGCGACGCAGGGCCACCTCGAAGGGTTCGTTATCTTTAACGCGGACGCTGGGCATGTAGACTCCCGTTGCTATGTCCAGTGGATGGGATCAGTCTGATTGCGTCCGACTGCCTACTTCGGTCGCTGTCCGGGCGGACAGGAGCGATGGGACGCGATGATCGGTTAAACTGCGGATAATCGACCAGGATAGTCGTTGAGTGTAGGTTGATGCAACCTGTGAATGATGCAAACGATGTAAATCGCACTGAGCCCAGCCGGCATCGCACCAGCGAACGCCAGACAGGGCGCATGCTTGCAGCCTCTTGCTTGCAGTACCAAGCGTGCAGCCCCGCTTGCAGTCCCCGCTTGCAGTCCATCAGTGCCCAGAACAGACAGCGTTAGGAGCTAAAGCGGATGCGTGTGCTCGGGATCGAGACCTCCTGCGACGAGACCGGCGTCGCGCTCTACGAAGGCGGCCCAGGTGGCGCCGGGCTGCTCGCGCATGCGGTCTACAGCCAGATCGAGCTGCATGCCGAATATGGCGGTGTGGTGCCAGAATTGGCCTCGCGGGATCATATCCGCAAGCTGCTGCCGCTAATCGAGCAGGTGCTGGATGAGGCGGCGATGACCGCGGCCGATGTGCAAGGCATCGCCTACACGGCGGGGCCAGGGCTGGTCGGCGCCCTGCTGGTGGGCGCGGCGCTCGGGCGCAGTCTCGCTTGGGCCTGGGGCGTGCCGGCGGTTGCCGTTCATCACATGGAGGGGCATCTGCTGGCGCCGCTGCTGGAAGACCCGGCACCGGCCTTCCCCTTCGTCGCGCTCCTGGTCTCCGGCGGGCACACGCAGCTGGTCGATGTCCAGGCCATCGGCCGCTACCGCATCCTCGGCGAGTCGGTGGACGATGCGGCCGGCGAGGCCTTCGACAAGACGGCGAAGATCCTCGGGCTGCCTTATCCCGGCGGTCCCGCGCTCGCGCGGCTGGCCGAGCAGGGCGATCCGACCCGGTATCGGTTTCCGCGGCCGATGACCGATCGCCCGGGGCTCGATTTCAGCTTTAGCGGGCTCAAGACCTTTGCGCTGAATGCCTGGCAGAAGGAGCAGTCTGAGCGCGACGATACGGAGCAGGCGCGAGCCGACATCGCGCGTGCCTTCGAGGAGGCGGTGGTCGAGACCTTGCTGATCAAATGTCGACGCGCGGTGGAAGCGGCAGGCGCGAAGCGGTTGATTATGTCAGGTGGTGTCAGCGCTAACCGCCGACTGCGCGCGCGCATGGACGAGCAGATGGGCGCACGCGGGGTTGCGGTCTTCTACCCGCGCGCGGCGCTCTGTACCGATAACGGCGCGATGATTGCGTTCGCCGGCCATGAGCGTTTGGCGGCGGGTCAACAGGAGCCCTTGGCCTTTGGCGCGCGGCCGCGCTGGGCGCTGGATGAATTGCCCGCGCTGTCGTAAGCGATTGTTTGAGGTCGCTAAAGGCCTATCCTCTCCTTCCCGATTGTTACCGGACAGTGGCTAGCAAGTCGGGGATTCGCTGATGACGCGTCTAGGTCTTGCCCGCGCTGTCGGTCTCGCTGGCGGGCTCATCGGCACCAATGCGGCCTTCGGTGCCGGAGATCAGGTTGCGGATGTTGCTGCGGTGGCGCCAGAACAGGACCAGTGTCATCAAGGTCTGCATGCCGACCAGGACAGCGGTGCCGCTCTCGGAGTGCAGCGGCCAGAGTAGCCAGACCAGCAGCGGCGCTGCGGCCATCGACACCAGCGCCGATGCCGACGAGACCTTGAGCACCTTGGCGACGAAGAGCCAGATGGCGGCGACGCCGGCGCCGATTGGCAGCCACAATCCGAACTGAACGCCAAGCGCGGTGGCCACGCCCTTGCCACCCTTGAAGCCAAAGAAGACCGGGTAGAGGTGGCCGAAGAAGGCGGCGAGCGCGACCGCGGCGAGGAGCCAAGCGCCGGAGTCGACCAGGCCGATGGCGCCGAGCAGATGGGTGGCGAACATCGGCAGAAAGCCCTTGAGGCTATCGCCGAACAGGGTAATAGCAGCGGCCTTGCGCGCTTTCGGGCCGCCGATGCGCAGCACATTGGTCGCGCCTGGATTGCCCGAGCCCTGGGTGCGCGGGTCGGGCAGGCCCATGAGGCGGCAGACGATGATCGCGCTCGAGATCGAGCCGAGCAGGTAGGCGCCGATGACCAGTAGCGTGTTGGAGAGGAGTAGAGCGTCCATGGAGCGGCATTTGACGGGTTCAGGGTGGCTGCGGTCAAGCCTTGCGCGGGCCGAACGCGAGCGCATGCGGGATCGGTGGCTTGCAAATACTGGCCAGGGCGCCAGAATGCCTGCCACGATTAAAATGGCGCAGCGGAGCGCGGATAACGGCGGATAACAGCGGACAGCAATAGGGGGCGCTAGGCATGGATATCGTTTTCATCAAAGGTCTGCGGATCGAGACCGTCATCGGCATCTATGACTGGGAGAAGGCGATCCGCCAGCCGGTCGTGCTCGATATCGAGATGGGCACGGATGTGCGACGCGGCGCCACCAGCGACAAGATTGAGGATGCGCTGGATTACAAGGCGGTCTCGAAGCGGCTCAAGCAGTTCGTCAGCGAGTCTCGCTTCGAGCTCGTCGAGACGCTGGCCGAACGCTGTGCGGCGATCATCTTGGAAGAGTTCTCGGTGCCCTGGGTACGCCTGAGCCTGAACAAGATCGGCGCGGTGACTGATGCTGAAGGGGTGGGGGTCATCATCGAGCGTATGGCCTCATCGGATTCGATCGGCTCGAGGTCCGATGCTGCTAACGATGGCGTTGGTATCGCCGATGATGACCGCGAATCCGCTCCGAGCATGAGTTCGCAATAGCGCGCGGCTCATGTCCTTGGCGCGTCGCCAGCCCGGAGCATGAATCGCGTGAGATTCCCGGTAATCCGCCGCTGCTGGATCAGCCTGGGTAGCAACCTCGAGCGGGAGGCCTCTATCCGCGGTGGGGTTGAGGGGCTGCGTCAAGCCTTCGGTCCGCTGATCCTATCGCCGGTCTATGAGACCGAGGCGGTAGGGTTTGACGGCAGTCCCTTTCTGAACCTCGTCGCCGGCATCGAGACAGCGCTGAGGGTGGGCGAGATCCGAGCCCTACTGCGCCGCATCGAAGCCGAGCACGGCCGTGAGCGGAGTGGTGAGCTTGAAGGTGAGCGAGCAGCTGAGCGAGCAGATAAGCGCACAGGCGTGCGAACAAGCGAGCAAGCAGGCGTGCGAACAAGCGAGCGTTTCGCGCCACGCACGCTCGACCTTGACCTGCTGACCTACGGCGAGCTTGCCGGTGAGATCGATGGCTATCGCCTCCCGCGAGATGAGATCCTGCGCTATGCCTTCGTCCTCGGGCCTTTGGCCGATGTCGCGCCTGATGAGCGGCATCCGATCGATGGGCGTTGTTATGCGGAGCTTTGGCGGCAGCTTCTGGTGCGACTTCGAGACGCGCATCAGGCTCAGCTCGACAGCGCACCGCCGCCAGGGTCAGCGGGCAAGTCGGTCAGCGGTTGGTCACCACTGCGTCGGATCGAGCTAGCGCTTGGCGCGACCTGAACTTCAGCCTCGCTGGCCCTTCCAGCCTCACCCGAGGCGCTCTCGCCCCCGCGACCACTCGACATCCAGGCCGCAACGCCGTCTGCTCCCGCCGCTCGCCGCCTGTCCTGCTGGCTCTTGACCGGGTTAGAACGGGCCGCTAGATTCTTGCATGACGGCGTCGGCTTGCCGGTGTCGTGCCACTCTAAAGGCCGTGCCCTGCTCAGGACGGACGAGCGGCGCTCAGCACCGGCTGCGTGCATCGCCGTCGTCAAAGACCTGCGAGCAGTAACCGCTCGCGCTCAGGGTCCGTTCGCGCAGTTAAGGTGATCTTTGTTTCGGAGTCCTCAATGCCCCTGTTGCAGTGGAGCGATAACCTCAGCGTTCGCATCGATTCGATCGATGCCGAGCACAAGAAGCTCATCGCGATGATCAACGCCTTGCACGACGCCATGCGTCAGCAGCGCAGCAAGGCGGTTCAGCAGCGCGTGATCAATGGCCTGGTCAGCTACACCAGAATCCATTTCGTCAACGAAGAGCGTTTCTTCGACCAGCACGGCTACCCTAACGCCCCGGCGCACAAGCAGGAGCACGCCAAGTTCATCTTCAAGGTCAAAGCCTTTCAGGATGATTTTGAGCGCGGCAAGTTGACCCTCTCGCTCGACATCATGAACTTTCTCAGCGACTGGCTGAACGACCACATCAAAGGCAGCGATCAGCGCTACAGCGACTATCTCGCCGCCAAGGGCGTGATCTCGCCCGGGTCGTGTTCTGAATCTGCATGACTCCCGACAGGATGGGCAATGGATGCCGGACGTTGGGGGAAATCGATACCTCGACCTTGTCAAAGATGTCTCCTACCCGCCTCGACGAGGTCAAGCAGTCCGACCGGCTCGACAACGTCAAGGAGGACCGCACCGACGAAGACCTGCTGTTCCAGGTGCTGGCCGACTGGGGCGTGGACCTGACTTTACCCATCCGCCCCGAGACTCTGCAGGGCAAGACGGTGTTCTTCGTCGACGACAACGCCTTGGTCGCCTGCTTCGAGCGCGGCGTGACTGAGGAGTTGGTCAAAGAGCTGGCCGGCCATGAGCCCCTGCGCGTGGTCTTCCGCGACAACGGCTTCGTCTCGGATGCGGTCAAGATCAACGTCAAACAGATCTTCCGCCAGCTCTCGCCCGTTACCGAGGTCAAGTCGCTTTGAATCGGCATGTCTGAGCCGCTGACCAAGGCGTTGATCTCGGGCTCGCGTGTCATCGCAAAGGGCCGGCGTATCCGCGACGTGGATCGGCTTGTTGCGACCTACGGCGGGGTGGCGTCGAAGTGGGTCAAGAAGAGCAGCCCTCATGTCGAGTATCAGGGCGATACCTATGAATATCACTGGTACGAGCATCAAGGCTTAGGACGATTTGAGATCAAGATGAAGAGGCTCTGATGGCGATGATTGTTCGTCTAAAAACGACACACCCCGAGTATCCAGATCTGTCTGCGAACCAACCTTACTTCGTGATTGGGATCGAGGCCGACGACTTTCGGATACTCAACGATTTGGGCATGCCCTATGTGTATCCGTGCGCGTTGTTTGATGTGATCGACAGCGAGCGGCCAACCGACTGGCTGACCGACATCGGTGATGACGGCGAGCAGTATGCCTATCCTGCGGCATTGAACGCACCTGGGTTTTTCGAGGACTTTTTCGATCAAAAGCCCGAGCAGACCGCGATCTTCTGGCATGAGCTGAATAAGGTGCTATCCCATGCCGCTTGATCGTCTTCTCACCTTGACACTGCCCGATGAGCTTGCGGCCAATTTTCAAAGTGAGGACGAGCTGCGTAGAACCCTCTATGAGGATTTCATCATTGAGCAGCGCCAGGTGGGCGCAATCAGTTTGAGCAAGGCCGCTGAGCTGCTCGATCTGAGCTATCAGGGGTTCTTGGCCCTACTGGGACAAAAGGCCTGAGATTCATCAATGTCTCAGCGGAAGAAGCGGACGCCAGCTATCGCGCCTTCGAGGCATTGATGCAGCGTCCCTAACTAGCCTGAGTTGAACCTGTTATGGAATCTACGATGAATATCGCCGAGAAAGTCTACGAAGCTGTCAAAGGCCTCCCAGAGTCACAGGCTGCTGAGGTTCTTGACTACGCGGAGTGTCTGAAAGCGAAACAGCTTAAACTTTCGGCCGCTAGCCCAACCGACGCTGCACGGCAGCAACGCGCTGAATTGCAAGCTTGGGTTGCCTCGCAACCGAAACAGTCAGAGAGTGCGGGTGAGTTTGTTCATCGCTTGCGTCATGAGGCCCTGTATTGATGACCTATGTTGATACGAGCGTGCTGCTTGCGATGTTCCTCAATGAGTCGAAGACAGGGGATGCATGGGGCTGGTTCAGTCGGCAAGCGCCAGGTTCTACCCTGATCAGCAAGTGGACGCTCACTGCATGTCGCGATTGCCGAGCGTCGGGTGTCCATCTGTACGCTGGATGGCGAGATGAGCGATGCTG
The DNA here is from genome assembly GCF_016583905.1 of Lamprobacter modestohalophilus. GTDB lineage: Bacteria > Pseudomonadota > Gammaproteobacteria > Chromatiales > Chromatiaceae > Lamprobacter > Lamprobacter modestohalophilus. The sequence goes on along the minus strand of NZ_NRRY01000058.1, from coordinate 16,720 downwards.
CGACTCACCTCGGAATCGTTGTTCACACTCCCTGATTTTTCAGGAAACCTGACGTATCCGGTATGAAGCTCAGGTTCAATGTCCAGCCCTATCAGGCCAACTACCTTGGAAGTTTTGGTCAAGCGGATCGCGCGGAGATCAACGTTTTGCTCCTCGATAAGCTGAGTGACACCCTAAGTGATTCAGAAAAACGCAATAATATTAGTTGCTTGCTGACGAAACTGCGTCGTCGCGGCGTGATCGTGAATACGGGCTCTGATACCGCTCCTTGCTGGAAGCTTGTCGAGAGTCTCAAAGAGAAACACTAGAAGTCAGCAAGGAGTGATGCTGTATTTATTCGATATTTCAGTGTCTTGTCTCTCTCTGCATGGGTGTCGTTGCAGAGAGCTCGCCCAAGAAGAGCCCGCATCCGCACAACCCGCGCAGCCATCAGCTGAGCCATTCGACCCCCAGCGCTTCTATGGCGCGGCGCACCACTCGCGCCAAGCCGTCGACCAGTACCTCGCCTTGGCGCGCGAAGGCTTGAATTGAATTCAGGCTCGGCAAAACCCTCGGTCACAGTGAGTACATCATCCATGGAAGCCATCCGCACGATTGAACGGGTCACCCACGGTGAATTGCATCTGCAATTGCCCGAAGCCTTCTGGGGCAAGGAGGTCGAGGTCATCATCTTGGCCACCGCCACCGCCAACGAACCGGCCCCCTTCACCAAGCCACGCAAGAGTCTGCGCGGAAGCCTCAAAGAGTATGCGCATCCCGAGCGCATGGCTCGCGAACAGACGACCTGGTCGGATGCGGTGAGCGACGCGCCATGAGCCTGGTCGATGCCAATGTGGTCCTGCGCTATTTGCTTGAGGATCATGCCGAGCTCTCCCCTCGGGCAGCCGAGATCCTCGAACAGCAACAGTTTACGCTACCCATCGAGGTCGCCTGCGAGGTGGTCTATGTGCTGCAGAAGGTCTATTCGGTCGAGCGCGACACCATCAGTCAGCGGCTGACCGAACTGGTGAGCGAGGGTCTGGTGCGGATGGACAAGCTTGCCAAATTGATCAAAGCACAAGCGCGAGGTGGCGCATGACCCAAGAACAACTCAACCAGCTCGGCAGAACCCTCTGGGCTATCGCCGCCGCCCCGCGCGCTCGGTCTGGTACGCCGACAACGCCGCCGACACGCCAGCCTTCGAGACCCAGATGCGGCGCAAGGTCCACTATGTCATCCACCCCGCCTATCTCTGGAACAGCATCCACGAGCGCGCCCGCACCCAAGACCCGGAACTGCTGCAGACCCTCGAGCGCGCCTTTCAGTACATCGAAGGTGGTGTTCTGAATCTGTACTACCCCGACAGAATGGGCAATGGATGCCGGACGTTGAGAAATGGGTGCTTGTGCGTGTCGAAATGGATCATGCTGCAGACGCTCCAGCGTCCAGTCGAGACCGCCAGCCCGTTTGAGATCCCGCAGCGGATGACCGAGTTGGTAGGCTGGTTCGAGCAGTCTCAGCAGGAAGGACTGCATCCGCTCATCGCGATCGGTCTCTTCGTCGTCGTCGTCTTAGAGATCCATCCCTTCCAGGATGGCAACGGGCGCTTGAGCCGGGTGCTGACCACCTTGCTCCTGCTGCGCGCTAGGTATGCCTATGTCCCCCTTCAGCTCGCTGGAGAGCGTCATCGAGCAAAGCAAGGAGCGCTACTAGCTGGCTTTGCGCCGCACGCAGGGCACCATCCGCACCAACGCGCCAGACCGGACGCCCTGGCTAACCTTTTTCCTCAACGCCCTGCAACGGCAGATGCGCCGGCTTCGCGAGAAGCTGCCGCGCGCCGGATTCGGGCTCGTCATCCTCCTGAAACGCTGTGCCGTCCTGGCAATCAGTGTGCTCCCGGCACGCACCAGACCACAGAAGAGTCCATCCCTGGAAGCTCCGCCCTGACCATCGCTGACGCTCGGCGGCGCTTCGCTGACCTCGGCTCATGCCTCGTGACTCCCGCCGAACATCGCCGCCAGCTATTACCCACAGGCATAATCGAGCGTTATACTCCCCGCGCTCATAGCGCCGTTCCGGCCCCAGGAGAAAGGACGACCGCAGGACTACCGAATGATGGCTAGAACCGCCAAGCAAAGGATCGACACCACCAGCGCCAATCGTCGCTTCGTGGGCTAGCGTCATGGAGGACCCAGCATGAAGCTCCTAGACAACACCAACACTCTACTCGGCGACGACCTCAAGAACACACTGCAGCCCGGCGCACGTCTGAAGATCGCCGCCTCCTGCTTCTCGCTGTACGCCTTCGAGGCACTGAAGACCGAGCTGTCCACGATCGACAGCCTGCAGTTCATCTTCACCGCGCCCACCTTCGTCGCCGCTGAAGTCACCGACCGCCTGCGCAAAGAACGGCGCGAGTTCTTCATCCCCAAGCTCAGCCGCGAAACCAGCCTCTACGGCACCGCGTTCGAGATCCACCTGCGCAATCAGCTCACCCAGCGCGCCATCGCCCGCGAGTGCGCGGAGTGGATGCGCGCCAAGGCCCGCTTCAAATCCAACTGCACCCAGGCGCCGATGCAGGCCTTTGCCCACGTCGGCACCGAGCGCGGCGACGCGGCCTACATGCCGCTGAGCGGTTTCACCGTGGCCGATCTCGGCTATCAGAAGGGCGATGCCGTCTCCAACTTCGTCAACCGCTTTGACGAAGCCGCGCACACCAACAGTTACCTGCAGCTGTTCGATCAGATCTGGCGAGACCCCGAGCAACTGACCGACGTCACTGAGGCCATCTGCAGCCACATCGAATCGGTCTATCAGGAGAATGCGCCCGAGCGCATCTACTTCCTGATGCTCTACAACATCTTTCGCGAGTTCCTCGACGACATCACCGAGGACGTGCTGCCCAACGATCTCACCGGCTATCAAGACAGCCTGGTCTGGCAGAAGCTGTTCAACTTCCAGCGCGATGCCGCCACCGGCCTCATCAACAAGCTGGAGACCTACAACGGCTGCATCCTTGCCGACAGCGTCGGCCTGGGGAAGACCTTCACCGCGCTCGCCGTCATCAAATACTACGAGCTGCGCAACAAGTCAGTCTTGGTCCTCTGCCCGAAGAAGCTCGCCGACAACTGGCGCAACTTCAACGCCAACCTCAAGACCAATCTCTTCGCCAAGGACCGCTTCAATTACGACGTCCTCTGCCATACCGATCTCTCGCGCACCCGCGGCGAGTCCTTCGGCATCCCGCTCGACCGCGTCAACTGGGGCAACTACGATCTCGTCGTCATCGACGAATCGCACAACTTCCGCAACAACGAGGTCTACAAGGATCGCGAGACCCGCTACCAGAAGCTGATGAACAAGGTCATCCGCGAGGGCGTCAAGACCAAGGTGCTGATGCTCTCCGCCACGCCGGTCAACAACCGCTTCACTGACCTGCGCAATCAGCTCGCGCTCGCCTACGAAGGCCAATCCGAAACCCTCTCCCAACACCTGCGCAGCGACAACAGCGTCGAGGAAATCTTTCGCCAAGCCCAGAAGGCCTTCAACAGCTGGTCGCAATTGCCGCCGGAGAAACGCACCGCCGCCGGCATCCTCAAGACCCTCGACTTCGACTTCTTCGAGCTGCTCGACGCGGTCACCATCGCCCGCTCGCGGCGCCACATCGAGACCTTCTACGACACCCGCGACATCGGCCCCTTTCCCGAGCGCCTCAAACCCCGCTCGCATCACTGCCCGATCACCGCGCGCCCCGATGTGATGGACCTGAACGCGATCTTCGAGCGCCTAACCGCGCTCAAGCTCGCCGTCTACGCCCCGGTCAGCTACATCCTGCCCTCAAGGCTCGCCCACTACGAGGCGCTCTACGACACCCAGACTTCGGGCGGACGCGGCCGCCTGCGCCAAGTCGACCGCGAGCGCAGCCTCCAGGCACTGATGACCACCAACCTGCTCAAGCGCCTAGAAAGCTCGGTCGAGGCCTTCCGTCTCACCCTGCGCGCCCTGAGCGGCAAGATCAGTCACACGCTCGAGGCCATCGAGCGCTACGAGACCGGCAGCGGTGCCCAACGGGGGGCCGATTCCGGGGCCAGCCTCGACACAGGCTTCGAGACCGACCTCGCCGGCCTCGACCCGGACGACGACGACCTCGGTGGCCTCAGTGACTTCACCGTCGGCAAGAAGATCCAGATCCGCCTCGCCGACATGGACCGGCTCTCCTGGCAGCGCGAGCTGCGCGCCGATCTGGCACTCATCGACGAACTGCTCGCCTCAATGGACCAGGTCGGCCCCGAGGACGACAGCAAGCTGCAGCATCTCAAACAGACCCTGCTCGCCAAGCTCGACCAACCGATCAACCCCGGCAACCGTAAGGTGCTGCTGTTCACGGCCTTTGCCGACACCGCCAACTATCTCTTCGCCCAGCTCGCGCCCTGGCTGCACCGCGAGCGCGGCCTGCACAGCGGCCGTGTCACCGGTTCCAGCGCGCCCAAGACCACGCTCAAGGGCCGCTACGACTACCAATCCGTGCTGACCCTGTTCTCGCCCCGCTCCAAAGAGAAGGCGCTGGTCCTGCCCGATGAACCCCACGAACTGGACCTCCTGATCGGCACCGATTGCATCTCCGAGGGCCAGAACCTGCAAGACTGCGACACCCTGATCAACTACGACATCCACTGGAACCCGGTGCGCATCATCCAGCGCTTCGGGCGCATCGATCGCATCGGCTCGCCCAACGCCCGCATCCAGCTCATCAACTACTGGCCCGACATCAGCCTCGATGAGTACATCAACCTCAAGGAGCGGGTCGAGAACCGCATGGTCATCGCCGACGTCACTGCGACCGGCGATGACAACGTGCTGACGGCCAAGAGCAACGACATCGCCTACCGCAAAGACCAGCTCAAGCGACTGCAAGACGAGATCATCGAACTGGAAGACGCCAAGGCCGGCGTCTCGATCACCGACCTGGGCCTGAACGACTTCCGCATGGACCTGCTGCAGTACGTCAAGGCGCATGGCGAGCTGGATCAGCTGCCCTTCGGCCTCCACGCCATCGTGCCCGCCCAGCCCCCGCTCGGCCTGCACCCTGGGGCCATCTTCGCGCTCAAGAACATCCACGACAGCGTCAACGTCCAGCAGCAAAACCGCCTGCACCCCTACTATCTGGTCTACATCGGCGACGACGGCGAGATCATCGCCGACCACACCGAGGTCAAGCGTCTGCTCGACCTGATCCGCGCCAGTTGCAAGGGCCAGTCCGAGCCGGCCCAGACCCTGTGCCGGCGCTTCAACGAACGCACCCAAGACGGCCGGCGCATGGAGCGCTACTCCGAGCTGCTCAGCCAAGCCATCCGCTCGATGATCGAGGTGAAAGAGGAGCAAGACATCGACAGCCTCTTCGGCGGAGGCCGCACCACGGCGCTGACCACCACCATCCAGGGGCTGGATGACTTCGAGCTGATCGCCTTCCTCATCATCGAAGGTGACGGCGCATGACCCTCTACGCCTGGCCGCAAGCTGCTGCCTTTGGCCGCGTCATCCCCAAGGCGAAGCTCTACGAGCACGCCAGCGCCAATAGGACGCTGAAGGAGGGCTTCGTGCGCGAAGTCGAGCAGATCCTCTGGTCGCACAAGCTCGCCCCGGAGACCATCAACCTTGCCGCGACCGAGGCGGTCGCAGAGATTCAGGTCTTCCGCATCGTCCAGAAGACGGCGCTGCTCGACCGAGAGCTGCTGCGCGCGATCGACAAGGCGATTCCCTTTCCGCTGATCTTCGAGCTGAGCCATGCGGCCCGCATCCAACTCGCCGCCGCCTGGAAACGCCCAAGCGAAGCCGACCGCACCCGCTGGGTGATCGGCGACTACTTTGAAGCCGACTGGATACCCGAGGACGCGCCCCGTGAGCCGTTACCGGTGGCGAGGAATCTCGGCGCGCTCTATGAGCGGCTGCTGAGTCCGCTGGTCGAGAGGCAGACAGCGGGGGTGGTGCCCGGTGCGGTGTCTGCTGTGGCCGAGGCGCCGCAAGGCTATGCCCATCCGCAGCCGCACGCTGAACCGGTGTCGCTGGAGGCACGCATCGCGCGCGCCGAGGCGATCAAGGCGAAGATGCGTGAAGTCGAGCGGATCAAGGCGCGCTTGGCACGTGAGAGACAATTCAACAGGCGCGTGGCGATCAACGCCGAGCTGCGCGCGGCGAAGCTGGCCCTTGAGCAACTGGGAGCAGAAACGCATGGCCAAGCCCGATGAGCCCTATCAGATGGTCTTAGTGGAGAGTTATCTGCCGGAGCGGACTTCAGGCCTGCATGGCAAGGTTCACATCCGTCCGTGCCCCGGGCAAGCACTCCTAACGACACTTCGGGTCGAGTGCTCAAAGCGCCTCAGCAAGAATTATCCGGTTGGCACGAAATTCAGGATCAAAACAAAGCTCACCGATCTCGAAGGTGGAGGCGAGTTTCTCTACAGCTACTTTGACTGGAAATATGAAGTCATTGAAAGAGGAGAAGAGTAAGGATGCAAAAATTGAAAATGCACAGTCCAAATCTAACGCGGGACCGCGTTTCAAAACTGCGTGACTTATTTCCTGAATGTGTCACGGAAGCCAGGGATGAAGCAGGAATTGCCCGCTCAGTAGTGAACTTCGACCTGCTACGCCAAGCCTTATCCGATGTGCTCGTTGAAGGTCCTAACGAGCGATTTCAGCTCGACTGGCCGGGTAAACGCGAAGCGCTGCTAACTGCTCATGCGCCGATCGCAAAGACCTTGCGTCCGCAACGCGAAAGAAGCATTGAGTTCGACCGGGCGCGCCATCTGCTCATCGAGGGCGATAATCTGGAAGCCTTGAAGCTGATTCAGGAAACCTATCTCAATCAGGTCAAGCTGATCTATATCGACCCGCCCTACAATACCGGTCGTGACTTCATCTACGACGACGATTATAGCGAGCGTAAAGAGGACTATTTTGAACGATCTAGCCAAGGTGATCTGGAAGGTCGACGTTTGGTTGCGAACACAGAAGCGAATGGGCGATTTCACTCCGATTGGCTGTCGATGATCTATCCACGTCTGAAGCTCGCACGCAACCTGCTGCGAGATGATGGCGTGCTCTTCATATCGATCGACGATAACGAATACCAGACCTTGCGGCAGATAACCTCTGAGGTCTTTGGCGAGCACAATTTCGTTGCCACTATTATTTGGCAGAAGGTTTTTTCTCCAAAAAATTCAGCAAAATGGTTCTCGGAAGACCACGACTATATTCTGGTTATTGCCAAGAATAAGCTTCAATGGGCACCGAATGCTTTACCCCAGACACAGGAAATGAAGGACCGCTATAAGAATCCTGATGGTGATCCTAGAGGTCCTTGGGCTTCCAGCGACCTCGCAGCTAGGAATAGGTACGATGCGGGCCTATATCCAGTCGAGTGTCCATCTGGGCGTGTTATCACAGGGCCGCCTGTAGGCACATATTGGCGCTTCAACAAGGAAAAATTCCTTGCATTAGATGCCGACAAACGCATTTGGTGGGGCGATGACGGCAATAATATGCCACGTTTGAAACGTTTTTTAAGTGAAGTGAAACAAGGAAAAACACCGCAAACCTTTTGGCCCTGGAAGGAAGTTGGCCACACCCAGGATGCCAAAAAGACACTCCTCAAGTACGTCGCCTTCGAGCATACCGAAAATGTGCTGAACTCAGTCAAGCCCGTCGAACTGCTCCAGCGCATCCTGCTCCTTGCCACCCAGCCGGACGAGGACGCTATCGTCCTCGACTTCTTCAGCGGTAGCGCATCCACCGGTCATGCGGTGTTGGCGCAAAACCAGATCGATGGCGGCAACCGCCGCTTCATCGGCGTGCAAATCGCCGAACCGCTTACAACGCCAGAGCCGGAGTTGGAAACTCTCTTTGATATGGGCCGGATGCGGCTGCGGAACGTCGCGGCAACCCTGCGTGAAGACCAAGACGGCGAAGACTCGTCACAACCGATCGGCTTCCGCGTCCTCAAGGTCGACACCTCGAACATGAAGGACGTCTACTACCGCCCCGACGAGGTCAAACAGGCCGACCTGCTCGACATGGTCGACAACGTCAAGGAGGATCGCACCGACGAAGACCTGCTGTTCCAGGTGCTGGTTGACTGGGGCGTGGACCTGACTCTACCCATCCGCCGCGAGACCCTGCAGGGCAAGACGGTGTTCTTCGTCGACGACAACGCCTTGGTCGCCTGCTTCGAGCGCGGCGTGACTGAGGATCTGGTCAAGGAACTGGCCGGCCATGAGCCCCTGCGCGTGGTCTTCCGCGACAACGGCTTCGTCTCGGATGCGGTCAAGATCAACGTCGAACAGATTTTCCGCCAGCTTTCGCCGGTCACCGAGGTCAAGTCTCTCTAATCCAGCGTGCCAGATCGCGCCAATCCTTGGCGCGTTCAAGGCGAGCCAGCCCAAACCAGATGGAGCAAAAAACAGCATATCCATGATCACAGCAACCGATTGACCTATCGATTCACAGATGAGATCAAGACCATGATCCATGCGGAACTGATTGAAACCTTAGAGCGGCTACCACAAGAGAAACAGGCCGAAGTGCTCGACTTTGCCCGGTTTCTTGCCCAGCGGCGTCAGGATGATAATGATGAACCGAAACCCCTTGGTGAGTGTTCATTTGCCAAATGGGTCAACACCCCGTTAGTCGTCAATGATTTTCAACCCATGAGCCGAGAGGATGCGAATGCCCGCTAAGTTCTTTGTCGACACCAATCTCTGGCTCTATGCGTTGGTTGCTAAAGACGATGATCCTAGACATGAGATCGCGGCTGAGTTCATCCTTGGGCTGAAGCGCCCCTGGATCAACTCGCAAGTGATTCGTGAAGCAAGCAGCAATTTGTTGAAAAAGGCAAAGATCGAAGAGACGAGGCTGCGGGAGATCATTCAGGACTGGTATCGCGACTGTGAGATTCACCCTTCCAATGCAAGGCAACACAGCCTGGCCTCGGAATTACGGGTAAGCTATACATTCAGTTACTGGGACAGCCTGATCGTTGCAGCGGCACTCGATGCCGGTTGCACCACGCTGTTTAGTGAGGACATGCAGCATGGTCGGCACATCCATCGCAGTCTGACCATCCTCAATCCCTTCATGGACCGCGCGTAAGAGGCGCTGATCAGGCTCTGGAGTCACGATGATCGCACACACGAAGATCGTCCCGTCTGTTTCGGTTGCCTACGCTCAAGTCCGTCGTCGACTGCTTCGCGGGTCAGCAAATGATCTCCAAACTCATCTTGGTCTTCCGCGATAACCGCTTCGTCTCGGTTGCGGTTAAGATCAACGGCGAACAGAGCTTCCGCCAGCGTTCGCCGGTGACCAAAGTCAAGAGCTTGTAGGTCGTCTTGGCATGGATCAGTCAGCCCTAAAAGCCTTGCTCGAAACCTTGATCCACACCTGGGAGAACGAGGTCGTGGAGTTCAAGCAAGCCGGCAACGATTACAGCTCGGACAGGATCGGTGAGTACTTCTCGGCGCTGAGCAACGAGGCGAATCTGCGCGGTCTGGACTGCGCTTGGCTGGTGTTTGGTGTGCATAACAAGACCCGCGCCATCGTCGGTACGAACTACCGCGTCGAGCCAGAGCGCCTGCAGGGCTTGAAGTATCAGGTGGCCCAAAGCACCGAGCCCAGCGTCACCGTTCGTGATATCCATGTGTTGAACGACTCGGCAGGACGCGTGCTGCTGTTTCAGATCCCGGCTGCGCCGCGTGGCATTCCGATCGCCTGGAAGGGACATTACTACGCCAGAGCGGGCGAAAGCCTTGTCTCCTTGGGCTTGGACAAGCAGGATCTGATCCGCCAGCAAACACTGGGGCAGGATTGGTCCGCCCAACCCGTGCCCGGTGCCAGCCTCGATGATCTGGACGAAGTCGCACTGAACAAGGCGCGGGATGCCTTTGCTCAGAAGTACGCCAACCGTTTTGACGCCGACGAGGTGCAGTCCTGGCCATTGCCGACCTTTTTGGATCGTGCGCGCGTCACCCAGCATGGTCAGCTCACTCGGGCCACCTTGTTGCTGCTCGGTAAGCGTGAGTCGGCTTGGCATCTGTCGCCCCATCCTGCGCAGATGACCTGGAAACTGGAAGGGATCGAGCGAGCCTACGAACACTTTGCGCCGCCCTTCTTGCTGACCACCTCGCAGCTGTACCAGCGCATCCGCAACATCCAGTTGCGGTTGCTGCCAGAGGATGAGCTGCTGCCCATCGAGGTCTCCAAGTACGACCAGCGGATGGTACTGGAGGCCTTGCACAACTGTATCGCGCACCAGGATTACAGCCGCAATGCGCGCGTGGTGGTGATCGAACAGCCGGACCGGCTGCTGTTCGAGAACGACGGCAACTTCTTCGATGGTGAGCCCGATGATTACCTGGAAGGAAACCGCGTTCCGCGACGCTATCGCAACCCCTTCCTGGCCCAGGCGATGGCCGAGCTGAACATGATCGACACCATGGGCTACGGCATTCATGACATGTTTGTGCGTCAGGCGGGGCGCTACTTGCCGATGCCGGATTACGATCTGAGCGAGCCCGGAGCAGTCAAGCTGACGATCCATGGCGGCATGGTCGATCCGGCCTATAGCCGCCTGCTGATCCAGCAAACCGATCTGCCGCTCGCGGATGTGTTGGCGTTGGACCGGGTGCAGAAGCGGCTGCCGATCCCTGATGAAGCAGTGACTCGCCTAAAGCGCGCCAAGCTGATCGAGGGTCGCAAGCCCAAGTATTTCGTCTCCGCCAGCGTCGCCAAGGTGACGGCCAGCAAGGCGGACTACATTCATACCCGCGCTCAAGACGACGCGTTCTATGCCAAGCTGCTGACTGACTACCTAGCCAGCTTTGGTCAGGCGAATCGCGCTGAGATCAACGTTTTGCTCCTAGATAAGCTGAGTGACGCTCTAAGTGATTCTGAAAAACACAATAAGATTAGTTACTTGCTGACGAAACTGCGTCGTCGCGGCGTGATCGTGAATACGGGATCTGATACGACTCCTTGCTGGAAGCTTGTCGAGAGTCTCAGAGATGAACACTAGAAGTCAGCAAGGAGTGATGCTGGATATATTCGATATTTCAAGGTCTTGCCTCTCTCTGCAGGGGTGTCGTTGCAGAGAGCTTGCAGAGAGCTTGCAGAGAGCTCGCAGAGAGATCAAAGAGAGGATGCCAGCCGCAAAGCCATGAAGCTCAAATTCAAAGTCCAGCCCTACCAGACCAACGCCGTCGAATCGGTCGTCGACTGCTTCGCCGGTCAGCCCATGACCTCCGGTCTGACCTATCGCATCGACCCCGGCCGGACGGCGCAGGTCAGCGCCTTTGACGAGGGCTTCAAGAACGCCGATCTGGCACTGAGCGAGGCGCAGATCCTGGAGAACATCCAGAAGGTGCAGCGCCGGCAGAACCTGCCGGTCTCATCGTCGCTCTCCGACTTCACGACGTTCAACAACAAGGGCGCACGGGTGCCCGCACCGTCCGCCTATCGCAAGCAGGCCTTCGCCGCGACACCGATCCATTTGGACGTCGAGATGGAGACCGGCACCGGCAAGACCTACTGCTACGTCAAGACGATCTTCGAGCTGAACCAGCGTTATGGCTGGTCGAAGTTCATCATCATGGTGCCCTCGATCGCCATCCGCGAGGGCGTCTACAAGTCGTTGCAGATCACCGCCGAGCACTTCACCGAGGGCTACGGCAAGAAGGCGCGCTTCTTCATCTACCACTCCAAGCGCCTGCACGAGCTGGAGAGCTTCTCCTCGGACGCCGGCATCAACGTCATGGTCATCAACATCCAGGCGTTCAACGCGCGCGGGGCCGATAACCGCCGCATCTATCTGGAGTTGGATGACTTCCAATCGCGCAAGCCGATCGACGTCATCGCCTCGAACCGGCCGATCCTGATCATCGACGAGCCGCAGAAGATGGAAGGCAAGGCGACGCTCGAGGCGCTACCGCAGTTCAAGCCGCTGTTCATCCTGCGCTACTCGGCCACCCATCGCACCCAGCATCACCGCGTCCATCGGCTCGACGCGCTCGATGCCTTCAACCAGAAGTTGGTGAAGAAGATCGCCGTGCGCGGCATCCAGACTCGGGGGCTGGCCGGGACCAACGCCTATCTCTATCTCGAAGGCATCGACATCTCCAAGCAAGCGCCGGTGGCGCGCATCGAGCTGGAGGTCAAGCTCAAGTCCGGCGAGATCAAGCGGCAACTGCGCCGGCTGCATTTCCGCGACGACCTATTCGCCGCATCCGGCGAGCTGGACCAATACCAAGGCTTCACCATCAGCCAGATCGACTACAACAACGACACCGTCGAGTTCATCAACGGCGAGGTGCTGAAGGCCGGCGAGGCCAACGGCGACGTCTCCGAGCGCGACATCCGCCGCATCCAGATCCGCGAGACCATCAAGGCCCATCTGGACAAGGAAAAGCAGCTCTTCGCCCAGGGCGTCAAGGTGCTGTCGCTGTTTTTCATCGACGAGGTGGTCAAGTACCGCGACTACGACCAGGCCGACGAAAAGGGCGAGTATGCGCGGGTGTTCGAGGAGGAATACGCGCTGCTCAAGGATGAATACCTGTCCGAGTTGGCGATCGACAACGAGGCTTATCGCAAGTACCTCGGCGCGATCGACCCAGCCAAGACCCACCAAGGCTATTTCGCGGTCGACAAGAAGACCAAACGCCTCAAGGACCCAGCGGTTGGCGCCCGCTCCGTCGACTCCGACGACGTTGATGCCTACGACCTGATCCTGAAGGACAAGGAGAGCCTGCTGGCGTTCCCCGGCCCGCACGATGGCCCCGAGGACCGCGCCAAGCGCCAGGTGCGCTTCATCTTCTCCCACTCGGCCCTGCGCGAAGGCTGGGACAACCCGAACGTCTTCGTCATGTGCATGCTCAAGCACAGCGACAACAGCATCTCGCGCCGGCAAGAGGTGGGACGCGGGCTGCGGCTCAGTGTCGACCAGCAGGGCGACCGCATGGATCACCCGAGCCTGGTGCATGAGGTCAACGTGCTGACCGTGGTGGCCAGCGAAAGCTACAAGGACTTCGTCGCCGGCCTGCAGCAGGAGATCGTCGAGACCCTCTCCGCGCGTCCACGGCAAGCCACGGAAGCCTATTTCACTGGCAAGGTGCTGCAGACCAAGGACGGGCCGGTCGCATTGACAGCACCGCTGGCGAAACAGCTCTACCGCTATCTGGTCAAGAACGATTACACGGACGAGGCCGATCACATTGCCGATGCCTATCACCAGGCCAAGACAGCGGGCACCTTGGCGGAACTGCCCGCCGACCTGCAGCCCCATGCCGAGCAGGTCTTCGAGCTGATCGATAGCGTCTTCAGCGACAAGCAACTACCAACCCCCGAGGACGGCCGCAAGCCGAAGACCAATCCGCTCAACGCCAACTTCGAGAAGCAGGCCTTCAAAGAACTCTGGCAGCGCATCAACCGCAAGGCGGTCTATCGCGTGGACTTCGAGTCCAAGGAACTGGTCGACAAGTGCATCGGCGCGCTGGATACCAAACTGCGCGTGACGCCGCTGCAGTACATCGTGCAGAAGGGCGAACAGAAAGGCGCGCTGACCGATGAGCAACTGCGAGCGGGAGACGGCTTCAAGGTGATGGAAACCGCCACCGAGCAGGGCGATTCCGTTCACTCACGGGTGAGCTATGACCTCTTGGGCAAGATCGCCGAGAACAGCCGGTTGGTGCGGCAGACCGTTGCGAGCATCCTCGGCGGCATCGAGCCCGCGGTCTTCAAGCAGTTCCGTCAGAACCCCGAGCACTTCATCGCCGAGGCCTCGCGACTGATCACCGAACAGAAGGCCGCCATGGTGATCGAGCGCCTGGCCTATGACGCGGTCGACGAACGCTACGATGTCGACATCTTCACCGCCAACCAGACCGGCCATGACTTCTCCCGCGCCACGGACAAGCTCAAGAACCACGTCTACGACTACGCCATCGTTGATTCCAAGGTCGAGCGGGACTTTGTCAACGACCTGGAGACCCGCCCGGAAGTGGTGGTCTACGCCAAGCTGCCACGCGGCTTCCTGATCCCGACACCAGTTGGCGACTACAACCCGGACTGGGCCATCTCGTTCACCGCTGGGAGCGTTCGACATATCTACTTCGTCGCCGAGACCAAGGGCAGCCTATCCTCGATGAAGCTTCGCGCGATCGAGCAGACCAAGATCGCCTGCGCGCGCAAGTTCTTCGACGAGATCGGCCAACGCATCAGCAAGGACAAGGTGAAGTACGACGTCGTCACCGACTATGCCAGGTTGCTGGATGTGGTTGGTCGCCCTGCAGAGTAGGGGAGCCGCTCCTCGCTCGCTCTCCCGCCCACGCCGGGCACTTGGCTGCGTTATAGTGACCCATCTCGGTCGACCGCAGATGAGCGCGGGTCATGCCGAACCCCATGGCAGACACACTAGGCGACGACAAGCCAAATGAATCCCTCCGCACTCCTTCCAGCGACTCAGACGATCGTCCAAGACCTCGAGGCGGTGAGCCACTTCCCGGTTTCCTTTGCCGAGGATGCCTCCCTAAACGTGCTCGCAAGCCTGAGCATGGCGACAGCGCAGCGGCCGAACCATGTCTTGCGCTACAAGCCAGGGGTGAGCGCACTCGATTACGTCATCGCCGCCGAAGCGGCTCGCGCCATCCGAACCTTTCGTCATTCGCCTGAGCGCCGCCTGCGCCTCGCTGGCGCAGCCGATGCGCGCATGCAGGTTGCTGAGGACCTGGAACCTCGGCTGCCGGATGTCCCCGACGCGCAACGCAGCAAGCTGGCTGATCTCCTGTTCGATGGTCTGCTGGTGCAACTGCTCTCCGCCCCCGTTGGCATCTTGGTCGACCAGGCGCTCTATCGCGAGCATCCAACGCTGCGGCCTCAGCAGGCGCTGTCCCTCGAGCAGCAACTGCAAACGGTGCTGCAGGTGCTTGCGCCGGCCTATCGGCAGCAGTTTCCCGAGCGCATCACGCATGCCAGTCGCGCCATCAATGCCGCTGTCGCGGTTGCCTCGGCCGAATTGCTGCGCCGGCCTGCGCTCGCGGTCGCTTATCGCGCCGCCGGCTTGGAGCGGATCGGCTTGACGCTGCTCGCCGAATTGCCCTCGGACAGCAACCAGGTCATCGATGACCCCGCTCTGATCAGTCGTTGGGCCGAACTGCTCGACATCAGCACCTGGCTCATCTGGGTTCCCATGGCTCCGCAATGAATCCACCTAAGGTCGTCCTGCAATGTCACATGAACCACAGCACTTCACGATCAGCGAGCAGGATTTCGATCTGACGCTGCTGCCGAAAGTGGGCCGGGTGCCCGGCACCCCCGAGTTTCGTAAGCACGTCACCAAGTACTTCCGCAAGCAGTACGCGGGCCAGCCGGGCGAGGTCACTGTCGACTTCGCTGACGGCGCCATCAGTGTGACCTGGATGCCTGCTTCAACGGCAGCCGACCCGCAGCAGGCGATCATCGATCTGCTGAATGCCGGCGATTACGCCCGTGCTGCGCCGATGCTGGAAACCTTACTGCAGGCCAACCCCAACGATCACATGGCGCTGTACAACCTGGGGATGGTCTATAGCGACCAGGGGCGACTCGATGATGCCCGCGGCCTGCTCAAGCGCGCGACCGATCTTGCGCCGGACCATGCCCACAGTTGGACGGCGCTTGGCGTTGCCGCGTTGCGGATGAACGACGTCGACGCCGCCAGGCCCGCCTTGGAGAAGGCGGTCGCGCTCGAGCCTCATAACCTCTATGCGCAGCGCACTCTGGGCACCCTGCAAGCGATGACGGGAGACGCGAACGCTGCGCTCGATACCCTGCGGACTGCAACGCGTCTTGGCCCCAATGATCCGATCACCCTGCTCTCACTGGCTCAGACGTTGCTCGATCAAGACCCGGCAGCACACGCTGACGAAGCCGACGGGCTGCTACGGCAGGTGATGTCGATCGCTCCGCATGGCGAGATCGCCGACAAGGCGAGCAGACTCCGAAGCAGCATTGCGAACCTCAAATTCCGCAGCAATGCCGAGGGAGATCTG
This sequence comes from Lamprobacter modestohalophilus, assembly GCF_016583905.1. Taxonomy (GTDB): domain Bacteria; phylum Pseudomonadota; class Gammaproteobacteria; order Chromatiales; family Chromatiaceae; genus Lamprobacter; species Lamprobacter modestohalophilus. The sequence continues at coordinate 671 of NZ_NRRY01000058.1, read as the reverse complement.
CGTCATGATGCCGTCTTTTATTGTCTCGGTGCCCTAGAACGCTTCGCGGGCATGACGGATCAGCAACTCAACCCCTTGGTCACGGAGATGGCCACGCTCGGCCAGAGTGGCCTCAACGTCAACGACCCGGAGACGACTTACCGCCTGAAACTGCTGCCAGGCGAGTTCACCGGTCTGCAGGTCGTTTGCATGATGCACGTCGGTGTGAAGCGACTTCATCCGCAGCTGGATAGCGGCATGGACATCGACCAGGAATACGAAGCAGCATTGGCACTCTACCGCCGCAAGAAAGACTCCTGATCCATACGCCGATAGGGAAACATTCATGCTATCAGAGAAGCAAAAGGACGATATACGGCTTGCTACGCGCGGCTATGCCTGGCCGGGTGGCTACCCCGTCTATATGCTGATGGGCGATGGCGGTGTGCTGTGTTCCACTTGCGTCAGCCGAGAAATCCGCCTGATCGTCGATGCGACGAGACCGAACGGCAGCGCCGACCAGCAGTGGAGTTGCGTCGCCGTGGACGTGAACTGGGAAGATCCTCATATATGGTCCGCCCCGCGATGCAAGAGCCACTTGACTGTTCAGCAGAAGGAAACGTTGCGGCCATATATCCGGCGTCGTGATGAGGTGGCGTGATCGCTCCTCGCGCCCTGATGGAATCCGCGCG
>NZ_NRRY01000057.1 GCF_016583905.1 Lamprobacter modestohalophilus | reverse complement strand
CGCGCGGATTCCATCAGGGCGCGAGGAGCGATCACGCCACCTCATCACGACGCCGGATATATGGCCGCAACGTTTCCTTCTGCTGAACAGTCAAGTGGCTCTTGCATCGCGGGGCGGACCATATATGAGCGGCGCCCGGGTTCAGCGCTCGACACCCTCGGCTGACCGAGGGCGGCGCTTCCGACTTTCGTCCTCTATTCTTTGTTCAGTGGGCGCATGCCGGCTGGAAAATCCCACCTTTACACTTGGTCGGCCGTGCAACGTTCTCACTAGCGCGTTTCGGCCCTGTCAGCGCGCCTGCCTTTTTCTAAAAAGCCTATAAAAATAAGGCCTTATCTTGGCTGGGTTATCGCTTTGGCAACCTGATCGAGATCAATCGATGCTGTGTGAAATGCCTCACCGGAGCGTTTTCTGTGGCGAGCTTGTCTTGACTTTTCGCAATCGATCCAGTCTCATGGCGCAGTCATGTGCCGAGGCGCGGCGCACCACCAAAACATCGGGCCTGCAGTGCCCAGTCACCTCTGTTTTTCCCAGCCAGTTTGGGGGGGTCTATGGAAGCTACAGCCGACTATACAGCGGAACGAAAATACGACTTTGACGTCGTCCGCTGGTTTACGATCATGGCCGTCGTCTACCTGGTGGTAGGGGCCGGCGTTGGTGTCTATATCGCGTCCGAGCTCGCTTGGCCGTTCCTCAATTTTGATAACCCCTACATCTCGTTCGGTCGCCTGCGGCCTCTGCATACCAACGCGGTGATCTTCGCGTTTGGTGGCTGTACCCTCATGGGCACCGCGTTTTACACGGTCCAGCGTACCTGCGGCGTCAGCCTCTGGAGCAACAAGCTGGCCTGGTTCACCTTCTGGGGCTGGAACCTCATCATCGTCTTGGCGGTGATCACGCTGCCGCTGGGCTTCACCCAGTCGAAAGAGTATGCGGAGCTGGAATGGCCGATCGACATTCTGATCGCCGTCGTCTGGCTGGCATTCACCTTCAACTTCATCATGACCATCGCCAACCGGAAGTCCTCGCACATCTATGTGTCGAACTGGTTCTTCCTCGGCATGATGGTGATGATCGTCTATCTGCACGTGGTCAACAGCCTGTCGATCCCGGTCGGGCTGATGAAATCCTACAGCCTGTTCTCGGGCGTGCAGGACGCGATGATCCAGTGGTGGTGGGGCCATAACGCGGTCGGCTTCTACCTCACCGCCGGCTTCCTCGGGATCATGTACTACTTCGTGCCGAAGCAGGCCAATCGGCCGATCTACTCTTACCGGCTGTCGGTCATCCATTTCTGGGCGCTGATGTTCGGTTACGTCTGGCTCGGTGCCCACCATCTGCAATACACCGCTCTGCCAGATTGGACAGGCTCGCTCGGTGCTGCTGTCTCGCTGGCGATGATCATCCCATCTTGGGGTGGAGCGGTGAATGGGATGATGACCCTCTCGGGCGCTTGGGACAAATTGCGCACCGACTACGTTATGCGCTTCCTGATCATCGCTCTGGCCTTCTATGCGATGTCGACCTTTGAGGGTCCGGTGATGTCGCTGAAGACGGTTAACGCCCTCTCGCACTACACCGACTGGACGATCGGTCATGTTCATTCCGGCGCGCTTGGCTGGGTCGCGGGAATCTCGATCGGCGCCATCTACCACCTGATGACGCGCTTGTGGCACACCGAGATGTGGTCCGAGAAACTGGTCAACGTCCACTTCTGGACCGCGACCATCGGTACCGTGATCTATGTCGTCGCCATGTGGGTGTCCGGCATCATGCAGGGCCTGATGTGGCGCGCCTATGACGAGTACGGCACCCTCGCCTACACCTTCGTCGAATCGGTTGCCGCCATGCATCCGTACTACGCGATGCGTGCGGTCGGCGGTGGCATCTTCCTGCTCGGCGCCATTGTCATGTTGTTCAACGTGCTCATGACGGTGCGCAAGTCAGTGACCGCGGGGAGTCTGCGCGAGGCGCGTGGCATGCCAGCCATCGCTGCCGCTTAAGCCTAACGTCATCGCTCGCATCCCGAGGAGTAAACCTTAAATGGCTGATAAGAACACACCACCGAAGGGAATCCAGGAGCGCTTGGAGCGCAACATCTGGGGGCTGTTGATCGTCACCGCGCTCGTGCTCTCGGTTGGCGGCATCGTCGAGATCGTTCCGCTCTTCTATTTGAAGAGCACCGAGGAAGCGAACCGGTTTCCTGAGATCGTTTGGCAAGAGGCTGGGACGACCCCGATCGTCTCGGTGGCCTACGAGACCGACGAGGCTGGCAATCAGCTGCGCTTCAAGACTGATGAGCAGGGCACCTTTCTGAAAAAGGATAACGGCGAATTCGTCCAGGACCCAAAGCGCGGTCAATTACGAGCGATTGAGACGACCTGGAATTGGAAGCCCGGTGATGGCATTCGTCCTTACACAGCGCTGGAGCTCGCTGGCCGGGATATCTACCAGCGCGAGGGCTGCTATCTGTGCCATTCGCAACAGGTTCGGCCATTCCGCGACGAGCGTGAACGCTATGGCCACTATTCGCTCGCTTCGGAGTCGATGTTCGACCACCCGTTCCAATGGGGCTCGAAGCGCACCGGCCCTGACATGGCAAGGCTGGGCGGTAAGTACTCGGATGAATGGCATCGCCAGCACTTACGCGATCCGCGCTCGGTGGTGCCGGAGTCAGTGATGCCTGGCTATCCCTGGCTTGATGAGCAACTCCTGAAGCCGGAGAAGATCCAGCGGCACATGAAGGGATTGCGCGCAATCGGTGTGCCTTACAGCGATGCCGACATCGATGCCGCGGCCGGGCTTGTGCAGGGCAAGACTGGGATGGATGCGATGGTTGCCTATCTGCAAGTGCTCGGCACCATGGCAAAGCTGGACCCGGGAGTGGTCTATCGTGAGTAGCCTCTCAGACTATTTCGAGACCGACTGGGCAGCGATGACGGCCTCCGACTGGGTCGGAACCATTCTTACGGTCGTCATCTTCGTGCTCATGGTCGTGGCCTATTTTCAGGTCTTTCGGCCGAAGAATCGGGACAAGCTCGAAGCCAAGAGGCATATCCCGTTTGAAGACGATCACGAGGACCTCGGAGACAACGATGGCCGACCATAATCCGTTCCCAGGCGAAAACAACACCGGTCACTTTTGGGACGATAACATCCGTGAGCTCAATAATCCGCCGCCGAAGTGGTGGATGATCGCGCTCTGGGTCTCGATTGCTTGGTTTGTGCTTTACGGCATCCTCTATCCCATGTATCCGGTACTGCCTTGGCAGTCCCAAGAGGGTGGCGGCTTTACTAAGGGTGTGCTTGGCTGGACCTCAATCAAAGAATTTGAGCAGGGAATGGAGCAGGTCGCGGAGGTTCGTGCCCAGTACGAGACTCAAATCGCCAGCATGACGCCGGAGCAGATTCTCGACGATCCTGGTTTGACGCAATATACGCTCGCCTCAGCCAAGGTGCTGTTTGGCGATTATTGTGCGGCATGCCACGGCAGCGGCGGTCAGGGCAACCCGGGCTATCCGGTGTTGGCCGATGACGACTGGCTCTATGGCGGCTCGATGGCAAAGATCGTGGAGTCGGTCACCAACGGCCGCAAAGGGGCTATGACGGCCCACCAAAACATCCTCAGTGAGGCAGAGGTCGACCAGTTATCACAGTTCACCGTCAGCCTTGCCGATGGCGGGGAGGGCAGCGAGGCCGGCTGGAAGCTGTTCAACGAGAAAGGTTGTACGGCCTGCCACGGTCAACAGGCAAACGGTATCCTGGCAGAGCTGCCAGATGGGACCATCGTTACCGTGGGTGCCGCTAACCTCACCGATAGTATCTGGCGCTTTGAGCCTGGCGGCTATGAGAGCGCTAAGCACACGATTCTCTATGGTGTGAACCAGCCTGGCGTTGAGCAAACCCGCGATGCGGTGATGCCTGCGTTTGGTGATTCGGCTGGTAGTCTTGAAGGTAAGCTCGAGCCCGACCAGATCAAAAAACTGGCGGTCTACGTGCACAGCCTGGGTGGAGGTCAATAGAGCATCTGGTCGCGTAACATCTTGACCCGCTGTGCCATGGTTGGCTCTGCGCAGTGGGTTCAGCGTCGATAAGGATCGAGGCGCGAGATGTGCGAGCAGAAGCTTTAATGGTCAATAGCGCTTCGCCATTCAGACGATGAAGCGTTTGCGCCACGGTAACGCACCGCCTAACTGTTTGGCGGCTATCTCAGGAACCGACTAAAACCAGAGAGTGAGGAGGATGACATGCACCTAGATGCGGTGTTTTGGGGTTCAATCATCAGCGTGCTACTCGCCGTCATCATCATCGGCTACTTGGTCTTCAAGGTGATCAGGCTGATGAATGAGGATGCAGAACGACATAAGAGCGAGCAACAGCCACATTGAGTTGTGCCCTGAGAAGTGTCGAGGAGGGTAAGGGACCGGGAAAGGGGGATGATTAATCCCCCTTTTTTTCTGCTGTTATTTTGAGCTTGACTTGGCGTCTGCCTCGATAGCAATCCTGCTGGGTGAGGTAAGACCGTTTTCGAGCGCGTGCGAACCTGGTTGTTGTACTTATGAACGAGACTCCTTCGCGCGGCTCTGGTGCCGCGATGGACGAACTCTACGCCGAGGCCCATCACTGGGAGGTCAATACCGGCGGAGAGACCATCCACGCGAAACGCATGCCTGGCAAGTGGCGCCGCATTAAATGGCTTGCCTCTTCGGTCTGGCTGATCTTTTTCCTCGGCCCTTATCTGCGCTGGAACGGCAATCAGGCGGTGCTGTTCGATATCCCGAACCGGAAGTATCACCTCTTCGGGGTGACCGTCTTGCCGCAAGACTTCTGGATGCTCTCGCTGCTGCTGCTCTTCTTCGCAATCCTATTGGCGGTGGTCACTGCGCTCGTGGGTCGCGCCTATTGCGGCTACTTCTGTTTTCAAACGGTATGGACCGATGTCTTCACTTGGATTGAAGAGAAGCTCGAGGGTAGCCCACCGCAGCGGCGCAAGCTCGATAAGGCACCGCTCGACGCGAGAAAGGTGCGCGTCAAGGTCCTCAAGCACGCGATCTGGCTCCTAATCGGTTTTCTCACGGGCTTCAGCTTCGTCGCCTGGTTTTATGGCGCTGGTCCTCTATGGCGCGACTTTTTCGTCGGTGACGCTAACGTTGCGGTTTATGCCTCGGTGGCCCTGTTTACCTTCGGCACCTACTTGCTTGCGGGCTGGCTTCGAGAGCAGGTCTGCTTCTGGCTCTGTCCTTACGCACGCATCCAAGGCGTGATGCTCGACAAGTCCACGGTTGTACCCGCCTATGATGAGGCGCGCGGTGAGCCACGCGGACGGCTGCAGAAAGGACAGAGCAGCGCGGATCGGACGGTCGGCGACTGTGTTGACTGCAATCAGTGCGTTGCAGTCTGCCCGACGGGTGTTGACATCCGTAATGGGCAGCAAGAAGGCTGCATTACCTGTGGGCTCTGCATTGATGCCTGCGATGCAGTCATGGACAAGGTTGGAAAACCGCGCGGGCTGATCCGCTATGCCTCGCTCGATGAGGTCGAGGGCAAGCCGGTCAAGCCGATGCTGATGCGCGCGCGGGTATGGGTGTACACAGGCATCTTGGCACTCGCGCTGGCAGGGATCATGTATGGTCTCTCCAGTCTTGAGGCGATTGAGGTCAAGGTATTGCACGAGCGGGCGCCGCTCTTCGTCCAGCTTTCGGACGGTTCTGTGCAAAACAAGTACACGTTAAAGGTGCTGAACAAGAGCGAGCAAGATCTGACGGTGCGCATCAGCGCGGAGAGCTCGGCGCCGATCATCTTACTCGGGGCCGAAGAGCCTTTGCTCACCCGCTCTGGTGAGGTTACGCCGATGATCGTATTCGTTAAGATCAAGCGCTCTGACCTCCCTGGAGAAACGTTGCCTGTGACGTTCCATGCCACAACAACACTCAGCGATAACACCGAGATTGCCGCTGAGCGCGAGAGCGCTTTCTTTGGGCCGTCTCGCTGAGTCTGTGCCTGGCGACGATTTTTCTGCTATCCGAAACTGTAAACAAAACCATGAGTGATGTAACAACGGCGTCGGTCAGCGCTGATCATAGACCTCAATTGGCGCCTGCCGGCCAGGGCGGCGGGCCAGACTCAGCCTGGCGCAGCCCCTGGTTTCTTGGTTGGATCGGCCTCGTGGTGGTCGTCGTGGTTGTGAATGCGACCATGATCACGCTCGCATTCGTGACCAACCCTGGCCTTGTGGTCGATGATTACTATGAGCGTGGGCGTGATGTCGAGCGGAGTCTGACCACAAGGCGCGCGGAGGCGCCGGGCTGGACCATGAGTCTGGATACGCCGGCTGATGTCGCGGCAAAAACGCCAACGATGGTGCGCTTCTATGTGGTCGACTCGGTCGGCCAGCCAGTGCGCCCAGACCAAGTGACCTACTACGCCTATCGGCCCTCGGACCCCTCAGCCGACTTCTCGTTGCCGATGGTTGAGGAGGCCCCGGGGCGCTATGCTGCAGAGGTCACCTTTGCGCTTTCAGGTCTCTGGGACACCCTGGTCGCGGCGCAGACCGGAGGCCAAGAGATTGCCTTCGATCAGCGCATTGGGGTCGCTGATCATTAGATGATTGGCTCGTGATTCAGGGTCGCTGTTTCCACTGCGGTCTGCCGTTGGATCGCACGGAGACGGTCACGGCAACCGTTGCCGGCGGCGAGCGTCACTTCTGCTGTACCGGCTGCAAATCGGTCTGTGAGGCCATTTTTGCCGCTGGACTCGAGGGCTTCTATCGGCGCACGCCTGAAGGCGAGGTGCTCGGGCCACCGCCTGAGCCACCCAAGCAGCTCGCGCTCTATGACCTAGACGAGGTCCAGGCCGCTTATCTCGATACCACGGCCGACCTGCGCGAGATCAATCTGCACGTCGAAGGCATCCACTGCGCGGCCTGTGTCTGGCTCATCGAGACCGGCCTCAGCAAGATGCCAGGCGTCGAGGAGGCTCGGGTCAATCTCACTGGTCGCCGGCTGCGCCTGAAGTGGGATAACTCGCGCCAGCGTCTGTCAAGCCTGATCGGGCGGCTGGGCGAGATTGGCTACGCCGCGGTGCCTTTCGATCCGGAGACCGCCGAAGGTGCTCTCAAGCGGGGCAACCGCGCGCTCCTCTTCCGCATGGCGTTTGCCGCCTTCGCGGCGATGAATCTGATGTGGGTCTCGATCGCGCTCTATGCAGGGGCCGACGAGGGTGAGTTCCGCGGACTCTTCCACTGGATCGGCTTCGCCATCGCCACCCCGACGCTGATCTATTCCGGCTGGCCCTTCTATCGCGGCGCCTGGCTGGGGCTGCGGCAGGGCGCCCTGACCATGGATCTGCCGATCGCGATCGGCGCCTCGATCACCTACCTGTACTCGCTCTACGTCACGGTCGGCGGCCAGGGCCATGTGTACTGGGATACGGTAGTCAATTTTCTCTTCGTGATCTTGGTTGGGCGCTTCCTCGAGGCGATGTCCAAGCGCCAAGCGATGGCCTCGACGCAGCGCCTGTTGGATCTGCAACCGAAGATTGCCACCGTTCTGCGTGACGGCGAGGAGGTGGTGGTGCCGATCCGCGCGGTCGCCATGGGCGATCTGCTGCTGGTGCGCCCCGGCGAGACGATTCCTGCCGACGGGATCGTTAGCCAGGGGCGCAGCGAGGTCGATGAGGCCATGCTGACCGGCGAGTCCGAGCCGGTCAAGCGCGCCATCGGCGACAGCGTTACCGCGGGCACCCTGAATGGTGCTGGCGTGCTCGAGGTACGGGTCACCGGTCTGCTGCGCGATACCGCGCTCGGGCGCATCATCCGGCTGGTCGAGGACGCGCAGTCGAGTAAGGCGCCGATCCAGTCCTTGGCGGATCGGATCGTGCCCTGGTTCGTCGCTCTCACTATCGGCCTGGCGCTGATCACCTTCGGGCTCTGGAGCGGGCGCGATCTGGAGACGGCGCTGATGGCGGCGACCTCGGTGCTGATCATCACCTGCCCTTGCGCCTTCGGACTGGCGACGCCGATGGCGATCGCGGTGGCCTCTGGGCTCGGCGCTCGCCACGGCATCCTGATCAAACAGGGCGCGGTGCTGGAGACACTCTCGGATATCGACCATTTCGTGTTCGACAAGACCGGCACGCTGACCGAGGGGCGCCCGGAAGTCATTCAGGTTCAGACCTTGGCGGCTGATCTCGGTGAGCCGACCGAACTGGAGGCTGGCTGGCAGCGTTGGCCGGCAGATGTGGCGTTCTCTCATGCTCAACCTGAGTTATTGCGGCTGGTGGCGGCGCTAGAGCGGGTCTCTGAGCATCCCTTGGCGCACGCGGTGGTGCGCCTGGCGAAAGGCGCTGGGATCGGGCTGGGCTCGGCTGAGGTGCGGGACGTGCATGTTGAGCCTGGCGCAGGGATCAGTGGCAGCGTTGATGGTCATCGACTGGTGATCGGGACACGCGAGTGGCTGCGTGAGAACGGCATTGACTGCCAGACGCCTGCGGCAGGCGGAAATCCGTCGGCGTTACCCGAGAGTCCACTTCCAGCCGGCGAGCCTGCCGCCCCCCTCGGCACCACCTTGCACTGCGCCATCGACGGCGTCGAGCGCCTGCGGCTGCTCGCGGCCGATCGCTTGCGCGCGGATGCCGCCGAGGTCGTGCAACGGTTGCAAGCCGATGGGATTCGCGTCACGCTGCTGACCGGGGATCGCGAGGCCGTCGCGCGCCGCATCGCCGCACAGCTGGGGACGATCGAAGTGATCGCCGATGTTCGCCCCGAGGATAAGGACCGGGTGATCGCCGATCTGCAACGGCGTGGCGAGCGGGTGGCGATGGTCGGCGATGGCATCAACGATGCGCCGGCTTTGGTGCGTGCCGATGTTGGCATTGCGGTGGGCAGTGGCACCGATGTGTCGATCGCCAGTGCCGACATCGTGTTGATGAGCGCCGAGCTGATGCGAGTGCGCGATGCTGCAGCCCTGTCGCGGCGCACGCTGCGCACCATCCGCCAAAACATCGGCCTCTCGATTACCTACAATCTGATCATGGTGCCGCTGGCGATGGCCGCGTTGATCACGCCGTTAGTCGCCGCGATCTCGATGCCGCTGAGCTCGCTGGCGGTGATCGGTAACTCGGCACGGCTGCGGCGGCTGTTCAAGCAAGGCGCGCGGTCGTCAGCCGCTCGGAGCAACCCACGAGGTTAGTGAATGGAAGTGATCTATGGCCTGATTCCCGGCATGCTGTTGCTTGGGCTGGTGGCAGTTGTGGTGCTCTTCTGGGCCGCACGCAGTGGTCAGTTCGATGACCTGGAAGGCGACGGCCAGCGCATCTTGATGGACGAGGATGCCGATGCTGAAGAGGCGCGCCGCTTCCCGGATGCTGAGATTGATCGGAAGGCGTCGAGCCGAGATTCAGCGAGCAGCGGCGAAAAACGCCGCTCTTAGCCATGCGCGTCGCAGCTGCTCGCGGCGCACCTGCTCGCAACGCAACGCAACGGCTCGACAGCCTTATTTGACGCTGCCGAATGAGGCATCGACGGCGCCCGCTGGGGGTTTTAGGCCCGCTAAGCGGCAGCCTTGTGCCACTGGGCCGCCAGGCAGGAGTTCATACAAGTGTTTGAGGCCGCCACGATCGTGGAAATGCTCGTCGAGGGCATCGTGAAGCGCGCGTGTGTTGGGTTGCTCGTCTTTGGCGAAAAACGTTTGCAGTGCTCGCACCACCTCCCAGATGTCGTCGCTCAGTGTCAGGCCTTCGCTGCTGGCTTGCTGTTCGGCATCCGCTGGACTCCAATCCGCTGGCGCTTGCGGGAAGCGCGGGTCGTGGGTTGTTGCGCCTGGGTTCATGATGTCGCGCATGGTCTCTGCCATCGGTGGTTCTCCTCGTTGTTGCTGAGATCGTTGTTTTCGGAGATTTACGCGATGCCTCGGCACAGGTCAAGTCGCGTTCTGCGGCTGCTCCACGCAATTTGCTCACTCTGCAACCTCAACTTGCAATTACTCGGCAAGCACTCGCGTACGGAAAGGCTAACCCCTCACGGCGGTGCCAGCAGTGTGCATAAGGGGTCAGCGGCTGAATTGGCGCAAGGCACGTCGCCACTCCGGACGACGAAGTGCTTGTTTCTAAGGTAAGGACTTTCCCCAGCTGAGCGCCCGTCTTGCCCCCACTTTTGCTGCCCGCTCGGTTTGGGGCTAGTGCCACTGGCGGATTCCGGCTTACCATCGTCATTACCGCGACGCGGCTGCGTTATGGTGGAGCCTAGTGGAGACTTAGTGCTGGCCTAGTAGAGCGCTAGTAGAGCGCTAGTGGAGTGATGGTGGAATCGAGCTTCGACGGAGAGCAACATGGCTTCTGATGACGTTGTCTTACCGGGTACCAAGGTGGTGCTCTTCGACGACAAGGCAGCGGTGGCTCAAGCCGCCGCTGATGCCATTCTAGCGGCTGCAGATGCGGCCATCGCGCGTCATGGCCGCTTCCGGCTGTGCTTGGCCGGCGGAACGACCCCGACCGCGGCCTATGCGCTTTTAGCGGATGCGGATGCGGATGCGGATGCGGATTGGTCGCGCTGGTGGATCTATCACGGCGATGAGCGCTGCCTGCCGATTGCCGACCCGGAGCGTAATAGCCTCGCGGCCGATCAGGCCTGGCTGAACCGTGTGTCCGTGCCGCGTGGCCAGGTGTTCGCCATCCCGGCCGAGCTCGGCGCTGAGGTTGCCGCCGAAGCCTATGAACCGTTCGTCGCGGCGGCGCTTCCGTTCGATTTGGTGCTTTTGGGGATGGGGGAGGACGGTCACACAGCGAGCCTATTTCCGGGTCGCAAGGTGCCTGACGACCGGCTCGCGATGCCGGTGCATGACTCGCCGAAACCGCCACCAGATCGCGTCTCGTTGACCACTCGCGCATTGTCGCAGAGCGAACAGTTGCTGATCCTGGTGACCGGGAGCGGTAAGGCGGATGCCATTCGGAGCTGGTCGGCGGGCGAGCCTTTGCCGGTGGCGCAGGTTGCGACAGCCGCTCAGAGTCGAGTGTTGATTGATCGCGCGGCTGCAGCCGCGCTGATCTGATCGGCAGGATGCGGCAAGAGGTCGGGCGCCCTGGCTAGGACGCCCACCAAACTCGCCTTCAGAACGCGGTGCCAGGCTCCTTGCCGAGCTTTTTCAGGATGACAGCGAGCGGGCAAAAGCCGGTAAAGGCCGACTGCAGCAGGTTGAGCCCGACGAAGCCGGTGAACCAGAGCCAGAGGGGGCTGACAGTTGCAGCCAGGATGGCGGAGATCAGCACAAAGGCGCCGGCGACCGCAAACACGATACGTTCGATACTCATCAAATGAACCTCAGAGAGACAGCGTGATTCACGCACTGGAGAATAGTCTATTGAACCGGCCTTCGTCTTCGCAAGCTTGCCGGCGTCGTGGACGCTACTTATGCGTCGTACGTTGCTGCCGCCACTGTTGCGGGTCTAGGGCCCGGCTGCCCTAGATGCTGGCCAACGAGTTAGCGCCACTCGCTGATCTACTCGACCCCGGAGCCTATCCGCATCCGGTGGATCAGGTCGAAGGTCTGATCACGCATATCTCGCAAATCTTCTTGGCGGGCGACTATGCCTACAAGCTGAAACGGCCGGTGTCGCTTGGGTTTGTTGACTTCTCGACCCTAGGCCGCCGGCGCTTCTACTGCGAGGAGGAGCTACGGCTCAATCGCCGCCTGGCGCCGCAACTCTATCTGGATGTTGTTCCTGTCGTTCGTGTTCGCAATCAGGTGCGCATGAATGTTGAGGGTGAGGTCATCGACTATGCGCTGCGGATGCGCCGTTTTGAGCAGCGGTTGTTGCTCTCGCAGCACCCGCTGAATGAATCGCTGGTCGACCGCCTGGCCGAGCGCGTGGCTCGCTTCCATTCCAGCCTATCGCCTGCGCCGCCCGATACGCCCTATGGTGATCCGAGCGCTGTGTTGGCGCCGATGTTAGACAATTTTCCGCCTCTGCGATCCGCGCTCGCGGTTTGTGAGGGGCAGGAAGCTGAGGTTAAGCGTTGCCTTCAGCGCCTTCAGCGCCTGGAGCGCTGGACACGCAAGCGTTTCGCATTCCTGCGGCCCGTCATTGAGCAACGACGTCGCGATGGCTTTATCCGCGAGTGTCATGGCGATATGCACCGCGGTAACATCGTGGTGCTTGACGAGCAGCCGCTGATCTTCGATTGTCTTGAGTTCAATCCGAGCCTGCGTTGGATCGATACCATGAGTGAGGTCGCCTTTCTCACTATGGACCTGGCCGAGAGTGGCGCGAGCAGCTTCTCGAGACGCCTTCTCAACCGCTACCTTGAGGTCAGCGGTGATTATGCTGGGCTGCGGTTGCTACGCTTTTATCAGGTCTATCGTGCGCTGGTGCGGGCTAAGGTCAGCGCGATCCAACTCATGCAAGCGCAACCGTCACAGGCCATCGAGACGGGGCGACCTTCTCCGCCCTCCGGCTCGCCACCATTGGACGCAGACGCCCCGAGCCCTGCGCCCCGCTGCTCGTCCGGGCTCAGCGTGCGCGCAGCGCTTTTTCACTATCTCGCGCTGGCCAAAACCTGTACCGGTCGCCATCGGCCCAAGCTGTTTATCACCCATGGCCTCTCCGGTAGCGGCAAGACCTGGATCGGAAATCTCTTGCGCGAGCACTTACCGATCATTCAAATCCGCTCGGATATCGAGCGCAAACGCCTATGCGGTGTTGCGCCGCAGAGCCGTCCTTCAGCGCAGCAGGTTGCGCAGCTCTACACCGCCGATGTCAACGAACGGACGTATGCACGCCTCCTCGCGCTCGCGCGGGAGTTGATCGAGGCCGGGTTCAGCGTGCTGGTCGATGCGACCTTCTTGCAACGCCGACAGCGGGCCCGTTTCCGAGCACTCGCGCAAACCTTGAACTGCCCCCACCGCATCCTTGTGATGCAGGCGCCGATGCACCTCTTGCGCGAGCGAATCAGCGCGCGCAGCCTTGTGGGCGCCGACGCTTCAGATGCCGACATCGATGTCCTGAGCTTGCAAATTGCCAACCATGAGCCGTTGACCGAGGCCGAGCATCCAATGGCGGTCTTCCTCAATAGTGAGGCGCCGATGCAGATCGAGGCCGTACTTGCGCATGTTGCGGGCGATCCGGGCAAAAGGGCCCCGGGGATTGCGTCCTTGAGCACGGCGTCGCATGCAGCATCGTAATCGCACCGAGCTCTTCGCCGGCATTGAGCAGGTGGTTCGAGACCTCGAGGCTGAGGGTTTGCTGCGCCTGGCGCAGCCCGGGCGGCCAGAGGCGATACGGCGCGTGCTCGAGGGGCGTCTCAATCCGGTGCTCGATGCCTTTCTGCTCGAGTCTCAGCCCCAGGTTGAGGCCTATGCGACGGTGTTGATTGCCGATATTCGTGGCTTTACCGCGCTGATGTCGTCACTGCCGATGGCGACCATGATCGAGCTTCTGAATCGCTGGTTTGCCGCGATGACCGCGATCATCGATCGATTTGGTGGTGTGGTTGATAAGTTTGTTGGCGATGCCGTGATGGCGCTGTTCGGGCTGCCGGACGCGCGCGGCGATGATTCGTTGCGGGCATTGGCCTGCGCGGCGGAGATGCAGAGGGCCATGCTGGCGCTCAACCAGGACGCTCGGGAGCGCGGTCTGCCTGAACTCTTCGCCGGCATTGCGTTGAATACCGGTAACCTGGTTGCTGGCAGCTTCGGCTCAACGGCGCATAGCGAATATACCGTGATCGGCGATGTGGTGAATCTGGCATCACGCATCGAATCCTTTGCGCTGCGCGGGCAGGTGCTGATCAGCGAGTCCACCCGTGCTGCTGCTGCAGACCTGATCGAGGTTGGCGCTGTCAACGTGGTGCGCTTCAAAGGGATTAGCCATCCGGTGCAGCTCTATGAGCTGCTGAGTGTGCATGCCCCGCAGTGTCGGCTAGTGGTGCCGCCGATCGAGGTGCGCCGCTCGCCGCGTATCGGCGTCAGTCTGGAGGCGACCTTCCGCCAAGTCGATGCGCAGGGCATCCGGCCGATGCCGATTCCAGGTCTGATTAACGATATCGGCTATTTTGGTTTGCGGGCTGATCTCCCGCTTGGGCTGCCTGATGCTTCAGATGTGGTGATCAGTCTTGCGTCGCATCAGGGATTGTCTGATGTCGGCGACCTCTACGCGAGGGTGGTGCAGACGGTGCCTTGGGCAGACCACTTCCGCACGAGCCTGGAGCTCAGCTCGGCGGATACGGCATCGCAGCAGCGACTTAAGGATCTGATCGACGAGTCGCTTTGGCGTCACTGATTCCCTGGCTAGCGCTGGTCCCCGCGCGCCTCCTTGTGGTTCCACTCGCGCACCTCTTCGCGTCACTACTCGCGCACCACATAGAGCTCGACCCGGCGGTTGCGCTGCCGTCCCGTGTCGGTTGCATTGGATGCGATTGGGTTTGTCGAGCCCAGGCCCTTGATGCTGAGTCGTGCTGACTGAATCCCCCGCTCGATCAGCGCATCGCGAACGGCGGCTGCGCGTTGCTTAGAGAGTTGAAGGTTGATGTCGGCGTTGCCGGAGCTGTCGGTGTGACCTTCGATCTGCACGACCAGATCTGGATGACTCACCAAGATCTCGGCAATCTGGGCAAGGGTCGGCCCGGCGTCCTCAGGCAGCAGGGCGCTGCCGCTGGGGAAGCGGATGTTGTCGCCGCTCAGGTTGACTAGCAGACCACGATCGGTCAGTTGGGCGCCAAGTGGTGCGAATTGCTCGTAGAAGTCATGAATCTGATCGGAGGTCTGCTCTACCGCATCCTGACGCAAACGGTCGCTCTGCTCGCGAGCGCTTTGCAGGGCCGTCTCTTGCGTTTGCATCTCGCGACGCATCGCCTCGAGGGCGGCCTCAGTGTCAGCGATGCGTGCTTCGTAATCGGCCGTCTGCGATTGATGGTCATCGGTGCGAGCCGCGAGTGTCTGTTTCAGCTCGTCGAGCGCGCCCTTTGCCTCATCGAGCTCAGCGCGCAGCTGCGCTTGCTCCTCTTTGTCCGCAGCGGTTTGCTGCGCGGTGGTCTCGCGCGCCGCCTCGAGCGCGCGGTTGAGGCTCTCGATGCGCTGTTCGGCCTCTGCCAAGGTCTGCGCGTGCGCTTCACCTTGGGTTTGTTGCAGGGTGGCGATGGCCGCTTTGCGCTTCTCCTCCGCCTCGGCTAAAGCGGCGGCGCGTGCGTCCTCATGCTGCGCCTTGGCCTCGGCAAGTTGTTGTTCTAGGGCTTCGCGTCCGGCATCAAGCTCGGCCTGGAGACTATCAATGCGCTGTGTGGCCTCAGCGAGTTCAGCCTCGAGTGTGACGCGTTCGGCATCAAAGTCCTTGCGCAGCTCGGCCATTGCGGCCTCTTGCTGATCGTTGGACTGGCTTGCCGTCTGATCCGCGGCGAGTTGGTCTCGTTCGGCAGTGATGGCCTCGAGATCGGTCTCTAACTGCTCCACGCGCGCCTGCAAGGCCAGTTGCTCGGGGCTTGGCTTAGGCGCGGATGATGTATCGTCTGACGTTGGCGGCTCTTCGTTGGTCGTTGCTAGCAGCCGTTCTAGCTCGGCGCGGCTTTGGGTCGTAGCAACCAACTTTTCCTGCAGCTCGAGGATGGCCGCCTCTTCCGTTGCGACTAGGCCTTCGAGCTTGTCCTGGGTAGCAGCACCGCGTTCGAGCTTGTCGTTCAGCAGGGCCTCGGTCTGGTTGGCGCGATTTAACAGGGCGTTGAGTTCGGCGATGGTGCCGTCGTCGGCTGCCAACTTGACTTCGAGCTCGTGTCGGGTCTCCGCCGTATCGGCCAAGTGGTCCTCGAGCGCGGCGCTGGCCTCGATCGACTCACGCAGGTCCTGCTCAAGCTTGTCCTTGGCGCGTTTCCAGGCCTCGGTCTCGGCCGTCAGCAACGTCTTCTCCGTGCTGAAGTCATCGATGCGTGCGCTCAGTTCCGCGAGCTGTTGTTCATGTGCCTGCTGCATGGCAGACGTTGCGCTCTGATGCTCGTCCGTGACTGATTCCAGCTGCTCGGTATGGCGATTCTTGAGCGCGTTGATCTCGGCCTTCGCTGCGTCCAGTGCCTGCTGTGCACTGGCCAGCTCATCCTTGGTGGCGTTAAGGGTCTGGTTGAGTGCGCGCAGCGACTGATGCTCATCGCCAATCGCCTCTTGTAACTGGTTGCTGTGGTAGCTGTAGAGCAGATAGACAGCGATCAATGAGGCGAGCACAAGCCAAAACAGCGGCTTCCAGATCGATTGAGATGATTCGGACACGTCACATCCTCCCGGATTCGATGCGTCGCGCTCTGGGGCTGGCGCGATCTTGTTGGTGTTGGGACCCCAGGTTTGGGCTAAGCCGCGGTCGTTGGTCGAGTGGCTGCGGCCTCCAATGGTGAGCGAAGGCAGACAGGCGGGCAGGGCTCTAGGCCGGAGCCGCCGCCATTATGCCGTTTTCTCCGTGATGGGGCGGTTCAAAAACGACCTGAACCGCACGGACTTACCCAACAGCGGCCAGCCGCTCAGGCTCTAATCCCTTCAACGCCGCAAACACCCCATCGATCACATTGTCTCGTCCCGCGAACAATGCATCTGGTCCACAGGCATGCAGGTGACTAAACGGCGGTTCGTAGAGCGCGGCGGCGTCCATGAGCCCGCGCGCGGTCAGTTGGTCGATGATCAACTCGATGAAGCGCATCTGCGGTGGGGTGAGGCTGCGGTCGTTGAGGAACTGCGAGAAGGCCGCCTGAGCCGCTTGGCGATCCATGCCGACGAGGCTGCGAACAAAATGCACCAGCGAAGGCGCGCTGTTGCGCTCCAAGAGCCCGGAGAGCAGGGTCTTGCCCTCATCCTCGCCGATCTTGACCAGCGTCGTCTCCAGGTGCTCCAGGTCGGTCGGGGTCAGCGGTTGGTTGGTCCGCAGGCGGTGGATGACGATGTTGTCCAGATGGCTGCTCAGGTAGGCCTTGACCTTCTTCTCGTACTGCACGCCGGTCATGCGCGGCACCGCAACCGCCGCTTCCTCGCGCACGCCGAGGACCTCGTCTTTGAAGTCGGTGTAGACGACTTTGCGCTCCTTTTTGTCGAGCAGCGGCACCAGGCCCCGCAGGCGCAGGCGTAGCTCCTCGAGCTGCGGGAGGCCGATGCCTTCCCAGAAGTCCGTCTCCTGCAGGCTCGCGAGATAGGCGAGCTGTTGCTGAACGGCGGGGATCGCCTGCTTCTCCTCCAGCAGCATCGCCATCTCGACCACGCGCTGGCGTTGGCGCTCGAAGGTGGCGCTGTCCGTCTCGGCCAGTGCCAACTGCATGCGTAGCGCAGTCAGGTCAAACTGTCGCGACTCCAGATCATCGGTCTCGCTCTCGGACGGCAGGCCGGCAAGCTCGCGCTGTAGGATTTCGCGGTCCTGCTCGGTGAGATCGTCCCAGACAGCGCGCTCCTGGAACCGCTCAACCGGTTCCAGGTGCATCCGCACGATGAAGTTCTCGCGGTTCATTGCCGCCACCTCGGCATGCAGGCCGTCGCTCAGAGCGATCTGCAGATCGGCATCCGGGTCCAGCTCGGGGGTGGTCTGGAGGTGCCCGAGCAGCGCGACTCTGGCGCGGAACAATCGGGTGCCCAGCGGCGCGCTGTCGCGGGCGTTGATGCCCTCCGGATGCTCTTTGAAGAAATCGAAGTTGAAGCAGAAGTCGAAGACGCGAAAGTCCTGCTTGTCTTCGCCGGGGCCGAACAGGTCTGGGCAGAGCCGGGTGCCGCGGCCGATCATCTGCCAGAACTTGATCTTGGAGTAGACCGGCTTGAAGAAGACCAGGTTGGCGATCTCGGGGACGTCGATGCCGGTGTCGAGCATATCGACCGAGATCGCGATCTGCGG
This sequence comes from Lamprobacter modestohalophilus, assembly GCF_016583905.1. Classification (GTDB taxonomy): domain Bacteria; phylum Pseudomonadota; class Gammaproteobacteria; order Chromatiales; family Chromatiaceae; genus Lamprobacter; species Lamprobacter modestohalophilus. The sequence continues at coordinate 11,314 of NZ_NRRY01000057.1, read as the reverse complement.
CCGTTTCTCTGGTTGGGCGAAGTCGTCGATCAGGCTCTGGGCGTACTTGGCATAGTTGTCGATGACACGCGCGAACTGGCCCTTGAGGTGCGGGTAGTGGTGGTTGAAGCGCTGCTCGATGAAGACGGCATGGTCGTGGTTGCGGGCGAAGATCACCGTCTTGGCGAGTCGATCGCCGCCGTCGACGCGGTGGCCGTGCTCCATCAGGTGCTGCAGCACCTTGTCGACCGTGTCCTTGTTGAACAGCCAGCTGTTGATGGCGGCGGCATTGACCCGCTCGGGTAGGCGCTCGTCATCGGCGTCATCGCCCCAATCCAGCGCCTCCCATTGCGCCTTCTCCTCATCGCTCAAGCTGTCGTAGTCGATGCCCTCGCGTGGGAAACGGAGATCGACCTGCTGGACCTTGGGCGGCACCAAGAAGCCGTCGTTGACCGCCTGTTCCAGCTCATAGGCGTCGGTCGGCACCCCTGGCTCCAGATCGAACAGCGCATAGGTGTTCTTGTCGACCTCATCACGCGGGGTCGCGGTGAGCCCAACCAGCAGGGCGTCGAAGTAGCGGAAGATCGCGCCGTACTTCTGATAGACCGAGCGATGGGCCTCGTCGATGATGATCAAGTCGAAGTGGCCGACGCCGAAGCGGGCCTCCTGGCCGGCGGTCTCGTTGATCAGGCCCATCATGGTCGGATAGGTGCAGACGTAGACCCGGCCCTCAATGTCCTTCTCGGTGACCAGATTGACCGGGCTGGATTCGGGCAGGTGCGCCTTGAAGGCATTGCACGCCTGCTTGACCAGGGAGACGCGATCGGCCAGGAACAGCACGCGCTTGGCCCAGTTGGCGCGCTGCAGCAGATCGACCAGGGCGATGGCGGTGCGGGTCTTGCCTGTGCCGGTGGCCATCACCAGGAGCGCCTTGCGCCGCGCGGCCGTGAACAGCGCACAGAGGCTGCCGATGGCGCGCTTCTGGTAGTAGCGCCCGGCGATGGCGTCCTTGATCTGACTGACATCCAGCGCCTGGCGTTGGCTGCGGCGGATGATGAGTCGGCTCAGCGCGTCCTTGCTGTAGAAGCCGGCGATCTGGCGTGGTGGATAGGCTTGGTCGTCCCAGAGCCAGGTGCTGTAGCCGTTGGTGGTGACGATCAGCGGGCGCTGGCCGTGCATCTGCTCCAGGCAGTCGGCATAGAGCTTGGCCTGCTGCTGGCCGGCGTGCGGGTCGACGCTGGTCTTCTTCGCCTCGATCACCGCCAGCGGTTTGCCGTCATCGCCCCAGAGCACATAGTCGGCGTAGCCGATGCCCGTGCCAGAGTCCACGCCGATGGGCATGCCGGTGACCTCGACCTCGCGAACCTTGTGGCTGCCGGGGGCTGGATCGAGCGCCCAGCCGGCGCGCTTTAGCTCGATGTCGATCAGGTGCGAGCGGGTCTCGACTTCGGAGTAGTCGTGGTCGTCGGGCACCTGCTCGGCGGCGGCGCGGACCTCGGCGAGCTGATTGCGCAAGGCCTGGATCTCGGTGTCCAGTGCATCGCGTTGTTGTTGGCGTTTTAGCGCCTCGGCGGTCTGCTCGGCGAGCTTGGCCTCCAGGGCTTCCAGCTCCTGGCGCGGGACGACCTCGTGACTGCTGAGGGCGGGCGGGACGCGCTCGTCGCTCCAGGCCGCACCGGCCCGTGAGATATCCGGGGTGTAGGTGCGGACCAGCCAATAGCAGACGTGATGTAGCTCTCTAACCACCTGCAGCGCATCCTGCTCGCGCACCGGGCGCGGATTGTGGACGGCTTCGTTGCCTTGCTGTTGGATCAGCCGCGCCTTCAGGTAGACCGCCTGCGGGACCAGGTTCTGGAAGCTGGTGGCGTGTAGCAGTGCGCCTAGGCTGTTGTCGTAGGGATGCTGCAGGTCGCGGTCGTGGCGGTAGAGCCAGTGGACGATGGCCTCGAGCGTGAAGCGAGCGTGGAAGCAGGCGGCGCGGGGGTCGCTCCAGATGTGGCCTTCTGCCTTGGTTGCGGCATCTTGGATGTCGCGGAACTCCGGGGGTAGGAAGGCGAAGTTGGTCATGGGCAGCCCTCCGCCGGGGGCAATTGAGCGTCCACCAGAAAGCGCACGATCAGGCGACCCGCAAGATCAGGTGGTCGGTTTGGGCCGCTGCGTAGTTGAGTGCGGCGGTGATGTCAGCGTCTTCCAAGTACGGATAATCCGCCAAGATCTCGTCGCGTGAGGCACCCCCTGCAAGCATGTCCAAAATATCCTTGACGCGCACCCGCAGGCCTCGAATGCATGGCCGACCTCCGCAGACCTCGGGATCAACGGTGATGCGTGCTAAGTCGGTCATGACGGTGTCTCCAAGGGTAGATTCATAGTCCGGCCCTTTTAAGGTGCATAAAAACAACAATTAAGATCAGTGGCTTACGATGCCAGGTCAATCTGGAAGTCACCGAACCATACGATCCGCCGCAAGTACCTTGACGAAAAATCAGGGGCTTGCAGTCAGACGAATTTCTTCACCTTAAAAGGGCTGATTCATAGTCCGGCCCCTCATAGCCCATACCGCTTTGCCAGATAGGCCAACTTGGGATTGTCCTGCAGCGTTTGGTCACTGAAGGATGGCTTTTGAAGCTTGCCTAGCCAACTTCGCGAAAAAGTTGGCTTACCGGGGCGCTGTCGCTGTTCCGCTCGATAAGGAAACTGGCGAATCACCCGATAGGCGAGTCCCAAATACTCGCTATCGAGTTGATCGATCTCTGCCTTTACTTGTTCGCGACTGAACTTCTGTGTGCTCACATCCCGCTCCCAAAATGACTCTGTATGCAAGCTCGCGTTAACCCTTGGCGGGAGCGGCAAGCAGATTGGTAAACAGCTTGGTGTTCTTCCACCGATAGGTGAGAAAGTGCGAGAAATCGACGGCAGGGTTTGTGGTATCGATCGCGGCGGTCCATCAGGCCGAACCAGAAACCGGTGTCGACGATGATCATACTGGCCCACCGTGCTTGTGTGAGAAGTCAAGCTGCGCCTTGTAGGTGGTTGATAGCTGTTCGTCTGTCTCCAGGCAGCCGACTAGGCCCGCTTCCTCAAAGACTTCGAGTAGCGATCTTCGCTTGGCAGCGCCTCTGTCGCTATCAGCCGCGGTAACGCCTGGGCGGTCCTTGATGAAGTCGATGAAGTCGAGCACCTCACGCGCCTTCTCCGGTGGTAGTGTCAGGCTTTTCTGGTAGATGGTTTCGGCGAGCGTCATGGCGGCGATCTCTCAGAGTTCACCGTTGAAGGCGCGGGATTGGAGCGAGGCGAACAGGGTGTCGAGTTCGGTGAGGTGGGCGCGGAGGCGGGTTTTCTGGCGCTCGATGGACTCAACGATGGTGGCGAAGCGGCGTTGGAGATCAAGCGGTGGAATGATCACTTCAACGGATGACAACGCCTTCTGGTCAATTGTCGTCATCGTCGCAGTTTTCGACTTGGACTTTAGTACAGCACGCATCGGAACAGTGCGAAGCTGCTGATTCAAGAACACCGGATCAATGATGCTCAGGTTTGGAGAGATACGAATCAAGTGGCACTCGAATAGAGCCTCATTGGAGCCACCTAGGAAAACGTTGTTGTATGCGATCCCGTCTAGCTTGAGAGAGGATCGGCAGAACAAAATGTCGCCGAACGTTAGCCCGTATCTCTCTACCTCGTCCGAGGTTGCTTTAAGTCGGCGGGACCTAGATGTATCGATCTCGTTCCCGTAAAAAAGCTCCTCTACCCAGACAACCGGCTTTCCTTCATCTCTAAACTCGGAATATTCATGGTTTTTCCGGAAAACGCCGTTGTTTGGCTTGCGGACGACTATACTCGCGATCCTATCTAGCCCCCACCCCATCGGATTGGTCACAGGATCACCAAACAGATCGAGGAATGTGGACTGAAGGAGCCTGTCGAGTTCGGCGAGGGACTCGCGGCGCTTGGCCCGCAAGGCGTCCGCAGCATCCAGAATCGCCGCAATCCGCTTCTGCTCAGCGAGGGGCGGGAGGGGAAGCTCAACCTTCGCGAGATTCTTACGCGATACACGCTGGCGCGTTGTTCCCGTTACATGACGAGCTATGCCATTTCGCCCGAGCGGCGAATTAATGCCATGCATGAGGTACCGATTATCAACTTTGCGCCGGTCTGGTCGGATCACACACACGTCTACGACTGTGACGCATGGCATCGGGTCTCCAGGGAAAATGCAGCTACGCCCCAACGGGGCCGGCATCCGCGCAACCAGCACATCTCCTTCTTGGAGAAAAGTGCACCTCAGGTCCCGTGCCTTCTCTAGTGTCAGGAATCGCCCCGACTTGTTGATCCAGACGCCATCACCGACATCCGCAAGCTGGGTCAAGCGCACGTCGCCTTGAGGATCTTGGTCCTTGGACTCTACCCAGTCACCATCGGTAAACACCTCGGCGTCTACTAGCGCATCGCCGAGCGGAATGTTAGTGCTCACTGAAGCATCTCCGCCAGTTCCTTTCGCTCCTCCGCAAGTTCCTCCTCCAGCCTTGCCAGCCGCTCCAGAATCAACGCTGGCGGGTCATACTCCATCGTCTCGTCCTCGACCTCCTCATAGCGGTTGATCGAGAGGTCGTAGTCGTTGCCGGCGATCTCGGCCTTGGGCACCAGGAAGCTCTGCTCGGTGCGTTTGCGCTCGGCCTCGGCGTCGTGCCCTTGTGCACGCAAAGCCCGCCAGCGGGTCAGGATGTCCGGCAGGTCACTCTTGTCCGGCTGCGGCTTGCGCTTGTCATCGAGCGAGAAGCCGTCGGCGCAGATGTCGCGCAACACGTCTTTATCCTCCCGCATAATCTCCTCCGCGGCCCGCATTTGCCGCGTCAGCTCCGGGCTGTAGGGACTCAGCAAGACACCCTCAGGCACTGCGATCAGGTATAAGGTGTCTCCTACTTTCGCATTCAGCAGAGCGAGTGCTTGCGGTGGCAGGGTGACCGTGGCCGCATTGCCGATGGTTTTGATCTCAAGCGCAATCATGGGATTCCGATCCTCCTGGTTGAACGTCCAACACATGCCTCGCCTCCAGCTCGCGGGCTAGGGCTTCCTCGCTGGGAAGCACGGCCAAATACTTCGAGGCAAACAACTGCTCGCTCTCATGCAGCACCGAGTAACGCACGATGGTCTCGTCGCGATCGGCGCAGAGGATGATGCCGAGGGTCGGGTTGTCATCGGCGCCGCGCTTGAGGTCGTCGAACAGGCGCACGTACATGTCCATCTGGCCGATGTCCTGATGGGAGAGCTTGTCGGTCTTCAGGTCGATGAGCACGAAGCACTTGAGCAGATAATTGTAGGAGACCAGGTCGACGGAGAAATGGCTGGTCTCGGTGCTGATCCGAAACTGGCGGGCAACGAAGGAGAAGCCGCGACCGAGCTCGAGCAGGAAGTGCTGGAGCTTGCCGATCAGTGCGGTCTCGAGGCCGGCTTCATGCAGGCGTTGGTCTTCGGGAAGGCCGAGAAATTCGAGGACGTAAGGGTCCTTGATGAGGCCGCGGGGGTCCGGTGGCTGGCGGTCCTCGGCGGGGGCTTTGGGTGACAGCAGGCGCCGATGCCAGCCACTGCGGATGTTGCGCTCCAGCTGACGGCTGCTCCAGCCTTGGTCGGCGGCCTCGCGGATGTAGTAGGCGCGGGCCTCGGCGTCTTCGACGCGCATGATCAGCCGGTAGTGGCTCCAGCTCAATTCTCTACGCAGTGCGTAGAGTTTTTCCTCGGTCGGAAAAGCCAGATAGAACTGGCGGAAGTTGAACAGATTGGCGACGGAGAAGCCTCTGCCGAATTCATCGCCCAAGCGCCGCGACAGCTCGGGCATGAGTTGGCTGCCGTAGGCGGCCTTGGCCTGGCCGCCTTGTTCCTCCTCCACGATGCGCTGACCGATCTTCCAGTACGCCTCGACCATGATGGCGTTGACGCTGGCGTAAGTCCGGCCGTGCGCCTCGGAGAGAATGGCGCGGATGCGCTCGAAGAAGGCGTCGGGCGCTCCGGCGAGCTCATGGGTCATTGCAGCAGCGACTCCAACGCCTGCCGTCCTTCGGCGATCTCCGCGTCGAGCCTCGCCAACCGCTCCAGAATCACCGCTGGCGGGTCGTAGTCGACCGCCTCGTACTCGACCTCCTTGTAGCGGTTGATCGAGAGGTCATAGTCGTTACCGGCGATCTCGGCCTTGGGCACCAGGAAGCTCTGCTCGGTGCGTTTGCGCTCGGCCTCGGCGTCCTGCCCTTGTGCACGCAAGGCTTGCCAGCGGGCGAGGATGTCGGGCAGGTCGCTCTTGTCCGGCTGTGGGGTGCGCCTGTCGTCGAGCGAGTAGCCGTCGGCGCGCATGTCGTAGAACCAGACCTGGTCGGTGCCGCCCCTCGATTGCCCCACAGGGCCGGTCTTGGTGAACAGCAGGATGGCGGTGGAGACCCCGGCATAAGGCTTGAACACACCCGAGGGCATCGAGATCACGGCATCGAGCTTCTGATCCTCGACCAGGATCTGGCGCAGTGCCTTGTGCGCCTTGCTGGAGCCGAACAGTACGCCATCCGGCACGATGATCGCGGCACGCCCACCGATCTGCAACAGGCGCAGGAACAGCGCCAGGAACAGCAGTTCGGTCTTCTTGGTCTTAACGATCTGCAGCAGGTCCTTGGCCGTGGATTCGTAATCGAGGCTACCGGCGAAGGGCGCATTGGCGAGGATCAGCGAGTAGCGCTCGGCGTCGTTGCCATCATCGGAGACCGACTGCGCGAGCGAGTCCTTGTAGCGGATGTCTGGGTTCTCGACCCCGTGCAGCAGCATATTCATGCTGCCGATGCGCAGCATGGTGCTGTCGAAGTCGAAGCCGTGGAAGGTGCCCTCGTTGAAGCGCCGGCGCGATGCTTCGCTCTTGTAGATGGCCTCGGCATGGTGTGTGCGCAGGTGCTCGGAGGCGGCGATCAGAAAGCCGGCGGTGCCGCAGGATGGATCGCAGATGACATCGCTGGGCGTCGGCGCGGTCATCTCGACCATCAGCTTGATGATGTGGCGCGGGGTTCGGAACTGCCCGTTGGTCCCGGCCTGGGCGATCTTGTCGAGCATGTACTCGTAGAGATCGCCCTTGGTGTCGCTGTCGGCCATGTCGATGGCATCGAGTTGATCGACGACGTTGGCGAGTACGCGCGGGGTGGGCATCATGAAGATGGCGTCGCGCATGTGGTGCGAGTAGGTGGAGTCGCCTTCCGCGTCGGTGCCGCCGCCCGGTCCGTTCCGGCTGCCGAGGGTCTTGATGAAGGGGAAGACCTCATCCTTGACCGTCGCGAACATCTGCTCGGGCGCGGTCTGCTTGAAGCGCGACCAGCGCAGCTTCGACTGATAGTCCTGAAAGATGGGCGCTTCGATCGGCTGGCCGGTGCGCGCGGCCTTGCGCTCGCGCAGGGTGTGCAGCTCGTCGAGGCGTTTGATGAACAGCAGGTAGGTCAGTTGCTCGATGACCGAAAGCGGGTTGGAGATGCCGCCGGACCACATGCTGTCCCAGATGCGGTCGATCCTTGATTTGAGTTCTCCTGTGATCACGCATTTCTCCTGTCATGGGGTATCGTCACCGCGCGATGCGGTCATCCTTCAGTGTGATGGACAGCGTTGTCACTGTCCTCTGACTGCCAATCTAGGACCCGTGTAACGGATCTCGTAACCTTCGACGCTTGTGGCCTGGAGACGTTGAAGCGTCGCCAGCATCGAGGAGGTGTTCGAGTTCGGCGAGCCATCCAGTGGATCATGTCGTCGATCCCTCAAGAGCGTTGGTTTGATGACGCTCAGTCCGGCGCACGAATCCGCACCCGCTGCGCCGTCACGGTCAAAATCGCACCGGATTCGAGATCGGCGGCGTAGCGATCAACGACTTGAGCACAATAAGGGCCTTGTTGGCGCGCCGATAAACCGACGAGTCGTAGGATGCCCCGATGCGGGCGTCGATAGACGATCGCTAACTCGCCGAAATCCTTGTCTAAGGTAACGATGACCCTTGCCTCGCGAAACGCGATTGCCATGATGGCGTCATCTCCGGGGTCTGGCTCGGAGTCGCCCATCCAGACCACATCGTGGCCTCGATCTCGCAGGACAGACGCGGCACCGCCCCAGACACAGGTATCCAAGAGCAGTTTCACGCGGCGGTATCCACCATCACTGGTTCAACGCGCTCGTGTTCGACCAAACGGTGGGCGTAACCGAGACAGGCCAAAATATCCTCAGGCTCCAACCAGGGATAACCTTCGAGCAGGGTCTCCATGTCATCACCCGCTGCCAGCATCCCCAACAGGTGCTCGACGGCGAGGCGCCGGCCGCGAATGATCGGCTTGCCACCAAAGATGCGTGCATCGATCGTAATCCGCTTTAATAGGTCGTCGTTCATGTGCTTGGACTCCGATTTGGTTCGGCTTTGTTGTGGTGTTCTAGATCTGGATGTCTTCCGAGGTCATAGCCGGATGATCCAGTCGCTTGGACAGCATCATCGACTCGAGACAAACAGATCTGTAGCACTACCGTTGAACTCTCGGTGGGTCGTTTATGGCGGTCAGCGACAGGCTTCTTCAAGCCGCCCGCACCTGCTCACCGCCCTTCAATCGACATTCTTGGATCAACCGCCGCAAAAACAGCTCAGGTTCAGTCCCAAAGTCCTCACCGAGCAACGCGCGCTGCCGGCAGACATTCGCCACATCACCCGCGGTGAGCAACTCCAGTTGATCTAGATGCCGACCGATCAGCGTTGCGATCTGCGCCTCGGCATCGCCATAGACCTCTCGGGCAAACAAGACTCGCCGTTGTGCCGGTGACAGTGCCCGGAAGTGTAGCTTGAAGTCAAACCGGCGCAGCGCCGCCTGATCCAGACCCTGCATCCGGTTGGTCGCAGCGATGAAGATGCCCGGATAGCGCTCCAGCTGCTGCAACAGCTCGTTGACCTGCGTGCGCTCCCAACTGTGCCGAGCCTGGCCGCGATCGGTCAGGAAGCTGTCGACCTCATCGAGCAAGAGGACGCTGCGCTCCGGATCGGTGCTCTGGAACAGCCGCGCCAGGTTCTGCTCGGTCTGCCCGACGTAGGGCGAGATCAGCTCCGAGGCCTGACGCGCAATCAACTCGCGGTCCAAGGCTTCGGCCAGCACCTCGGCGAACTGGGTCTTGCCGGTGCCCGGTGGGCCGTAGAAGCACAGACTGCCGCGACCACTGCGCTGCAAGGCCTTGAGCAGTTGCCCCGGCTGCCACTCGCCAGCGAGATTCAGCAACGCCGGATCAAACGCCGTTGCCGGCCTGCGCTGCCGGGGTGCCGGCGCGCCATGGAGCAGGGTGCGCTGGGCGCTGATGCTGTGGGTGGCCACGGTATCCGGGTCGCTGTCGTTGCGGATCTTTACCAACTGCCCGGCAGCCCCGAACTGTGCAGGCGTGAGCTGCTCATCCTGGGCCAGCTGATCCAACAGCGAGGCCGACACCCCCAGCGTCCCCAAGTGGCGCTCGGCCATCTGCCGCCGAACCGAGCGTGGCGGGGTGTGGAAGGGTACTGGCAACAGGAAGCGGCGCAGGAAGGCCGGGTCCATAGCCTCGATGTCGCTTGAGGTCGAGCAACGGCAGCAGCAGCACCAACAGCTCAAAATCATTGCTGTCGCTGCGCGAACTGAGGCGCGACTCGGTGGCACTGATCGCGTCTAACACCCCGAGCGCAAGGCGGGCGAGCCGAAGGTCTCTCGCGGGCACTGCGATCAGATCCTCGCGCCAGAGATTGAAGGACGCACGGCGCTGACCGTTGGCCTTGGCGTTGTTGCTTGGGGTGCTGGAAGATGTGCGGGGCGTTGGCATGCGCGGTCTCCTGTGTCGTCGATGAGGCCTATTGAACCATGCTAATGCGACAGGGACTGTCCAACCTTATGGGCGATACGCCGCCCATGCCCGCAGCCCATAACAACCCCTTGAGCCGATCCTTGGGGGTATAGCTGCCAAGCGCTTCTTCGGAGTCGAGTGCGGTCGAGCCTCGAAGCTGACCCGCACAGTGGTTTCGATCTATGCTAATCAGACCTTCCCCACTTCCCGAGTATCAAGTCATGCACATTGATATCGAACTTGATCCATCAATCGGCGAGCGGTTGTTCGCTGTGGCCGAGCAGCAAGGACAAAGCGCCTCGGCGCTGATTGCCCAGGCGCTGCAGGCCTGGTTGGCGGAACGCTCCGCCTGGCCAGCGGCGGTGGCAAACTTCGAGGGCATTCCAGACGCACCGCGTTTCGAGGCGCTGCGCGATGCGATGCCAGCGCCCACTGATGATCCGCTGGCATGAAGTACCTGCTTGACACCTGCACGGTGTCGGACTTCGTCAAGGGCAAGCCGAAGGTGCTAACGCGCGTGAAGGCCACGCCGCCGGCTTTGATCGCGATCTCGACACTGACGCGCATGGAGGTGGCCTTCGGGTTGCACCTGAAGCCGGCACGGGCGCGTGAGCTGACGCCCGTGCTGGAGGCGTTTTTCGCATCCATCACCACGCTGCCCTTTGCCTTGGGCGATGCGCAAGCGGCCGCCTCGGTGCGCGCGGACCTAAAGGCCCGGGGCAGGCCAATCGGTCCCTACGATGTCCTGATCGGCGCGACGGCTTTAGCGCGCGGCTTGACGATGGTGACCAGCAACACCGACGAGTTCGAGCGGATTCGTGGATTGCGCCTGGAGGACTGGCGCTAAGCCATCGGGGTCGCTCATTGTGGCAGACCCTAACCATTGTCCACCACGAGATTCTGGCCGGTGATGAAAGGTGAAGAGGTGGTGTTCTAGATCAGGATGTCTCCCGAAGTCATCGCGCGATGATCCAGTCGCTGGGACAATATCATCGACGCGAGGCCAACATGTCGGTACGCTACCCCCGCGCCGGTCCATCAAGTAGAGGCTCATAGCATGAGACCTCAGAGTTCTACCCGGATAGCGGCTCACCCCCACCCACCAGCCGCTGCAGCGCCATGAGCGCCTCCAGGCTCGAATCATCGAACTGGACCCAGGCCGGGTAGCGACTCTGTGCGCCATCCTGAGCGACCCAGCCCACAAGCCGAATGCCAGCGGCGACCACTGGCGTCTCGAACGACATCAGCAGGCGGATGCCGACCGGGATCAACTCGGCGCCGGCGAGCGATGATCTTGCAGCGATCAGTGGGTGCGAACTCCGGGCGCGTCTGGAGCGCGACCGCGCGGCGCGCTCGCTACCCCATATATGGTCCGCCCCGCGATGCAAGAGCCACTTGACTGTTCAGCAGAAGGAAACGTTGCGGCCATATATCCGGCGTCGTGATGAGGTGGCGTGATCGCTCCTCGCGCCCTGATGGAATCCGCGCG
>NZ_NRRY01000056.1 GCF_016583905.1 Lamprobacter modestohalophilus | reverse complement strand
GCCCCAGCCCCAGCCCCAGCAACTGTAAAGCCGAAGCAGGCACAGGCACAGGCACAGGCAACGGTAACCCTAACCGCGCTGCCATTTGCAGCCATAGCCCCGAGCCACAACCAAGCGGCACGGCCCCGAGCAGCGGCGCCGACCTGCTCGAGCTCGGCGCCGGCACCGGCGCACTGGCCGCCGAACTCCTGGCCAGCCTCGCCGAGCAAGGCCCGCTGCCGGACCATTATCTGATCCTGGAGCCGAGCCCAGACTTGGCTGAGCGCCAGCGCCAAACCCTATCTGCCCGCGTCCCAGCGTTGCTCGAACGCTGTCACTGGCTCGATCGGCTGCCAGCGCAATTCGACGGCATCGTCATCGCCAACGAGGTCTTGGACGCGATGCCGGTCAATCGCTTCCAGATCGGCAACGAGGGTCAGATTCAAGAGGTCTGCGTCGGTATCGATCGCGATCGCGATAGTAATGGCGATAATAATGGCGATGGCGATGGCGATGGCGATGGCGATGGCGAGCGTTTCATCGATCTCCTCTCGGAATCGGCATCGCCGGCACTGATACAGGCAGTCTTAGCGTTACAGTCAGCCGGCCTCGCCACCCAGCCCGGCTATCGCTCGGAGATCAACCTTCGGCTTGCGCCCTGGACTCAGGCGCTCGGCGCCATGCTCGGCACGGGCCTGATCTTGGTGATCGATTATGGTTATCCGCGCGCCGAGCGCTATCTGGCCGAGCGCGATCAAGGCACCCTGATGTGCCACAGCCGCCATCAAGCGCACGCCGACCCCTATCGCGACATCGGCTTGCAGGATCTGACCGCCCACGTCGATTTCACCGCCCTGGCCGAAGCCGGGCGGTGCGCTGGGCTTGACCTCGCCGGTTACACCACCCAGGCCAACTTTCTCATCGGCTGCGGTATCGATGCGCTGATCGCAGAGGCCGCGGCCGCCGATCCCATGGCCATGCTCGAGCTGACCGCCGGCGCGAAACAATTGCTGCTGCCGAGCTTGATGGGCGAACGCTTCCAAGTACTGGGATTGACCAAGGGCCTCGACGAGCTTGCGCTCAGTGGCTTTTCGGTGCGCGACCTGAGCGCCCGCCTCTAGCGCTCATCTCTAGCGCCCGCGCCATCTACAAGGCCTCTCAGCGCAAGTAGGTCGGAACGATGGTCTCGATATCGCTCGGATGGATGCCAAGCTCGAGCAGTCCGTTATGCTCACCGCAGATGCTAGGGGTCTGCATCGACCAGTAGTTGTCCATCGTAAATGGCTTGCCGGGCAGACGCTCAAAGAGATTGGCCTGCCAACGCGAGGCGCGATCATTGAGCCCAATCAGCAGGCAGCGCTTGCCGATCCAGCTCGCGGTCTGCTCGACCAACTCTTCCAAACGAAACGTCCGCGGGCCACAAAGATCGTAGCGACGGCCGATGGTTCGCGGATCATCCAGCGCACGCGCGATCGCCTCGCAGACGTCACCCACCCAGACCGGCGCGAAGCGCGCATCAGGGCAGGCCAGCGGGAAGACGCCCGGAGCTAGCTCCAGCAAGGAAGCGAAGCGGTTGAAGAAGCTATCGCCACGACCAAAGATCACCGACGGGCGAACGCTGGTCACTTGCAAGCCTTCAGCCTGGTGCGCCAGATCTTCGCCAGCGCCTTTCGAGCGCAGATACGCGCTGCCACCGCCGATCGCATCAGCGTTTAGCGCACTCATCTGGATCAGCCGCGACACGCCAGCCTCGGTCGCCGCCGCGGTCAGCTCGCGCACCAGCTCGACATGGGCGCGCTCGAAGGTCGAGCTGCCATCCTCGTTGAGGATGCCGACCAGGTTCACCACCGCATCACAGCCTGCGAATAGCTCGGCCAAGGTCGCTCGATCCAGGCTGCTGACCGGCAGCAGGCTGAGGTGCCGGGTCAGCTTGAGGTCGCGGTGCCGGTGCGGCCGGCGTGTCGGCACTCGACAATGCCAACCGGCCTCGCCGAGTCGTCGGACCAGATGCTGACCGACAAAGCCGGCGCCACCGAGGATACAAATAGTCTTGGTTCTCATCGGACTCCTGAAAACGCGCGTACCGAAGTCAGCGCGGCTAGGGACCATGCTGGGAAACAGCGGTCGATCTGGGCGCGTATTATGCCCCATCAACACCCGGAGTCGACCCTAGCCGTGATGGACCCTATCGCCCTCGTTGCCTTTCTCGCCACCGGCGCGCTCGCCGGCCTACTCGCCGGGCTGCTCGGGATCGGCGGTGGCGCGATCATCGTGCCCGCGCTGATCGGCATCTTCGGCTATCTGCATCTGGATGGGCTCTGGGCACCACATCAAGCGGTCGCGACCTCGCTGGCGACGATCATCGCGACCGGCTCGGTCTCGGCCTACTCCCACCATCGCCGCGGCGCGGTTGACTGGCCCATCGTTCGCTTGCTCGGCACGGCCCTGCTGATCGGCGCCGGGCTTGGGGCCTTGGCCGGCGGTGAGATCGCGCCAATCTGGCTGCAGCGGCTCTTCGCGTTGTTCTTGTTCTACAGCGGAGCACGGATGCTGCTGAGGTCTGGGCAGGCGCCACAGCAACCGCTTCCGCCCCGGCCACGGCTGCTTGGGGCGGGCATCGGCTTCGGCGCCTTGTCCGCCTTGCTGGGCGTCGGTGGCGGCATCCTGGTGGTGCCCTTCCTGGCCCGCCATGGGGTTGCACTGAGGCGCGCTGTGGGTACCGCGAGCGCCTGCGGCGTACCGATCGCCGCTGCCGGCAGCTTGGGCTTCGTGCTCTCAGGCTGGGGGCGCGCTGGACTGCCCCCGCACAGCCTCGGCTTCGTCTACTGGCCGGCAGCGCTCGCCATTATCGCCACCAGCATGCCACTCGCACACCTCGGCGCCCGGCTCGCCCATCGACTCCCAACCGCAGCCCTCAAACGCGTCTTTGCCCTACTGCTGGTGGTGGTCGGTATCGGACTGCTGCGCGGCTAAATCGGCCAGACGAATCCGCCGGACGAATCCGCTGGATTAATCCGCAAGATGCATCAGTCAGACGAGGAGCCGCTGCCGAAGGGGCTGCGCAAGCCCGAGTCTTCGAGCCAGAGTCGGCGATAGAGGTAGGTGTTGCCAGCGGCGTCGCGAAGCACCAAACGCCCACGCTGCTCGGCGACCTCATAGGCACGAACGCTCTCGCTGCTGGGCTCATAAAGGGCGATGCGGTCACCGCGACGCTGGAAGAGGCCTTCGATATGTCCGCCCTGAGCGGCCTGCAAACGAAAGCGCTGGCCGCGAATGATCATCAGGCCGCCGTCGCGCCCCTCCCAGATGCCATCGAGCCCGCTCCCGCCGCTGCCCCAGGGCCAGCCCTTGCCGCCAGACCACTGATCGCCCATTCCCTGCATGCCAAAGGCGGTGATCGGGTCATCAAAGACGCCGTAGCCGGGCATCTGGCTCCACGGCATCTGGCCGTAGCCGAAATTCCCCATACCCGGCATCATTCCCGGCATCATTCCCGGCGTTGTCGGCACCGTTGGGCCAGAATCGCCGTCGAAGAGCCCCATTGCCTCCATCATCCGCGCCATCGCCTTGGCCATGACGTCAGCGGCATCGCTGCCAGCAGCGCTCGCTGGCAACAGCGCCGACAGGCTCAGCACGAAAGCGATCAGAAGGCGGAAACGCATGATGAAGATGGCAAGGAACGCAGCTGGGGGACAACCATGGGTGGGCAACCCCATGGAAGCACAACCATGGGAAGGACAGCCATGGGAACAGTAAACGGCGTGACACGACGAGCGCGCCAAGTCAAAGCCGATCAGGATAACAGAGGCGAGAGACCAAGCAGCGCACGACAATCGCCAGCGTCGGTCACTAGCGTCGGCCGCGCCTGGTGGATCAGGGAACCGAGCGCAGCAAGGCACCTACCCGCAAGGGCGGCAATCCCAACCGGTCCCGATAGAAGATGCGATAGGTCAGCACCCGGCGCACGTATTGGCGCGTCTCGCCATAGGGGATCTCGGTCATCCAGAGGTCGCCGGCCATTGGCTTCTCCGGCAACCATCGGCTAACAGCGCCTGGCCCGGCATTGTAAGCGGCGCTAGCGAGCAGCGAATGGCCGCCGAAGCGCCGCTGCATCTGCGCCATATAGGCGGTGCCGAGCGAGATATTCAGCGCCGGATCGATCAGATCGAGGCGCTCGGGCTCCGAAAGGCCATTCTTCAACGCCACCTCGCGTGCGGTCGGCGGCATCAGCTGCATCAGACCGACGGCACCAGCGTGGGAGGCGATGTCCGGATCGAAGGCGCTCTCTTGGCGGATCACGGCATAGACCCAGTCCAGCGGCAGCCCCCGCTCGGCAGCGGCCTCGCGCGCCAAATCCGCATAAGCAAGCGGAAAACGCAGATTGAGGTCGTCCCAGTAGGCCGCCTGCGAGAGGGCCAGGATCGACTCGTTGGCGAGCCCGAGCTCGGCGGCGGCAACCGCAGCAACCAACTTCTGCTCTCGGGGCATCAGGCGCACCAGTTCGAGCCACTCACGCCGCACCTCAGTGTCGCGACCGAGCGCTTTCAGTGTTTTCAAGCGCTGGACCAGGTCGGAGCCCATCAGTTGGTCCAACGCAGACTGCTCCACCGGCGCCGGCTGATGCGCAAGCGCTGGCGGGCGCCCAACCAGCTCCGCGGAGAGAAAGCCCCAGAGGGTGCGCTCCTCAGCGGCCGAGGCAAAGGCATGTGCAGCAGCCGCACGCTGCGCAGGACCGGACGCGATCCGCATCAGCGCCTTGCCCCGCCAGTAACGCCATTTGCCAAGCTCATCCGCTTCTGGCGCCAACCCCGCAGACCAATCGGCAAGCTGTTGCCAGGCGCCTAGCTTCAACGCGGTGCGCAAGCGTCGCAGCTGGAGATCCTGATTGTCAGCCCGCGGCTCGAGCAGCGCCAGATAATCAAAGCCGCGGAGGTCGCCGGCCAGTGCCAGGGCGTTACCAACGGCGGCATCGGCGCGCTCGGCGAGCGGGACTGGCAGAGGTTCGGCCGCGGCAATCGAGGCCCGAAACTGCTCTGCGCTTGCGGGCGATGTGGCCGCTAACTGCTGCAGCCCATAGACCAGGATCTGCTGTCGTCTGCCCTGATCGGGCACCCGCTCGGCGGTCATCGGCTGCTCGAGCAAGAGCGACGGCCGCTGATGCACATCCAGCATCAGGGTGAGCCAAGGCTGCTGCTCAGCCGGCAGATAGCGCCCTTGGTAGGCCGCGACACCGCGATTACCTGCGTCCAGGGCCCGCTCGACTCGCGCCCAGACCAGGTCGCTCCGGAGCCCGCCAAGCTCAGCCCAAGCCGCAAACAGCGGGTCACAGTCTGACGGCAGCGAACGCCCCGTCAGATAGAGCGCCGAGATTCCGGAGAAGGCCTCAGCAGCGCGATCAGTCCCGAGCAGCGCTCGCCGGTACCAACAGTCTCGCTCGGTGGACCCGTTGTCGACATGCGCGGCGAGATAATCGGACCAACGTCGCTCGCGCACGAGCCGGCGCAGCCACTGCTCGCGCAGGCGCTCGGCCGCAGCCGTGCCCTGATGGCGCGAGAGGAAGCGCTGTATGGCGTCTGCGTCGACCGTATCAAGCCGTGCGCGTAGATCGGCATGCGCGCGGTCGGCAGCCGACAGCGGCAGAGCGGGGTCCGCTGCCGCGGTTACAGCCGCCTCGTCGTCCGGAGTCTGCCCTTCTGCGATTCGATCTGCGGCGGTCTGAGCTGCTGCCATCTGGGCTTCAGGACCGCCATCTGCAGTCGTAACCATCCCCGCAGGCGCGAACAGGATCAGCAACGCGACAAGGACAAGAGGCACGACGAGGCGAGCCCGCAACGGACCCGAGCCGAAGCGCTGCGAGGCGCCGATTTCGTGAGTCCCTGGCGCTGTCCCGATTGATTTGCGACGAATAGCGTTCATCTGTGCTCGGCAAGCCTCTCAAAACCCGTCAGCGCACCGCGCCGTACCGTCATTATGACCAACCTCGACCCGCCCGATATCGAAACCCTGAGCCTGCTCCTGCGGCAAGTTGCGCGCGAGGAGCTCATGCCGCGCTTTGGCCAACTGCCTGCGAGCGAAAAGGCCGATGGTAGCTTGGTCACCGAGGCCGATCTCGCGGTTCAACGGCGTTTGGTCAGCCTGCTCGCCGCCCATTGGCCAGACATCCCGCTGCTCGGCGAGGAGATGTCCGCCGCCGAGCAACAACGTCTACTCTCAGATCAGGGCGCGGGGCTCTGGTGCCTAGACCCGATCGACGGAACCAGCAACTTTGCCTGCGGCTTCCCTGGATTTTGTATCTCATTGGCCTTGCTGCGGGCCGGCCGAGTCGAACTCGGCCTCGTCCTAGATCCGGTGCGCGATGAGTGTTTCAGCGCCGTGCGCGGCCAGGGCGCGACCATGAATGGTCAACCAATCAGGCCGTACAGCCCCGGCCAACAGCTCAGCGACTGCCTGGCGATGGTCGATTTCAAGCGTTTGCCGAAGGATCGCGTCGCCGGACTTTTTGGCGCTGATTCGTTCCGCTCACAGCGGAACCTGGGGGCGGTTGCACTGGAATGGTGCTGGCTCGGCGCCGGTCGTTTCCAGCTCTATCTGCACGGCGGCCAAGGGCTTTGGGATCACGCCGCCGGCCGTCTTATCGCCACCGAGGCTGGCGCCGCAACCCGATTGTACGCACCCGGCAGCGCGCAGCCTGAATCAGCCATCACACTCGCCAAACGCGTTGCCCTTGGCGCCGCAAACGAGACGCTACTCAACCAATGGCAAACGCGGATTGGGTTTCCGCTGAGCGCTCGCTGAGCGCCACGAAAGTGTTTCCGACAGCCTGTCGACTCCGGCCTGCCGACCCCAACTTCCAACCCCTAACCCCTAACCCCTAACCTATCAGCCCCAACCTTTTGACGACGAGGAATCCCGATGTCCGAACAGATCAGCAACCAAGACATGGATCTCAGCAGCGGCATCGCCGCCTTTGAATCCAAGCAGTTTTCGCGCGCCGTCGGCCTGTTAGGTCCGCTCGCCGAGGCCGGCCATCCGGAGGCACAATATCGGGTCGCGATCATGGCGCAGAACGGCCTGGGTATGCTCGAGAATCCGATGCAGGCGTTCAAGTACATGCGCGCCGCCGCCGAGGCCGGGCTCGGCGTCGCCCAGCACGGACTGGGCTTCATGTACATGGAGGGCGAGTGCATCGACAAGGATGCCAACAAGGCGGTGGCCTGGTTCAAAAAGGCCGCCGAGCAGGGGCTAGCGGGCTCACAGACCACGTTGGCGATGATGTACGAAGAGGGCCGCGGCGTCGAGAAAGACCCCGAAGAAGCCCGCCGCTGGTACCACCTAGCGGGCTTCGACGAAAAATAGCCCAATCCCCATGCTGAGTCGCTGTCTACTGTCTTCTATCCACTTGCCACTATCCACTTGCCACTTCCCGACAACCGCCCTACCCTGGTGCTCGAATCGGGAAGCCGTTGATAGACAGTGTCTCAGCGGCGTGCTCGACGTCGCTCGGCGGCCTCAGCCAGCTGCATCAGCATCGGCGCAGTCTGCTCCCAGGCCAGGCAGGCATCGGTAATGCTCTGGCCATACACCAGCTCGCCAGCGGCGGTGAGGTTTTGGCGCCCACCGATCAGATTGCTCTCGATCATCGCACCGTAGATGCGGGTCTCGCCGCGGGCGATCTGGCCAGCGACATCCTCGGCAACACGCAGCTGCTTGTCCGGCTGCTTACGGCTGTTAGCGTGACTGAAGTCGATCATGATCTTCGGCACCAGCCCCGAGTCTTGGATCGCAGTAGCGGCGATGTCGACGCTCTCGGTATCGTAGTTGGGCCGGCTGCCACCACGCAGGATGATGTGGGTGTCTTCGTTACCCGTGGTGGTGAAGATCGCTGAATGCCCCTCTTTGGTGAGGGACATGAAGACATGGGGACGTGCCGCGGCGTGAATCGCGTCGATCGCGACCTTAACGCTGCCATCGGTCGCATTCTTGAAGCCCACCGGGCAGGAGAGGCCTGAGGCCAGCTCGCGGTGGCCCTGACTCTCAGTGGTACGCGCACCGATGGCGCCCCAGCTCACCAGGTCGGCGATATATTGCGGGCTGATCAGGTCCAGGAACTCGGTACCGGCTGGCATTCCCTGGTCGTTGAGATCGATCAGCAGCCGCCGCGCCAGCCCCAGCCCCTTGTTGATCTCGAAGCTGCCGTCCAGGTTTGGGTCGTTGATCAGGCCCTTCCAGCCGACCGTGGTGCGCGGTTTTTCAAAGTAGACCCGCATCACGATCAGCAGCTGATCGCTCACCTGATCACGCACGCTGGCCAACTGTTGGGCGTACTCGAGTGCTGCGGCGGGGTCGTGCACTGAACAAGGGCCGACGACCACCAGCAGCCGGTCATCCTCACCGTGTAGGATGTGCTGAATGGCCTTGCGGGTCTCATGCACCGTGGCCGCCGCCGCCTCGGTGATGGGAAACTCGGCATGGAGGTCTTTCGGCGCAATCACCTGTTTGATCGCGCGGATGCGAAGATCGTCTGTTTCGTAACGCATGCTCTTCCGTGGTGCGAGTTAAAGCGCACCCTCGTCTCTAAACGGTGAATTCTACCTGCGACAGCGCCCGTATCGCTATGCGATTGGCCCAAGTTTTGCGGCACATCTGCGGCCATTGTCGGCCAAGACCCGGCAGGCCAGCCTGTCGCTAGGTAGAATCGCGGACCTTTCGTCGACCAGCGGTTGGCGTAAGGGCTTTTGGGCCTAACCTTTACCTAGGCCGATAACAGCGGCTGACACGACCGTTTGCCACGGCCGATTGATCACGGCCGATTCATCACGTCAATCCTGATATCGAGCCACCTTACACCGAATGCCTCGAGCCGGCTCGTCGTCGTGCCGATGCAGCTATCCTTACTCGTCAACTTGCCGTGAGCAGCAGCACCTCTCCATGATGTCACCCCGAGAACAGCCGAACCGAGCCAGCCGCTCCGCAAGGACTCGAGCATGACGGATCGTCCGCCACCGAAGCTCCGCAGCAAACTTGATGATGGGCAAGGCTCAAACCGCCGCCCCCCCAAGCCGCCTGCTGCCGATCGTAGCAGTGATCTCAGCTCCGCCGGCAGCGCCGCTCGCGGCAAAGCCAACAGCGCTGCCAAGAGCGCTGCGAACAGTGCTGCCAAGAGCGCACCAGGCCTCTCCGACTGGGCCGAGGAGATCTACACCGCCCCGCCAGATAGCCGGCAGCGTAATGACGTCGACGCACAGGTCACTGTCAGTACCCGCTTGCGCAAGCCCAGGGTCCACCTGACAGCGCCAAGCACGGTGCAGCACGTGGATCTGAAGCGCTATATGGGACGCTGGTACGAGATCGCCCGGCTACCCTATTTCACTGAGCGCCGATGCACCAAAGACGTGCAAGCAGACTATCTGCTCGGCGACGATGGCATGGTCTATGTGACCAATCGCTGCACCCACGCCGATGGCGGCATCGGCACCGCGAAAGGCATCGCCCGTGTGGTCGATCGCAGCAGCAACAGCCGCTTCGAGATCAGTTTCCGCATGCTTTACGGCGTGCACGTGCTCTGGGACCATTACTGGGTGATTGGCCTCGGCGATGACTACGAGTATGCCCTGGTCGGTCAGCCCTCGCGCCGCCGCGGCTGGGTGCTGGCGCGAGACCCGCTGCCAGCCGAGGAACTCGTCCAACAATGGCTAGACGAATTCTCAGAAAAAGGCTTTCCGGCCCAAGCCTTCGAGCGCACCCGCCAAACGGGCCTTGCCGCTGCAGGGTAACCATGCGACGACAACAGAATCCGACTCATCCATGCTGGCTGCTGGCGCTTGGCCTCGGACTCTTGGCTGGCGGCCTGATGACCGCTTCGGCAGATACTGACATCGCCGATGAGAGGAGTGAGAGCCAGGATGTCGTCGATCAAGCGCCAAGCGCGCACACACTGGCAATAGCGGAATTTCGCGCCCAGGCTGAGGCTGAGGCGCGCAACTACGACCGCACTCAAGACATCTCTCCGCGCCAGATGCTGATCTTGCTCGAGATGGCGCAACGCACTGGAAAGAGCTTGGGGCAAGCGCTCGCGACCGGCGAGTTCGAGAGTGCACGGACCTGGAACGACTTTGTCCGACCGACGATCGCGGAAGGCAGGCTCGGCTCGGCGACCGGCGTCTGGCAGTTCATCCCCTCCACCTTCTACCGCATCATCAAGCGCTATGGCGCAGAGCTGTTGGCGGTCAGCGCTGCGGACGCATCCCTGCATCGTGACCACATGGACCTCGGCGCCGGGCCATTCAGCGATCAGCAGGTGCGCTCCATCATTGAAGAGACGGTTGCCGGCGAACGCGAGGCCGAGGACGAGCAACTGCAGCTCCTGCGGCACAATTTCGCCGTTCTTGCCTTTGCCAAGCATTATCTGAGCGTCGACTCTGGGGCCAAAACGCCAGAAGAAGACTACCTATTCCACTTTCTCGGCGAGAAACGCGGCCGGCAGATCTTGGCACTGGCGCGGGGAGAGGCTCGCCACACCCTAAGCGTTGCGCCCGCACAGACCAACAGCGAGCCGAAGCCGGCAACGGGGCTAGGACTAGGCCTCGCCGGCACCAGACAGCGACACTACATCCAACTCCCCGGCAGTCGCCTGAGCCCAGGGCTGTCTGACGCCAACCCATTGGCCGCTGCCAGGCAGCGGCGCCTGTTAGCAACGACAGGACGCCTCCCTAGCAATCGGTCGGGGTCAGGCTCATCCTCAGGCTCAAGATCGCATCGGCTCGGCACCCTAGACCCTCGGCTGAGCGACTCCGCCGTTTATCGCCCACCGTCCGGGGCCTTATCTGCCCCTGCCAGTTGGAGGAGCGCTGAATGGGGCCTTCCGGCCGACTCGCCGGTGGTGACCGGAAACGCGGGCATGTTTTATCGCGACGCCAGCACCAAGACCAATCCCTACACCTGGGCGGAGTTCTTGGACGCGCTCTCCGCACGCGTCCAGGCCAAGCAGCAGCCAGCCATGGTTCGCGCCAAATACGGCGTTGGCTTTCAGATGAACGGCGGCGACATGCCAGGCTGGTCGTTCAATGACGACAAGATCACCAACACGCTCGAGTTTCGCCATGCGCTCACGGGCAGCCTGCCGCTACCGGCGCCGTTGGTCAACGGACCGCTCGATGCCGTCGAGACGCAGGCCTACAAGGAGCGCCTCGCCGAACTGATTCGGCAAGGGGACGACAAGCCCTTGACCCATTTGCCGCCGACGGCCCGATCTGCGCTGCAAAATCTCGGGCTCTTGGCGCTGGATGAGAACGCTACCGACACCAACAACCCAGCGGTTCGCGAGGCGCTGCAGGCCTTTCGCGATCTCGTCGGCAAGGACACCCCGGTTGATCCCGCATTGGCTGATAGCCTGATGCCGAGCGAGCGTGTCGCGCTCGAGCTCTATGATCAGCGCCTCGCCCGCTATGCGGCGCTGCAGGCCGCTCAGCGGGCCGCGCTGCAGAGTAGCTTAGACCTGATGGCCATCAACCGACTCCTGAAGAGCCATCAGCGCAGCTCGAGGCCGCACATCGCGCGACTGCAGAAGGCACTCGCCGAAAAGGGCCTACAGACCCAAACCCATGCACGCAAACGCACCCAGACGGCGCAATTCGACGGCATCGCCGGCAAGCTCACTCAAGCCGCGCTCAATCAGTTTCAGCTACGCCATGGCCTACGCCCGACCGATGGTCTGCTCGACCCGGTGACGGTCGCGATGCTCGACCTGCCGCCGATGGGTCGCAACATCTTCCTACCGCCATCCGGCCCCTATTCGCCTATCGACGCCGAGCCCGAGAGCCACCGGCACTGCGCGGCGCCAGAGGCCAGGCACCATCTGACCCTCTACCACCTGCTGCCGAGACCGGAGAGGATGAGCCTGAGCCTGAGTCTGAACGAGCACTCAGATTCATGGCGCATCGCCACCCGCGCGGATGAAACAGCTGTTTCAAGGTAACGTTTAGCAACTCATCCGCAACGTCGAGGCCACAGCACCGAATGGAACGTTCCTACCGACTTATCGTCTCCTGCCCCGATCAGGTGGGGATTGTCGCCGCAGTCAGTGACTTCATCGCCCAGCATGGCGGCTGGATCACCGAGGCGCATCACTACTCGGACCCAGAGAGCCAATGGTTCTTCATGCGCTATGTGGTGCGGGCCACATCGCTACCCTTCGGTGAGGAGCGCTTCCGGGCCCTGTTCGAGCCGATCGCAACCCGCTTTGCGATGAACTGGTACCTGACGGACACCGGCGTCAACCGTCGCGTCGTGTTGATGGCCAGCAAGCAGGCACATTGCCTATCAGACTTGCTCTACCGCTGGCGCAGCGGCGAGTTGGCGTTCGACATCCCCTGTGTGCTGTCAAACCATGCCGATCTCCGCGACTATGTGAACTGGCATGGCATCGATTACCAGCATCTGCCGGTCGATGGCTCAGATAAGTCGCATCACTTCGCAGCGGTCAACGCCGCGATACAGGCCGCCAAGGCCGACCTGGTGGTGTTAGCGCGCTACATGCAGATCCTGCCACCCGATCTCTGCGAGCGTTATCCTGGGCGGATCATCAATATCCATCACAGCTTCCTGCCCTCCTTCGTCGGCGCTCGACCCTATCATCAGGCCTCGGCGCGCGGCGTCAAGCTGATCGGCGCGACCTGCCACTATGTGACCAGCGAGCTGGACGCCGGCCCGATCATCGAGCAAGACGTGGTGCGGGTTGGACACCACAATACGGTCGAGGACATGGTTCGTCTGGGTAAGGACGTGGAGAAAACGGTCCTCGCGCGTGGTGTCCGCTATCACCTCGAAGACCGCGTGCTGCTGCATGGCAACAAGACGGTGGTCTTCGCCTGAGAGTCGAGAGCGATTGCCCAGCGCGATTGCCCAGGACTATCGTCCAGGGCTACTGCTTCGGTGGCACGTAGCCCTCGGGCATCTCCGCCCCGTCGCCGAAGAAGTACTGCTCCATCTGCTCCTCGAGGAACTTGCGCGCCTTTGGGTCCATCGGGCTCAGCCGGTTCTCATTGATGAGCATGGTCTGATGCTTGAGCCAATCGGCCCAGGCTGGCTTCGAGACGCTCTCGAAGAGACGCTTGCCAAGCTCGCCGGGATACGGCTGCCGGTCCAGACCTTCGGCTTCGCGGCCGAGCTTTACACAGTTGACCATGCGGCTCATCGGGCTACTCCTGTCGTTTCATTCGCTTGGTTGGCGTTCGCTATCAGCCTCGGCAACAGCGCGAGGCGTCGTTGCTCCCAGTTCGGTGAGCAGGCGTCTTATCGGCGCCGGAAGCCCGAGGGCGCCAGGCTGAGCCGGATCGATCCAGCTCACATCGGGCTGATCGCCGACTCGGGCAGCGGCGGCTGCAAGCTTGACCAACACCGGCCACATCTCGAGCTGGAAGTGGCTGAAGGTATGTCGGCGCCGAGGCAGCATTTCAAGTCGCAGCACGCATGCACCGAGCTGCGAACGGCACCAATCCTCGGCATCGGCATCGACGCTCAGCTCGGGCGGAGTCCAGAGTCCGCCCCAGATCCCGGCCGGCGGCCGTCGCTGCAGCAGCACCTGCCCGTGCGGGTCTTGGATCAACAACAACTGTGCAGCGCGCAATGGCGTCTGCTTGCGCGGCTTGGGCGCCGGATAGGCACTGACCGCATCCTGCGCCAAGGCTTGGCAACAATCCGCCAGCGGGCACACTGAGCAAGCCGGGCGAGCGCGCTTACAGAGCGTCGCGCCGAGGTCCATCATGGCCTGATTGAAATCGGCCACCTGCTCGAGCGGAGTCAGCGCCTCGGCCAGCGCCCACAGCTGGGCCAAGACAGCGTTGCTGCCCGGCCAACCCGGGATCGCAAAGCAGCGCGCCAAGACCCGTTTACAGTTACCGTCGAGGATCGGATGGTGCTGGCCGAGCGCCAGCGACAGGATCGCGCCAGCCGTCGAGCGACCGATCCCTGGCAGCGCCTCAAGCGCCTCGACCTGCTCCGGGAATCGGCCCTGATGCTCGGCAACGATCACACGCGCAGCACGATGCAGGTTGCGCGCCCGCGCATAGTAGCCGAGCCCGGACCAGAGGTGTAACACCGCATCCTGGTCGGCAGCAGCCAGCGACTGCAGGTCGGGGAAACGCGCCATGAAACGCTCGAAATAAGGCACCACCACCGCGACCTGGGTCTGCTGCAGCATGATCTCCGAGACCCAGACGCGATAAGGCGTCGCGTCGCGTTGCCAAGGCAGGTCGTGGCGACCATGGCGCCCGAACCAGTTGAGCAGGCGTTGTGCGAAATCGTTGGCGATCGCCGAGGTTGGGACCTGCGGGCACCTGGGCTTGGATGCTGGCTTGGGCGCTCGCTGATCCTCCTGCTGGCTCACCTCCCGAGCAGCCCCGGCAGGATCTGCCGTAATCCGTCGCCGAGTCCCTTGATGCCGGTGCGTTCTTCGATCTCGTCGAACAGCCCGTTGTCTTCGCGCAGCGCACGCCGGGCGGCCGTATCGAGCGCGCTCCGCACATCGACCTCCCAGCGTGGATCGGCCCAGGGGCCACTCGCGCTAATCGGGATCGGGATGCCTTCCAACTCCTTGATACCCCGGCCCTGACCCTTGGGTGGTTTGGTCATCACCGCCTGCAAGTTGAGCGCAATCTGCTGTGTGCTGAGGTCTAACTCACCGCGACCATCGATATTCAGGAGGTTCGATCGCAGCTGAATGTCGTCACTACTGAATCGACCCTCCGCCCCCTTGGCGCTTAGGGTGAGGGCATGAAAGCGGGTCAGATTCTCCGCATCCTCGCGCGAGACACCGATCGCACCGATAGTGCCGGTGATCAACTGCCCGAGATCAACCATGGTCACAGCACCCTCGCGCACTGCGAAGGCAGCTTCACCACCCAGCGTCGAGAGGATCGAGGCCGAATCGGCACCGCGGGCAAACAGATCGAGATCGATCTCGGCGAGACCGGTGATCGGTACCTGATCGTGGCCGCCGAGCTGGAGCTCGGACAGAAGCGCGGCCAGATCGACGCTGCTCGCGGTCGCCTCGAGCTGCAGGTCTGGCCCAGGCGCCCGGGCACCCGCAGACTGCGCATCGAACGCTCGCCCTGGTCCAGGTCCAGGTCCAGGTCCAGGTCCAGGTCCAGGTCCGGGTCGGGCTTCGGGTCGGGACGACGCCTTATCTGCAGTGGACGCTGAATCCGGCTCTCGCCCTGGCTGTGGGACCGACGCACCAGCCAACTGACTTGCGGCGAACTGGGTCTCCAGCCGGCCACCGTAGAAGTCGGCATTTGAGTCAAGCTCGAGCGAACGCGGAAGCAGATGCCCTGTGAGCTGCGCCGAGCTGAGGCCGAGCCCGCCAAGGCGCAGCTCGCCGGCGGCCAGTTGCAGCCGAAGACCCTGCTCTGGCTGCCTGGCCGCCGGTGGCAGCGGTGGTAACGGTGGCAGCTGAGTTGTCGCAAGGTTGAGCGCGGCAGCAGGCGCAGCTGGCACCGCATTGGCCACGGCATGAGACACCGTTGCCATAGGCTTGGCTGAGGTAGTCAGCGCTGGCGCAGCGTTAGCCGAGACAGCCGGCGCAGTGGGTCCAGCAGGCCCAGGCCCAGGCCCAGGCCCAGGCCCAGGCCCAGGCCCAGGCCCAGGCCCAGGCCCAGGCCCAGGCCCAGGCCCAGGCCCAGGCCCAGGCCCAGAAATAGGCTCGGCGCCAGCCAGATAGGGATCAAGCTCGAGCCGGTCGATCGCCACCGCGAGCCGGCCTGAGAACGGAGTCAACGGCCCCATCGGCAACCGTAGACGCGCCACCGCGGCGAGCTGTGTCTGATCAATGATCATGGCCGCGTTGTCGATCGCCACGGCAAGGCCGCGGAGCTGCAGATCAAACTGACCGCCAACCCGCCTCAAGGTCTGGGCGTTGCCGGGCATCCTCAGCGCGGTCTGCGCGACAAGCCAAGCACGCAGATCAAACGGCGGCACTCGAACCTGGCCGTCGATGCCTAGACCCGAGGGCGTCGGAAACAGCTGCGCAGCCCCAGTGACCTGCAGCCGATCGGCGAGCAGCTCGAACGGGTCGATCGAGAGGCGAGCGTTCATGAGCTCGAATCGAGCCTCCGCAGCGATCTCGATCGGCGGCCCCTGGCCACCCGCAAGGCGACCAAACCGCAAGCTCAACGGTCGCAACGTAAGCTCAGTGAGTGGATCTGCCAGCCTGATCTCGGCCTCGACTAAGCCGGGCAGTGAGATCATCGGCGTCAACAGCCTAAAAGTCGCATCCAGACGACCGCTGCGTCCCGGGACGATCGGGCCTGCGGTCAGGCTCAACGCCTCCAGACCAAGCATTGAGTTCGTGCCGGTCGTCGTGCCTGGCCCGATCAGCTCGCCATCGCGGATCATCAGCCGACGAATCGGCGGCAGTGTCGGCGGGGATACCATGGCTGTGGCTGACGGTGGCCCCATCGGCGCTGTCGTCGCCAGCTCCTCCTGGGCCGATCCTGACACCTGCTTTAGCCCCGATCCAGCTACATCCTGAGCATCGGTGGCACCTACCAAGGCGCGAGGAGAGCGCTCGCCCACCCGACTCATCAGGTGGCTTGCAAGATGGCTTGCAAGATGGCTTGCAGCAGTAGACGCAGCTGAAGACGGGGCAGTCGACAGCATCTGCAGGCTGAGCCTCGGGCGATCAATCAGCACTTCGGCTAGCACCAAACGCCCCATCACCAAGGGCCAGATAGCGGCCTCAAGATGCACAGACTCGACGGTTGCAAAGACAGGCACTTCAGCCGCAGCAGTCGCGGCAGCCGCGGCAGTCTCGGAAACCCGCAGCCCTTCGAGGCGAAGACGCGGCGTCGGCAAGAGCCGCAGCTGCCCGATGGACTCGACCTGGGTCGGCCGGCCCAGCGCGAGACTAATCTCGGCTTCGAGGTCGCGCAAGAGTTGCTGCTTGTCGACCAGCGCCGGCGCGATCGCGGCAGCAGCCACGACCAGCAACAGCAGCGCAAGCACAAGGCCTAGGGTCAGCTTGATCCAACCCAGCTTGATCCAAACTGGCATGATTCAGCGCCTTTCTGGCATCAGTCAGCGTCCTTCAATGTTCTTGGCCACAACGCCTCCTGGCCACAACGCCAACAGAGGTCGAAGCTGCCATCAACCAGCTCGCCGCATCCGCGACAGACCCAGGAGGCTGCCGTAGCCCGCGCCTGATTCTCCGCGAGCCAGTCGTTGAGTAAGGTTTGAGCACGTGGCAAGTCGTGGTCTTCGATGACCCAGACGGTGGGATAGACATCAGCGGGAAGCTCACCGGCTGCCCCGGAGAGATAATCGCCAAAGACGCGGGCCTCGACATGATGCCGGTCGAGCAGGTCACGCAGCAGCTGTGCCTCGATGCGGTCGGCGGCCTGATAGAGTTGCTGCATGATCTGAAACAGAGTGGAGCGGGCGATGGGAATCGAACCCACATTAGAAGCTTGGGAAGCTCCTGTTCTACCATTGAACTACGCCCGCTTGGACGAGGGATTGTAGAGCCGGCGCCGAGCAACTGCAACGGCGCATTGCATCATTAAACACCACCGATCTCAAATACCACCGACCTCAGTGATGCTCGGCATACATCTGCTCGACAGCGTCTTTGTACTGCTCAAGCACCTGATTGCGCTTGACCTTCATCGTCGGCGTCAGCATCGCGTTCTCGATCGTCCAGGGCTCCAACGCTAGGGTGACCCGACGCACTTTGGCGTAGCCAGGAAAATCGGCGAGCGCATCGCGGATACGCTTTAGGATATCGCGCAGCAAGTGCGGGTCCGACAGGCTCTCGCTTCGATTCGGATCGAGGCCATACTCGCTTGCCAGGCCAGGCCAAAGGTCGTTGTTCAGGACCATGATGGCGGTCAGGTAGGAGCGCCCCTCGCCGAGGACCAGCACCTGCTCGACCAGCGGATCGAGGCCGATGGTCATCTCCATGTCTGCCGGCGGGACCTTCTCGCCGTTCGAGAGCACCAAGATATCCTTGAGGCGACCGGTGATATAGACATGGCGATCATCAATCCGCGCTTGGTCACCCGTCCGCAGCCAGCCGTCCGCGGTGAACATGCGCGCGGTCGCGACGTGATTGTTCCAGTAGCCGAGGGTGTTACAGGGGCCTTTCACCTGTAGCTCATCATCGGCGCCGATGCGCACCTGGATGCCGCGCAGCGGGATGCCGACACTCTCCGGCCGATTGTCCTCCAGCGGGTTGACCGCTACCACCGGGCTGGTCTCCGTGAGCCCATAGCCCTGCACCAACGGCAGCTCGAGCCCGATGAAGAGCTGAGCGACGCCAAACGGCAGCGGTGCACCGCCACTCACCGCCGCGCGTAACCGCCCGCCGAGACGCTCGAGCACCGGCCGCGCCACCTTGCGCCGCAACCAGGGCCAGAGCAGCAGCAAGGGATGCCAGCCACGCCGCCCCTGGCGACGCTCGAAGTCGATCCAACCGACCCTAACCGCGAGCTTGAACAGCGACCGCAGCAGCTTGGGGCGTCCCTCGAGCTGATCCTGAATGCGCTGATAGACGCGCTCGAACACCCGCGGCACGGCGATGATCACGCTCGGGCGGATCGTCTGCAGATCCTCGGCAAGCTGATTGATCGAGCGCGCATAGGCGACCGTCGAGCCGGTCATCATCGGCAGGTAGTAGCTGCCCATGCGCTCGAGCATGTGCGACAGCGGCAGGAACGACAGGAAGACGTCTTCCTGGTAGACATCCAGCATGGTGACGCTGGCATGCGCATTTGCCAGAATGTTCAGGTGGCTCAGCATCACGCCTTTGGGCCGCCCGGTGGTCCCAGAGGTGTAGACGATCGTCGCCAACGAGTTTGGATCGGCATCACGCTGCGCCCAAGGCTCGCCGTGCTCCGGCAGCCAGTTTGTGGCAACCACGACACGCTCATCGTAGGTCGCAACGCGGCGCGACTGCTCGCTGTCTTCGAGGATCACGACGCGCTCCGGATAGAGCGCCTCGCCAATCGCCGGCGCCAAGCGCTTCCAGCGGTTGGCATCCTGGATCAGCAGCACCTTACAATCGGCATCTTGGAGGATATGCGCGGCGTTGTCGGCCCGGTCGTCGGTGTACAGGGGAACGGTGATCAACCCCAGCGACAGGGCGGCCTGGTCAAAGATCACCCACTCGGTGCAGTTACGCAGCAGCATGGCCACCCGATCACCCGGACTCAGTGCCTCCGCGCTCAGCGCCGCTCGCCAACGCGCGATCTGATCCGCGGTCTCGCGCCAACTGATGCTGCGCCAGCTTTCGCTGGTGCGATCGAACCATTGGTAAGCAGCGCGGTCCGGTGATCGGCGCAGGCGTTGATGAAACAGTCCGTCGAGCGTGCTAGCGCGCTCGACCGAGATCAGATCCTCGGACCATCGATTCACTGTCGGTGCCTCCCGATTGAGTCTTTATGTTGTTTTCGTCGGCGCTGCAGTCTAGTGAAATTGCCCGCCGCCCACCAATCAGGATGTCGCCCGCCACAGCACCGCGCGTCATCAGAATTGTCTGCTCACAGGAGTTACTTGAGGATGCAAATCCAGCTCAACGGCACCCCAACCACGGTCCCAGACGCGACGCGCATGTCCGGCTTGATCGAGCACCTTGGCCTCACCGACCGCCGTCTGGCGGTTGAGGTGAACCGCGAGCTGGTGCCGCGCAGCCGCTTTGCCGAGCATGAGCTCAAGGCTGGTGATGCGGTCGAGATCATCCATGCGGTGGGTGGCGGCTGATGAACCCAAGGTAGCTGCGAGCGCTTCGCCATAATGAGCGTTAGCCGAGCCCATCCGGTCTCTGTCGAGCGGATCACGGACAATCCTCAGCGCCACGGGCCAAGCCGATCAGCTATTGTCTGAGCACCGCCCACCAAGGCAGCCCGGCCTGCGCCGAGTCCGCATCAAGACCGTGGCGAGCCTGGCATGGGCCTTGACCACTCCGAGGCCGCCCATCGGATGCTGAACATCACTGATCAGCGTCCCGCGAACGCCTTACTCTGATTTGACGACCCTATTTAAGACCGACGCCCATCGTTATGACTGCATCGACGACCTCTTCAGACAACTTCACCATCGCCGGCCGCGACTACCACTCGCGCCTGCTGGTTGGCACCGGCAAGTACAAGGACATGGACGAGACCGTGCGCGCGATCGAGGCCAGCGGCGCCGAGATCGTCACCATCGCCGTGCGCCGTACCAACATCGGCCAAAACGCCGATGAGCCGAACATCCTCGAGGTGCTGACCCCAGATCGTTACACCATCCTGCCCAATACCGCCGGCTGTTACGACGTCGACAGCGCGGTGCGCACCTGCCGCCTCGCACGCGAGCTGCTCGATGGCCACAAGTTGGTCAAGCTCGAGGTGCTCGGTGACCAGAAGACCCTGTTCCCGGATGTGCTGCAGACCGTCGAGGCCGCCAAGATCCTGGTCGCCGATGGCTTCGATGTGATGGTCTACACCAACGATGACCCAATCGTCGCCAAGCAGTTGGAAGAGATCGGCTGCTGCGTGGTGATGCCCCTGGCGGCGCCGATCGGCTCCGGGCTGGGCATTCGCAATCGGCTGAACATTCTCACCATCGTCGAAAACGCCAAGGTACCGATTCTGGTCGATGCCGGTGTCGGCACTGCCTCCGATGCGGCCGTGGCGATGGAGCTGGGCTGCGACGGCGTGTTGATGAACACCGCGATTGCCGCAGCCAAGGACCCAGTACTGATGGCCAGCGCGATGCGCAAGGGCATTGAGGCCGGGCGCGAGGCCTTCTTGGCCGGGCGCATGCCGGCGAAGCGTTTCGCATCGGCTTCATCGCCAATCGAGGGGACCTTTTTCTGAGGCTTCGAGGACTCCGAGGCGTTCTTGATCAGATCCCTCGTCAACCTGAATCTCGCGCGATTCCTTGTCCAGGGTAGCGTCGCGCCATGATTGTTAGGCCTGCTCCTGCAGAGCCTGGGTAGGCGAGCGTCAGACCACCTTGGTGATCGGCTCGCCGTCTGGCTCGTCGATCACCGGCTCTAGGGTCACATCCTCGTAGATCTCGTCCATCGTGCAGCCGAAATCGAGCGTCGGCAGCTCCAGTCGGCCATCCTCGGCCAGCGGCTGCAGCAGCCAGCCCTTGGCGTGACGACGAAAGACATCGATCACCCGCCGGCGTGAATCGATCAGGACGTATTCCTGCAGGCTATCGAGCAGCCGGTAGCGGGCAAACTTTCCGCCGCGATCGTAGCCCTCGGTCGACTTGGAGAGGATCTCGATCACAACAGTCGGCGAGCGCTTGATCAACGGCTCAGACGCATCCGCCGCCGCGCAGGTGACGAAGACATCAGGGTAGAAGAAGGCGTTGGCCCGCTCCACCTGGAGCTTCATATCAGTGATGTAGACCCGGCAAGGGCCACCGCGCAGATGGGCACGCAGGAGGCTGAAGACGTTCCCCGCGACGGTGACATGCGCATCGGTGGCGCCGCCCATCGCAAAAACCTCACCATCCACATACTCGTGTTTGATGGGCGACTCGGCCTCGCAGGCCAGATAATCATCGACAGTAATGAATGACGACACGGCAAGATTGGACATCATGGCGCTCCCGGTAAGACGGCTGTGGAACCTGTTCGTGGCACGCTCGCGCGGCTAGAGCCAGTGTGCTCTGTCATCGTACTCAAGCTGGCGGCGCCACAACGATTGAACACGAAGAAGATGGAAGGAAGTCATGACTGAATCATCGGCAGACCTTGATTGCAACCGATTATTGAAGCTTCGCCTCATCGTTGTCCGCCACAGCGAGATGGACGATGAGCAGCAAACCCGACATCGCTCAGCCGCTTCAGGCGCGCGCTGAGCCCAAACACCAAGCGGCTCCTGATTGACAACGCATCGCGGCTCGATAAAACTAAGTCCGGTTAGTCTAGTTTGATTTATCCGGAGAATCCCAGTGCGCACCGTCAACATGCACGAAGCCAAGACCCACCTTTCTCAGCTCGTTGAAAAGGCAGCGGGCGGCGAGCCATTCGTCATTGCCAAGGCCGGACGCCCGATGGTCAAGGTGATACCCCTTCAAGAAGTAACGACCCCGCAGCGCCTCGGCTTCATGGCGGGGCAGATTCGCGTGCCCGATGATTTCGATCGCATGGGTGAAGACACCATCCTAGCGATGTTTGGGGAGCAAGCTTGAAGCTGCTGCTCGATACCCAGGTGCTGCTCTGGTCCGCAGGTGAGCCCAAGCGATTGTCGGAGGAGGCGCGCGCGTTGCTCGCAGCCCCCGAGAACCTGCTCCATTTCAGCCCGGCCAATCTCTGGGAGGTGGTCATCAAGAACGGACTGGGGCGAGACGATTTTCAGGTCGACGCGCACGCCCTGCGCCGCGGCCTGCTCGACAATGGCTACCGAGAACTCTGCATCGACAGCAGCCATGCGCTGATGGTGCAGAATCTTCCCGCGATTCACAAAGACCCGTTCGACCGCATGCTGATCGCCCAAGCCATGGTCGAGGGATTGACCCTCGTGACCTCGGATGGCCTGATCGTTCGCTATCCCGTCTCGACGGTCCGTGTCTCTGTTTGATCACCGCTATTGGCATCCGTCGTCGCACCAAGCGCTCCCTGATCCCGGCTGCCCCATGGACAAGACCAACCGCAACGCCATCCAAAACACGACCAAGGTCTTGAAACTCAGCAATCGAGACGCGGGCAATGCTGCAGAGCCAGCGCCTGCCGAGGCGCGCGAGCGCATACCGCGCCCAATTCGCAGCTTCGTGCTGCGCGAGGGGCGGCTGACGGCCGGCCAGGAGCGCGCCTTTCGCGAACTCTGGCCGCGCTTCGGCGTCGACTGGCAGCCAGGCGAGACGCTCGACCCACAGGCGCTATTTGCCGCCGCCCAGCCCGATCTCACTAAGCCGCGTCCCATCACGCTCGAGATCGGCTTTGGCAACGGCGAATCGCTGGCGACCATGGCCGCGGCGGCACCGGAGCGCGACTTCATCGGCCTCGAAGTCCACCGACCCGGCGTTGGCCATCTGCTGCTCTTGCTCGAGCAACAGGGGCTGACCAATGTGCGCGTGCTGCGCGCCGATGCGACGGCCCTGCTCGAGACCGGCCTGCCCGCTGCTAGCCTTGACCGGGTACAGCTGTTCTTCCCCGACCCTTGGCCGAAGAAGCGTCATCACAAGCGGCGCATCGTACAGCCGAGCTTCGTTGCCGCCGTCGCAAGGACGCTGCAATCAGCGGGGATCTTTCACCTGGCTACGGATTGGACCCCCTATGCGGAGTGGATGCTGACCATGCTCGACGACGCCAACACACTCTTTGAGAACTGCGCTGGACCGGGCCAGTTCAGCCCACGCCCGGCGCAACGACCGCTGACCAAGTTCGAGCGCCGCGGCCAGCGCCTCGGTCATCAGGTACACGACCTGATCTACCGGCGTCGCTGATGGCTGCCTTAACCCTCTCGCAGCTGCAACCGCGTATCCTCGCCCCGGTCGATCTGCAGATCAACGCCGGCGAGCTGATCTTCATCTCCGGGCCTTCAGGCTCCGGCAAGAGCCTACTGCTGCGCGCCATTGCCGATCTCGATCCGAATCAGGGCGAAGTGTTGATCGACGACCGGCCTCGGACGTCGATCCCGGCCCCGGAGTGGCGGCGGCGCGTCGGCTTGCTACCAGCCGAGAGCGGCTGGTGGGCCGATCGCGTTGGTGACCATTTCATCACTGCTGCCGCCGCACGGGCTGCATCATCGACTGATCCTGCCGACAACGCCGATCGTGATCCCGCTGTTAGCACAGCGCTGCCGCATCTGCTCACCCGCCTCGGCTTCGAGCGCGACGTCCTCGATTGGGACATCCAGCGGCTCTCGACCGGCGAGCGCCAACGCCTCGCACTGGCGCGACTGTTGCTCAATGACCCGGAGGTGCTGCTCCTGGACGAGGCCACCGCCAACCTGGACCCAACCAACCGCGAGCACGCCGAGCAGCTGATCGATGACTACCGGCGCCAGCGGCGAGCGGCCGTGCTCTGGGCCAGCCATGATCCAGACCAGCGCCAGCGCCTAGCGCAAGCCGCCGGTGGACGTTGCTTCGTCATCGACAGCGGCCAGCTCATCCCAGAACTCTCCCTTTAACCATGGATCTCATCTCTCTCAGCCCCTTCGACCTCTCGCTCGCCGCCGGCCTGGTACTGCTGCTCGCCGCCCTCTCCTGGCGCCTGCATCTCGGCATCGAGCGACGCATCCTGATCGCCGCCGCGCGCAGCACGGTGCAGCTGGTTCTGCTCGGACTGGTGCTCAAGGTGCTGTTCGCGACCACCGATCCGCTCTTGATCGGGCTGCTTGCCTTGGTGATGCTCTCGGTCGCGGGTTGGGAGGTGATGGCGCGGCAGCGACGGCGCTTCCGTGGCGCCTGGGGCTACGGCATCGGCGCGCTCTCGATGTTCCTGTCCTCGTTCAGCATCACGGTGCTGGCGCTGACGGTGATCATCGGCGTCACGCCCTGGTACCAGCCGCAATACCTGATCCCATTGCTCGGCATGCTGCTCGGCAACACCATGAACGGCATCGCCGTCGCCCTCGACGGGCTCAGCCGCCAGGCCTGGGAAGGCCGCAACCGCATCGAGGCGCGGCTGCTGCTCGGCGCCACCTGGAGCGAGGCGATCGCCGACATCCGCCGCGATGCCCTGCGCGCCGGCCTGATCCCGATAACCAATGCCATGACCACCGCGGGTCTGGTCAGCCTACCGGGCATGATGACCGGCCAGATCCTCGCCGGCAGTCCGCCGATGGAGGCCGCCAAGTATCAGCTGCTGATCATGTTCATGATCGCCGGCGGTACCGGGCTCGGCAGCATCGCCGCGATCTCGATTGGTGCTCGGCGGTTGTTTGATGGTCGGCATCGGCTGCGGTTGGAGCGGCTGCGGGTGGTGTAGGCCGGCGTCGAAGCGGCGTTGGACGTGCGCGCGGCGAGCGTCGGTCGCTCCAGTTGACGGTTGGGATCACGACTATTGCGCGTCTATCAACTGATGTGCATGACTGGCCGCAAGCAGGCCTGCCATGAAGGCACCTGATTAGAAAGCTTCTTCGGCCAAGCCCCTTTCTCGCCGCGGAAAGACGCACAGTAGAGCGACTTCCGATTGCTCGAAGGACCCGCTCATGGCCATGAATCGCATTCACTTCCCACCTGGGTTGTCGTTGCCGAGGTTCTCCGAGCAGTTTGGCACCGAGGAGTATCTGCAGCCTAAGCGGCGGGGAGGGCTATCAGGTGTGGGGATGGACTGGTCAGGTCCTGAAAGTGTGGGTCGGTGGTAACGAACCGTTCGCAACCATGCTGAGCGGCGATAGCGACATGGACCGAGTCCATTGCCTTGAGACCCTCGCGAGTCGCCGTGACCAAGGCATCTTTGAAAACGGCGGGCCGGACCGGGAGAGTTCGAGCCGCATCCAGCAGCGCTTCGTAGATATCAACGAGGTTGTTGTCGCCGAGACGCTGCGGTCTGACCAGGACCTCTAGCCGAACCGCATCGGAGGTGCAAAGCTCCCAGCCTTCGTGGGCCAAGCGGGCCAGAGCATTCTGAATCGGGGGCCGATAGGACTCGAGCCCCTCAATCAACGTGATCCAAATACAGGAATCAACGTAAGCAAGCCTCATGACGACTCTCGGAACTGCCGGATCTCCCCCAGAATCTCGCGGTGGTCACGAGAGGCGATGGAGGTTGACTCGGCGCGATCCAGCACCGCGGAGATCGCGGCCCATTGGGCGGTAGCGTGCTCCGCTTCATCATCGATGATGACGTGAACCCGCTTGCCGCGGTAACGGGCCGGCAAGATTGCCGTGAGCACGCCGTCCTTGGAAACATCAGCTTCGATCTGCATGGGGAATCTCTGACCTGATTTTTTGTGCGATGGTCGCTGGCCAGAGATTATACATCGGTGCAGGACGCGAATGATTGGGACTCGGAGCCGTTAGCCTTGGTCGGGGTGTCACAGCAGTCGAGTAAAGCTAACGCGCCAATGGCCGCTACTGGCCGACTGCGGACGTTAGAGGCTATATATCTTTGACGTCATCTTCGGTGAGTTAGTAGGAGGCCGAGCCCAGGTAGAGCAAAGCGACCCGACAGATCATGATCAGGACTAAAGTGGTCAGCTTCGAGTGCCTTACAGAGTTACTGCAGTCTAAGCCGAAGCGCTGGAGACGCGCCAGAGTCAGAGGTCGCGGAGCGCCGCCGAGCGCAGCGATGGCCGGGGCGGAGCTTCTAGGTATGGGCTCTTCTGTGATCTGCTGCGTGCCGGGAGCAAGCTGATTGCCAGAACGGCACAGCGTTGCAGGAGGACGACTAGCCCGAATCTGGCGCCTTCAAGGAAGCCTATCGAACCGAGGCGGAGGATTAGTCGGATGGCCTATTCCAAGCCGTGGCAAAGCTACGAGGAGCAACCCGACCTGCTGATCTCCCGTGGTCTGATGGTGACGGATCGACCCAAGGCCCTGGAGTATTTGCAGCGCATCGGCTACTACCGCCTGAGCGGCTACTGGTTTCCCTTCCGCGAGCGGTCGGGGCTGCTGATCCTGCTTGACGAGCACGGCCGGAAACCGGTCAAGAAGCAACGGAAGGAAACGAGAATCGCCCTCGATGATTTTCGGCCCAGCGCGACCTTCGAGGATGCGGTCAAGCTCTACGTCTTCGACAAGAAGTTGCGCATGCTGGTGATGGACGCGCTGGAGCGAATCGAAATCGCGCTGCGGGTGGACGTCTCCCACACCCTGGGCAAGCTCGACCGCTTCGCCTACCTCAATCCCGCGCTGTTCCATTCGGAATTCAGCGAGAAACTGCACAATGATAAGGGCGTAACCAGCCACCATGAATGGTTGGGAAAGCACGCCCAGCTGATCGGTCGCTCCAAGGAGGAGTTCGTCCTTCACAACAAAACCAAGTACGTCAGCCCTTGGCGATCTGGGTCGCTTGCGAGGTATGGGACTTCGGAACGATGTCTCGACTACCCAATTCCCGAGTCGCTTCGGGAAGTTTTTGCGACTCGTCAACCCACCAGATCCAGGCATGGGTGTCGAGGATAATCATTGGCTGACATCCCAGTCGACATCAATCGGTGAGACGATATCCTTTTCGAAGGTCACACTGCCTTTTAGCGGATGATGCCCACTAACCTGCGATGGCTCGGACTGCATAAAGGCGCGCTCTTCCTGGGCGAGTTGTTGCAGGACGACCTGCGCTAAGCGGATCTTGTCCGTATGGGAGAGCGCGCCGACTGAAGGCAGGATGTCATCGATGGTCATGAGACAGACTCCTTGAGCGCCATGGCCTGCCGACTGATGTCTTCAATAGAGGATTCTTCGCACTCGGTAAACCACTGTTGTCGCCAGCGGGTATAGTCGAAGGGTTCTCGCTGGATGAGCGCGATGAACCGCTCCATTTCCATATCACCCAGATGTTCTGCAAGCAGTTGCACGCCTCTTTGGCGGATTTCGGTATCGATCATTTGGCTTCGAGGCCTCGGTTGGCGCTACTACTCGTGTCGGTCTGATGATTGTCGGTCTGATGATTGTCTGTTCTGGCCATCGTTCGATGTTCCTGCAGTCATCCTTTTGTCCTTGGACCAGAACGGCGCTGAGTATGCTTCTCGAGTATAACGCCAGAGATGACGGTGGGTAATCGCTCGCGGCGATGCTCGGCAGAGAGCCCGCGAGGCGGGAGCCACGGCAGCGGCACCACCCACGGCCTGGATGAGCTGAGCGCCGGTGGCACCGGACTCGGCAGCATCGCCGCGATCTCGATCGGCGCCCGGCGGTTATTCGATGGTCGCCATCGGTTACGGCTGGTGCGTCTGCGGGCGGTGTAGCGCAGCCTCGAAGTGGCGTTGGACGTGTTCGCGTCGACCCGCAGCGGTGCTTTAGGGCGTCAGCCCAGCTGGAACAGAGCCGCCAGTTGATACGGCAAACCAAAACCGCAGTCTTCTGCCCTAAGTGGCTGTCCACTTTCTACTTCCCGATGATCGCCTAACAGCGGGCCTCAAATCGGGACCTGATTAGCAAGCTTCTTCAGCCAGACGAAGCCAGCGCGCAGGACGCGGCCCGGTTGTCGTGGCTGCCAGCAGCAGGCGGCTATGAATCGTTTCCAGATGGAAGCGCCGGTTGAAGCGATAGGCGAAGGTGCCGAGATAGCGAGCACGATACTTCTCGAAGTCAAAGGCATGGTAGGCGCCGCCGAAGCTGCTCTTGAGATTGCCCAAGAGGGTGTTGACCCAGCTAAACGCCGGCAAGTCCTTCGGTTTGCGCGTGCCAACGACGATGACATGATGCGTACACTCAGCATCGGTGACGCCAGCAAAGCAGGCCAAGCCATCGGAGGTCACCTCGCAGCCTGGAGCCAGATCGCGGCTCGCCCACGCGGCAATCGCCTTGCGGGTGAAGCCAGGCACAGCGGCCATTTTAGTGTAGAGCGGATGGCCTTCGAGGCTCAAGGACACCGCCGCGACGAAGGGGACCTTGTTCTCCGAGCCGCGCCCGGGCTTGCCGCCGGCCAGCTCACCGCCGAGATACACGTCGTCGACCTGGACGTTGCCACTGAGCGTATAAGCGCTTTCGCGCTCGGTCATGGCCTGCATCAGCTTGTGCTGGATCAGCCAAGCCGTCGGATAGCTCACGCCCAGCAGCCGCTTCAGGGCCAGCGCGGAGAGGCCGGTCTTGGCCTGGCTGATCAGGTAGATCGCCAGAAACCAGACCGTCAGCGCCAAGTGGGTGCTCTGAAACAGGGTGCCGGCGATCAGCGAGGTCTGTGTCCGACAGGCTCGGCACTGAAAGGTCTTGTGAGCGCCGACGTGCAGGATGTAGGCCTGTGGGTGGTCGCACTTGGGACAACGAAATCCCTCGGGCCAGCGCAGCCGTTCGAGCTCAGCCTCACAGAGCGCCTCGGTGCCGAACTGCTCGGTGAACCTCGGCAACGACAGCCCAGGTTGGAACTGAATGCGGTTCATCGGCATGACGAGATCCTTCGAGCAAGCGGGAGTCGCTCCACTATGCGCTTTTCCTCGGCGAAAAAGGGGGTTGGCTGAAGAAGCTTGCTAATCAGGAATCGGGAAGAAGTTGATGGACAGTTTCTAACCCGTCGCTTCATCTTTATCGTCGTCCGCATAGGCAGACTCGATTCGCTCTCCGCAGTGATCACACAATAGTAATGGAATGGTCCGCCCCGCTCCTCCAACACACCCCGAGCGGGCACAATAAGCGATGATGAGAACCCATCGTCAACCAAGGTAGCGGAGCAGACCAATGACAGAGACTCACAAAGACCGGGCCATCACG
>NZ_NRRY01000055.1 GCF_016583905.1 Lamprobacter modestohalophilus | reverse complement strand
GTTCTTGACCGTCGCGCTTGGGCGGTTCGCAGGCAAGCGCCAGGATCGAGCAGATCTGCTCCGGGCTGAAGGTCGGCGGCGTGCCCGGGCGCGGGGCATCGACCAGGCGCTCCAGGGCCGACTCCGTTGCCGCGGCACTCGACCACCGGCGACGCCAGCGCTGCACCGTCGCGCGGCCGAGGCCGAGGCGTTCGGCCGTGGCGCGCACACCGACCCCGCGCGCAGCGAGGAGAATGATCTGGGCGCGCTTGACCAATCCTTGGGGCGCGTTGTGTCGGCGCTCCAGCGCTTGCAGGACGCGAGCGTCTTTGTCAGAGATGTCAACTGGGGCTGCAGTACAGCGCGGCATCGGTACGAACCTCCGGTCAGTCGCTATGTGAATGATGAGAATGACGAGGTTACTATCTGGGAACGGTCTCAGGTATTTAACAGGGTTGCACTAGGCGATGCCGTGAGGCCAGATCCTCGCTCTGAAATGCGTTAGCCAGATAACGGGTGTGTTAGTGAGCGACGATGTCCTGCAGGGCGCCGGTGTTGAAGGCGATCACCGGGAGCGAACAGTGGCCAGGCTTGTTCAGCGTTAGTGCCGTCGGGAAGCTCAACTTCGATTCGCAGTGGGCCGCCTGTCGCCTCGACATCGCGCTTGAGCGAGATTGGTTGCCGGGTCCCTGGCCTGGGAGGGTAAGCGGGTGGTTGGCTGCTGAGCTTTGTTGTCTGCTGCGATGTTGCTTTCCCTGCACTGGATTCCGGCTTCCCGGCCGGAATGACGGAGGAGATGTGGCCGGGAAGCCCGGACCTAGGCCGGGGAGGGTAAGCGGGTGGTCGGCTTAGAGATGGCGTATCGCGGTGATCACCAGGCCAACGCCAGTGGCGATGAATCCGATCAGCCACAGGAAGTGTTTGTCGTGGCGCTTGAGCATCTCGTCAAAACGCTTGTCGACTTGCTCGAAGCGCTTGTCGACCTGCTCGAAGCGCTTGTCCATGTCGGTTTTCATGAGATCCAGGCGCTTGTCGACCTGCTCGAAGCGCTTGTCCATGTCGGCTTTCATGAGATCCAGGCGCTTGTCGACCTGCTCGAAACGCTTGTCCATGTCGGTTTTCATGAGCTCTAGGCGCTTGTCGACCTGCTCGAAGCCTTGGCGCATCAACTCGCGTTGGTGCTTGAGCTCTTCCTCGACGCGTACCATGCGCTCGCGTAGTTCGATCTCATAGACCACGGGCGGTTTGCCAAGGCTTTGCTCGCCGATCCATTCACCGATGTGGCTTTTGACGTACTCGCCGATTTGTTGAAGGTCTTCCTGGGCCAGGGCCATGGTGGTGTCTCCGGATGACTCGCGGTGCGTGGGCGCTATGCTTGGGGCACGGGGCTGCGCCAAGGCTTGCTATTGACATGCTAGCAGTGCGCTAACCTTTGGCGCTAGCTGGACATCCGCTGCGCAGCCCTGTTAAGTGCGCCCGCTGGAGGGACGGACGTGAGGTGGCCG
The DNA here is from genome assembly GCF_016583905.1 of Lamprobacter modestohalophilus. Classification (GTDB taxonomy): domain Bacteria; phylum Pseudomonadota; class Gammaproteobacteria; order Chromatiales; family Chromatiaceae; genus Lamprobacter; species Lamprobacter modestohalophilus. Next base: position 28,138 of record NZ_NRRY01000055.1, on the reverse strand, counting down.
GAATGCCGGAGGGGAAGTGGCCGGAATGCCATCCTTCTCTCGTCGTCCCGGCCGGGAAGCCGGGACCCAGGCCAGGGAGGGTAAGCGGGCGGTCGGCTTAGAGATAGCGTATCGCGGTGATCACCAGGCCAACGCCAGTGGCGATGAATCCGATCAGCCACAGGAAGTGTTTGTCGTGGCGCTTGAGCATCTCGTCAAAACGCTTGTCGACTTGCTCGAAGCGCTTGTCGACCTGCTCGAAGCGCTTGTCGACTTGCTCGAAGCGCTTGTCCATGTCGGTTTTCATGAGCTCCAGGCGCTTGTCGACCTGCTCGAAACGCTTGTCCATGTCGGTTTTCATGAGATCCAAGCGCTTGTCGACCTGCTCGAAGCCTTGGCGCATCAACTCGCGTTGGTGCTTGAGCTCTTCCTCGACGCGTACCATGCGCTCGCGTAGTTCGATCTCATAGACCACGGGCGGTTTGCCAAGGCTTTGCTCGGCAATCCATTCACCGATGTGGTTTTTGACGTACTCGCCGATTTGTTGGAGGTCTTCCTGGGCCAGGGCCATGGTGGTGTCTCCGGATGGCTCGCGGTGCGTGGGCGCTATGCTTGGGTCACGGGGCTGCGCCAAGGCATGCTATTGGCATGTCAGAGCCCCCGCGATCGTGGTCAGCGGCAGAAGCAGTGATCGAGGAGTATCGAGGAGCGGAACGGCCCCATAGCGCTCGTACCACGAGGCGGCCCGTTCGTTTTTGGCATCGATCAACAGGGCGACCCCGCCGACCTCAGCGGCGGCGATTAGACAGCGACGGCCGGCGCTCAGCAAGAGCTGCCCACCCAAGCCTCGACCTTGAACACTCAGATCCACAACCAACCGCCCCAGCCGGAACACTGGTACGTCATACCGGGCGAGGCCTTTTTTCATCAAGGTGGGCGTTCGCGCATAGTCGAGTGAAGCGGGGCTGAGACTGTAGAAACCAAGTAGGCGCCTGTCGTCATCGGCAGGCGTGGCGACGAAGGTTTTTGCGCCGCCTCTCTCGTGATTCTGTCGTGCGTGTCGCCGCAGGAAGTCGTTCAGCTCGGGATCACCGCAATCGAAGGCGTTGCGGTCATGGCACTTGGAGACTGGCGATTCGCGCCAATCAGGTAGCGCGCTCATGGGGTCTTCGGCAAGCGTCGTCCGGCCATCAGGAGCTTGGCGTTCGGTGCCGGTGGGTTCTCCAGTGCGTCGAGAACCCGTAGGCTGTCGCGTTCGGAAAGGGGCTGGCGCTCGGCTCGGTCGATGACCTGGCGTGCGGCCTCTAGAGCATGCCGGAGGATGAAGTCCGTCATGTGCGTGTGTTCGATCGCCACGGCGCGCATCAGTATCGCTTTGTCGTCGGGGCGCACTCGCAGGGCCAGTCGGCTATTGTTTTCGACGATGGTACGGGGCATATCCATCTCCTGGTAATGTACGCATTCAAAGTGTACATTTTCGATCGAGCCCAATGCAACATCTGAAAGCCCGGCAGGTCTGTTTTTTGCTCCCATTGTGAGCAAATTTGGCGAGCAAGTCAGTCTTCCTGGGCCAGGGCCATGGTGGTGTCTCCGGATGGCTCGCGCCAGCGCGCGGCTATCCCAACGCGGCAATTGGTCCGCGGGGCATCAGGATTTGAGTGGTCCATGTCAAACGTTCACCGCCGTCACAGCAGGCATCCGCAACTGATACCGCGTGTTACGGCCGCCGCCGGGCAGGGCTTCGAGCACGCCCATGCGGACCAACGCCGACAAATCGCGATAGGCGGTCGCGCGTGAGCATTTGCAAAGGCTTTCGTATTTTCCGGTGCTGATGCCGCCCTCGAAGCCCTTGGTGCCCTCGGCGAAGACCCGGTTGACCATGCGGGACTGACGCGCGTTAAGCTGACCGGCATAGCGCTCCCAGAAGCGGGCCTTGCTTAACACAAAGTCGATCTCGCCTCTGGCAATTTCCTGCGCCTGGTTGACCTCATCGATAAAAAACGCGATCCAGGCGTTCAGATCGAGCGATCCTCTGGAGACCTGCTGCAGCGCGTCGTAATAGCGTTTTCGGTTGCGCTCGATCGCGGTGGCAAGACAGGCAAGCGTCGGGTAGCCCAAAGACTGTGACAGCGCATGGTCGGCAATCGCCCGCCCCACCCGGCCATTGCCATCGTCGAACGGATGAATCAACTCGAACCAGGCATGCGCCACAGCGGCGCGCACCGGCCCAGCGATCGCCTCGCTGGGCGTGGTCGTGAGCGGATTGGTCCGGTTGTACCACGTCAGCAGTTGGGCCATGTCCTCATAGACGCGCGCGGACGGTGGCGCCTCATAGGCCACGCGCTCGCGTCCGTAGGCGCCGCTGACAATCCGCATCGGCTCGGGCGCATTCCGATACAAACCACGCATTACCAGGCTCAATGGCTGATGCACCACCACCATCGACTGCCACCGACCCAGCAGTTCATCATCCAGCGGGGCCGCCCAATGCTCGCGAACGTCAACCATCAGCGCTGCCGCCCCCGCCGCCTTCTCGTCCTGATGCCGGGGCGCAACCGTGTCTTTGGCAATCAACTGCAAGAGCGAAGCGCGTACCGTGTCCCGATCCAGCGACTCCCCCTCGATCGCACTGGTCTTGATCGCCTCGGACAGCATCAGGCCAATGACCGCATCGGACTGCAGATCCGCCGGCAACGCCTCTACACGACCCATCAAACGCTCGGATTTCAGGCGAAAGGTGTCGACCTGCGGCTGAAACGCCGCCGGGTCGTATCGGAAGTTCGGCCAATCCGGGTGCTGCCAAGTCCACATGAAGCGAATATAGGCCAGATTCGCTTCAAAAAGAAGTCAATATTGAAGCGATGACACAAATACTCGGCTTGATCACCAAGGTCAGCCGTGACCCCACCGCGCTCGACATTCTGGAATCCCTGCTGCGCTACTTTGTCCAAGGCACTGGGCGCCTGGATGAGCAGCAAGCGCGCACCATCTTGGAGGTCACCACGTCTCTCCCTGACTTCCGCAGGTTGTCGTTTTTCGTGTTGGGATGCGCATGGCTCCATTGACGCCTGCTGTTGGGGGAGCTAGCCGATCCCAAGTTCGGCGTGCGAGCCGGCTTTATGTTTGCCTTTGGCCTCGCGTTTTAAATCACGCTTGAAACGCTTGGTTTGCTTAATCGTCCGCATCGAGGACGGATTGCAGCTGATTCAAGGTGACGGTTTCTGTTTCGCCCTTGCGCGCAGCGCGCATGGCAGCGATGGTTTCCTCGTTCGGGATCAGGGGCTCGAACGGCAGGGCATGTTCACGCGCAATACGGGTCATCATGATGCGAAAGGCATCCGATACGGTTAGCCCCATCGCTTCAAGTACGGCGGACGCTTCGTTCTTGATGTCTTCGCTGATCCGAGCACGCACCACAGTTTTCATGACTTATTCTACATATCGAGATTTGTGATTACATCGTAGCTCAGATGGGCTACAAATGCGAGAAAAGCCGGGACGGGTCCGGTTTTTCAGTGCCGCAGCGGAAGCCGGGACGGTCGGCGTAGCTCAGCGTGCTTTTCGCGTGACCCAGACCCGGCGTTGAAGGCGAACGGGCTGTCGACATCACAGCTGACCAGGGTGCGGGCTTGACGCGGCTTGCGCCGCAGGCTAGGCCAGCGAGAACACATTTTGCGCCTGGGGTGTCCCCGTTTCCCGATGTCCTGCACTATGCTGAGTGAGCGCGCAGCCATTCGCGCATGGCGTCATTCACGCGCGTTTGCCAGCCTTTGCCGGTGGCGCGCAGGCCTTCCAGCACATCGGTGTCGAAGCGGATGGTGGTTGGCACCTTGATCGGCGCTTTTTGCGGGCCGCGCGTGCGTCGACGTTCGGCGAGGGCGGCTTTGACGGCTGGGTAGCCGCCCTCATGCACCACGATGGCATCGGCCCATTGCGCCTCTTCCTCGGGGGTCAGCGGGCGATCCTCACCCGGTGCGTCGGCAATCAAGGCTTCCCATTGTTCTGGCGTGTTAGGAAATGGCTTGTGCGTAGCGTCTGATTTCATGCTTTTCCGCCCGACGCAGACTGATGACGTGCAAGTCATCGCCGCGCTCTGTATAGGTCATGTGAACCAGGACACCATGAAGCCAACCGAGCAGATTCATACGCTGCTCACCATAGGGTTCACGGTCGTCTTCCCATGTGACCACTGGGTGATCGAACAAAGCGTCCGCATCGGCGAAATCTAAGCCGCGTGTGGCCAAGTTTCTGCGTCGCTTCGATTCATCCCAGGCGATCATAGTCAAATTGTATTAACAAATATCTGTTTGATCAAGCAATTCGTTGGTACGCTCAGATCTCTCAGCGGAAATGGTCTGCGGCATGTTCGCCAACCAACGCCCGATAAAACCGCCGATCGGCCTCGGACCCCAGGTGCGAGTTATGCCATAACAGCGTGAAGTCGCCACCAAAGCGATGACAGGTGTCGCGATAGCGCTGCATCAGGGCCAGGGCTTGGTCGCTGTAACCCAGCCCCAGGTAGCGCTCGGCGATGACGGAACATTCCATGACGATCAGCGGGCGCTCGCGTAGGCGCAGGGGGCGGCGCTGCTGGAGATCGTACAGCGAATACTCGCGACAGGTGCCGCAGCGAAAGCCGGGGCGGTCGGCGTAGCTCAGCGTGCTGTCATCGTCCAGACCGTTGTCGTCCCAGAGGCGTGCGGTGGTGGGTGTTTCCCAGCGCAGATAATGCTGGCGGCCGCCGAGCTGGGGTTGATCGATGCCCTCCTCGGCCAGCACGCGGCGCAGGTGGCGACGGAACGGGCCATGGCCTCGGGGTGACGATCGCTGTTGTAGCCGGGGTGGAGGCCGATCTCGTGGCCGCGCGCGTGGATCTGGCGCAGCAGGGCGCGCTGGCGCGGATCGTCGAGGCTGACGCGGTTGGCGCGTTATGATGCTGTGCGTAAATAAGCATCGATGGCTTCGAGCAGTCGTCGGGCATCGTCGACATCACGCTGTGCATCTTCGGCCGTTACCAAACCGGACACATCGTAATCGCCGCTTTGACGATCCTCGAACAGGCGTGTCAGGATGGCTGTAAATTCTTTGGAAAACATGCCGGACCTCACGAAATCCTTGTTGAATCGTCCGATCGATTGCGCATGAGAAGAAAACGTCTGGCCTTGTGACAGATGCAGGGCGCTGATGGCATGAAAAGCGGCATAGTAGGCGCGCGAAACGGCATCATCCCAGGCGCCGTTTGCGACGAGCATTTCGGCAACACGGAGTTTCTCAACGGCTTTCCTTAAGACCGATTCGATGTGAGGTGTCATATTCGCCGCCCCTCGCGCTCGATATTCAGGGCCAGCGGAGTGCCTTGCCGCTGTTTCCATTCGTCTTCGGTTCTGACGATGGATGTCACCAAAGCCTCATAGCGATCGATCAGGTCGACTTCGATCTCCAGAATCGCGTCGCGGATGTCCGGCGAGCGCCGATCGACGATCACCAGCATATCGTAGTCGGAATGGGGTTGAGCGTCGCCTCGGGCTCGCGAACCAAAGAGGCGCAGATCCTTGAGGTGTGTGCCCAGGCGCCGGCGGACTTCGCGTGCGAAAACGTCGGGAACGGCTTCTGAGGGTGGTGGCTTCATAAGCGCCTGTCCGCGGTCAAGTGCCGGCTGAACTTAAGGGGGTCGATCTGTTCGTCTCCTTCGGGCGAAGTGCGCTGCATAGGCGTCGGCTGTTTCGCTGATGATAGGCGACTGGGTGCCGGATATTAACCCACCAACGCCCGATAAAACCGCCGATCGGCCTCGGACCCCAGGTGCGAGTTATGCCATAACAGCGTGAAGTCGCCAGCAAAGCGCTGGCAGGTGTCGCGATACCGCTGCATCAGGGCCAGGGCCTGGTCGCTGTAACCCAGCCCCAGGTAGCGCTCGGCGATGACGGAGCATTCGGCGCGGCCGAGGCGATAGCCCGCCGCGGCCGTTGTTTTGCCACGGAAGAACACGGAAGTCCACGGAAACGGAGCTTCTTGTCCATTCCGTGTGCGTCCGTGTTCTTCCGTGGCCAGTCTTTCGCGTGACCCAGACCCGGCGTTGAAGGCGAACGGGCTGTCGACATCGCAGCTGACCAGGGTGCGGGCTTGGCGTGGCTTGCGCTGCAGGCGGGGCCAGCGTCGCTGCATCGCGGCCCATAGGATCTCGACGTACTCATCGATGATCGGTCGATCGAGAAAGCCGGCGCGCTGGGCCAGCGAGGCGGTGGCCGGGAAACGGTCGTGGTTGTCGCGATCGGGCAGCACGGCCTCTTCGTAGCGCGAGAGCATGAAGAAGGCGGCGCCGAAGACATCGAGTGGGAGATCGATGCGGTCGCCCTGCTCGGCCGCGCGCCTAGGTCCGGGGCTGGTTTCAGCGTCGCCATAGAGGATCGGCAGCCGCGGATCGGTGAGCAGGATGTCTGGCGCTAGCGCGCGGCTATCCCAGCTCGGCAGTTGGACCGCAGGTGTTAAGACCGGCAGCGAGGCGTCGCTGAGCCAGGCCTCCGGGGCCTCCCGGAACTGGCTGAAAAAATGGTCAGGCAGCCGCAACTCGCCGGGCTGATCGGTGAGGCGGATGCTGACATCGTCGCGCGCGGCTTGCGTCAGGCGAAAAGGCAGGCCAAGCCAGTCGTCGAGGAGCACGGCGAGGATGTAGGCGCGCTCGGTCTCGCAGCCGGGTGGGGTTTGGATCTTTCTGGAATGACGCGAAAAGGAGCCAGGCTCGCCCAGCGCGCAGCCGTGCTGGAATGACGGACGTAGGGCGGCTGGAATGCCCTCCTTCTCTCGTCGTCCCGGCCGGGAAGCCGGGACCTAGGCCAGGGAAGTTGGCGGATGCGGTTCATGGCTTGCTGGACGGGTTCGTGGGCGACGGTGGTCATGGTGAACTCCTCCTGCCAGTGCTTGAAGAAGGTGATCCAGGCGCGCAGCGGTCCGGGTGGGTGAACGGCTGTTGACGATGAGCGTCCCACAGACCGCAGAGATGATGTCAGGTTGCGGCTATACTCGCTCCATGACCACGACACCGACACCGCACGACTGCTTCTTCCGCGAGAACTTCGCGCGGCCTGTGATTGCGCGCGACTTTTTGCAGCATCACCTGCCCGCCGCATTGCTCCCCGAGCTGGACCTCGAGCGAATGAGCATCTCGCCGGATACCTTCGTCACCGAGGCCCTGCGCAAGGTCTACTCCGATCTGATCTACCAGATTCCCTATCGCAACACTCAGCTCTCGGTCTATCTGCTCTTCGAGCACAAGAGCCGCTCCGAGCATTGGGTGCTGTTGCAACTGTTGCGCTACGTTGTCGCCAGCGGCGAGCTGTACCGCGACCAGAACCCTGAGGCCAAGAGCCTGCCACCCATTTACCCGCTGGTGCTCTACCATGGACAGGAACACTGGCGCGCACCCGCGCACTTTCACGACCTCATCGACCCCCTGCCCGAGGCGCTCAAGCCCTTCGTGCCCCAGTTTGGCTATGCGTTGCACGATATCTCGGCCAGGAGCAACACCGAGATCAAGGGCGCGGTGCTGTCACGACTGGTGCAGCTCGCACTGCGTTACATCTATAGCGACCAACCCGCAGAGCGCTTCCGAGAGCTGCTCGAATTGATCGCCAAGGTCAGCCGCGACCCCACCGCGCTCGACATTCTGGAATCCCTGCTGCGCTACTTTGTCCAAGGCACTGGGCGCCTGGATGAGCAGCAAGCGCGCACCCTACTTGAACAGACCTTCTCCGGAGAACCGCTGATGGAAACCTTCATCGACCGCTACATTGCCCAAGGCAAACAGCTTGGCGAACAACACGGCCGAGCAACCACCCTACTGCATCTCATCGAGCGCAAATTCGGCCCACCCAGCGAGCCCATCCGCGAGCGGATTACGCAGGCTGATCCCGACACCCTCCTGCGCTGGTTCGACCGTGCCATCGACGCCCGCAACCTCGACGAGGTCTTGCACTGAGCTCGGTCCGGCACTGAACCTGACCGCACTGCCGTCCATCTAGCCTCTGGTGGGGGCTCGGGCAGCGGCTCAAAGCAGATCAGCCGCGCGCGGGGCCAGCGCAGCCAGGCGTCGGTGGCACACAAAGTCATTGTTGGCCTGGTCCGGTCGCTTGAGGAAGGTTGCGCCGATTGGGCTCTGGACGATCGGGCGGATCGTCACAAAGCCAAGATAGGCGGCGCGCGCCGTCTCCGCAGACCAAGCCTCGATTGCATCGAGGACGTCGTGAGAGGTAGGCGACGTCGAGAAGAAGTGCAGGCGATGACAGAATCGTGGAACCTTATAGCTCCATCGGGCGTAGTAAGCGCCGTGCTCGGCTAGGAAATCAGGGTCTTGCACGTCGCGCTGCCACACTGCGGCAATGGCTTATTGATCTCGGACATCCCTGTGCTTGTCAGGCTGGGTTAGTTGAGCGTGATGTCGCGGCTATCCTCGTAGGCGCGGCGCTGGCATTCACGGTGCTCGTCAATCGTTGGCGCGACTTCGCGCCGATACTCCGCATGAAACTCGCGCAGCTGTTCCTGAGTGAGCTGCTGAGATTCACCGGTCTCAACGAGACGCTGCACCATGCCCGCCAAGTTTTTGGGCTGCATGGGGTTTCTCCTAGATTGCTCGGCTTGTTGAGCTTGTTTGGCAAGCTTTTGTTGTTATTAGCGGTCATCATGGTCAAGAATCATCGCAAGATCAATGTGTCAGGCTTGCAACATCTGCCGCATTCTCGCCAACCAACGCCGCATAAAACCGCCGATCCGCCTCGGACCCCAGGTGCGAGTTGTGCCAGAGCAGCGTGAAGTCACCACCAAAGCGCTGGCAGGTGTCGCGATAGCGTTGCATCAGGGCCAGGGCCTGGTCGCTGTAGCCCAGGCCCAGGTAGCGCTCGGCGATGACGGAGCATTCCATGACGATCAGCGGGCGCTCGCGCAGGCGCAGGGGGCGGCGCTGCTGGAGATCGTACAGCGAATACTCGCGACAGGTGCCGCAGCGAAAGCCGGGGCGGTCGGCGTAGCTCAGCGTGCTGTCATAGTCCAGGCCGTTGTCGTCCCAGAGGCGCGCGGTGGTGGGCGTTTCCCAGCGCAGATAATGCTGGCGGCCGCCGAGCTGGGGTTGATCGATGCCCTCCTCGTCGAGCACGCGGCGTAGGGTGGCGACGGAACGGGCCATGGCCTCGGGGTGGCGATAGCTGTTGTAGCCGGGGTGGAGGCCGATCTCGTGGCCGCGGGCGTGGATCTGGCGCAGCAGGGCGCGCAGGCGCGGGTCGTCGAGGCTGACGCGGTTGTCGAGTTTGGGGTGGGTGTTCTCCGGTATGAAGTAGAAGGCGACGGCGCGACCGGCGCGATCGTTGAGGTCCATGATGTGCTCGAGGCCGAGGCGGTGCGGGTCGAGGCTGTGATCGCCGCGACGGGCGCGCCATTGGCCGCGCAGGTTGCGCCCGGCTAGGCGGGGCGAGCGCCGTTTGAGCAGGTCGGCGGCGAGGCCGCGCGCGAGGCGATAGCCCGATGCGGCCGTTGTTTTGCCACGGAAGAACACGGAAGAACACGGAAACGGAGCTTCTTGTCCCTTCCGTGTTCGTCCGTGTTCTTCCGTGGCCAGTCTTTCGCGTAACCCAGACCCGGCGTTGAAGGCGAACGGGCTGTCGACATCGCAGCTGACCAGGGTACGGGCGTGGCGCGGCTTGCGCTGTAGGCGGGGCCAGCGTCGCTGCATCGCGGCCCATAGGGTCTCGACGTACTCGTCGATAATCGGCCGATCGAGAAAGCCTGCGCGCTGGGCCAGCGAGGCGGTTGCCGGAAAACGTTCGTGGTTGTCGCGATCGGGCAGCACGGCCTCTTCGTAGCGCGAGAGCATGAAGAAGGCGGCGCCGAAGACATCGAGTGGCATATCGATGCGGTCGCTCTGCTCGGCCGCGCGCCCAGGTCCGGGGCTGGTGTCAGCGTCGCCATAGAGAATCGGCAGCCGCGGATCGGTGAGCAGGATGTCTGGCGCCAGCGCGCGGCTATCCCAGCTCGGCAGTTGGCCCGCAGGCGTTAGGGCCGGCAGCGAGGGCTCGCTGAGCCAGGCCTCCGGGGCCTGTCGGAACTGGCTGAAGAAGCTGTCCGGCAGCCGCAGATCGCCGGGCTGATCGGTCAGGCGGATGCTGACATCGTCGCGCTCGGCTTGCGTCAGGCAATAAGGCAGGCCAAGCCAGTCGTCGAGGAGCACGGCGAGGATGTAGGCGCGCTCGGTCTCGCAGCCGGGTGGAGTTTGGATTTCAAGCACGGGTGAAGGCTGTGTTTAGCGATTTTCAGCAAATGTCTAGGTTGCCGTCAGTACCGCTTTCCGGATCGCTTCCACCGCCCATTGATCGACACTCTGACCTTGAGCCGCCGCCGCCATGACGGCCGCCTCGCGCAAGGATGGATCGAGATGGAGCGACAACTCGTCGGACAAAGACTTGCGCGGATTAACACCATCGTCGGCACAGGCTTCGAGAAAGATGTTTAGAGACACATCCCCCTCTTGGTGCAATGCATCGATCTCTTTGGCGTAGAAATCAGCACCACCGTTTAGACCCAAGAATTCGCCGCGGAACATCCCGATATCGGGATCGAACGAGATGACGGCTTGATAGCCCTGAATGGTCATTAGCTTCATGGTCGGACTCCGTGCTCGTTAAGCCATTTACGAATGGATTCTACGGCCCCTTTGTCTGTGGTGGGCTCGGGATGAGGGCGATGAAATACTCGACGTTCCCCGAACAAGCGCACCAGCACACGCGAGCCTTCACGCTCCGTGATTTGGGCGCCTAACTCCACGAATAACTCCTCGATACTCGTCCAGCGAATGTTTGCGGAGACGGGGCGCGAAAATATCTTTTCGAGGGTCCGCTGGTGTTTTAGGAAGATCGGAAACCGCCGATACCGCCCTGCCGCCTTTTTGATCCCGCTCCAACTCACCTGCCGAAAGCCTGGATTCGCCAGTGCCCACCCGCCCAGGCTGGTGGTACCGACGCTCTGCCCGGCGACCTGCGCGTACAACAACGCAATGCCGCCAAGCTTGAATCCCGCAAGCTGGATGGCGACAGTCGCCAGCGCTTGGCTGAGCTTGGTGCCAGCAATGGTGCCGAAGCGCTTGGTGCGCACAGACCAATAGTTGAACACGCTGTAGGCACCGCCGAGCAACACACCCACCGGTAGCAGCCAGAAGTAGCCGGCCAGGGCCGGCACGCCGAGCGCATCGGCGATGGCGGTACCGAGCAACAGCACCAACACGCCGCTGAGCAGCGCGCTGATCCCAACCAGGATCAGGCTGAGCACGGCGACATTGGCGGCCTCGCCATCGTCTTCCGGCAGCGGGATGGCGAGCTCGTAGCGCAGGCTGGAGATGACGCCGATCAGCGCGAGCAGGCTGCCATAGACCGCGAGCAGGCCGAAGTCTTCCGGGCTGTAGAGGCGCGTGAGCAGCGGCGCGGCCAGCACCGTGAGCAGTTGCGCTGCGGCCGTGCCGCCCACCAGCACGCTGACGCCGCGGGCGACGAAGACGTTCTGGCCGAGCGAGACGCCTTGACCGATGCGCGCGCCGCTGCACACGTGGACCCAGTGCCAGACGCGCGAGCCGGCGCCGATCTGGGCGCCTTCGTCGATGATGGCTGTTGGGTGGATGGTTGGGTTCATTTTTTTGCCACGGAAGAACACGGAAGAACACGGAAAGGGACGGCTTTTTTTAGCGGACCAGGCGTTTGATTTGGGCTTTCGGGTGGGTGAAGTTGATGAGCAGGCCGATGCTCTTGTTTGTTGCTTTGAGGTAGTTGAGGAGTTGCGCCTCGTGGGCGGCGGTGAGTGTTGAGACGGCTTTGAGTTCGATCAGGACTTTTTTCTCGACGATGATGTCGGCGACGTATTGGCCGACTTCTTGACCTTTGTAGTTGACACGTAAGCCGACTTCCGCCTCTGCTTGCAGTCCGGCCTGCCGTAACTCGATCAGGAGTGCATTCTGATAGACCTTTTCCAGATAACCAGCGCCGAGTTCGCGAAAAACTTCAAAAACGCACCCGCGAATTCGGTAAGTCAGTTCCTCCTCTTGAAGCATGTCTTGGTCTCAATGTCCGTGTTTTCCGTGTTTTCCGTGTTCTTCCGTGGCTAATACTCCAACGGAAATGAGATCGAACCGCCGTCGCGTGTGAGCAGGTTTGCGGTGCCTTCGGCGAAGCGGTCCAGTGCGTGATAGAGCTGCGCGTCTTCGGGGTCGGCTTCGGCGAACAGGGGGCCTTCTGCCGAGAGGGACGCGAGCCATTGATAACCGGCCGTGATGCGTTCAAGCAGTGCACGGGCCTGAGCACGCGCGGCCGTGCCGGTCAGTGTCTCGCCGTTGTGGTGCGCTTTGCCGCGCAGTTCTGACGCGACGACATATTCGAGTGTCTGCACCGATCCGGTGTAGACCCAGAATGAGGCACCACTGGCCTCGGCCAACGCGAGCGCGAGGCGGGTGTTTGCGGAGCCGGCGCGTTCGACGCAGAGGTCAACAACGATGTTGACATCGAGCAGGAGCTGTTTCACGGCATCCGCCCTTGCTCGGCGCGCGAGGCATTGCGCAGCTCAACGGCGGCCCAGCGTTGTTGCGCTTCTTCTGACTCGGTATCCGCAGTTGCACTTGCCGGCAACATCTCCTGCCTGGCCTGCTCGGCGATTGCGGTCATGCGTTCGACTTTGTCGCGGATCTCGGCTGGAAAGTCTGCAAGCACATAGGTCGGCAGGCTGGGCGCCTGGGCGTCGAGGATCTCTTGGTCTGGGATCTCAACGCGCACGCGTAGCCGCTGATGCTTGAGCGTGACGGGGCGCTGAAATTCGAGACGGCCTTGGTCGTAGATGGCTTCGATGTGCATGTTCGGGCCTAATGCGCTAATACTCGAGTGGCAGCGAGACTGTACCGCCATCGCGCGCGGAGAGGTAGGCGGCGATCAGCAGCTCGAGGGACTTGAGGCCTTCGCGGCCATCGGTCTCGGGCTCGGCCTCGCGCGCTAGGCATTGGCGCAGAGAGCGCAGCATCAAGGCCAGGGCGGCCAGGATGCCGAGCCCGGCATAGGTGGCGTAGTTGTTGCGGTTGGCAAAGGTGGAGGTCAGCACGCCCTGATAGGCCTGCTTGTCGAACCAGAGAATGCTGTTAAGCCCGGAGACGTCGACGATCAGCCCATAGCCATGCGCCGTACGCCTTCACTCAGTTGAAAGCCCGCCTCCGAGCCATATCCAGACAATATTTGCCATCTCTTGCCTGGATGCTAGATCGATCGTGCAGTGTCGTACACCGCTCGATATGCCTCTGCCACCACCGGTGCGGCAAACCGCTCCACTGCCCGCTCGCGCGCCTGCTCACCCAGCCGCCCGGTCTCGCGCTGCGCCAGCACCCAGGCGATGCCGCGTGCCAGGTCTTCGGTCTCGAAGGCCTTGGCGAGATAGCCAGTGCGCTGGTGGGCGACGATGTCCGGCAGGCCGCCGGTGTTGAAGACGATCACGGGGCGCCTCCGACACAGGCCTCTTCATAAAGCGGGCGCACCCGATTCCACTCGATCACCCGTCGGCTCCAGTGCTGCTCTATACACTGCACAAACTGAGGTTGCACGATCTTGGCTCGGGCTTGAAGCCAGTCGGTCGCATCGCGTCGGATGACAAAGCCTTCCGGCGGGCTATCGCTAAAACGGCTTTTGCTGGTCTCAAGGCGACTGATCACACTGTTGAGCCTGGTCTGTCCTTGGTAAAGCTCGGGTACGGTTGCCAGGCCGATCTCAGCACAGAGCGCATCGCGGCGTACCTGGCTCCAAAAGGCCTGTTCGCGCTGATCGTAGAGATCGAAGGCGATGAACCAATCCGGCAGGTTATCGTAGTAGAGTGAATGACGCGCAGCGCACCATTCGCCAAACAGGATCTGGTCCTCTTCTAAGACCGCTCCGAGCGCATCTTCATGCAAAGCCAGCCAGTCAGCAAGGCGAGCAAATTGCCCGATGAACGGCCGCTCCAAGTAACTTCCGCGGTTCTGGGCGCGAATCCCCTCGGTGCCTAGCGACAAACCGAGATTGGCGCCATCGATCTTTTCTTCGATGATCACGGGATCGCGCAGCAGATCCCCAGCCTCCTCAGGCGTCATGACCTTATCCGCGCGCGGGCTGTTGGGTCCTAACCAGGTCAGGTGTGGCGTCTGCGGGAAGCGGAAAAAGTCGCTCAACGTCTGCTCTTGGCTCGATGCTTGGGTCCAGACCATTCGGGGATGATAGGCTCCAGGCAAAGTCCTGCCTCTTGCAAGCCATCCTCCCAGTCATGCCAATCGGTATCTCCCGCAAAGGCGATGGCGCAGGGCTCGTGAGCTTGGCAGGCCGCGAGCGCCGCTGCCACCATCTTGCGATCCGCGCGGTCATGCACCAGGCTCTGCAACGGCTCAGTGAGCCTGCCGTGGCCGTCGCTGTCGTACTCCACGGCAACATAGTGCACCGCCTGCGTATCCCATTTGTACTGCAGCACGAGCAACGCATAGTCTGGATGGCTCAGGCGGCGTCGATACTCCGCTTCGATCTGGCCTTGACCATCCAAGACCCAGCTGGCGGAACTGGCCTCGAACGACGTCAGCCATTCGTGCACCTGTCTCTGGTAGACAACCTCCTTCGGCGTCGCATCCCAGTCTTTCTGGGTCAGGGGGTCGGCAGCGCTCGCGGCGATCAAGACATTGGTGTCGACGACGTAGCGCTCACGCATGCTCGGCCCCTTCTGCCTGCTGCCGTTGCAGGCGCTCGAACATCAGACGTGCCTGTTCGCGCGTTTCTCCCAGTGCATCGCCGAAAAACTTGTCTGGCCAGTGACTGATGCGGCCGAATTCATCCAGCTCCAGTGATTGCAACGCTGCATCAGGCCCCTGACGATCGACGAAGTAGAGCCGACACTGGTCGGCCGTTGTCTCTTGCTTCGCAATCAGGGTTTGCAGCCGGCGAAACAGGTGCTCTGAATGGGTCTCGATGATGAACTGGACACGCCGCTGGCGACTCACCTCGACGAAAAGCTCAGCAAGCACCGATTGCGCGAGCGGATGCAGGTGGATTTCGGGCTCTTCGAGGATAATGGTCGCCCCAACGGGTGCGAAGAAGGCCAACGCCAGCACCGGCAGCACTTGCGAGATCCCGATGCCGACATCCCGCAGATTGGCGGCGACACCATCGCGATGAACGACGATCTCATATCGGGTCGAGCGACCAACCTGAATCGGCTCAAGCCGCTCGGCGAGCCCCATGCGATTCAGCCAGGTCGAGACCTCATCGATAATGCAACAGTCCTCGGTCTGTTTTGAGCGCGAGAAGGCGCTCGAAAACAGCAAGTCGACAACTCGGTTTCCGTCTGGCTCCATCACGCCGGGGCGCGTCTTGTTCCACACATAGTCGCGTTGCGGTGGTCGACGCAGCGGCCCCAGGTAGGCGATCTGCTCGAGCTCGCGGCGGATCGATAAGCTAATGTCTTCCGCCAGCGTGCCGTCCAGGCCCAGCGCTGCGATCGCATCCGCCGACAACGCGATGGAGCGCTCCGGGCTGCAGGCTCGCCCCTTCGCCCGCGGCTGCGTTTCATCGCCCATCAGCACCGAGTACGCACCCCGCTCGCGGCGCACGACGCGATAGGTCTGCGCTGCGCTGGTGAGGCGTAAGCTTTGAACCACAGCGGCTTTTGCTGAGTTCATGCCATAGGTCGCCAGGAATTCACCGGCAAGCGCTCGGCTTGGCTTGCCGCCCTGAGGGGAGCCGTTGTCCAGTCGGCGGTAATGGAAACCAATCTCGAATTGCCGTGGGGTCGCGCCCGCACTCAGCACGTCCTCAAACGCGCCGAAGCCAAAGTCATCGTTGCTCTCGTCACCGCCTAGATTGAGGTGCACGGTGCGGTCCGGCGATGCCGCTGTCTGCTTGAGCAGCAGCAGTGCCTGCAGCAAAGACGACTTACCGGAGGAGTTGGTGCCGAGCAAGACGGTCACGTCTTTGAGGTCGACGTCAACGGGCGCGCGCCAGGCCTTGAAGTGTTTGAGATGGAGGTGGGTGAACATTTTGGGTTCAGGCATACGCCGACTGTGCATAAATCCGCTGATATTGCTCCACTACCACCGGCGCCGCAAACCGCTCCACCGCCCGCTCGCGCGCCTGCTCACCGAGCCGCCCGCTCTCGCGCTGCGCCAGCACCCAGGCGATGCCGCGTGCCAGGTCATCGGTCTCGAAGGCCTTGGCGAGATAGCCGGTGCGCTGGTGGTCGACGATGTCCGGCAGGCCGCCGGTGTTGAAGGCGATCACCGGGGTGGCGCAGGCGTGGGCCTCGACGCCGGTGTTGGGCAGATTGTCCTGACGCGAGGGGATCACCATGGCATCGGCAGCGCTGTAGAGCGCGCGCAGGCTGAGATCATCGTGCAGGTGGCCGCTGTAGTGGATGGGAAAGCCGAGGCTTGGCGGCGATTGTGGGGCGCGTTGGCCGAAGATGACCAGCTCCAAGCCCTGGGCGCGCGGGTCGTCGCGCAGTTGTTCGAGCGCCTGCAGCAGCAGATCAAAGCCCTTGCGCGGATCGCGCCCGCCGCCCATGGCGCCAAAGAGCAGCAGCGGCACCTCGGCGGGCAGGCCGAGCAGCTCTCGCGCAAGCCCCTGTGGGAGTGGCTGCCAACGCTCGGTATCGATGGGATTGGCGACCACCGAGACCGGCCAATCGCGCATCAGCACACTCGCGCGCGCGCAGTCGGCGAGCCATTGACTGGGGGTAACGATGTGCAGCGGGCGTTGCCAGTGCTTGCGCTGCCAGGTCCAGCGGTTGAGATCGAAGCGGGCTTCGTGCGCTGGGCGATTATCTCGACGATAGCCGTCGCGCCAGCGGTGATCGTCGGTGTAATGCTCGGCGCCGCAGAAGGCCCTCATGTCGTGCAGGGTCCAGACGATCGGCTTCTCGATGCGGCCGATCTCGGCGATGGAGAGCATCTCACCCTGCACCCAATGCAGATGCACGATGTCGGCATCGCTGGCGTTGAGGCGCTTGACCCATTGCGATGGCACCACCGCTGGCGAGTGGATGATGGGGTTGCCGGTCTTGAGCAGATGCCGCAGTTGTCCGCCGACATGGCCACGCAGGGCGACGGTGAGCTTCTCCCATTTGCTCGACGGGCCTTGCACCGTCCAATCACCAGCGCTTGCCTTGTTGACCCACATGCGGGAGTCGACACTCGCCTCACGCAGACAATGATGTATGCGGTAGGCCGCGCGGGCTGCGCCGCCGTTGATGTCGGAATAGTTGAGGTGGATGACGCGCATACGGTTATCGGAGCAATCCAGTTCGTTCTTTTAGTTCAGTAGCGCCTTCGTCAGCGGTCTGGCGATGCGCCCCGGCAGAGGTCGAGTGAGCGGCCAAAGCCGCCGCGAGCGGTGTTCAATGGCACGCGCCGCTTCAAGATTCAGGCCACCACGGCGCTGAAAGGCCCGACCGTAGACCACCGCCTCTGTCGGCTCCAGCCCCAGCGCCCGGAGCGCCCGGTCCCATGAGTGGCGGAAGTGGAAGGTCTGCGGCAGATGGCAGAGAATCACCGGCTGGAAGCAATTCGCGATCAAATAGTGCCCGCCCGGTTTCAATGCTGCTGCCGTTTCTGCCGCCAGCCCCAGCGGGTCCGGTACATGCTCAAACACATCGGTCGCGATCAGGATGTCGTACTCCCCATCCAGCGCGGGCCGATAGTGCACATTCGGCGAGCGTCGCGCGCGCTCGATGGCGAGCGGATGCGGATGCGGTTCAATCACCTCGACTTCCGCTGATGGGCAGGCCGCGCCGATCATCCGCGCCAGTCCGCCAAAGCCGCCGCCGTAATCCGCGACCCGGCGCGGGGACTGCGCCGCCACCCAATCGGTGAAGCCGCGGCGATTGTCCAGGCTCTGCGCATGCTGCTCGATGAACAGGCCGTTGAGCAGATAGGTCAGGTAATGGGTTGCAACCTGGGCCGAACGCTCGGGCACCAAGGCGAGCGCGCCCGCCAACTCGGGCAGCTGGAGCAGCTCACGGGTCTGCTCCCACACCGGATGCTGCCAGGCCGACAGCAGCCCGGGCAGGCTTTGGGCGAAGCCCCAGCCGATCACCGCCAGCGCCAGCAGACTGGCTGCCAGCACTGTCGGCTGCGGCATGGTCAGCCCGCGACGCAGACGCCAGCGCTGCAGGACGAGGGCCAGGATAGCCATCGCGATCAAGACCCCATAGACCGCCGGCCAAACCGGATAGACACTGGCAAAGGGCAGCGGACTCAATAGCAGCACGGCGGCGAAGACCCAGAACGGCAGCCCGCGTGGCGGCGCCGACCTGCGTGCTAGGGCTGGCGCCAGGAGGGAGGCTTCGAGCATCAGCGGGCTCCGGTCGGCGAAGGCAGCGTCTGCGGGCCGCCTTGTTGGGTGTCGATCAACATCCGCGTTGCACCGTCTAGAATCAGACAGCTGAGGCGGCCGGTGGCATAGGCGCCGGTATCGATGCCGATCCGATTCGAGCACAGCTCAATCGCTGCTCTGGCGTTGTGCCCATGCACCACGACATAGGGATGTGGCTTGGTATCGCTCAAGAAGTGCTCGCGAATCCAGATCAGGTCTTGGGGCTGCTGTTGCGCGATCGGAATCCGAGGGCGGATACCCGCATGCACGAAGAAAAAATCGCCGACACAGCGGCTCAGCTCCAAGTCTTGTAAGAACGCCTGATGGTGGCTGGGCATCGCAGCCCGCAGCGCGGCGGCGATTTCAGGTGGGTCTGCGGGGTCTACAGGATCTGCCGACCAGACGCCCACCCCATAGGACAACAGGGTCGCTAGGCCGCCGAGCTCGAGCCAATACGCGCCGGTCAGCGGATCGCGCAGAAAGTGGCGCATGGCCTGATCATGATTGCCCAGCAGACAATGGCTGGTTACACCAGGCAGCCGGCGCCGGCTCAGCAGCTCTAGCACCTCGCGGCTTTGCGGTCCTCGGTCGACATAGTCGCCGAGATAGATCAGCTGCCGCACCTTGTCGGGATGCCGCGCAGCGTCCTGCTCGATCTGCCCCTGCAACTGCTCGAGCAGGTCGGCACGGCCATGGATGTCACCCACCGCGTAGATGCGCACGCCCGGTGGGGTCTGCGCCGAGGCGAGGGTTTTTGACTGTTTAGGGCGCTGAAGCCATGTCAACATCATCAGGCTGTTTCTGACTCCTTAAGACCAGGGTTCGTCCTGCGCCATGGTTGCCCAGCGTGCACGACCACCCTTGTTATTGAGAAAATTGAGCAAGCTCAACACCACTCGTCTGTCGAAGCGCCGTCCCGCATCCGCCAGCAGTTCCGACTCGGCCTGCTGGAACGATTGGCCGACTCGAAACGCACGCGCGCTGATCAGCGCGACAAAGGTGTTGGCCACCGCTACGATCTGAGCCGTCGGTAGAATCGATTCGCCGGCCAGCCCCAGCGGTCGTCCGCCACCATCCCAATGCTCATTGATCTGCGTCAAGGTCTCGATCACCGGTCCTTCGAATTCGAGATGCTTGAGTAAGCTCGGCCCCTGATCAAGCGCGTCTTGCACCAACGCACGCTCGGCTTCATTGAGCGGCCCCTGTTTGGTCAGCACGTCACTTGGCACCCGAATCTTGCCGATATTCACCAAGCGACCGGCCTGCTCTGCGGTCTTGATCAGCAGCGACGACAGCGCCAGCTCGGTGGCAATCTCGCGTGCCACCAGCGCTACAAACAATGACTGATTGGCCGAGTTCGGGTCTCGCTCATCCATCAAACCCACTAGGGTGTCGATCAGCTGCAGGGTATTGCGCTCGCGCCGGCGCCGCTCCTCGGTCAGCTCGGTCAAGTCCTCAATCGTTGTCAACACCACGGCCGCATGCAGGGTGCCTCTGGGCAGCGGATAATGATTAGAACGCCAGACGTGCTCGCTATCCTCGAAGCTGGGCGCGGGATGATCAGCGGCGTCCAGTGCCTGCGATTGCGCAGTGCTGGGCGAAAACCCAAACAACCCGAGCAGGCTCTGGTCAGGCAGTGAATGAAAGTGGCGGGTGACGATCAGCTCCTGCTGCTGCTCATAGGTGCGCTGGATGAGCGCTTGATAAAACCGGCCGCGCTCTTGCCCTAACACCCCGATCAGGCTGCGACCAGTCAGCTCCGGCCTGGGGATACCGGTCAGCTCGGAGGTGCGACGATTGGCAAAGGTCAGCCGTGACTGGGCGTCGGTGGCGAACACCGCATGCGGCTGCGTATCACTGACCGCGTCGAGAAACCGAGACAAGGCCTCGAACCGCTGCGAAGAGGCCTGGTATTGACGAGCGACCTGCTCGATACGCGCCGAGCTGCCATAACGCCAGGCGAACAGGATGATCGCGACAAACCCGATCAGCAGCGCCAACATCACGCTGATCAGCGTGATCAGACGGCGATTGCTCTGCGCTAGGGCCTCCTCTTGGTCTACCTGGTGCACCAGCACCCAGGGCGTGCCCGGGATCTGGCGACTCACCGCAAACACCGGCGTGGCCGAATAATCCAAGCCTGAATGGAAGGCCCCTGGCTTGCGCAAGGCCGCCGTTTCCACCGAACCCTCATCACCCACCGCGAGCCGATGACTCAAGGCCGAGGTACCATTGGCAAGCGGGCTGAGAAACTCTAGCGTGTTACCATTCTGGCGAATGAGATAGGTCTCCGCCGTCGCCGAGGTCTGGCCGGGCTGTTTCAGGGTGGCAAAAAATGCCGTATCCGCTGGCCGCAGCGCCAGCAGGCGCGCCACGACGGTGGTCCCCTGGCCCCTAACCTGCTCGCTCAGCACCGGCAGCAGCCAACCCAAGGCCAGTTGCCCTTGGGCATCGCGGCGTAGATCTAAGAAACCAGGCTCGGTCAGTGGTGTCTCGGCAATAAACGCTGCCAATTCAGCGCTGATGGGGGGCATGCCGCTGCTCGCGACCAAGCCCCCCCCGTCCGGCGCAAGCAGCGCCAATCCGGCAAGGCCAAGCCGCCTGACATTGGCGGGTACCGGGCTGCCCTCAACCCTTGAGACAAAACCGCCGCGTTGTGCCGTCACCTCCAACAGCGTTCGCAGAAAGCTGAGCTCCTCGCCGTTGTCGGTGTGCCTCTCAGGTGCTTCAGCTTGCATCCGCAACACGCTGAGATACACCTGCAAGGACTCGTTATTCACCAGCCCGAGCAATACCGCTCGCTGTTGATCGAGCCAGTGCTCGAGCGCCTGCGCGCGGCTGTCAGCGACCATGCTCAGGCGCCATCGCAACTGCTGCTGATCGCGCGCATACTCCTGTTGCGCAAAGGCAAAGACCCCGGCCAGCGCAGCCAGAAACACGACCACCAATGCGGCAAGCGCCACGAGCAAGCGCCTGCTCATCGGCGCTGTGCTGCGCTGGTCTTCTATAATCGGCGTTGACATTGATGAGAAAGCGTGCATGAAAAGACCGCCCAGCCGGCGAGAACGGCGCTTGGCTGCACTGCTAATGGCTCAACTCAGCTTCAGCAGTCTCCTACTGGCCAACACCACCGCCGCCGAGAGTTTTGAGAGCGTCGGTATCTTTGGTGAGTCAGGTAAGCAATTTACCAATTTTCGCCCCATCCCCAGGTGGCAAGATGTGCTTGAGCGCTTTCAGATCGAGCAACGCCGCAAGCGCGACTGCGAGCCGCGCGGCTGTCGCGACTACCGTGAATGGATGCAAACCCTCGAAGGGCTGCGCGGCAAGGACAGGGCCGCTCAGGTGCGCGAGGTCAACCGATTCGCCAACGACTGGCGCTATATCACGGACCCCATCAACTGGAATCAAGAGGATTACTGGAGCACGCCGGGTGAATTTCTCAATAAGCATGGTGATTGTGAAGATTACGCCATCATAAAATTTTTGAGCTTGCGTGCACTTGGGTTCAGTAGTGACGATCTGCGGCTTGTCGTGATCAAGGATCTCAATCTCGGCGTTGCTCACAGTGTGACGTTGGTCAGGCTCAATGATCGCATCATGATGCTGGACAACCAGATCAAGCACGTCATCCCGGCCGCTTCCGTCAGGCACTATAAACCCATTTTTGCCGCCAACGAAGAGGCTTGGTGGCTCTTTACACTACTTTATTAAAGCCGGCTTGCAGGGAGTATCGTTTGCGTTAAAAGTAAGCTGAACTTTTCATCCATTCAGCGCCATCCGCCAAGGGACTTCGATGCTCATCACCTGCCTTGACGACGACCCACGCGTCGAGCCGCTGCTGCGCCGCATGCTTGGGCGCATCGGGCATACATTCCGTTTCAACTCCTCAATCAGTGCGTTCAAGGCGGAGCTCTCCGAGCAACCGCCCGACCTGGTCTTGCTCGACTTGGGTCTCGGCCAAGAAACCGGCGTCGACGTCATCCATTGGCTTGCGGAAAACAACATCCGGCAACCGCTGGTGCTGATCTCCGGCCGTGGCGACGGCCTTCTAGACACGACACGCCGCATTGCCAATAGCCGCGGTATTCCGATTCGAGGCATCATCAACAAGGCCCGGCTCGCCAGCGAGCTGCCGGCCTTGCTCGACGACCTGGAATCCATGCCCCTAATGCCGGAGGCCGACGCGCCCGAGCAGGATGAGGCAGCGCCTGACCCAGCTCCGCGTTCATCGACTCCCCCGCCACAGCTGGATGCCGCCTTGCTACAGTCGCTGGTCACCAAGGGCGATAAAGACACCCTGGTGCCCTATCTGCAGCCTATCGTCTCGCTCGCCGATGGCTCACTGCGGGGGGCTGAAGTCTTGGCCCGACTGCGCCTGCCCGATGGCTCGATGCTCGACGCCAGCAACTTCATTGCGCTTGCCGAGAACCAAGATCTGCTCTACAGCATCACCGAGTCGTTGTTTCGCACAGTGGTTGCGCATCGCACCCGGCTCTCCGCGCTCAACTTCGATTTTCTCGCCGTCAACCTCTCCGCCGGCTGTCTGCGTGATCAGCGCACCATCAGCCTGGTCCGCGCCCTGATCAGTACCCTCAACACCCTCTGCGAGGTGCAGGTCGAGATCACCGAAACCGCCGTCAGCCGGTCCCCCCAACAGATCCAATCGCTCGCTGCGCGCCTCAAGCTTGCCGGTACCCGACTGGTGATCGATGACTTCGGCACCGGCTACTCCTCGATGCGAGCGCTGGCTGAGCTGCCGTTCGAGATCCTGAAGATCGATCTCTCCTTCGTCTCGGAGATGTTCGATTCGCCAAAATCGCTGCAACTCCTCCGCGCCATCATCGGTTTCGGGCGCAACCTCGATCTGCAACTGGTGGCCGAAGGCGTCGAGACCGAAGCGCAGCGCGAGGTGCTGGTGAGCGAAGGCGTGCCGTTGGCGCAGGGCTATCTGTTCGGCGAACCGATGCCGATCAGCCGCTTCATCCAGCGCTTTTCCAACGACCCACTGCAAGCGGGGATTAACCATTTATCGACCGCTTTATGACGGCGAGACGAGGTTACGGACGACGACTCCTGCTGTCGCTCAGCGGCTCGCTGCGGCAATTACTGTTCAGGCTCCTGCTCGCCGCGATGCTGGTGCCGGTGATAGCGCTGATCGCGGTTCAGAATCATGACCAGAGGCACGACATCGAGTCTGAGCTGCGCGATCGCCTGTACTGGTTTGCGGAGTTTGCCCGCCTTGGCCTCGAGCGCAACGGCCAGGGCGCGCTTTTCGACACCCTGGCCGATCTCGAGCAGGAGCTGACAGCGCTTCTACCCGCATCGGCACAACCCAGCCTCGCACTGATCTCGGCCCAGGAACGGATGCAGGAGCCATCTCAGCTCCAGGTCGAGGGGCTCTGGCTCAGAGCGGCGCCGGAGCAGCAAGCGCCAACGCGGATCAAGCAATGCCGTGCAGCGCGCTATCGCATCGAGATCCCACTGCCGAGCACAGCGGCCGCTGACTGGCTTGCTGTTGAGGTCAGCGCCACCCTGGTCATCGATGAATTACATGCGCGGCTCATGTGCTTACTTGGCCTGCTACTCGGGCTGAGCCTGGTCGCGGCCCTGGTCGCTGGGCTGCTGAGCCGGGTCTTGACCCGGCCTCTGGATCAGCTCAATGAGGTCGCCTCGCAACTGGGCGGACGCATCCGCGTCGGGCAGCCGATGGCCTTGCTGCGACCCACAGCGGTGCTCGAGATCGAACGCCTGGCGCAGGCGATCCAGCGCATGGGCGCCAACATCGCCAACAATTTCAGGATGCTGCAGCAGGAACATGATGCACTCAGCCTGGAGCGCGAGCGTTATCGGTTGGTGATCGACAACCTCGAAGACCTGATCGTGCGCACCGACGCCCAGGGGCGCCTGGAATTTGTCAGTCCCTCTTACTGCCGCCTGTTCGGCCGCAGCGAGGCCGATCTGATCGGTCAGGTCGAGCTGTCATATCAGCGCGGCGCTGTCCCCGATCACCAGTGCCTTAGCAATGACCACGACAACCGCGGGCCTGCAATGGCACTGCAGTGGCCGAGCGAACAGTATTGCCGCGAGCAGTCCGTCTTCACCGCCCGCGGCTGGCGCTGGCTGCAATGGCTCGATCGCCCCGTCCTCGATGCGCGCGGTCGGGTCCGCAGCGTCGTCTCGCTCGGCCGCGACATCACCGAGCAAAAGTGCGCCGAGCAGGATCTGGTTCAGTGCGAAACCATCGAACATGAGTTGATGCAGCTCGCGACCGATTTCGCCCTGCAAGGCGGCCAGCGGCTCGACACGCTGATCGACCAGTCGCTCGCGCGCATGGGCCGATTCACCCGCTCAGATCGTGCCTATCTGTTTCAGCTCAGTGCGGACGGAACCCGCCTGAGCAATACCCATGAGTGGGTTGCACCGGGCGTGGCGCCGATGATCAGTCAGCTGCAGGATCTGCCCGCCGCTCAGTTTTCGGCGGTGATAACCTGGCTGCGCAAAGGCGCATCGGTGGGGGTGCCGCGTGTTGCCGATCTCGACGAGGACTGGGCGCAAGAGCGCATGATCCTCGAGCTCCAGGGTATTCAATCGGTTCACTTGGTGCCCGTGATGGAGGGACAGCGCCTCACCGGTTTCATCGGCTTTGACGCCGTCTTTGCACCGCGCACCTGGCTCGCGGCCGAGGCGCGCATGCTCCAGGTCGTCGCCCGCTTACTCGTCGGCGCCTTCAGCCTTGCGCGCAACCATGACGCCTTGGTCGAGAGCCAGGCGCGTTATGAACAGGTCGCGCGCCAAAGCCGCAGTGTCGCCTGGGAGGTCGATGCCGAAGGCCGCTATACCTATCTCAGCCCGGTTATCGAAGACCTGCTCGGCTACCGGCCCGAGCAGTTGGTCGGCAACCGATGCTTCTATGACCTGTTCCCGGCGGCCGAGCGTGAACGCCTGAAGACCAGGCTGATGACCTATCTGGAACAGGGCCAACCCGGCCAGGCGTTGACCAATGTCCTGCAGCATGCCGACGGCAGTCTGCTGTGGGTCAACACCAATGGGCTGCCCATCGTCGATGACCAGGGCCAGATCCAAGGCTACCGCGGTATCGATGTCGACATCAGCGCACGCCATTGCGCCGAGCAGCAGTTGCGCGCGAGTGAGTCGCGTCTCGCCGCGATCCTCGACCAGGCCCCCATCGGCATCGCGACCGCCGATCAGGAGGTTCGCCTGACGCTCGTGAATCAGGCCATGAGTCAGTTGCTCGGATACCGCCAAACCGAGCTGATCGGCAAGGGCTTGGAGGCGTTCACCCATCCTGAGGATCTGCAGCGCGAGCGCCCCCTGTATGCCGAACTGCTCGCCGGTGAGCGATCCCAGTATCGGATGAAGAAGCGCTACCTGAAGTCGACTGGCGATGTCGTCTGGGCTGAGCTGCGCGTGGTGCTGATCCCGCAGGAGCAAGACCAAGCAACAATCTCGCTGGGGATGTTCGAGGACATCACAGAGGTTATGCTCGAGACCGAGCGGCGCAAACAGGCCGAGCAAGCGCTCGACGACTACACCCGCCAACTCGAGCAGCTGGTCGATCTGGGCAACCGCGCGTTGTCATTCGAGCAAGAGGCCGAAGCCCTGCTGGCGCTGGGCTGCCGGAGCCTGCGGATGGCCTTTGCCGAGCTGGCGCTGATCAAGGACAGCGCCACCTATGAGCGGCACGCGCGTTATGCCGTCGATGCCGAGCAACCGGCGCCGACCCGGCTCGGCCGCAGGTTGTTGACCCGCTGCCGGGCAGAACCCTGCATGGCACAGCTGATCAGCACTGATCAGTTGCCGCGGCGCTGTCGCCAGGCCGGTTGGCGCCACGCCATGCTGATCACCCTTGACTACAGAGGACCCGACGGCCAAGCCCAGACACTCGCGCTCAGCTTCTGGTCGCAGCAGCAAGCAGGTGACATCTCAGCGCTCGATCGCGAGCCGATCTGGCTGATCGGACAGCGCTTGGTCGCGCTCCTGTTCGAGGAGCAGGCGCGGCAACTGATGATGCAGACCAAGCAGCGCGAGACCATTGGTCATCTGGCCAGCGGGGTTGCACACGACTTCAACAACCTGCTCTGCGTGATCGGGGGCAACCTGCAGTATCTGCAGGCCGCGCTCCAGCGCCTGCCCGCGCACTCGGAGCTCGACGAGTTTGACGACATCATCGACGAGACCCTGAGCGCCCTAGGGCATGCCACGGTGATCACCGCCGGCATGCTCTCGCTCAGCCGCAGCGACGGCGTCTGGATAAAGCCAACTCAGCTCGGGCCGGCCATCGAAGAGCTCTGCCGCATCCTGCAGCACATCCTGCCGGCGCGCATCCAGCTCGAGCTGGAGCTGGAGCCGGAGCTCAGTGCCGAGACCAATCTCGCCTTTCTACAGTCTGCCCTGCTGAACCTGGCGCTCAATGCCCGCGATGCCATGCCCGATGCGGGCACACTGAGCATCCGCGCGCGAACGCGACGCTGGAGCGGCACGCCAGCCCTGGCCGTCGGCGAGCTGATACCAGGCGATTATGTCGAGGTCAGCGTCGCGGATACGGGCTGTGGCATGGGCGCCGAGACGCTGCGCCGGCTGTTCGAGCCCCTGTTTTCGACCAAGGCCAAACAACGTGGTCACGGTCTCGGCCTGTTCATGGTCCAGCAGTTCGCGCTCCGCTCTGGGGCGGGCTTGGTGGTGGAGTCGATACTGGGTCAAGGGGCGGTCTTCCGGTTGCTACTCAGACCAAGCACCGATCGACGCTAACGTATCAAAAAATATTAACTTTACACTTCTTTATGCCAACTCGATCACGAAACGCGAAGCCAGGACAGGCTCCTGAAAAAGAGAATGCTAGACTCAAATGCCGCTTCTTAAGGGAATGTGAATGGACAATCGCGAGAGAACAGACAGTCAAGCCCAAGCCCAAGCCAGTATCATCGTTGTCGACGACGACCAGCGTATGGCGCGTATGCTGCGGCGCAACCTCAACGCCGCTGGCTTTCAGGTGAGCCTGGCGGCCAATGGGCGAGAGCTGCGTAACGCCTACCGCCACCGCCAGCCCGACCTGGTGCTGTTGGATCTCAACCTCGAGGTTGAAGATGGCATCGATCTGGCCGTTGAACTGGTCGCGGCCACCTCTGCCGCCATCATCATCATCACCGGTCGCGATGAGCTCAATGATCGCGTCAAGGGGCTGGATGCGGGCGCCGATGACTACATCATCAAACCGTTCGACATCGATGAGCTGCTTGCCCGAATCCGAGCCGTGCTGCGCCGGCGCTCGCTCGAGCTGCCGCAGACCAACCAGCTCGAGCTCGGGCCGTTTTGCCTCGACCGCACGGCACGCACCTTCTGTCGCGTCGGCTCACCTCCCACCTGTATCACGCTCACCGAGACTGAGGTGCGTATCCTCTCCATCCTCATCCTCCACAACGGCCGAGTGGTCAGTCGCGAGCAATTGATGTCGCGCGAGATCAAGTCACCGGTGGATCGCAGCATCGATGTACACATCGGCAACATCCGGCGCAAGCTCAAGCAGAGCAAGCTCAATGACATCGTCATCTGGCCGGTGCGCGGATTTGGTTATCGTCTACGCCTCGAGCCTTAGATGCACATTACTTGCCTCGATAATGATCCGCGCCTAGGAGGCTGTCCGACTTATCACCCCGGGCATCCGGTAGACTAGGAGCGTTACAGAACAGAGGCGAGGATGCAACATGGCGGTCAACTTCATCACGGCGGATCGAGAGACGCCGGACCGGCTCCCA
>NZ_NRRY01000054.1 GCF_016583905.1 Lamprobacter modestohalophilus | reverse complement strand
CCGAGAACCCCATCCCCTACGTCAAGATCACCGCCAACGGCCGCGATGAAACCCTGCTCATCGACGGTGCACCGGCGACCGCGCTGACCTGCTGGACCCTGGAGCCCGAGGGCGCCATCACAACCGACTCCAAGGTCTACCTGAAGCAGATGGCGACAGCCGCCGCCGCTGAGATCGCCCGCTGGCTAGCCCAAGCCGCGGCCCCTGAGCCGCGCACCGGCTTCGCCGCGGCTGGCGGTGGGCAGGTGACCAAGCCGCTCAAGCCCAGCGACATCGCGATCCTGGTCCGCACGGGCGATGAGGCCGCGGTGATACGCCAGGCCCTCGGCGCCCTGCGGATCAATAGCGTCTACCTCTCCGATCGTGACTCAGTGTTCCAGACCCAAGAGGCGGTCGATCTGCTGCACTGGCTCAAGGCCTGCGCCGCTCCAACCGAGGAGAGCCTGGTGCGCGCTGCGCTCGGCACCAACACGCTGGCGATCCCGCTCGAGGAGCTGGCCCGGCTGCAAGAGGACGAGCTGGATTGGGAGACGCAGGTGATGCGCTTCGTCGGCTATCAGCGCACCTGGCAGCGCCAAGGGGTGCTAGCCATGCTGCGCCGACTGCTGCACGAGCAGAACCTGCCCGCCCGGCTGCTGCAGCGCGCCGATGGCGAGCGCATCCTCACCAACCTGCTGCATCTAGCCGAATGGCTGCAGCAGTCTGCCACCGCCCTCGATGGCGAGCAGGCCCTGATCCGCCATCTGAGCACGCATCTGGACTGCAGCGGCGAGGAGTTCATCGTCCGACTGGAGAGCGATGCCGAGCTGGTCCAGGTGATCACCATCCACAAGTCCAAAGGGCTCGAATACCCACTGGTCCTGCTGCCGTTCATCTGTAGCTGGCGGCCGATCGATGGACGCACTAGGCAGGTGCCGACGCGACTGGCTGCCGGAGAGGCGGGCGATGCAGCGAGTCCGCGCGCACTGGAGGTGGCGGGAAAGGATGCCTGCCAGGATGCCTGGGACAACGCCGATGATGAGAGGCTGAGCGAGGATATGCGCAAGCTCTACGTTGCGCTCACCCGCGCCCGGCATGCGGCCTGGCTCGGGATCACACCGCTGTGTCGCCAAGGTAAGAAACCGCAGTTGCATCAGTCTGCGCTTGGCCATGTGCTCAAAGGCGGCCAATCGTTCGCGAACGCCGCTGAGGTCTGGAACGCCCTCGAGCAGCTCAAGGGCGACTGCGAAGACATCGCCATTCAGCCACTGCCGACGACGCCAGCGCAGCCCCTGGCGACTGCGACGGACGCCGTGCTCGAGCCGGCCTGTGCACCCGGGCATGGCCGCTTCGAGCCCTGGTGGATCGCCAGCTACTCGGCGCTGACCGTGGGCGCGGCCCAGGTCGCCGCAGAGCCAGCGGAGCAGGGGTCTGAACCACGCGCGAGCGATACCGCCGAGCAGGAGACGGCGCAGGAGGAGTCGAGCGTGGAGACGGTGTTGACGACGGCGATGCCCGGCATCATGAGCAGCACGCTGACCAGCGAGCGCGCACACCCTGGCAGCGGAGAAGGCGACGGCGAAGGCGAAGATGCAGGCCAAACCGCTCCGGGATCAATCCACGCACTCCCGCGCGGCAGCCGCTACGGCACCTTCCTGCACGGGCTGCTGGAATGGGCCGCGCGGCTACCGCTGACCCAAGATCCTCAAGGCCAGCCCAGGCGCGGTTTCGCCGCTGCGGCCCATGTGCCGGCGCTGCGCCAGGAACTGCTCGCGCGACGCTGCCAACTGCGCGGCCTCACCGATTGGATCACCCCCTTGGATCAGTGGCTCCAGCAACTGCTCACCACACCCTGGACGCTCTCTGAGCTGTCACCCCCACAAGGGCCAGCGCCGAGCCTGCGCTTGGAGGATCTGGCACCCAGCCAGGTCCAGGTTGAGCTGGAGTTCTGGATCACCAGCGACGGCGTGAAGACCTCCAACCTCGATCGCCTGGTGCAAGCCCATTGCCTGCCCGGCGCGGCGCGGCCGCAGCTGCGGCCCAATCAGCTCGACGGCCTGCTCAAGGGCTTCATCGACCTGGTCTTCGAGCACCAGGGGCGCTACTACCTGCTCGACTGGAAATCGAACTGGCTCGGCCCCGAAGACAGCGCCTACACCGACGAGGCGATGCGCACGGCGATCCTCGCGCACCGCTACGATCTGCAATACGCGCTCTATCTGCTCGCCCTGCATCGGCTGCTGCGCGCCCGGCTGCCCGACTATCATATTGAGCAGCATCTGGGCGGCGCCCTCTATGTCTTCCTGCGCGGCCATCAGGCGCCGACGCAGGGACTCTTCATGGCCAAGCCCAGCCGCGCCTTGATCGAGGGGCTGGATCGGCTGTTCAACGGGCGGCCGCTGACGACTCAACCGGAGGTGGCCTGATGGTCGGATCATCGATGCAATCCCCAGGCAGCGCAGCGATGCAAGACAGGGGTGCTAAGCAGAGCGACCACAGCCGTGATTCCCGCAACAGCCAGGACCTCTTGGCCAGCCTCAGCAACTGGGTCGAGGCCGGCGCCCTGCGTGCAGTGGATCTGGCCTTTACGCGCTTCATCGCCGAGGAGGGTGGCGTCACGGATGCCGACGTACTGCTCGCCGTTGCGCTGACCAGTGAGCGCAATGGTCATGGCCATGTCTGTCTCGACCTACACAGAGCGTTGGAGTCACCGGATCGACTGCTTAGCCGGCTGCGCGATGACACCGACCTGAGCCCTCAAGTCCGCGAGGAATTGCGCGAGCAACTGGCGGCACTGGATCTGCAGGACTGGGTGAGGCGGCTTGCCAATGCCCACAACGTCATCGCCCCGATGATCGATGGGCTGACCGGCGTTGATCACGTCGCTGATCCGATCGCTCCCGAAGCCACGGGCACGGCGGAGAACCCCGCGAGACGCGAGCCAGCGCCTGCCGGGCACGCGGGCAGTCCCTTGGTGCTCGCGGGCAGTGCCGAGCGGCCGCTGCTTTACCTGCGTCGCTATTGGCAGTACGAGCAGCGCATTCGCGCCGGCATCCAGGCGCGACTGGTTACTCCGGTTGCGATCGATGTCGCCAGACTCGACGGCTACCTTGATGCGCTGTTTGGCCGCTCAGCAGGCCCACAGACCAGGCAAGCCACAGGGAAACAAGCGGCCTCTGAAAACCCAGAGCAACCCAACTGCCAGCGCATCGCCTGCGAGCGCGCGGCGAGCCGTCGCTTCTTCATTATCACGGGAGGTCCCGGCACCGGCAAGACCACCACCGTCGTGCGCCTGCTGGCCCTGCTGCAGCGCTTGGCGATGCCGAACGACGAGGGCGATGACGCGCCTGTCTTCACACCGCTGCGCATCGAGCTGGCGGCACCGACCGGCAAGGCTGCGGCGCGCCTGACCGAGTCGATCGCCGGGCAACTGCATGGGCTGCCGGGTGGTGCGGAGGCCTGGGGACCGGTGATTCCCAGCCAGGTCAAGACCCTGCATCGGCTGCTCGGTACTATCCCGAATAGCCGCCACTTCCGCCATCATGCCGCCAACCCGCTGCCGGCCGATGTGGTGGTGGTCGATGAGGCCTCGATGGTCGATGTCGAGTTGATGGCGCATCTGCTCGATGCCTTGCGACCGGATGCCAGGCTGATCCTGCTGGGCGATAAGGACCAGCTCAGCTCGGTGGAGGCCGGCGCGGTGCTGGGTGATCTTTGTCAGCCTGCTCCGCAGGGACCGTCGTCGTCGCCGAGGCTGCCCTGTACTCTGGAAACCGGCTCCGCGCTTGGGCAGGCCATCGTGATCCTGTGGCCCAGTTACCGGTTCAGCCAGGCGGGCGGCATCGGTGCGCTGGCCAGCCTGGTCAATCAGGGCGGGGTCGTTCAAAACGCCCTCAAGCTATTTAAGGCCAAGCAAGATCCAGCCCTGGGTATCATCGATGCCCAAGTGATCAGCGATCCGGAGGACACCGCCTTCAGCCGCTTGATGGCGGAGGCCTATGGGGCGAAGGACAGCTTCTTGCATCAACTGCGCAATCAGGCGCCGCCAGCGGATGTCGCCCAAGCCGCATTCGATCAGTGGGCGGCGGACATCTTGCAAGCGCAGAAGCGCTTTCAACTGCTCACCCCGCTGCGTCAGGGTGTTTGGGGCGTCGAAGGGCTCAACCAGCGCATCATCGCGTTGCTGAGACAGCGAGGATGGCTGGGAGAGGCAGGCGAGGACAGTCGGGCGATGGCGCCACGGCAATGGTTCCCCGGTCGGCCGGTGATGGTCACCCGCAATGACTACAGCCTGAATCTGATGAATGGCGATATCGGCATCACCTTGTCGGTGCCAGCACCGGTGAAGGGCGGCCAGGCGGCGGGGACGACCTCAATGCTGCGGGTTGCCTTTCCGACGGCTGAGGGTGGCGTGCGCTGGGTGCTGCCCAGCCGCTTGCAGGCAGTCGAGACGGTGTTCGCGATGACCGTTCACAAGGCCCAAGGCTCAGAGTTCGAGCACACCGCGCTGATCCTGCCGGATCGACCGAATCCGGTGTTGACCCGGGAGTTGCTCTATACCGCCATCACCCGGTCCAAGAAACGCTTTACGCTGCTTTACAGCCAGGAGGCGGTGCTCGCCGAGGCGCTCAGCGCTCGGGTCGAGCGGGCTAGTGGGTTGCAGGGTAGTTGGTAACAGCGGCATCAGTCCAAGTGCCGCTGGCTCAGCCCCACCAAGGCCGCTTTGCGCAGGCTCTCCAGCACCATACCGCGGCCAGTGCCAGCACCCAGGGCTTTATAATTCGTTCACGTAAGCGCCGCCCGAGTAGGGTGCGGATCATGTGCATGATCACCACCGCATTCACCTCTTTGGACCGGCGCACCAGTTGCCCAACCTACCTGCCCCAGTTGGCCGACCCTCCGGTATGCTCAAATAAGCAGAACTGGGACCGGCGACGGTGGGCGTTTTTTGCCAATGTGGTAGATTTAGATACCGGGAGGGATGGTGCACAGACTCCGTGTGTGCCGCTGTCAATGGGTGCCTGCTGTGCTGCAAGAGCACTGGCGTTATTGGCGCACTGGGGCTTTATTTATCCCATGGTTGCGCCAAATCAAGCTGTCTGAATTTTTAATGGTTACCCAGCTCGTAAGATATGTTTGTTCTGCCACTTTTCTCTCGTCTCAGGTTTCAGAAAAGGTATAAATGCCGGATCATCTAGGTCGTGCGTGTAAAGTCTTTTCCCATTGTTATTCACTTCTGGACTTAATAGAATAAATCGAAACGCTCGTGCATGTTCCGGTAGTCGCGCATCTTCGGAGTAATCGAGCCATGACCACAGCCAAGCCATGCTCAGAGATAGGTGACATCGTTGATTTCTGAAAATGGCGTTTTCGAGTCGCTTGGTATCGGTCCGGCATGTAAATGGTCCAGCAGGAAAATTCGCGTTACCAAGTAATTCCCAAGAGTTCCTTGCCCAATTCCGCATTTGGGCTGGAGGTTGCCAGAATTTTTGGTGGTTTGTCAGGCCGATCGCAAGGCCGAGAACGGGTTTGCACTCTCCTTCATTGCAGTCGCGTGGAGTGCAGTTAACCCCATCCACTAATCCATGATTTAATGCAAGTTCGAGCTTGATGCAGTCTTTGAGTAAATCATAGGGAAAGGCATAGCGATCGTTTGGGATAGTGTGCTGCCCCCCATCGATGATTGTCGGCACATACTTCAGTTCGATAAGGGCAACCTCGTCTTCATTGTGGCCAGCAATATCGAACGAGATGAATCCTGCATTGATCAGGTTTGTTGTATCGAATGTTAACTCTGACCTCCACTGCCAATCAGTGACGCGCGCGTTGAGGCTATCAATTAGCCGATCGCGAAAAACTCTCTCTAAGGCATCTCTATTTACTCTCTGCCCACGTTCTGGGAAGCCAAAGTTCTGGAAATTTGCTGAAAGAGAATTCACCGTCTCACTGATTTGATGCGTCAGTTTAATCCGTTCTTCTTCATTCATTTTTAATACCCTCTTAAGATGTTGCTACTCAGGCTGGGGCGTAAACGCCTCACACAGAACATCAAACGGATTCTAAACGTTGAGTTTTCTAGCCGCCTGTTTGGTGTCACCGCTACAGTTTACCCCGTGCATACGATGAAATCTGTCGTGTCGTTCTCAAACTGCCTTTGGTTCACCACAAAGCCACACCTTGATGGTAATACTATCGAGTCTGTTAGGTGAGCAACTGCGCACCTAACGCGATGCCCCGTCATTCTACCGATCGAGGCCACCGGGATCACCGGCACCGTGGCCGGCGTGGCCGAGTTGCTCAAAGGCCAACCCGCAACGCCGCCAAGCAAGGGCTGACCTCGTTCATGGAGGCCCTATTCGCGACATCGGGTTATTGGGGCCTGGCGGGCGCGCTGTTCATCGCCCTGGAGCTGCTGTTGCCGGGGCTGTACTCGATCTGGATCGGTGTTGGCGCGTTGGTCGTCAGCCTGGTGTTGATGATGTTTCCGGCGTTGTCGACCACGGCACAACTGCAGGTGTTCGCCAGCGCCATGATGAGTACCCTTGGCCTGGGTTTTCTGATCCAGCGCAGGGGTGGCCGTCGTGTGCAGACGCGGCCGATCAACCAAGAGTTGCAGGGGCTGATCGACCAAACCCTGTTGGTGGCCTCAGCGTTCGATGCCGGCCGGGTGCGGGTCGCGGATACCACCTATGCCGCATTCTGCGAGCAGCCGCTGGGCTGCGGCGAGCAGGTGATCGTGCGCGGGATCGAGGGTGGGCGGTTGCGGGTTGCGCCGAAGGGGGACGACAAGTCATCTCGCGGCGTTGAGAGGCATTGACATGCGGTCTGCGACGTCCAGCTTTAGTGGATACGACATCTTCTGACGTGCAACACCGGTAAGCTCAGCGTCATACCCGTGAATGACGAGGAGAGCACATCTTGGAACAACCCCTGTACGAAGAGCACCCGGTCATGTTTGCGGCGCATCCGCTGCTGTTCTTGATCAGTCTCGCGCTAATTCCGGTGTATGGCCTTGGTCTTCTCATCTTATTGAGTTGGTGGCTGCAGTGTCTGGGGACCACGGTGACCGTGACCACTCAGCGGACCGTCGTTCGCAAAGGCATCCTCGCCAAGTACACCAACGAGGTCTACCACGAGCACGTTCGGAATATCCGGGTCGGTCAATCGATTCTGCAGCGTCTATTTGGCGTCGGCCTGGTCGAGATTGCCAGCGCCGGCTCAGCAGACCATGAGATCGCGGTCGCCGATTTGCCCCGTGCGAATGAGATCAAGGCGATCGTGGATCGCTATCGGACCTCCGGTGCTGTGGGGGCGCTTGGCTTTCGCTGAAGCGCAATTGTCCGCAGGGCTGCAGTGGCATCATCGTGCTCGTCAAACCTCATCCACAGCGAGCAGCTTCATCCGCTCGATGATGCCTCCAGCGCTGAGATCCGCGCGGGCTTGAAGGCGATCATTGACGAACTGGCGCCCCTGCTGCCCGCACAGGCCGCAGGTACGGCGTGCCAGCTGCGCCTTGAGCAGGGCCAATTGAGCGGCCTGCGCCTGCAGCGGGGAAACAACGATGATCCGACGGATGCTGGGCACCGCCGTCGAGCGCGGCCTGCAGGTGATTCTCCTCACCTGCGATCCGAGGCCCTATGACGGGTTGGCAGATCACCGGGTCGACCTGGCCGCTAGCTGAGACGGATGCGGTGATGCGCCGCTGCGCCGAACGCTCGGAACCACTGAACCACCAATGAGAGGGCAAGCGAATGCCAGAGCCGAGGGAAGTCATATTACCTGAACGCCGAGACACCGCGAACAAGGCCCAAACCCTTCGCTTTCTCGAACAACTGAGCGGGCGCACCGTCTTCTACGCAGAGCGCCGGTTGCTTGGGATGGCGACGGTCGCCTCCGTCAAGCACGACGGCCTTTACGTCTCGATCGGCCTGAGCATCGACCCTTGGCCCGGCTCGCCGGAGATGGCCGACAAGTCGTTTTCGATCGGCGGTCCGCTGTCGTCCTATACGCTGTACAGCCACATCCTGGCGTTCTCGGCGGGCTATGGCATCAGCGCGAGCCTGGTCTTCGATCCGGACGCCATCGCCTTGGCCCAGGAACGCCGCAACCAAGGTGCTAGCTCGTTCGACATCCTGCGCTTGGTGCGCGACAACTTTGCGCCGCTGTTGGAGGACGAACTGCCCTTCGCACCGCCGGGTGGCGACCTGCTGACAGACATCCCCACAGACGGTCCTCAGTGCCTGGTCAACGCCTCGGGGCAGCGGTTGTTTGTGCATCCGCGCGGGCTG
Source organism: Lamprobacter modestohalophilus (assembly GCF_016583905.1). Classification (GTDB taxonomy): domain Bacteria; phylum Pseudomonadota; class Gammaproteobacteria; order Chromatiales; family Chromatiaceae; genus Lamprobacter; species Lamprobacter modestohalophilus. Next base: position 22,040 of record NZ_NRRY01000054.1, on the reverse strand, counting down.
CCAGGGCTTGAGGATCGGAGTTGGGAGACCGAGTACCCGCTGCAAATCATCATTGCGCTTTGCCAGCACTTCGAGCCGCAGGTGCCGGAACTGATGCCGCAGCTCTTGGCTCGGGATCATGCGTTTGTGGCGCAGCATCCGGACAGCCTGGCGACGATCGCGCTCAGTGCCGATGAGCTCTTCGCCCATCGACCCGCGCTGGCCATGTTCTATCACCAGGAGTACGGGCCTTACAGCCTGAACGCGGGCCTCTCCAACGAGGCGGCGCTGCGCCTGCTGGCGTGGATTGGTGAGGCCTGTGGCTTCAGCCTGAAGTGGTTAGGCGGTGACGATCAGACCACGCCCGGCCAAGCGGCCTTCAACAGTGCCTGGCAGCTTGAGGAGGAGGGGCCGTTCGAGGTGAGGGTTTCGCAGCGGTAAGAGGGCTCGCGGCGGCCATGCTATTGACAGACGTTCTCACATTGGTATATAAAGCATGCTCAAACAGCAACCGATGGAGATCGCCCTTGCAGCAGCTTGATCGTATCGTTGAACTGTATCTTTTGTTGCCCGCCTATCCGCGCAAATCGACCGTCACCGACCTGCACCAACGGCTGCTCAGTCGTGGTCCGGATTTCACAGTGTGCCGGCGCACCGTCGAGCGTGATCTTGCCTTCATGATGGGGAGCCGACACCTCGCCGTTGAGACCGATGAGGCCAAGCCTGCAGGCTGGTATCGTGATCCGCAGCGTTCAATGTTCATCAAGCAGTTGTTCGTCAACACGCCTCAGGCGATTAAGGTCAGCCAGCGCACCTTGGCTGATGCCGGTTGCCTGCCCACCGCCGCTCGGCGGACGCCCGCGACCGCAGAGCATGCCTCTTTGCGTTAGCCGCGCGGCTTGCCCTTGGGTGCCTGGCCCAAGGGCATCTGACTCCGTCTCTGAAACACAAGGACGTCTCAACCTGGGCCTCAATGCCGCGCCAGCCTTGCTCAGCCGTGTCGAGACAGGCTAATCCAGGAACGGATCGAGTCGCTCGTTGAGGTTGAAGCGCGCCTGATCGAACCATTGCGTGACCAATCCTCGCTGCACCGCAGCCCGGGCGACCTGAGATGCCTGGGGGAGTCGTTCCAGCACCGATCTGAGGGCATCGTTCACCTCTGCTTCGGTCTTGCACAACGCCCACATCAGATCCTTCCAGAGCTCGACCGCACGATCAGCGACGGAAGCATCCGATTGTTCAGAGAGGTTTACCAACAAGATCGTACCGGGATCAAGCGAGCCGTCGGGGCCTAACCCGATGAGATACTGTTGAACCTCCCAGGGATAGTCATCCGGATCATCGCCATGGATGAGCATGGAGCCGACAAAGGCACGCCGGGCCCGACTCGAGAAGGGGATCAGCAGCGCCATTTCGAACCAGAGCTGAACCCAGGCATCGGCGAGCTCAGGATTGTCCTCTTGCTCGACCCAGGCTTGAAAGACCTCCTGGTGGCGCTGCTTTTTGATGCGCTGGCGTTTGATCAGCCGATAACCAAACCAGAGTAAGACGGGCGGCATGATCAGTAGGAACGTGATGATGTAAGCAGCGAAACGGTCGAGGTCGAACCAGGTCATGCGGGAACTCCTATAGATCGGTTGGCATGCTGAGCAGGACCAGCGCCGCCCATGGGAACATCGATCCCCGGGCTTCGGCTTTAGCGCGCAGGCTGTGTGAGGCCTCGCGTTGACGGCGCGGAGCGCGTGTCTTTCTGCGCGAGCACCGGTGCAAAGCTACAGACTGTCAACGACGGTTTTTGTCGTATCGTGATTGGCCGTGCCCTCGTCAGGGGTGTGTTCTCTGGATTGGAGGCATCGGCGTGCAGTGACCGCGCCTCTGTGGTCCGGGCGCCCGTTTCAGATCGCGGCAGGTGGCAGATCAGGATCAGCGTCCAGGGTTGGGATACGTCAGGTACTGTCGTATCGATCGGCGATACTTGTGAGCATCCGGCGAACAGCGAGCCGCGGGCAACGTGTCCGTCGCCCGCAAGCGCACAACATCGATCCCGTTGACGCCGACCCTAGGGTCGCAGCGAACGTTGCGGATCGGTTTGACCCCGAATGACGGTGATGGAGGGCCTGTGATGGTGATCTTTGTCTACGGAACCTTGCTGCGTGGCTTACTGCGCGCACACAGCCTGGTCACGGCGGACTTTCTCGGTCTGGCCCGCGTGCAGGGCACCTTGTACAACCTCGGCGCCTATCCCGGCCTGTCTGAACACGGCCAGGGGTCGGTCATCGGTGAGTTGTATCGGGTCGATACGCCGACCTTGGCGCAACTCGATCGCATCGAAGGGTTTCGCTCGAGCGATCCCGAGGGCTCGCTCTATCAGCGGCGAGCGATGGCTGCCTGCATGATCTCCAGCGGCGAGACCCTGACGGTGGAGACCTATGTCTATCACCAGGATCTGCCTGGTGTCGCCAGGATTACGCACGGCGACTATCGTCGTCATCTGCTCGAGGCCCAACACGAGAGCGAGCCGCGCTGGCTGCTGGCCTATGGCTCCAACATGACGACCACCCGACTGGCCGAGCGGGTGGGTTGGCCGCACGCGGCGAGGGCCGGCTACATCCCTCACGCCAAGCTGGTCTTCAACAAGCGCGCGAGCAAAGGCGGCGTCTATGCCAATCTGGCGCTGGGAGATCGCACTGATGCTTGTCCAGCGGTGGCCTACCGGCTCACCCCGGATCAGATCGAGGACCTGGATCGCTATGAGGGCGTGCCTTCACATTATCTGCGCACTGCCATCCCGTTTCAGTGTCGTGATACCGACGAGACGCTGCTCGCCCAGGTCTACCTCGCCGACCCGGCGCAGTTGGTCGAGCCGGCTCTGCCTGTGGATGCCTATCTGCGCCATCTGCGCCATGGCTATGCCGAGCATGGCTTCGACAGCAGCGCGTTACCTCCGAACGGGTGCCTGGGGTGATCACGCCCCCGCAGCGATCGAGGGACAGCGATAGCCCGCCCGGCTTGACACGCATGATGCAGAATCGGAGGCCCTGTTTTGTCAGCCTTTCGAGGCTGTTCACGGTTGGTAGGACGCCTTTGCCGGCAATTTGCCTTGAACGCATTGCGCGTTTGCCGCTGTCAGAAGCCCCTCCAGAAACGACGCCAGCGCCTACTGACACTGCGGCCACGAGCGCAGGAAGCCCTTTTGACATCCTCCCCGCCCTAAAGACGGGGCTTTTCGCGCAGTTTTGGTAATGACTCGGAGGCTGGCATTCCAGGCGCGGCATGGGTATTGCCGTCATTTTCGGATTGTCGGCGACATGACGGAAGTATGGATCGCTCAGAGCCAGTGGACGGAGGTTCGATTATTAGATACTATGATGTCCTAAAATACGTTATTTAAACCAATAAAGATATTTTAGTGTCCAATATCGATATGGGACAGCTCTCCTTACACTCGGCCGTTGATGTGCAGCAAGCGTTATCCGCTTGGATCAAGGGGCGACGCAAAACCTTGAAGCTGTCGCGCAACGCGCTGGCGATGCGCAGTACCGTACCGGCGCCGACCATCAAGAAATTCGAGACGACCGGACAGATCTCGCTGCGTCAATTTTTGCTCTTATGGCAATGCGTCGACGATCTCAGTCGCTTGCAGCGCCTGACTGATCCGGCGCCCAAGGCACCCACCAGCCTCGAAGAGGTGTTAGGGCAATGAACGGCGAGCGCGTCAACCGTTTAGACGTTTGGCGCACCCTCACCGATGGCAGCCGCCACCACGTCGGCGGACTGGCGCAGGGGCGTCAGGGGGTCTTCTTCCAGTACGCCCGTGAGTACCTGGCGCAATTTACGAATCTCTCGCCCTTTTCCCTGCGCTTCGATGAGACGCTGCAGGCGGCCCCGAAGACGCCGCATGCAGGGCTGCAGGGTGTGTTCGCTGATTCGTTACCGGACGGCTGGGGATGGTTGCTGATGGATCGGGTGTTCCGCCAGTCCGGGATTCCCCCGGCCCAGGTCACCGCACTGGATCGCCTGGCCTTTGTGGCCGATCGTGGTCTGGGGGCCTTGTCTTACGAACCGCCCTCATCGCTGCAACCGGCTGCCACGGACGGTCGGATCAGCCTTGGCGAACTCGGCTGTCAGGCACAGGCCCTGTTCGAGGGGCAGACCACGGAGGTACTCGCCGAGTTGGTCAGGGTGGGGAGTTCAGGTGGTGCCAGACCCAAGGCGCAGCTGTATCTGTCGGATGCCGACAGCGACCGCTGCAGCACGACACCCGGCCCTGGACGTAGCGCCTATCTGGTGAAATTCACCTCCAGCACCCTGCCGCTTGGCCATGAAGAGGGGCTCTGCGAAGCGGCGTATCTGACCATGGCACAGCAGGCCGGTATCGACGTGGCTCATTGGCGACTGCTGGACGCGCCGGTCCGCTCGGGAGCGACGCACTGGCTGGCATTGGAGCGCTTCGACACCCACTCGGAGCACGGACGGTTGCATCTGCACAGCGCCTGCGGCTTGCTCGACGCGGACTTTCGCCTGCCCAGTCTGGATTACGAGGACCTGATCAAGGCCAGCAGCTTACTCTGCCAAAGTCCGGCCGTCGGCCAAGCGCAGTTCCGCCGGGCCGTTTTCAACCTCTTTGCGCTGAACCAGGATGATCACAGCAAGAACTGGGCGTTTCTTCAAGACGATCAGGGAGCATGGCGTCCAAGCCCCTTCTATGATGCTACCTTCAGCCCGGGCCCCTATGGCGAGCACGCCACGGCCTTTGCGGGTTTTGGCAAGGCACCGCCACGAAAAGCGATGCAACATCTGGCGGCTCAGGCCAATTTCGCTCACTGGAAACAGGCGCGCGCGGTCATCGCCGATGTGGTCGACAGCATCGCCTCCTTTGCCAGCATCGCCACCCGGCTGGGCGTTCGCGAGGACACGATTCGGCTCATCCAACGCCAGCTTGACGAAGCACGTCGGGTGAATCAGGCCTTGTTAGACGGCTGACCAGCATCGGCTAAGCGGATGGAGATGCTTCAAAGGGCCGGTCAGGCGCCGTGGAGCAAAAAACAATCAAAAGAAATCCCGAAGCGCCGTCACAAAGTCGTATTCATCGCTCAGGTATCTGTTCCTCCCATCGACTGCCTGTCCTGGAACCGCAATGGACTTCGAGCTTCTTCAACTGATCTTGATCGATTCCTATAGCCCTGGGCGGGTTGTCGAGTTCCCGTTGCAGGGTGGCGCTGTCTTGACCGGCCGGAACGGACGCGGCAAGACCACGCTGCTGCAGCTGATACCGATCTTCTACGGCGAGCAGCCAACGCGGATCGTCGGTACCGAAACCAACCGGTTGGATTTCAACGGCTACTACCTGCCACGCGTCACCTCCTACATCATCTTCGAGTACCGTCGCCGTGACGTCACCTGCATGGTAGTGCTGCATGCCAGCCAACAGGGCGGTGAGCGGCGCTATCGCTTCGTGCGCTCGCCGTACCGGCCCGAGCTGTTCCTGCGACCGGACGGCGTCAATATCGTCCAGGTGCCCGAGCTGCAACGACACTTGAAGGTGCAAGGCGTGAGTCATAGCAACGTGATCGCGAGCGTCAGCGACTACCGCGCCATCATCCAAGGCCACCTCGGCAGTGGACGGGCCTGGCAGGAGAAGCGAGCGCTGGTGGCCGACTACGCCTTCGTCGGCAGCGGCCATCATCTGACCCACATCGAGAAGATCGTCAGCGGCATGTTCCTGCGCCGCTCCGATTTCCACGATCTCCAGCGCATGGTCGTCTCCTGTATCTCGGAGGCCAACGCCGAGATCGCCCTGAGCACCGAACGGCGCAAGATTGCCGATTGGCCAACGCATTACGCCGCCTACACGCAGGCCATGGAGCAGGGCGCGACGATGGCGCACATCCTCGAGCGCGAGGCCCAGTTGTGCGCAGGGGAGGCGGAACTGAGTCGCATCCATGCCCGTATCCAGCGTCTGCTCGACCACTTGCAGGAGACCGACGCCAGCAACCGCCGAGAACGGACGCAGCAGACAGCGCGCATCGAGCACGAGGAACGCGCTCATCGGCAGGCTGCCGAGGAGATCCGCATCCGTCTCGAGACCATAGAGCGACAGGCCAAAGAGGACGAAGCTCAGGTCGCCGCGCTCGATGTTCAGCAGGCGGACTGGCTGCAGCGGGACCTTCCGAAAAAGGCCGACCGCCTTGCGCATGAGCCCGAACTGCGTGAGCGACTCGGGCAATTGCGCCAACGCCACGAAGCCTTGCTCGGCGCCCAGGAGACGATCTCCCTCAAGTACGAACGCCTGCTCAACGCGCTCGATCGCCGTCATAACACGGCAGATATCGCTGCCAATCAGGCTCGAATGGAGCGTTACACGGCCTTCGAGCACCGCTTAGCCGACATCGATGCCACATCGCGCGCGGAAACCGAGCGCTTGCGCAGCGAGCACGGCCAGGCCCGGCGCGCATTGGAAGCCCGTCTGGGGGATACACGCGAACGCAAGGGCGCATACAGCAACAGCGTCCACAACCCGCAGCCGGATGCCGATGTGGTCGCGATCCATGACGCCAAGCGCCGGGTCGTCGAAACGCTCGATGGCGAGCGGCAAGCAGCCGAAGAGACGGTCCGCCAACACCAACACGCACTCGCCGACGCCAAAGCCACACATCACGACCTGGAGGCCCAGCTGCAGGATCTCCGCGTGCAGCAGGAACAGCTGGAGCGGCGCCGCGAGACCTTGCTGCTGCAGCAGACCCCTGGCGAGGACAGCCTGCTCCATTTCCTGCGCGCCAACCATCCCAACTGGGTCTTCGACGTCGCCAAGGTGGTGCGCGAAGACTTGCTCATCCGCACCGACCTAACGCCGGTCCTGATCGACACCAATCCGACGCTGTACGGCGTGCGGGTCGATCTCGACCATATCGATGCCCACCTCGCCGCCGACGAGGACGCGCTGCGCCGTGAGATCGCAGACCTGGATCACCAGCGAAGCACGCTCGACGGCGAGCATAAGCAGATCGAACGCCGTCTCAAGGACTGCAACAGGCAACGCAAACAGGCCGAGGAGGCCGTGCGCATGGCCAACGCCGAGCTCCGCCGCATCGAGACCCGGCTGTCCTCGGCGCAGGAGGAGCGCAAAGACGCGCACTATCGGGTCGAGCAGAGCCGCAAAGCGGCGGGCGAACGACTCCGCGCCGAGCTCGAAGCGCTCAAACGCGCGGAGCAGACCCTCCGGGCAGAGATCCAAGCGCTGGACGAGCAGTACCGTCACGTCATCGAGCATCAGGAGGCGCAGCAGGCGCAGGCTCGAGGCGCCTTGGAGCACGAACGCCAGGCCGCGCTGGAAGCTCATGATCAGGAACAATCCCAACGCCAGGTACGGCAGCGCGAGGAACGCATCCACATCAAAGAGGAGCGTGATCAGGCCCTCGGGAAGGCCGGCGTCGACACCGCCACGCTGAATCGATTGGAGCAGGAGCGCACGGACACCGAGCGAGCGCTCGAACAGATCGATCAGTCGCGCAACGAAGTCAGCCAATGGCGACTGTGGCAGCAGAATGATTGGCCGCGGCGGGAGGCGCATCAGCAAGCGGCCGGAACGGCACGCGAGCAGGCGGCGGGCGCGCGCTCAGCTCTGAGCGACGAGCACACCCGCTGGCAGCGCCGCAACAACGAACTGCAGGCCGGCCTCGATCGCCTGGATGCCGCGCATGCCCGTCTGGAGCGGGACATCGAGGTTGTGCGCAAGCGCCTGGATGACTGTCGCGCGTTCCCACCCGATGACGCCATCCTGACAGGCCCCTTCGATGCGGGCTGGACACTGGATGCCCTCACCAACCAGGCCAACAGGCACCAGACCCAAACCAAGGCCCTTCGGCAGGAGATCGAGCGGCTCATGGACCAGGTCAAACGCGCCTTCAGCCGCTATCGCCAGACACCGCCGGATCAGTTCTTCGAAAGCAACCGAGCTGAGCTGGGCCCCGAGGCCCCAGCGCGCGCCTGGATTGCGGTCTTCAAGGACTGGTTCGATCAGAAGCATGACGAGTACCGCCGTCTGCTCGCCGCCGAGGCCAACCAGATCGCCGGTGCCATCGTCGGTTTTCATCGCGACATGGAAGCCTTCCACCGCAAGGTGCGCCAGTTCAATCGCGAGCTGCAGCAGAGTCTGGATGATAATCTTGACTTCGAGAGCGTCTCGCGCGTCACCATCGAGGTGAAATCGGCCATTCGGGACCTGGACTACTGGGAGCCGATTGCCGCCATGGCTGAGGACCACCGTGTCTGGCTGCGCCTCGAAGGCCAAAATCTTCCGCCACCCGCGTTCGCCGACACGCTGCGCACGCTACTCGAGCATTGGGAGGTCAGCGAGGGGATTCGCGCGGCCCTGCCGAGCCTGGTCCGGATTCAGGGCGAGGTGGTCGAGAATGCGCAGGTGCGGACCTTCCGCAAGGCGGCCGACCTGGAGCGGATCTCCTCGCACGGGCTGTCGTATCTGATCCTGTGCGTGATCTTCATCGCCTTCATCAACCGGATTCGCCGCCAGGCCTCGGTCGAGGTGGTGTGGGCGCTCGATGAGCTGAAGGATCTGGACCTAGGCAATATCGAGGCGCTACTGCGCATCCTGCGCCGCAACAATATCACCCTGGTGTCGGCCTTCCCTGACCCGGACGCCGAGGTGCTGGCCCTGTTTCGGCGCCGCTTCAGCGTGGAGGAGGGGCGCCGGCTCCTGGAGACCCGACTCCCGGAGCTGGACGAGGAGGGACCAGCCTCAGCGGACGCCAACCGCGTCGCGAGCCTGGAGGCACGGCATGTTTGAACAGACCGTCACGTTGCTCCTGTCCGGTGAGTTCATCTGCGATGTGCGCTATCCAGAGGCTTGGCGCTTCCTGGAGGACGAGGCTCAGCGTCAGGATGTGGAGGCCTTCGTTGGCCGCCTTGGCCGGCGGCTGGCCCGCACCCGGCAGGGCGGAGCCTCGTTCGTCGCCTACCGCGAGATCGGAACCGACGAGCGACGCGCCATGCGTGAGGTGTTCGCCGCGATCAAGCACGATCTGCGCCTGCTGGTGGGCTTTTTCGTGCACGTCATGCAGGCCTTGCGACAGGATCATTTCCTGGCGCCGGGCAGCCTCATCGAAACACACCGGCTCATGGCGGCCATCGATGAGAACCCGAATCTGCGCAACGATCTTCAAGCCTTGGCCCGGTTGGGCAGGGGACCGGTAGGAGATGGCACCTTGCGGGGCACCCTGGATCGCTTGCTGAAGCGACTGCGCGATGACGGCTATCTGGTCCACGCCAACCCGGAGCGTGAGATCTACGCGGTCACCGGCAAGATCGAATACCTGCAGGAGGTCGTGGACTTCCTGATGGAATACCAATCGATCCCGGACGAGATCGAGGAGGAGAGCGACAGCGAGCCCCACCAGGAGCAATTGCTGTGAGTCGCAGCAGCGATCTGGTGATCAGCTATCTGGAGGTGTTGCACCGCCATCGCGCCCTCATCGCGGTCGCCTATCATCAGGGGTCGATCGATGCCGGTGGTGAGGCGGCCACTCCCAGCGCGATTCAGGATCTGCGCCGCCACCGGGCATTGGTGCCGCTGGCCCACGACCGTTTCCGGCTGGCGGCCTCACTGGCCCGTCACGTCGACGAGGTGTTGCAGAAGGAGCAGCTCTATGCCGCCGTCGGTGGCAATATCGCCGATCTGGCCGCGCGCCTGCCGCTGCTCATCGATGAGGTGGTCAAGGCTCATCTGGAAGGCCGCACAGAGGACCTGGACGGTTATGTGGACACCTTCAATAACGCCGTCTTCGACCTGGCCGATCACATCGAGCAGGCGCTCGAATACTTACGCATGATGGCCGATACGCGCTTTGCCAGTGTGCGCACGCTGGCTGAGAAGCAGCGCCAGAACGACTGGTACATCAAGCGCGCCGAGCGCATCAGTGAGGCGATCCGGTCCTTGCAAGGTGGCGGGTTGCTGGACCGGATCGAGGACGAGCCGGCGGCCGCGCCCGTCGCGGCCACCTTCCGCAGCCAGCTCTGGGAGCGCCTTCCACAGTGGAGCCAGTCGCTGCTGGACATCATCGAGATCTTGAAGGCCTTCCTCTTCCGCTTGCGCCAGGTGGAGCCGGCCGGGCGCCGTCTGCGTGCCTTCAATCTGTTTCTCAAGCGTCACCCGGACTACTTGGCGCCTGATATCGAGGAATTGCCCGAGCCGCCGGACTGGGCGAACCGCGCCGCGGCACTGGTCTTCGCAGCCCATTCGGATCTGCGTGACAGCATGGCCCATGAGACGTTGATCGAGATCGCCGCCAAGCTGCCGCCCAGCCTGGCCATCGTCCAACGCACGCCAAAGGTTGGCACGCTCGAGGCCGACGCCAGCCCAGAACCGCCATCGCGGCTGATCGAGCCACGGCCTCACCAACGCGCCCTGCGTCAGCTTCTGCGTGACCTGCCTGCCGATGGCGAGCCCCTGTCCGCACTGGATTGGAAACGTGCTCGATCCGACTACAGTGATCTGCAAGACACGATTTGGCTGCACTGCGTGATCCACGAGGCCACCCTGGCACGCCATCGCAATGAACGCATCCGGTTCGAGCGTGTGGAATGGACGTCCTCGCATCCGCTCTCTGGGAACATTGGAGTACGCGACGTGCTGGTCAGGCGGGTCTGAGCCGCGTTCATGACGACGCTCTCCAAACAAACAGCGCGTGCACTGCTGCGCGTCGTGCAGTCGAGCGACGAGGGGTTCACCGCGAGCAAGACCCTTCGCCAGTTCAGTGCCGATTACGGTATCGGTCGCAACAAAGGAGTGCGGCTGTTGTTCGATGCCGAGGACAAGGCGCATGTCCGTGAGCTCTTGTGCGCTGAAGGCATCGACCCGGCAACGGCGCCGGCAGCCTGGGACCCACTCACCCGTGCACAAGCGCTGGAACTGGGTCCTAATGAGAAGTTCGCGTTCAGGCCGGTCAAGCGCGACCGGGTTGCCATCAAGGCCCTCGCGCAGCGGCCCCTGCGCATGGCAGGCGAGAGGCTGCGACTTCCGCCTGCCTGTCACCTGGACATCGATGGACCCATGGGCGCCAGGCTGCTGGAGCACGAGACGGCCCTGTTGGTGGAGAATTGGGAATGCTTCAACCGCATCGATGCGATCGATCTGGATCTGTCCCCGGCCGGAGACGATCCGATTGTCATCTGGCGCGGAGATGGCTCCGACACCCGCGCCGGCCAGGCACTGGCGCTGCTGCACGCGCTGGACATCCCGGTCTGGGCCTTCGTCGACTACGATCCCGCCGGCCTGTTGATCGCCGAGAGACTGCCCCGACTCGCCGGCATCATCACCCCCGAGCCCTTGCGGCTGGAGGAAGACCTCGGCCGCGGACTCACCGATCGCTATCAAGCGCAACTGCCCATGGCCGCTGCTGTCCTCGATGGCAGCCATCAGGAGCCGGTGTGTAGGCTCTGGGCCATTGTGCGCCGTCATGGGCGAGCGTTACCACAGGAGCGCTATGTCCGGTTGCCAACCACTTGAGTGCGGCGCGCTTTGCAGAAGCGGCGACCGCTGAGTTGGAAACCACGTCCCCAGTGGTGCATGAGCCCAACGATGAATCCTGGCATCCTGCAGCCAGTGTGTTCAGTCCACCCATCCCGAAGAGGAGCTACGCCGCATTGAAGAATCCTCCACATCCTGGCGAGGTGATCCGTACGCTATGCTTGGAGCCGCTCGGCCTGACGGTGACGGACGCTGCCCGAGGACTCGGCGTTGCCGAAGAGATCCTTGCCGGGCTTATTGACGGGCACGACAGGATCTCCCCGGAGATGGCGATCCGCCTATCCAAGGGATTCGGAGGAAGCGCGGAGAGTTGGCTGCGGCAACAGATGCAGTACGATCTCGCTCAGATCGCAGACCAGGCTGACGAGATCGACGTCAAACGATTGGGGTCAGCGTGATGAGCCAGCAGGACGAGACAAGCACAGACTGGCGCGCGCTGCAGAGGATGCGCGATGAGGACATCCGCGCCGGCATCGAGGATGATCCCGATGCACAAGCCACAGATGCTGCCTTCTGGCAGGGCGCCAAGCGTGTGACTCCCCGGCCCCTATCGGGGATGTCCCAAACCGGTGGCAGTCTTAAGACCGAGCTTGATCAGGAAGCCGATTAGCTGTTGCTGGTTGAAGCGATGAAACCGGCCGCACATCAGGTCTGAAACCTGCGCCGGCTCGATACCGAGCAGCTTGGCGGTTTCCGTTTGGGCCTCACCCTGCTTCCCAAGCGCCATCACGACCTGGCTGCCAATGACGGCCCGAGTGTAGAGTGTCTCGGCATCTTTCAGGCCAAGATCGGCAAACACATTGCCGCTGCTGATCCTGTGCTCAATTGTGCTCATGCTTTCCGGTCTTTTTGGGCTCACGGACGATTCGCTCCACGCTCGATAACACAAACATAGACACAACAACACGGCCTCAAGCGGCAGTGTCCTGGAAGATCGTTGACCGATCTAGCCTCGCTGCCGCGAAACCGTAACCAAAACAGGCCCAGCGCGCTCAGCGACGCACACTTCTCAACAGGGTTATCCACAGCGGTCGTGGACAACGTGGATGCTGTCTGCAAACATCCAGCGCTGCGCGAACCACCGAGCATTGGCTGATGACCACCCTCACACTCGAGCTGTCAGACACCCTCGTGAATCGCGCTGGCGGAGCGGCCAGGACCCTGCACCGTCCGCTTGAAGACGTCCTCGCCGCCATGCTGGACGGTGTGCTCCCGGCGCTGGACGATGTTCCTGACGACATGCAGGCGGAGCTGGTGGAGATGACCTGGTGGGACGATGCCACACTGATGAAGGCCGCAGACGCGCTGTTAAGCGAGGCAGAACAACAGCGTCTGGCACAATTCAGCGTCAAAGCGCCGTTGTCGGATGCCGAGCACGCAGAACTCGATGCCTTGCGGGCCGAGTACGGCAAGATCACGCTGCGCAAAGCACGAGCGATGGCGCTGCTCAGTATCCGCAGTGGTCAACGGCTGCTGGCGGACACCTGAACTGCAAGGCAGACACTCGGTCAACGACCCAAAACACGTGCCCATCGAGACGCGCATGGCCGCAAATCGCTCAGGCGCAACCTCGATGTGAGGAGACACCATGAACGTCCCATTTGACCGCATTACCATCGATCCTGCGCAGATGAATGGCCAGCCTTGTATCCGCGGCATGCGCTTGACCGTGCGCCGCGTCCTTGAGGCGGCCGCACTGTATCCGGACCGGGCTGAGCTCAAACGCGAATACCCGGAGCTTGAGGACGACGATATCCGCCAGGCGCTCGAATTCGCCGCCTCCCACCTCGATGATCAGATCATCCAGCTGGGTGCCGCGTGATTAGAGTGCTCTTGGACCAGGGCCTGCCGAGAAGCACGGTGCAACACCTCTCGGATCAAGGCATTGATGCCTGCCACGTCGCCGACATCGGCTACAGCCGCGCCACTGACGAGACGATCACGGACCTAGCGCTCGAACGGGGACGTGTCATCGTCACCCTCGACTCGGACTTCCATCGACTCCTGGCCATCAGCGGCGCCAACGGCCCCTCGGTGATTCGCATTCGCCGTGAGGGCTTGCGCGGACCCGAGGTTGCCACCTTGATCGTCCGGATCTTGGAGCAGATCGGAGATCAGATCGAGGTCGGCGCTATGGTCACGGTCACTGAACAGCAAGTTCGGATGCACCGCTTGCCTTTGCGCCCAGTGGCATCCAAGCCATCCCGCCGTTGACCACGAGCGCGATGTCCAAAGTATCCACTTCGCGCGCGTTAGGCCATAGCGACGGCCGTGGCGGCTCTGTGTCTCAATAGTCCCGACATTTGCCGGCGCGCCGGAGAAGGCGTTAAAAGTTATGTAAAGTCGAGTTGGCTTAGAACTCAATCTAAGCAACGGTTGTTACTTTACATAACAAAGATTATGCGCACAAGGCGCCATTTGGATAGTGGTGCGTATCCTGGAATGACGGGTTGTGCTCAGAGATTGGCGGCCGTGAATTCCTCGCGCAACACGCGGCGCAGCGTGCTCTTAAAGTCGGCGCCGCTCTGGCGCTCCATGTGCTCGCGCAAGGCCTCGTTGATGAGGGTCTGGTCGTTTCCACCGCCGCTGACCCGTGCGCGGAACCACTCGATGATGTCCGGATCAAGCCGGATGGTGATTCGCTCCTTGTTGCTCTTAACGATGGCGCCGCGCTGGCTGTTGGTGAAATCGTACTCGTCTCGCATGGGTTCAACCTTGCTCGTAGTGCCGACGCTCGGCAGGCGTTTCCGGGCGGGCGGAGATGATGCGGATGGTCTGCTAGTCGGGCTGCGCGTAAACCACCAGCAGGACGCGCCCGAAGGCGTCCATACCGGTGATCAGGAAGCGCTGCTCCGCGCGGTGGTCAGGGTCTGGCATCGAGCAGGACAGCTCGTCGTAGAAGACTTCTGTGGCATCCGCGAAGTCGGCCCCGTGCTTGCGCCGATTCGCCTGGCGCTTGGTTTCGTCCCACTCGAAGTCGGCGTCCATGCACCCGAGTGGATGTACAATTGCCCGACATGAACAGCGCTATGGCCATCAGGCAGTAGGAAAAAGAATCCGGCTTGAACATCCTGTCATCGCCCTGCCGCGCCGCCCAACTGACCCACCCCGGGGGTTGGAGCCGGACATCTCTACTTTGCGCAGCACTGGACATCTGTCACTTGCGCTGACACCGACGTTGCAATACTGGTGCAACGTTTCTCTAGGACCTCCCGATACCACTACAAGAGAAACTTGCGGACGGCCTCAACGACGCTGTTCCGCGACCGCACAAAGCCAAAGCATCGCTGATGCAAGCGCGAAGGTTGAACGGCATCAGCCTCGACAGGCTCTATCAGCAAGGCCTCAGACGCGCTCAACGTCATCACCACGGCGCTCCCATCAGGCAATTCCCAAGCGCGCAGCGTGGCAGTTTCATGCTTCACAACGGCCGTCTTGGTCAGCTCCAAGAGTGCATCAAGATCAATGGTCGACAGCTTCAGATTCATCGTCTTCGATCAGCCGCCTTTTTTGTTGCACAAGGAGGTGAACACTCAGGACGGATGATGGGCTGTGCGAGAGACCGAAGACAAGCCTCAATGCGGAGACTGCTCGCGCTGAGGCGTCTTGGACACCGTCAACAGAAACGGCACTCAAGGCTAGCAACGGGCTTGCGGGGCGACACCCTTGCGCCTAGGCTTGCTGAAGATTTCCACAAGTCGGCGCAGCCCATGGCCACCATGAACGTCAGCATTCCGGACGCGATCCGCGATGCTTGCAACCGCGCGTTTCTCGATCAGAACAAGCGTGCTGCAATCGCCTGCTTGATGCAGCAGACCATTGCCGAGGCCGAGCAGCAGCGTCGGTGCCAAGCGGCCTTCGAGCAGCTCTCAGCGGCCAGGCTCGGGCGGCCCGCGCTGACCGATGCGGCCGCCCGCGCGGTGCGTGAAGCGGGCCGGCCCTGATGGCTGCATCGGCCTCTATCAAGCAAGCAAGGTCAACCGGCTGAGCGATTCAATCGCTGCTGACGTCACATCCACAGGCGATCAATCACATGCAACGACTCGAGATCACCACCCGAATTGCCGCCGACGGCATCCTCCATCTGCCGGTGAACGCGTTTGCCGATCAGGAGGTCCACATCACGGTCACGCCGGCGCCCGTCCAAACAGCCTCAGCGAAAGCCCCATTGGTCGGAGCGAATGCCTTGCGCAAGGCCAAGGAAATCGGCTTTGTCGGAAGCTTCGAGGCCGAAGCCGATTTCTCGTCGCGCTATAGGGAGCATCTGGACTGGTCGGACAAAACGTGATCATTGCCGATACCGGCTTTTTGGGTGGCTTTGGGAAACCCCAAGGACGACGCTCACGCGCTCGCTGTCAGGATCTTTAGCAGCCTCGACGAGCCGTTGATCACGACCTGGCCGGTGATGACCGAAGTCTGCCACTTATTGTTGAAAAGACGCGGTATCGCGGCTCAGCTGCAGTTCATGGAGCTGTATCGGCAGGGTGTCTTCACCGTGCTCGACATCGACTCAAGCCAGGCTGAGCGCCTGGAAACCCTGATGCAGGGCCTACGCGGATCTCCCCATGGATCTCGCCGATGCGTCCCTTGTGCTGTTGGCCGAAACCTTGGGCCACGGACGTATTCTGAGTACAGACCGCCGCGATTTTCATGCCTACCGGTGGAAGAGTACCCGGCCATTTGAGAATCTCTTGCGATGAACGCATTGTGCGCGCGGCAAGCCCGACTCCGCCGAGCCTGCGGACCGCACATGTCTACTTTGCGTCGCGCCGGACATCTGTGACACATCCCAACGTTTAAAACCTGGTGCCGCTGCGCGCCAAGGCGTGTTGCGCGCGATGTTGGCGCAGATGCTCGTAGGCCCGTTGCATGTCACTGATGATGATGGCGATGTGCTGGAACCAGCGGTTGTTGCTGCACGAATCGGGCGGGATGGGACGGCCTTGCGGCACCAGGTATTCGATGAGCTCGATGCGCTCCTCGCCCAGACGCAGGCGCGCGCCGAACAGGCCGTTGAGGTGCTCGATGCCTTTCCCCGGAGCGGTTTTATGGCCGCCTTGATGGAAAAGGCCGCTTGAGCGGGATGCTCCGGGACATGCCGTTGCACATCGTCCTGGAGCCGAAGACGGCGCTGCTCGGCGCAGCCAGCCACGCCTTGGCAGCGCCATAGAGTTTCGCCGTTACCGCCAGAATATCCCAGAGTACTAGCGCGCCCTGCCAGCTCCCGCTGCTTCCTTCACCACCACCGGAGAACGCCCCTGATGAGAGCCACCCTGATGAAGCCCATGTGCCGTGCCTTCCTGTCCCTGCTGCTCCTACTGTTGCCCCTCGTGGCCCTGGCTGCTAATGACACTCTGACCCAGCGGATCAGCCCCTACTCGGTCGGCGAGACGCTCGACCGGCTGGAGGCCGTCCTGGGCGAAAAAGGCGTCACCGTCTTCGCTCGCATCGATCACAGCGCCGGCGCCAAGGACGCCGGGCTGACGCTGCGTCCCATGCAGCTGCTGATCTTCGGCAACCCCAAGGCCGGCACTCCGCTGATGCAGGCGGCGCCGACCATCGGCCTGGATCTGCCGCTGAAGGTGCTGGCCTGGGAGGATGACGCCGGGAAGGTGCACGTCGTCTGGAACAGCCCGTCCTATTTGATCGAGCGGCACGGACTGGATGCCGGTTACACCAAGAATCTGGCGGCCGTCGAGGGGCTGATCAGCGCGGCCTTGAAGTAGCTTGAGCCGACTGCGCGGTGTGGATGGCCGCGACACCGCGCGGTCGCGACGACGAGGACGGCCAATGCCCGTGATGCCGCATCAAACCCCGAGGACCGCTACGCATGCGACTGACCCGGCCTGACGACGACATCCACACGGGCCCCGAGCTCGCCCCCATCCTGGCCGACATCACGTCAGTCTTCGGACGCCTCCCCAATCTCTTCCACGCCTATGCCATCCACCCACCGCTGCTGCGGGCGAACTGGGCCAAGACCCGCGCGCTTATGGTGGAGGACGGCACGTTGCCGCGCCGTCTGAAAGAGGCGATCGCTTTGAGCGTGTCGCACGACAACGGCTGCGCCTAATGCGTGGCCGCCCACGGCGGCGCGCTGCAGTCGCTCGAACTCAGCTGCAGGCCCTGCAGGCGGCCCTGGATGGAGACGGCTTCGCGCCCGCCGAGCGCACCCTGATCCACTTCTCCCGCCAGGCCAACCGCGACCCCCTGCGCCTGCCGGAGGCCGACATGACCGAGGTCCGGGCCGCTGGCTGGAGCGGATTCGTGCTGAATACCCGATTGTGATACACGGCGTTTCGCTCTCGATCGGCTCGACCGACCCGCTAGACGCCGACTACCTGAACGATCTTGTGCGTCTGGCCGAGCGCGTGGAGCCAGCCTGGATCTCGGACCATCCCCCAGTCAGCGATCCGGTCTCGACCATGATCGAGCGCGACGACCGGATTCCGCCGCTCGCCGAGTTCGGGGTCGCGCGCCGCATCTGACGGCACGGAGGGCGGCATGAGCGCCGCCCGGCTGCGCGCCCTGCAGGACGGCGTTCAAGCCTATCTGCTGGGCAGCGGGGAGCCCTCCGCGAAAGATCAACCGCGCCGATCGGGTCTTGTTCGCTATCAGTGATCCGCTATCAGCAACCCGATCGGAGTGTTCCGCATGTTCATTAGCCTCATAACTCAGGCGCGCAGCCTACTCGATGCCACGCGCCGCGTCGATTTCATCGCCCCGCTGCTGTTACGGCTCTATCTGGCGCCGATCTTCTGGATGGCGGGGACCAAGAAGTTCGCCAGCTTCGATAGCACGGTGGCCTGGTTTGGTAATCCGGACTATGGCTTGGGTCTGCCCTTTCCGACGGTGATGGCGTTCCTGGCGGCTTCAACCGAGACCGTTGGCGCGGTCTTATTGGTGGTTGGCCTTGGCGTGCGGCTGATCTCGGTGCCGTTGATCGTGACCATGATCGTGGCCATGGTGACGGTGCACTGGCAGCACGGCTGGCTGGCGATCGCTGAGGGGAGTGGCTCGTTGTTCGCCAACGAGCGCACCATCGGCGCTGTCGAGCGTTTGGATCGCGCCAAGGACATCCTGCGCGAGCATGGCAACTACGAGTGGCTGACCGAGAACGGCAGCCTAGTGATCCTGAACAATGGCATCGAGTTTGCCGCGACCTACCTGATCATGCTAGTGGCGCTGTTCTTCATCGGCGCTGGGCGCTATCTGTCGGTGGATGATTGGATCGGGCGGTGGCTGGATCGGCGCAGCGCCCGGTCCGGTCAGACGGCGGCCAGATTCGCAACCGCGCACGCCTGATCCTATCCGACCCCGGCCAGCCAAGGAGCCATCGCATGACTCAACGCCTCTGCTCATGCTCAGCACGTCCGGCCCTCGTTGTGGTCGGTCTCGTCGCCCTCAGTGCCAATCTGCTGCTGGATGCGGCGCCGACAGCACCGCAGATCAATGGCTTTGCGGTGCACAATAGCCTGGTACCGGTCGCTGAGATCCATGCCGGCGGTCCGGATCGGGATGGCATCCCGGCGATCGATCAGCCGCGCTTCGTCGAGGCTGAGGCCGTGGATTTTCTTACGCGTGACGACGAGATCCTGGGGCTGGTCTATCAAGGAGAGGCCCGCGCCTATCCGATCAAGATCATGAATTGGCATGAGATCGTCAATGACCGCATCAAGGGCGAGCCGATTGCCATCACCTACTGCCCGCTGTGCGGATCGGGGATCGCCTTCAGCGCCGAGCAGGCGGGACGTGAACTCAGCTTCGGCGTCTCCGGGCTGCTCTACAACAGCGACCTGCTGCTCTACGATCGCCAGACCGAGAGCCTTTGGAGTCAGATCGCCAAGCAGGCCATCGCCGGTCCCTTGGCCGGGAGCAAGCTCACCGCCCTGCCCCTGACCCACACGACCTGGGGCGCCTGGCGCCGTGCCCATCCGCAGACCCAGGTGCTGTCGACCGAGACCGGCCATCGCCGCAACTATGATCGTGCCCCCTATGGCGGCTACAGCAGCCATGGCGAGCTTTACTTTCCTGTCAGCGCGCGCTCCAAGCGTTATCACCCGAAGGAGCGGGTGCTTGGGGTTGAGGTCAATGGACAGTTCAAGGCGTATCCGTTTGCGGAGCTGTCGCAGACCGATGGCCGCGTGTCTGATCAGCTCGGCGGTGAGTCGATTGAGGTGCGCTTCGATTGGGCACAGCCCAGTGCGCGTGCCTTCGATGCTGAGGGCAACCCACTCCCGGCTACGACCCTGTTCTGGTTCGCTTGGTATGCGTTTCACCCCGAGACTGAGGTGTATCAGGCGAACTGAGCATCGGTGAACGGTGCGAATGCCTGAGGTCGGCGCGCCTAGGCCCAGCAACGAGCGACGGATCAGTGGTGGAGGCGGCTAAAGCTCATGGCCCAGTGCCACTCCGGCAGATGACGCCTTTGGGTCATCGGAACCGCCAACAGGCTCAGCCAAATACCCCGACCAGCGCAGCCGAATCTGCCCCTCGTGCTCAACCATCTGCACCGAATCCCCCCGCGTGCGCCCAAGTCCGAGCATAATCGCGCGCATGTCGGTCACCGCCCGTAGCGGCACCTGAATCCGATCAGGCGAGAGCACCGGCATCCGATAGCTGAGGCAGAGCTTGCCATCGGTGAGCTTGAGATGGAGGTCGGTGACCGGAAAGCCGGGGTCTGGATTGAGGATGCGCCAGGAGCCGAGACGCTCACGCCAGGCGCGTGGAACCGGCTCCTGCGGCACCTTCTCGCCGATGATGCGCTCACCCTGCGGGGTGTCGGCGATCATCACCTCGCGGCCTTCGATGCGGCGCGTTTGCAGCCGCAGCTCGCGCAGTAGGCGCAGGTTTGCGCTGCCCAGGCTCGCGGGCTCGGGCTCGTCGCCGCGTTGATCCGATGTCGACGGCGCGGCGCCAATCCAGCCCTGCGGATAGGGCATCAGGTCGAGCTGCTCGCCGGTCATGCAGGCGCAGAGACTGTCCTGCTGTGGCTGGATCGCGATCAGACCAAGGTCGGTCGCGAAATGGCCTTCGGCCGGGAGCGTCTCTGTCGACTCCGTCGCGGCTGTCGGCGTTGGCAGCGTCTTCGCGGCCGCTACAAACAGGTCAGACGGAATCGGCTCAGGCTCAAGCTTCATGGCATTGCTGAGGATCGCCTCGGCCAGTGGCTTGACCACGCGCTCGGCGTGACCGGCATTGGCCAGGACCACCACGCCCAGGCCCTGCTCCGGTAACAGCACCCACTCGGCGGTATAGCCGAGGCTGTTGCCACTGTGGCGCACCACGCGGGTGGCTCCCGGGATGCTCTGCTCCTCAAGAAAGATGCCGAGCCCAACGCTCAGACCCAGATCCAGCGCAATGTCGGCATTCTGCGGCTCGATCATCGTCTCGATCAGGCTCGGCTCAATCACCTGCCTGCCTTCAAGCTCGCCGGCACAGAGCAGCGCGATGCTCAAGCGCGCCATGTCCGCGGCGCTGGTCTCCAAGCCCTGCGCCGGCAGATCGCGCAACGGCAGCGGCGCAAAGCGATCGCCGTTGCGGTGGCCCATGGCCAAGGCGTCATCGAACGTCGGCTTCGCGGCAAATCGGCTGTGCGATAAACCCAGCGGCTCGAACAGGGCCTGCTGGGCGTACTCGGCGAACGGCGTCTCCGTGGCGACCTGCACCAAATGACCGAGCAGGCTGTAGCCAAGGTTGGAGTAGTTGAAGATCAGGTTCGGCGGAAAGGCGGCATACTCATCGTGCAAGCGCTCGCGCACTTGGGTGAAGGGCTCCGTCGACCAGAGGCCCTTGTTCAGATCGGACGGTAGCCCGGCATGATGGCTCAGGAGCTGTCGGACGGTGATCGGCTGCGCGGTCTGGTCGAAACGGCTCTGGAGACGAAAGCCCGGTAGCGCTGAGCCGACCGGCTGGTCGATGTCGATGGCCCCTTGGGCCTGCTGGGCCAGGACCAGCAAGGCGGTGATCGGTTTTGCCAAGGAGCCGGCGCGGTAGCGGGTCTGAGCCTGGGCCGGGCGTTGCTGCTCGGGGTCGGCGAGGCCGAAGCCCTCGAGCCAGAGGATGCGGTCGTGGCGCACCAGTGCCAGACTCAGGCCGGGGATCGCGTACTTGGATTGCGCGGCCTGGATCAGGGGTGTCAGGGCCTCGCGCAGGGGGGCCATCTCCTCGACGATGAGGGCCTCCGTCTCGCCCTGGATTGGCGCAGGCGCAGGTGTGGGTTCAGACGGGGGCTCGGCCGCAGCCATTGCACTTAGGGCCAGGAGCAGTAACAGAGCGGGTCGTCCCGGTGGCGTCATGTCGCAGTTGCCTAAAGTGCAGCAGCAATGCCTGCAGTGTAGACAGCGAAGACCACCCAATACAAACACCCAACACAAAGAACAACGCCGAGCTCCATCCTGGACTCAGCGTTGCTTGCACCGGCCTCAGAGACCGGCCGGCTGATTCGAGACGTTGGTCTTAGAAGCTGAGATATGGGTTGCCTTCAGCTGACCCATAGATCTCGAGTGTCTGAACAGGT
>NZ_NRRY01000053.1 GCF_016583905.1 Lamprobacter modestohalophilus | reverse complement strand
CAGTGCAAGCCTGCGCGTACTGCGCGAGCTGCGCCTCCAAACGCGCCGCATCGAAGGCCGCGAGGTGATGATCGCCGACACCCCGCAGGGTGAGCGCATCATCGGCGAGAAGGTGCCGCAGGAGCCGTTACCTCCAAGTTGGCGTGAGCGTCTCGGCTCCTGGCGCATCCTCAATCCAGACCCCGGCTTTCCGGTCACTGACCTCCAGCTCAAGCTCACCGATGGCAAGCTCTGCCTCAGCTATCGGATGCCGGTGCTCTCGCCGGATCGGATTCAGGTGCCGCTACGGGCGGTGAGCAACGAACGCGCGATCATGCTCGGGCTTGGGCGCACGCGGGGGGATTCGGTGCAGATGGTTGATCATGAGGGCCGGGCTCGGCTGCGCTGGTCGGGGTATTTGGCTGAGCCGGTTGGCCGTTCTGATCTCGCGCAGGTTGACGAGCTACTCGAGCCGTTGGAGACCTTCGGCACCGACCCTTAGCCGTCGTGGCCCTAGATGTCATGGAGGACGCGGTAGTTCTGCCGATTCTATCTGTCGCTGACCTTCTTCCATTTCATCCATGTGCTGCTCAGCATAGTCATCCTTGCTGCTGTGGAGCCCGCGCGGGTGCCCATAGCGCCGCCGATCGTGTTGGCGTCGAGAGTGGCGTGTGCTAGTGGCAGATGGTGGATCTGATCTGGCTGATCCTGTTCCCAGTGGTCTGTGTGGTGCGCTGAGGTCCGGTGACGGCCGATAACAACAAGCCGATACCGCGCAAGGCTGCAGTTGTCTACCTGCTCTTAGTGATCCTGGCTACGGTGACCCCGGGTATCGGACATGCGAGCGCTGGCAGATAGACCTGCGAGCGCGGCGGCCAAGCGAGTGGCTCTGCGCAAGCCGACGGGCGTGCTGTGCACCAACCTTGTCGGTCAAACTGCGCCCGGAGCTTCGTACTCCCGACAGATGCGGACGACGTCCTCGGCGGAAAGCGGCTCGCCCGTCAGACTACAGCGATAGCCGTCCGCGCGGCGCTCGTTGAAGCGGCATCCGCTGCAAACGCCAAAGACCCGTCGGCCGTGGGCGATCTGCAGTGCTCGCAGAAGCTCGGTAAGACCTGCGTCTAGCGCCGAACGGGCCGTCTCATCGAGGTCTGCTGCAGCCTGGCGAATCCGCTGCTCGCGCCCGGTCCGTTCCAGCAGCTCCAGGGCTGCGGACGTGAGTGTTAGGTGCACCACGCGCCGGTCCGCTGCATCTGGGCGTTTGATCACAAGACCTTTCCCCGCAAGCAACTTTAGACTCTGCGACACAGAGCCCTTGGTCTGGCCGAGGAACTCAGCCACCGCAAGTGGCGTGTCCGAGTAGCGGTTACAGACGGCGAGATACCGCAAGGTATGCAGGTGGATAGGCTGCAGGCCGACTTTCGCGCTGGCCACCCAGGCCTCGCTACGTAGGAGGTTGCAGAGACGTTCCAGAGTATCGTCAATGGCCATGGCGCGAGTCTAGCGCGACAAGTGGTTTTTTGTCGAAACAATCTTGACCAGTCCTGTTTCCCCGGCTAGAGTTATTATTGTATCGATCCGATACTATATGTTCAGCGTCTACGTTTGGAGTTCTGCCATGCCGACCAGCCGCATCAACATCCGTGTCATTACAGCCACCGTCATCGCGATCGCGAGTTTCGGCACCGCCGACGCCGCTGAGCCGCCCGCGTATCCCGCGGACTACCGCAACTGGACCCATGTCAAGTCCATGGTCATCCACCCAGGACACCCGCTAGCCGAGCCTTTCCAGGGTATTCACCACATCTATGCCAACGCCGCCGCCCGTGGCGGGCTTGCCAACGGCAGCTATGCCGATGGTGCGGTCTTCGCCTTCGACCTGTTGGAATACGATACCGCCGACAACGCCTCTAGTGAGGGCGAGCGAGCCTTGCTGGGCGTCATGGTGAAGGACAGCGGTCGGTATTCCGAAACGGGCGGTTGGGGCTTCGAGGCTTGGCAGGGCGACAGCCGCACCGAACGCATGGTGAATGATGGTGGCGCAGGCTGCTTCAGCTGTCACCAGGATGTCACGGAACGTGATTACGTCTTTACGCAGTGGCGCAATTGAGCGCCAGCGACATCCGTAAAGCCACCGCAGTTAGGGCTGGCGGAAGAGCACGTTGCCGCAACGGCAGCGATGGTGCTGGATCAGACCAGCGGCGGCCGGCTGACGGCGCCGCCCGTGCTCACCGATCAACAGCACTCAGTTCGCCCGATACACCTCAGTCTCGGGGTGAAACGCATACCAAGCGAACCAGAACAGGGTCGTAGCCGGGAGTGGGTCGCCCTCAGCATCGAAGGCACGCGCACTGGGCTGTGCCCAATCGAAGCGCACCTCAATCGACTCACCGCCGAGCTGATCAGACACGCGGCCATCGGTCTGCGAGAGCTCCGCAAACGGATACGCCTTGAACTGTCCATTGACCTCAACCCCAAGCACCCGCTCCTTCGGGTGATAACGCTTAGAGCGCGCGCTCACAGGAAAGTAAAGCTTGCCATGGCTGCTGTAGCCGCCATAGGGGGCACGATCATAGTTGCGGCGATGGCCGGTCTCAGTGGACAGCGCCTGGGTCTGCGGATGGGCACGGCGCCAGGCGCCCCAAGTCGTGTGGGTCAAGGGCAGGGCGGTGAGCTTGGTCCCGGCCAAGGGGCCGGCGATGGCCTGCTTGGCGATCTGACTCCAGAGGCTCTCGGTTTGACAGTCGTAGAGCAGCAGGTCGCTGTTGTAGAGCAGCCCAGAGACGCCGAAGCTGAGTGCCCGTCCCGCCTGCTCGGCGCGGAACGCGATCCCTGAGCCGCACAGCGGGCAGTAGGTGATGGCAATCGGCTCGCCCTCGATGCGATCATTGACGATCTCATGCCAATCCATGATCTTGATCGGATAGGCGCGGGCCTCGCCTTGATGGACCAGGCCCAGGACCTCGTCGTCACGCGTAAGAAAATCCACCGCCTCGGCCTCGACAAAGCGCGGCTGATCGATCGCCGGGATGCCATCCCGATCCGGCCCACCGGCATGGATCTCAGCGACCGGGACCAGGCTGTTGTGCACGTCAAAGCCGTTGAGTTGTTGTGCCGTCGGTGCCGCATCCAGCAGCACACTGGCACTGAGTGCGACGAGACCGACGACGGCAAAGACGGCTGGGAGTGCTGAACTGAGGCGTTGAGTCATGCGATGGCTCCTTGGCTGGCCGGGGTCGGATGGCGGGTTCGGATGAGATCAGGCGTGAGCGGTTGCGAACCTGGCCTCCGTCTTGCGGGACCGTGCGCTGCGACGCTCCAGCCAACGCCCGATCCAATCATCGACCGACAGGTAGCGCCCGGCGCCGATGAACAACAGCGCCACCAGCATGATCAGGTAGGTCGCGGCGAACTCGATGCCGTTGTTCAGGATCACCAGGCTGCCGTTCTCGGTCAGCCACTCATAGTTGCCATGCTCGCGCAGGATGTCCTTGGCGCGATCCAAACGCTCGACAGCGCCGATGGTGCGCTCGTTGGCGAACAACGAGCCGCTCCCCTCGGCGATCGCCAGCCAGCCGTGCTGCCAGTGCACCGTCACCATCGCCACGAGCATGGTCACGATCAACGGCACCGAGATCAGCCGCACACCAAGGCCAACCACCAGTAAGACCGCGCCAACGGTCTCGGTTGAAGCCGCCAGGAACGCCATCACTGTTGGAAAGGGCAGGCCCAAGCCGGAGTCCGGATTGCCAAACCAGGCTATGGTGCTGTCGAAGTGGGCGAACTTCTGGGTTCCCGCCATCCAGAAGATCGGCGCCAGATAGAGCCGCAACAGCAGCGGGGCGATGAAATCGACGCGTCGCGTGGCATCGAGTAGGCTGCGCGCCTGAGTCATGAGGCTGATGATCATGGGGAACACTCCGGTCGGGTTGCTGAGTCGCTGATAGCGAACAAGACCCGATCGGCGCGGTTGATCTTTCGCGGAGGATGGCAGGATGTCTGAAGCAAGTGAACCGAGTGCGCTGCCCACACGGGGGCAGGCCGCTGAGCCGGCGCACCCACTGCGCCAGATCTTCGACCACGCCAACGATGCCATCCTGCTGATCGACCCCGAGCGCGATCGCATCCTCGAGGCCAATACCCAGGCCTCGCGCATGCTCGGCTACGACCCGGCTGAGCTCACCCGCGACGTGCGCATCTCCAGCGTGCATCCGCACGAGATGGAGCGCCTGCGCCAGTTCGCCCAAGACGTCAAGACCCGCGGCCAGGGCTGGACTGATGAACTCAGCTGCATGCGCAAGGACGGCCTGCAGCTGCCATCGGAGATCTCCGCCTCGGTGGTCCAGGTCGACGGGCGCGACTGCATCGTCGCCATGGTGCGCGACGTCTCTGCGCGCAAGGCCGCCGAAGAGGCCCTGCGCCGCAGCGAAGCCCGCTTCCGGGCCTTCGTCGAGAACGCCGGCGACGGCTTCTTCCTGGTCGCCAGTGATGGACGCATCCTCGACACTAACAGCCGGGCTGCCGAGATGCTCGGCTATCAGCGCGCGGAGGAACTGGTCGGCCGCTCGGTGCTCGAGATCGATGTCGGTCTGACGCCAGAGACCTTCGCGCAGCTCCTCGCCGAGCTCGAGATCGACCAGCCCAAGCTGCTCGAGAGCCGGCATCGACGCCGCGATGGCTCGGTGTTTCCCAGCGAGGTTAGCCTCTGCGCCCACGGCGAGGCGCAGGCACCGAGCTACATCGCCCTGCTGCGCGACGTCAGCCAGCGAAAGACCGCTGAGGCGGCTATCGCCCGCTTGGCCGAGATGGGCGAGTTCGCGGCAATGATGGTGCACCAGATCCGCAATCCGCTCTCGACCCTGCGCATGGCGCTGGATTATCTCGGTAGGCAGTCGCTCACTGATGCGGCGAGCAAGCGGCTCACCCTAGCCCAACGCGAGTCCGATCGGCTCGGCCGGCTGTTGGAGGACGTGCTGGCCTATGCCGGCCGCCGCACCGCCTCACCCGAGCCGGTCGCGCTCGATGCGCTGATTCGCGCCCTGCTGCCGTCGCTGCAAGCGCTGCCGAGCGTTGCCGATCGGCGGCTGCACGTCGACCTGGGAGTCCCGGAGACCGAGATCCAAGCCGATCCGGCGCAGCTGCGCGAGGTCCTGATCAACCTCGTCGTCAATGCCTGCGAGGCGGTGGCAGCCGGCGACCCGGTGTTCCTGCGCACCGCTCGGCAGCCTGGCACGGCGAGCCCGATGATCGAGGTGCGCAATGGTGGCGAGCCGATCTCGCCGGAGGTGCTTGCGCGCATCGGCAAGCCGTTCTTCTCGACCAAAGACACCGGCAATGGCCTCGGCGTGGCCTATGTGCGGCGGGTGGCCGCGGCGCATCATTGGGTGTTCTCGCTCGAATCGACAGCAGATTCTGGGACCGTTGCGAGGTTGCTGCTGTAGCGAGGTCTGTTAGCGTTGCGCCCTTTGCTCACCGGAGCCTGGCCTGCAGGCTGCGCCGTTCCGGGCGACCAATGGCGCTGAGCCGTCAATGCCCGCAAGGGAGCTTTCGGCCAACATTTGCATCTCAGTTCGGTGCACTCATGGATCATTACCTAGAAGCGAGGGATGCCACTGCTGCCAACGGCACAAGTGCATTGCACGGACAGAGAATGGACCAGCGTTGAGCGGAACCTCTGAAGAGCGGCGCGGCGCATCTGAATTCACCCTGCCGATACAGCTCGATGAACTGCAGCTGAGCCACGATACCCCGTCTTTTCAACAATCAGTGGCAGACTTCGGTCATCACCGGCCAGGTCGTGATCAACGGCTCGTCAAGGCTGCTGAAGATCCTGACAGCGAGCGCCTGAGCCTCATCCTTGGGGTTTCCCAAAGCCACCCAAAATCCGGTATCGGCGACGATCAGTTTTTGTCCGACCAGTCCAAAAGCTCCTTATAACGCGCCGAGAAATCGGCTTCGGCCTCGAAACCCCCGACAAAGCCGATCTCCTGGGCCTTGCGCAAGGCATCCGCGCCGACCAATGGAGCTTGCGGAGAGGCTGTTTGAGCGGGCGCCGGCGTGACCGTGATTTGGACTTCCTGATCGGCAAGCTCTTTCACCGGCAGATGGAGGATGCCGTCGGCGGCGATTCGGGTAGTGATCTCGAGTCTTTGCATGTGATTGATCGCCTGTGGATGTGACGTCAGCAACGATTGAATCGCTCAGCCGGTTGACCTTACTTGCTTGATAGGGGGGATGCAGTCATCAGGGCCGGCCCGATACACGCGCCGCGCGGGCGGCGGCATCGGTAAGTGCGGGCCGCTCGCGCCTGGCCGCGGTGCGCTGCTCGAAGGCGACTTGGCACCGACGCTGCAGCTCAGCTTCAGCAATGGCCTGCTGCATCAGGCGGGCGATCACAGCGCTCTCGTTCTGTCCGGAAAACGTGCGGTTGAAAGCATCGCGGATCGCGTCCGGAATGCTGAAGTTCATGGTCGCCATGGGCTGCGCCGGCTTATGCAAATCTTCAACAAGCCTAGGCGCAAGGGTGTCGCCTCGCAAGCCCGTTGCTGGCCTCGAGGGCCTCGTCAGCAACGTTCTATGGCAGCGGTATCAGGCGGTCTTCAGGCGACTGCGTATCGTCAAGGTTTGGGTTCGGATCGCCGTTGAGCATCAGGCGACACTCGATCTTGAAACGGGCGCTTGGCTACCGGAGACAATTTGAGCTTCGTGGTGTCCTTGTCGGCGCAAGAGACAGATGTCCGGCGCGACGCAAAGTAGACATGTCCGGTCCGCAGGCTCGGCGGAGTTGGGCTTGCCGCGTGGCAGGGCAGTGATGGCGCTGTGGCGGCCCCAAGTTTCTTTTCCTACTGCCCGATGGCGGCATTGCTGGCCATGTCGGGTGTTTGTGCATACACATGAGCGTATGGACATCGATTTTTGAGTGGGTCGAGTCCAAGCGCTAGGCGAACTTAAGAGCAGGCTGCTCAATGATCACGATCTGATAGGCAAACCCGTGCGTGTCAGACGCACGTCAGAAACGCCTCGAGGTCTCGGGATCGATATACTCTGCGGCGAAGCCCGCACAACAGTGCGATCACTTGGACATTCAGCCTCAACGGCGGCAGCAGCTGGGAAGACCACGAGGCTGCACCGGCTACCCATCTCGCTCAGTTGGGCTCGGAACAGAGAAGCGATTGATGAAATTGATTTACGGTCTCGTCGCAGGCAGCGCCCTCATCGGCGCAACCCTGAGCATCCCACAGGCACTCGCCTGCACCGGCGGCGCAATCACCGCCAAGGACGGCGGAGTGGTCGTCGGGCGCACACTAGAGTTCGGCACATCACTCAACTCCCAGCTCGCCGTCTGGCCGAAGGGCTCCTCGTTCACCGGCACCACCGAGGCCGGCAACAACGGACTGAGCTACACATCACAGTACGGCTTCATCGGCGCCACGGTTGATACCAGCTACGACATGATCGTCGACGGCCTGAACGAGAAGGGCCTCAACGCCGCCCTGTTCTACTTCCCCGGCTACGCCGAGTATGCCGACGTCACCCCGGAGAACACCGCCAAGGGACTCTCGCCCTCTCAGGTGGTGACCTGGCTGTTGGCCAACTTTGACTCCGTCGATGCAGTTAAGGAGAACATCGATCAGATCGCCGTCCTGCCGGTCAAGCTCGACCTGCTCGGCGCAGTTCCCGATGTGCACTACAAGGTTCAGGATGCCTCCGGTCAGGCGATCACGATCGAGCCCGTCGGTGGCGAGCTGAAGGTCTACGACAACCCGGTTCGCGTGCTCACCAACGCGCCCGGTTTCGAGTGGCACCTCAGCAATTTGAACAACTACGTCAACCTCACCGCCGACTACCCAAAGTCGGAGACGATTGGCGATCTCGAGCTGCAGCCGTTCGGTGTGGGTGCTGGAGCCCTTGGCCTGCCCGGCGATTTCACCCCGCCGTCGCGCTTCGTGCGCATGGTCTTCTTCACGCAAAACGTGCCTGAGCAGCCGAACACCGACGCAGCGGTCTCGACCCTCTTTCATCTCCTAAACAACTTCGATATCCCCTTCGGCTCCAACGCCTCACCCCCCGGCACCGCCGAGACCGAGCCTGAGATCACCACCTGGACCGCCGTCAGCGACCTCCAAAAGCTGCACTACCACTGGAAGACCTACGGCCACCAGAGCGTGCTCGTGGTCGATCTGCATGAGGCGCTGAAGCAGGCCGGCGGCAAGCTGCTCACGCGCGAGATGGGTCCGCAGGACGCCAGCTCGGTGTCGCGCTCCACCCCGGTCGGCATGAAGTAGTCGGTACCGGACAGCCTCTTGGCCATCAGTTCGCGGTGGCTAAGAAGGTGTTGACGACCTCCGCCATTTGCGTCGGGAACTGATACATCATGCCGTGACCGCCGCCGCGGAAGCGCACCAGCCAGGAGGCACGAATCTGTCGTGCCAGGGTGAGTGCGTTGCCCGGCGGCACCACTTCGTCCTCGGTGCCAGCCATGATCAGGGTCGGCGTGCGGATGGACAGAAGCTGTTGGTCGATGCCGGGCCAGTTGGCGACCGCTGCGTTTTGCTTGGCGCGGACCTCCGGGCTGATGGTCTCGGTCACTGGCGGGACATAGGTGGACGGGTCCGGGTGGGCTTGTCGCCAGCGCTCGGGGATGAGCACACTGAACATCCGCTGCGTCTTCTGCTCGGGCGTGCCGGATGTATCAGCGAAGATCTTCTGCACCGCAGCGCTGCGCTTGATCTCGGCTGGACCGCCAGGCGTGTTCATGGGGTTGCTCACAGAGGTTGGTGGAGGAGCAGGGGCTGCTTCCCGCCTTGCGGGTCGCCGGCCAGCAGGCCTTGGTTGAGCAAACCCTTGCCGAGCATACCGAGCTGCGGGGGTTGATTGTGAGCGACGCCCCTGATGCCCCGGCGCGCTTCGGTGACGCCTTGCAGGCGCATATCCGCTTTGAAGAGCGGACCCTGTTCGAGACCGCGCAGCAGGTGCTGGAGCCCGCCGTGCTCAACGAACTGGGCATGCTGCACGAAGCGGCAGCGCGCCCAGCTTGTCCGACGACAGCGCGCAAGGGCGGCGCGCCCGGAGCGCCGCGATGAGCCCGCAGCAAGCCAAACGCCCCGGCGAGGTCGCCGTGGAGCACCCCCCAAGCGTCAGATCGCCGTTTCGACCGCTTGCTGTTCGCCGGACTCTGGCTCCTGCTGCTGGCCTACGCGCTGTTGTTCGCACCTCCGGTTCCAGCGGACCTGCTCGGTCAACTCCGCGATCTCGCCTTGGCGCGCGTGCAAGCCGTCGATCCGATCGCGATCGCGGTGTTCAACCTGCTCGGGGTCTTGCCGGCCGCCTTCCTCGCCATCCTGCTGTTTGATACCGGCAAGCCTAGCCCCTGGCCCTTTGCGCTGGGCAGCTTCGTCCTCGGTGGTGTCGTTTTGCTGCCCTACCTGGTGATACGGGACCTGCGCGCGCCCTTGCAGCCGGCCCCCGGTGCCTTTGTGCGCGCGCTCGGTTCGTGGATCACCGGCGTGGTGTTGCTGCTGATGGCTCTGGGGCTGATAGGCTTTGCGGCCTTGGCTGGAGATCTGAGCGCCTTCGCCACCCAGCTTCAGGACTCGGCCTTCATCGCCGTGATGAGTGCCGACCTGCTGGTCTTGACCATCGCGCTGCATCGCTGTGCGGTGATGGATCGACAGCGGCGCGGGTTGCGCCTGAGCGGTTGGTCCGCGCAGGCTGTGCACATGCCGCTACTGGGTCCGCTGCTCTATCTTGCGCTGCGCCAGCCGGCATCGCGGGACGACCTCGGGTGAGTCCAGACGGTGCTACAAGATCGGCTCGCTGAACGAGCGCAGCCGGTAGCGGATGCGGATCTGGCCAGCGTCCGTGCGCGTGGCGCTGATCGGGTAGCCGGAGTTGTCGAGGATGCTGGTCACCAGCGCCGCGACCAGCTCCTCAGGCGGGGTATCGCGATGCCGCTGTGCCAGGCGCTCGCGCACATGCTCGAGCAAGGACGGGTCGATCTCAAGCGTCAGGGTCTCAGCGGGCGTGGATGTATTCATGGCGCTTCAGTGACGAGTGGCTCGAGCAGTTCCGGACTGTCGTTGGCCGACGAGTTCACCGCCCGCGAGATCGGATAGGCCTCCCAGCATCTTGTATCGGCCGGCTTGAGCAGCGCCAGCAGCGCCCCCTTGCTCGCGCTTCCGTCACCGCTCGCAAGCCAGTTCCCATAGTCCTCAGGCGCCAGGATCACCGGCATCCGATCATGGATCGGCGCCAACAACGCGTTGGCCTCAGTCACGATCATCGTGCAAGAGTCGATGACGGCCCCCCGGTGCTGCGCAGGCCAGGACACTCAGCAGCCGGCCAATCGACCGCTGAGGCGGGCTGTTGATCGGATCAATGAAAGGTTCGATCTATCGATTGACAAAACACAATAGGCCAGGCCCATAGCAGCCATCCGATCAAACGATTTCACCCCGAGCGGCGCAGCGCCTAACCTGGTGTCAACCTCAAACGAGGCATCCACACCCACCGACTAGGAGCTGTACCCATGACCACCGACGTCCAGACCACCCCCGCCATGCCACGCCTGAACGAGCCGGCCCCAGCCTTCGATGCCCCGACCACCCACGGGCGCAAGACCCTCGAGGACTACCGTGGCCAATGGCTGGTGCTGTTCTCGCATCCGGCGGACTTCACCCCGGTCTGCACCACCGAGTTCATCGCCTTCGCCAAGCGCCATGCCGATTTCAAGGCGCTCGGCTGCGAACTGCTCGGCCTGTCCATCGACAGCAACTTCTCGCACATCGCCTGGGAGCGCAACATCAAGGAGAAGTTCGGTGTCGAGATCGGCTTCCCGATCATCGCCGACCTCTCGATGCAGGTGGCCAAGGCCTACGGCATGATCCAGCCCGGCGCCAGCGACACCTCAGCGGTGCGCGCCACCTTCATCATCGACCCCAATGGCGTCCTGCGCGCCATGGTCTACTACCCGATGAGCAACGGCCGCTCGATCGACGAGTTCGTGCGCCTGGTCAAGGCCCTGCAGACCTCCGATGAGCACGGCGTGGCGACCCCGGAAGCCTGGCAGCCGGGCGACAAGGTCATCGTGCCGCCGCCGGCCACCGCTGAGCAGGCCGAGGCGCGCATGGCCGAGGGCTATGAGTGCAGCGATTGGTACTTCTGCAAGAAGGCGCTCTAAGTCAGACCGCAACGATGGGCGGCGTGACACGCCGCCCAACAATCGACTGCGAGAGATCAGTCCAAGGCCAGGGCGGTTCGCGCGCGATCCGATCGATCAGGGCCGTGCGCTTCGGCTGGCCGCTGCGGCATTGTAGCAGCCGACGACCTATCTGGCCCAGCGCGCGCAGTTCGCGCTACGCGTGCAGGGTGACTCGATGACCGAGGATCAGATCGAGGATGGCGACCTGATCCTGATCGCACCCCAGGAGACCGCCGCCAATGGCGAGATCGTCGTCGCCCTGATCGACGGCGAGGCCGCGACCGTCAAGCGCCTCTATCGAGAAACCAACGGCGTCCGCCTGCAGCCGGCCCATGCCGCGATGCCACCGCTGCATTATCCTGCCGAGGCCGTGCAATTGATCGGCATCGTCACTGCCGTCCTGCGCGAACGTCCGAGCGACTTGCCCTCTGAAGCGCGCTAGCGTCGCGTCACTGATCAGTGATCGAACTTGTCAACGAAACCTGTGGATAGCCATGCGCTGAATGCGGAACTCGAATGGAGTTGCGGGCGTCTGAGCGCGCGGGATCACGCGCGGGTTTACGCGCGGGATCAGTTGCATACTTCGTGCGACTGGCTCAGTGTGACTGGCGATCTGGTCATCACATCCGAGGCCGTCATGGCTGTGACCGATGGGTCATCCTTCGCGCAATCGAGCCACCGTCCTCCTACAACAACGAGCAAAGCCTATGAGCACAGAATCGAGCACAGAATCGACTGGCCCGCTGGAGGGTCAGCAGTCCAGCTACGAGCGCATCCGTTCCATGACGACCTTAGAAGATGTGCTCAGCGTTGCGACCTCCTTCGAAGAGAGCGCGCGCAATTTCTATACCGACCTGATCCCGAAGATCAGCAAGAACTTCCGCTGGCTCGCCGAGGAATTGGCGAAAGAGGAACAGGGTCACTATGAACTGTTTACCGCGCTGGCGGCGCGCGATGACATCGAAGATCAGATCAAGGCCGAGGTGGAGCGTCCGGCCACGGACGGCAAGTTCGCCGAGGCGGTGATGACGCCTGACCTTGGCGAGAAGCCCGATGATCAAGCGGTGCTGCAGTACGCCATGAGCCGCGAGCATCTTGCGATGACGCACTACCGCTCACTCGCTGACAGCTCGCCGGCTGGTCCCTTCAAAGAGCTGTTCGAGTACCTCGCCAACGAAGAGGCTAAGCACAAGGAAGAACTAGAAAAGCTCTACTACGAGACGGTCCACAGCGGCGGCGTCTGAGACCCCCCTGAGCTGATGGCAAGGAAGCCAGGCAGCCCTGATGTCGCCCGAGTTCCCTTGGGGTCGCTAGGACCTACAGACCACCTTTGCTGTCTTCGACCTGATCAACGGAGACAAAGTCAATGACATCTTGACCCACGGCATCGCATTCGGCGAGCGGCGGATGCAAGATGAGCACCGCTGGTTGCAGGACGAGCGATGCTCGAAACCGGCCTCTGGGCGTAGACCGACGGAGGGACTCTAGCGGCAGCCCCCTGTTGCTGACGTCAGGGTGAGCCTGTCTCGCGCTCGAAAAGTGCGAGCAGGATGCGCCTTGTAACAGCAGGCGTTTTCCCTCCGAGGCTCATGATGACAGCGAACAGCGAGACCCAACCGCGAGCACGACGTATCGCCGTGATGTTCGCGACCCTGCTGCTGTTCTGGGTCATGCTGATGGGCCGGGTGACGGCCGACGTGCTCATCGTTGGTGTCATGGTCTCTCTGGCCATCGCGCTGCTGTTCCCAAGCGGTCTCTCATTCTTCACCGAATTCCGTGCGACTCCCAAGGCGTTTGCTGCGGGAATCCGCTACTACGGCCTGTTCTTCAAAGAGCTGGTCAAGTCCAACCTCAAACTTGCCGCCATCGTCCTGTCCCCATCGTTACCGATCAAGCCCGGTATCGTGAAGGTGCGCACCCGGCTGAAGAGTCGCATGGGGCGGCTGATGCTGGCCAACTCGATCTCGCTGACGCCAGGCACCCTCACCGTCGAGATGGAGGGCGAGTGGCTGTACGTGCACTGGGTCAGCGTTGGGTCGACGGACGTCGAGGGGGCCACCGCCGAGATCGTCGCCGGTTTCGAGCGCTATCTCGAGGTCATCTATGGTTGATTTGCTGATCTATCTGGCCGCGACCATCGCCGGGGTCGCCTTTCTGCTCGCGCTCTGGCGCTTCATGGCGGGCCCGACGGCTGCTGACCGCGTCATCGCCTTCGATAGCCTCACCATCGTCAGCATCACCGGGATCGCGCTCGCGGCACTGGCCGAGGGCCGCGGCATCTATCTGGACGTCGCCCTGGTCTATGCCTTGCTGTCGTTTCTCGGGGTGATCGTCGTCGCCCGCTACATCGAAAGAGGGTTTTGATGACATCGCTGCTGTATCTGCTCGGAGGCATCCTGCTCGTTGCTGGGGCGGTCTTCCTGCTCTCCGGTGGGATCGGGTTGGTGCGCATGCCCGATGCCTACAACCGCATCCAGGCCGGCACCAAGGCCACCACATTGGGCACCTTGCTGACCCTCGCCGGGGTTGCCTGCCTGCGCCCGGACTGGGCCCTGAAGTTGCTGTTGATCGGCCTGTTCCTGCTCTTCACCAACCCGCTGTCGTCGCAGGTGCTGGCGCGCGCGGCGCACCGGGTCGGGGTCAAGCAGGCGCCGCAGACCGTCATCGACCGGCTTGAGGAAGACCTGGGAGAGAAGCCATGACACTGCTCATCGCGATGAGCCTGTTGCTGAGCGTCACCATCGTGGCGGCGGCCATCTTGGCGACACGCAGCAGTCAAAGCCTGGCTGTCTCCATCCTCTCCGCAGGGCTGGTGAGCCTGCTGGCCTCGGTGCAGTTCTTGCTGCTGGCGGCGCCGGATGTGGCCATGACCGAGGCGGCAATCGGCAGTGGCCTGACCACCTTCCTATTCTTCTTCGTCCTCGGCCGGGTGCGCGGGGGCGAGCATGATTAGGCGCCTGTTCGTCGTCCTGTTGCTGTTCGGGCTCGCTGCAGTCTTCGCCGGGCTCATGGCCAGCTACTCCCCGGACGAGACGCTGAATCTCAGCGCCCGCTACTACGCTGAGCATACGGCCCAAGACATCGGGGCGGCCAACATCGTCACCGCCATCATCGTCACCTTCCGCGGGCTCGATACCCTCGGCGAGGTGACGGTGCTGTTCCTCACCGCGGCCATTGTCGGCCTGGTGCTGTCTCACGGCCGTCGCGAGGGCAGGGGCTCCGGGCGCGAACTGCCGCCTGCCGGTGAACTGCTGACCACGGGCACCCGGCTGTTGGTGCCGCTGATCCTGCTGCTCGGTGCTTACGTCTTCGTCAATGGCCATCTGACCCCGGGTGGTGGTTTCCAGGGCGGCGCCATCCTCGCCTCGGCGATCCTGTTGCTGCTGCTGACCGATCCACTGCGGCGCATCAGTCATCGGTTGATCACCGCCATCGAGTCCACCGCCGGTCTGGTCTTCGTCGGCATCGGCCTGCTCGGCATCTTTCTCGCCGGCGGCTTCCTCGACAACCGCATCCTGCCGATCGGCAGCCTCGGCGAGCTCTTCTCGGCCGGGGCGATACCGATCATCTACTCCTTCATCGGCCTCAAGGTCGGCGCGGAGTTCTCCTCGATGCTGGCGCATCTGTCCGAGACGGAGGATCTCTGATGGCCTATATCGCCATGACCACCGGCTTCGTCTTGATCCTGATCGGGCTCTACGGGGCGCTGACCAATCGCAACATCCTGCGCATGATCGTCGCCTTCACGGTGGCCAACACCGGGGTCAACCTGGTCATGGTCGCCGTCGGCTACCTGCACGGGCGCACGGCGCCGATCCTCGATGCGGCGGTGCCGGTTGCCGAGGCGGCCGCGCGCATCATCGATCCGGTGCCGCAGGCCTTAGTGCTGACGGCGATCGTGATCGGGGTCGGCGTGACGGCCCTGATGCTCGCCTATGCGTACAAGCTCTATGAGAGCAAACGCACCCTCGATATCTCCGCGTTCAAGGACCTGAAATGGTAAGCGCCATCTATATCCTCGCGGTCGGGCTCGGGGCCGCGTTTCTGATCGGCTTGCTGCGCGATGAATGGCGCGCCGGTGCCTATGGCGTCAGCCTCGCGGCACTGGCCTTGATGAGCCTGATCTCCGCTGGCTGGGTCTGGGTGCTGGCCACTGGTGATGGCAGTGCGGTGGACATCATGACCGCCGGAACCCTGCCACCCTATGCGATCAACCTGCGCATGGGGCTGGCCGAAGCCGTCCTGACCCTCTTGATCAACCTGACCGGCCTGCTCTCAGCGGTCTATCTGCGCGATACCCTGTTCAAGCAGGGGCGCCGGGCGCTGGCGACCTTGCTGGTCTTCACCATGGCGGCCTGCGGCATCGTGCTGACGCGCGATCTGTTCAACCTGTTCGTGTTCTTCGAGCTGGTCGCCATCGCCACCGGCGGGCTGGTGCTGCTCTCGCGCGATCAGCGTGCCCTGGCGGCGGGGTTCAAGTATCTGGTCGCCTCCCAGGTCATCACCGTCCTGCTGCTGGTCGGCATCATCTTCGCCTACCATGCCACCGGCACCCTCAATATCGACGGCATGGCCGAGCTGTCGGCGCTGGTGCTCCAAGGCGGCGCATTGGCCTTCTTCCTGATGTTCATCGCCATCGTGCTGGATCTGAAGCCGTTCCCGGCCAATGGCTGGGCGCTGGATATCTACGAGTCGGCGCATCCGGCCTTCTCGGCGATGCTGTCAGCGGCCTCGGCATCGGCCGCGCTGTTCGCTGCTGACAAGCTGCTGCTGATCGGCGGCTCGACCTGGCTTCCGGTGGCCACCGGGATTGGCCTCTTCGGCTTCGTCGGCGCCAATCTGTTCGCCTTGGCGCAGACCAACGACCGGCGCCTGCTGGGCTACTCCTCGGTAGCGCAGGTGGGACTGATCTTAGCGGTCCTGGGCCAGCGTGACCTGCTCGGTGATCGCTACCTGTTCATCGCTGGCGGTATCCTGCTGGCCCATGCCCTGGCCAAGGCCGGTCTCTTTTGGCTGTCTGGCCTGATCGAAGGGCGCAAGCTGACGGCTTGGAGCGCGCTGCAGGGGCATCCGATCCTGATCTTCGCCTTTGCCAGCTTCATCGCCTTGCTGGTCGGCCTGCCGCCGTTCCCGGGCTTCTACGCCAAGTGGGAGCTGGTGATCGCGCTGGCCGGCCAGGGCCGGTTGGCGCTGATCGGGTTGATCCTGTTCGGTGCCTTGCTCGAGGCCGGCTATCTGTTCCGATGGTTCGGGCAGGCGCTCAAGCGTGAGCGCTCGCTGGAGCCGGTGGCAGCCTCGTCCTTCAAGCGTGCGGTGATCTTGAGCGCGGTGGCCGCAGGCTGGGGCCTGGGCTTCATCTGGGGTGCGCTCTCGCCCAACGGCAATCTGCTGCTGGCCTTGCCGCTGCTGTTCGCGCTCGCCTTCCTGGCACTCGAACCGCTGTCGGTGCGGATCAAGAACAGTGTCGCCATCGTCGGCATGGTCGCTTGGTTCCTGCTGACGCTCCCCAGTTATGATCCGCTGCAGCTGATCTTTGCCGCAGTGATGCTGCTCGGCGGCGCCTTGATCCTGCTGGCGAGCTATCAGACGCAGGGGCAGCGCATCGGTTTCTATCCTTCGGCGATGCTGATGTACGCGGGTCTGGCGATGCTGATCGTCGCTGAGGACGCCTTCAGCTTTTTCGCGGCCTGGGAGTCACTCACCATCGGCTCCTACTTCCTGATCCTGCGTGGTCAACGCTCGGAGCCGCATGCGCTCTCGTACATGATCTTTTCGCTCGGCGGAGCCTTCCTGATCCTGGCTGGCTTCGCGCTCGCGGCCGGCGGCGATCCGCTGTTCGCGCTGGCTGGCCTGGCGGAGGTTGCCGCGCCGATCGCCCCCTGGGTCTTCTTGCTCCTGGCGATCGGCTTCATGACCAAGACCGCCGCCGTTGGCCTGCATATCTGGCTACCGGGCGCCCATGCCGAGGCCGAGACCGATGTCTCACCGATGGTCTCGGGTATCCTGCTCAAGGCCGGCCTGTTCGGGCTCTTCGTGCTGTTGATGGCGATGGGCAGCCAGCAGCTCTATGGGGTGGAGCTGACCCATCTCCTGCTGTGGATTGGCGCGCTCTCGGCCCTGATCGGCAACCTGATGGCGGCCTTTCAAGAGGATGCCAAGCGCCTGCTGGCCTATTCGTCGATCGGTCAGATGGGCTATGCCTTGTTCGGACTGGCGATGATGAACCATCTCGGCTGGCTCATGGCGCTGATGTTCGTCATCAACCACTTCATCTACAAATCGATGCTGTTCCTCTCGGTCGGCGGCGTCGCCAAGCGCACCGGCACCCGTGACATGTATCGGATGGGTGGGTTGATCACCCTGATGCCCCTGTCCTTCATCGCGGTGCTGATCGGCATCATCGCCATGTCCGGCGTGCCGCCCTTGTCCGGCTTCGGCGGGCGTTGGATCTTCTACAACGCCATCCTGACCGCCGAGTATCGGCTGCCGATGATCCTGATCTTCATCTCGGGCCCGATCGCCTTCCTCTATCTGTTCCGGCTGATCCATACCATCTTCTTGGGTCAGCTCAAGGACGAGCACCGGCGGGTGAAAGAGGCCCCATTCTGGCTGGTGTTGCCGCAGATGATCTTCGTCGCCTTCCTGCTGGTCTTCGCGCTGGTTCCGGGGCTGGCGCTGCGGCGGGTCGACGCCTATATCAGTCAATTCCATCCCAGCGGCGCCCTGGGTTGGGAAGGCCTGACCATCACCAGCGACTTCGGCTACTGGAGCCCGATCTCGATCATGATCGTGGTCGGCGTGATCTTCGCGAGCCTGTTCGCCTGGCTGGTGTTCGTCAACCGCAAGGCGCAAAAGGTCAAGCAGTTCAATATCGTCTTCGCTGGTGAGCGGCCGTTCCGACCGGAGACCACGCACTTCGCCTGGAACTTCTTCGCGCCCTACCGCAAGGCGCTCGGTTTTATGACCGAGCCTTTGGTCGAGCGTTTCTGGGCCGCCGTCGTCGATCTGCTGCACGCCTGTGCCGAACTGTTCCGTCGGCTCTACACCGGTAATGGCCAGACCTATGCGATCCAGCTGCTCGCCTTCGTCGTGGTCGTCTACCTCCTGCGTACGGGGCTCTAACCATGTCGTTTGAATGGATCAAGATCCCCTATGCGCTGCTGACGCTGTTCATCGTCGCCAACTATGGCTTCCTGCTGACCGCGGTGATGGCCAAGATCGCG
Source organism: Lamprobacter modestohalophilus (assembly GCF_016583905.1). Taxonomy (GTDB): domain Bacteria; phylum Pseudomonadota; class Gammaproteobacteria; order Chromatiales; family Chromatiaceae; genus Lamprobacter; species Lamprobacter modestohalophilus. Next base: position 23,279 of record NZ_NRRY01000053.1, on the reverse strand, counting down.
GCCCGAGTCGGGCGCCGGCACGGCATCCCGGTCTGGCAGAACTATGTCGACCTGATCAAGAACTACGGGCTGCGCAGCTCGATCACCCATGGCGTGATGTTCTACCTGGGGCCGGTGTTCCGGCTCACCGGTGGTGTCGGTCTGCTGATGTTCGTGCCGACCATCTACGGCACCGAGATGTTCTCCAACATGTCCTTTGCCGGCGACCTGATCCTCGCGCTCTACTTCGTCTTCTTCGGCTCGCTGGGGATGGCGCTGGGGGCCGGTGAGAGCGGTCATCCCCACTCGGCGATTGGCGTCACCCGCGGGTTGTCGCAGGTGACCGCGGCCGAGCTGCCGTTCGCCTTGGCCGTCTACGCGGTCGCGGTGCAATACCAGACCCTCTCGGTCACCGAGATCGTCGCCGCGCAGCAGGGCGGCATCCTGCATTGGACCCTGTTCAGCAACCCGCTTGCGGTCGCTGCGGCCATGCTCTCGTTCCTCGGAACCATGATGCGCCCGCCGTTCGATGTGGTGCTGGCGCCGCAGGAGATCCCGATCGGGCCGCCGACCGAGTACCACTCGTCCTATCTCGCCCTGATGCAGACCAATCGCGCGATCTTCCCGATCGCCAAGATCGTGATCTACATGAATCTGTTCTTCGGCGGGGCGGCGAGCTGGCCGGTGTTCTTTCTCAAGGTGTTTCTGATCTATCTGGTCTCGGTCATCGTGGGCGTCGTCTTCCCGCGCTTCCGGGTCGAGCAGTCGATTCGCTGGTTCTTGATCTGGGCGGTCCCGCTTGGCATCGCTGCGATCCTAATGGTGTAAGCCCATGAAAGACGATTTTCCAACACCGCCCGTTCGGGATGAGCTGAAGAAGCGCGTCGTCGAGACGCCCGATGGCCAGACGATCGAGATCGATCCGCTGCGGGACTACTACTGCCAGTCCGCCCCGACGGTCATGCCGGCGGCCTACAGCAAGATCGTCGAGGGCCTGTTCAACTGGGCTCGGGCCGAATCGCTCTGGATTCTCGGCTTCGGCACCGGCTGCGGGGCGATCGAGATGCGGCCGCTGATGACGCCGCGCTTCGACGCCTATCGCTATGGCATCCAATGGCGGCCAACCCCAAGGCAATCGAACCTGTTCGTGATCTCGGGCTATCTGTCGGTGAAGACGCTGAAGCGGGTCATCCGCTCCTATGAGCAGATGCCGAACCCGAAATACGTGGTTGGATTGGGCTCATGCACCATCAATGGGGGCATGTACTTCGACTCCTACAACACCATCACCCGGCTGGACCAATACCTGCCTGTGGACGTCTACATCGCCGGCTGCATGCCGCGTCCGGAGGCCTTGTTGGCGGGCTTCGAGGAACTCAAGCGGATCATCCGGGCGGGCAAGGCCGAAGGCGCCAACCAGTACGCCGAGCAGTTCGACTGGTACAAAGCCAACCAGAAACGGGTGATCCACGATTGGGATATGCCGGACTACAACTGGTGAGCGGCCGCGATGCGTGATCTCTACGACAGACTGAAAACGGCCTTCCCGCTGGGGGAGCTGACCGAACAGCGGCCGGACTTGGCGTTCGTCACTGTGGCCAAGGAGCAGCTCCGATCGCTGTTGCTCCATCTGCGGGACCAGGAGGGCTTCACCCATCTGGTGCTGCTGACCGCGGTCGACTGGCTGGAGGAGGGCAACTTCCAGCTCACCTATCTGATGAACAACCGTCTGGCCTGTCGCGATCTGGGGGTGCGGGTGATGCTGCCGCGGGACCCGGCGTCGATGGACAGCATCCATGACCTCTGGCCCACCGCCGCCACCTACCAGCGTGAGCTGCGGGAGATGTTCGGTATCGACTTCCCGGGCAGCCCCCGTGTCGACGAAGACTTCATCCTCGAAGGCTGGATCAGAACCCCTCCCTACCGGCGCGATTTCGACACCCTGAAGTTTTCTGATGAGGTCTTCGCGCCGCGCCCCGGACGCGCGTCGAGCGATCCTACCGAGTTCATGAAGCAACAGCTCTATCCGGACAAGACCTGAGATGGCGTATCAACCAGACCGCAGTCAATACCCATCCAGGAAGCCGGACGGCAGCCTGGACATCGACCTCAGCTCGGGCAAGTATCTGAAGCTCTGGCAGGGGCCGCAGCATCCCGGCATCACCGGCAACATGTCGGTGGAGCTGACCGTCTGCGGCGACGAGGTGATCGAGGGCAAGACCCACGTCGGCTATCTGCACCGCGGCTTCGAAAAGCTGATGGAGCGGCGCACCTTCATCCAGTGCTTCCCGATCGTCTGCCGGATCTGCGTCCCTGAGCCCGACTTCAACGAGTACTGCTACGCCGCTGCGGTCGAGGAGCTTGCGGGGCTTGAGGTCCCGGAGCGGGCGGATTGGATACGCACCCTGATCCTCGAGATGGGTCGCATCAACAGCTATCTGATGTACCTCGGCGGCCAGGCGGGTGCGCTCGGTCAGGGTGTCATCGGCCAGTGGACGACCTATGTGCGCGACCTGATGCTCGACCGCTTCGAGGAGCTGAGTGGCGCGCGCATCTACCACATGTTCATCATGCCCGGTGGGGTGCGCGATGGGCTGCCCGATGGCTTCGACCAGCGCATGGAGGAGACCCTGCGCGAGATCGAATCCACGCTGGCCGACGTCAAGGACGTCATGTTCACCAACGCGGTGTTCAAGAAGCGTACCGTTGGACTCGGGTATATCGACCCCGCGATCGTCGATCAATACGGTGTCACTGGCCCGACCGCGCGTGCCGCCGGTGTGGCCAAGGACGTACGCAGGGATCAGCCCTATCTGGTCTATCCCCAGCTCGATTTCGAGCCGGTGGTGGGTCAGGACTCAGATGTCTTTGCGCGTGCCGATGTGCGCCGCCGCGATCTGCTGATGTCCGTCGACCTGATTCGGCAGATCCTGGCCCGGATGCCGCGCTCTGGGGCGGTGATGGCGCCGCTGCCGAACGTCTTGCATTGGAAGATCCCCTTTGGCGAGACCTATATCCGCGGTGAGTGCTCGCGTGGTGAATATGGCTATTACCTGGTCACCGACGGCAGCGGCTATCCGCGTCGGGTCAATGTGCGCGGACCCTCTTATACGCATGCGATGGCCTTGCTCGAGCGCCTGATCGTCAATTGCAATATCTCGGATGTCGCCGCGCTGATGGTCTCGCTGCATACCTATCCACCTGAGATCGAGCGGTAAATTGCTCAACATGGCGCTCGTGAATAACTGTTTAACCGCAGATGACGCGGATTTTCGCCGATGAATTCAAAGAGACGCATAGGTCATGAGCCAACGAAAACCGTTCGTTCCGAATCGAGGATCTGCGGCTTCATGATTTCCTGGGCTTCTATAGTCGTTTCTTTCCGGCGACCAGCCGAGACGTTTATCAGCAATCTGCGTTCATCTGCGGTTCAAAAAAACTCTATGATAATCGAGATAGTCGGATGAGCTTGAGCGACGTCCTTTCTCCCTTCAGCGCCTGGAAGAACCTCTTCCGCGATCCGGTCACCATCCCTGATCCGCTCAACGATCGGCCAGGTGCGCCGCGCTATCGTGGCTTCCACCAAAACGACATCGAGAAATGTATCGGCTGTGGGACCTGCGAGGCGATCTGCCAGAATGCGGCGATCGACATGGTCGCAGTCGCGGAGATTGCGACCAAGCCCGGCGACTCCGGTCTGCGTCCGCGCATCGACTATGGGCGCTGCTGTTGGTGCGCCCTTTGTGTCGATGTCTGCATGACCAGCTCGCTGAGCATGTCGAACGAGTACAAGTGGGTGGATCATGACCCGGATGCCTTCTGCTTCATCCCGGGTGTCGACCTGAAGCACTGGGACAGCTCCGAGCTCGGCTACCGGCGTCCCGAAGGACATCGGCTCACCGGGATCGAGCGCGTGGCCATGGGTGAGCTCGAGCCAGAGGTGCGCGCCGATTCCTTCGTCGAGATCGTCGCTGGCTACGACCTCGAGCAGGCCAAGCTCGAGGCCGATCGCTGTGTCTCCTGCGGCCTCTGTGTCGCGACCTGCCCGACGCACATGGCGGTGCCCGAGTACATCGCCACCATCCGCGATGGCGACTACGAGCAGGGTGTGCGGTTGCTGTATCAGACCAATCCCTTCTCCAATGTCTGCGGGCGCGTCTGCACCCATCGCTGCGAGACCAGCTGCGCGGCGCGGCACGAGGGCGATCCCATCGCCATCCGTTGGCTCAAGCGCCACATCATCGACCAGGTCACGCATGATCGGATCAAGCAGATCGCCGCCGAGGGCCGCGTCAGCAAGCCCAGCGGGCATCAGGTCGCGATCATTGGGGCCGGGCCGGCCGGGCTCACCGCCGCCTTCGATCTGGCTAAGGCCGGTCATGGCGTGACGGTGTTTGAGGCGCTGCCGGCCCCTGGTGGCATGATGCGCTACGGTATACCGGAATACCGTCTGCCTTACGACAAGCTCGATGAGGATGTCGACGTGATCCGCTCCATGGGCGTCGAGATCCGATGCAACACCCGCGTTGGCGAGGACATCAGCATCGATCAGCTGCGCGAGCAGCACGATACCGTCCTGCTGTCCATCGGTCTTCATCAAGGCCGCTCGACGCGCATCCCCGGCAGCGAGCATGAGGATGTCGTCTCCGCCGTCGAGCTGCTGCGCCGGATTACCTTTGGCGAGCGCTTCGATGTGCCCACCACGGTCGCGGTGATTGGTGGTGGCAACGTCGCCATGGACATCGCCCGCAGCCTGGCGCGCATGCAGCGCCAGCAACATGGCCAGGTCGGTGTCACCCTAGTCGCCCTCGAGGCCGAAGACCTGATGCTCGCCGATCGCGAGGAGATCGACGAGGCGCGCGAGGAGGGCGTCGTCATCATCCCCAGTCGCGGTCCGCGTCAGTGCCTGATCGAGCGCGACGCACTCACTGGGCTAGAGACCGTTCACTGCGTCTCAGTCTTCGATGACCAAGGGCGTTTCGCACCGAACTATGACGACAGCGATATCCAGATCCATGACGCGGGTCTGATCGTCGAGGCTATCGGCCAGGCTGCCGACCACGCCTTTCTCGGCGAGTCCTTGACCGAGGCCCTAGAGTGGGAGCGCAACCGCATCCGCATCGACGCCGACGGCCGCACCTCCGAGTCCTGGCTCTGGGCGGCGGGGGATGCGGTCCAGGGTCCGGACGTGATCACCGCCGTCGCCGCTGGACACCGGATTGCCGCCAGTATGATGGAGGCCTTCGCTGGCACGTCTGCTCAGACCCATTGAGTTTGCCGAGCTCGCGCCGGTATGACCGGTCTGCTTGCCGCCGGCGAGGTCTTTGCGATGAAAATCAACTTAACGCGTCTAACCGCGCGCCACCGGCAGCCCTGCATGACGCCACTCGGGCAGGCCATCGGCCAGGCGTCGGGCCTCGAAGCCAGCCTCACGCAGCGCCGCGACCGCCTCGAATGAGAGTACACACCAGGGTCCGCGGCAGTAGGCGACGACCTGACGCTCCGGTGGCAGCTCCGCCAGTCGTGTCATGAGTTGGTCCAAAGGGATATTGAGGGCACCCGGCAGATGGCCCTGGCCGAACTCCTCGGACGGGCGCACATCAAGCACCGTCACCAGCCCATCCTGCGCCTGCGCCAACAGCTCTGCCGCCGGCATTGGCTCGAGCGCATCACGCTGCAGCAGATAATGGGCGACCAACTTGGCGACGGCATCGCTGCGATCCTGGGCAATCCCGCGCAGCGCGGCGAGGGCATCCAGCGTCCGCTCATCGCCGAGCGAATAGCGCACATACTTGCCATCGCGCCGCGCATTGACCAGCCCCGCGGCCTTGAGCTGCTGCAGATGCTTGGAGGTGTTGGCCACCGACAGCCCGCTGAGCCGCACCAGTTCCTCGACACTGCGCTCGCCTTGGGCCAGGTAGTCGAGCAGCTCCAGCCGCGCCGAATGACCCAATGCGCGGGCGATCACGGCGAGATGCTCGAACAGCTGTTGTTTGGGCGATGCAGACTGAGACTGGGTCACGATGAGAGGCTGGCAATGACAGGACTCCATAGTATAACGCCACGCGCATCAGAGCCCGCTCGCCATCCGTCGGCACTCAGCCCTCAGCCTTCAGCCTTCAGTGATCTAATGGTTATGGCTAATCCCCAACTCGGGACATAATTAACCTCTAAAGGAAACCCCGACCATGTTCGACTGGCTCGACCACCTACCGCTTGGCCTACTTCTGATCATTGCGCTGACACTGGGGCTCGCCCCCTTTGTGCCCGAGCCCCATGTCTGGGAGAAGCTCAAGATGCTCGCCGCTGGCACGCTGGTGCGGCCGATCGACATCTTCGACCTGCTGCTGCATGGCATCCCCTGGCTGTTGGTGCTGGCCAAGCTCGGGCGCTTGGGCTGGATGCGGATGCGCTGAGCGATCGATCACTCGACGTCCGTTTGCGCCCCGCTGCCGCAGCCGGGTGATCAACCGGGGCAAGCAAGCCACTGCAGCGACCAGCGCCAGGGCAGGCGCTGGTCGAGACAGTGCGATCGCAACGGGGTTGTTTCAGTGCAGCCGTTTGAGTCTGCACCATGCGATGGTCGATTTCTCCCTGCGAAAAGGCCGAGGCGCGGGATTATTCACCGCTTGTGGATGAGGACGACTGATGACTGAATCGAGTGCCGAGCGAGCGCGCGCGCCTAACGAGCATGGCGCCCGCGCCACCCCAGCAGATGAATCGCGCGAGATTCACGTTAACCCCAGCAGCGAATCCGATGCGGACATGACGCCAGCGGATGGGGCAGAGGGCTGCGATCTCGCGACGGATCTTCGACAAGCGCCATTGCTCGCGGCCTTGAGTCCGGCGCAGTTAGCGCGCCTGTTACAACGGGCGAGTCAGGTCCGGCTTGCCGCAGGGCAGATGCTCTTCCGCCAAGAGGAACCGGCAGAGCGATTCTACTTCCTGCGCTCGGGCCAAATCCGTCTGTTCCGCCTCTCCAGCGACGGCGGCGAGAAGATCATCGAGTTGATCCGTGCCGGTCAGACCTTCGCTGAGGCGCTGTTGTTCATGGGCACCGGGCGTTATCCGGTCTGTGCCGCAGCGCTGACCGAGGCCCAGGTGGTGTCGATCGATGCCGCGGACTTTGCCGCGATGCTGCGCGAGTCGCCCGAGACCTGCTTCGCCTTGCTGGGCGATCTGAGCCGGCGTTTGCATACGATGATCGCTGAGATCGACAGCCTGGCCCTGTTGTCCGCTCAGGGTCGTGTCGCCCGCTGGTTGCTGCAAAACAGCCAGGCCGAGGCCCCAGCGCTCCGGCTCGGTGTCACCAAGGCCGTGCTTGCATCGCGCCTCTCGATTCAACCCGAGACCTGGTCGCGCGTGACCCGCCGGTTGGTTGATGCGGGTGTGATCAGCGTTAAGGGTGAACGGATCGAGGTCCGGAACCGGGCGGCACTGCAGGCGCTGGCGGACGAGATCTAAGACGATCGCCTGTCAGCGCACGACCGCCGAAGGCGCCGCATCCGAGGCGGAAAAACCGGCTTGACCATGATCAAGTCGCATCGCCCTGTCCACTGGAAGACTGTCCCTGTCGATCGTGGTATCGCCACCCCAACAACCGTCAGCGGACCGAGTCTTTCAAATGAGTATGTTCTGTTTCCAATGTGAAGAGGCCACCAAGGGCACCGGCTGCACCACCAAGGGTATCTGCGGCAAGACCGAGACGATCGCCGTGCAACATGATCTTTTGGTCTATGTGCTCAAGGGCCTCGCCCTGGTCGCTGAAGAGGCGCAACGCCGAGGCCAGCCGGATGCGTCCGTTGGTCCCTTCATCGCCCAGGCGCTGTTCGCCACCATCACCAATGCCAACTTCGATGCCGCGCGTTTCAACGCCCTGATCCAGGCCACCATCGCCAAGCGCAACGCACTCAAGGCCGCGATGGGCTTCAGCAGCGATCAGGACGAGGTCACTTGGAACGGACCGGTCAGCGCCTATGCTGCCAAAGGCGCCGAGGTGGGCGTGCTCTCTCAGCCCGATGAAGACCTGCGCTCCCTGCGCGAGCTGCTGGTCTATGGCGTCAAGGGCATGGCCGCCTACACCGACCATGCCGCCATCCTCGGCCTGGAGAAGCCGGAGATCTACGCCTTCATGATCAAAGCGCTGGCGGCCACCACCCGTGAGCTGAGCCTCGAGGAGATGACCGCGCTGGTGATGGAATGCGGTGCCGTCGGCGTCACCGCGATGGCCCTGCTCGACGAGGCCAATACCACGGCCTATGGCCACCCGGAGATCACCCAGGTCAAGCTCGGCGTCGGCACCCGCCCCGGCATCCTCATCTCCGGCCACGATCTCAAGGACCTGCAAGACCTGCTCGAGCAGAGCCTCGACAGCGGTGTCGACATCTACACTCACAGCGAGATGCTGCCGGCACACGCCTATCCAGCCTTCAAGAAATATGCGCATTTCGTCGGCAACTACGGCAACGCCTGGTGGCAGCAGGACACCGAATTCGCCGCCTTCAACGGCCCGATCCTGATGACCACCAACTGCATCACCCCGGTCAAGGCTGCTTATCGTGATCGCCTCTACACCACCGGCATGACCGGCTGGCCGGGTGTGCAGCACATCGCCGATCGGCCTGAAGGTGGCGCCAAGGACTTCTCGGCGATCATCGAGCAGGCCAAGACCTGCCCGCCGCCGACCGAGCTGGAGCAGGGCGAGATCACGACCGGCTTTGCCCATGCCCAGGTCATGGCCTTGGCCGATCAGGTGGTTGATGCTGTGAAGACCGGCGCCATCAAGCGCTTCGTGGTCATGGGCGGCTGCGACGGCCGGCACAAGGAGCGCAGCTACTACACCGATGTCGCCCAAGCGCTGCCGCAGGAGGCGGTGATCCTGACCGCCGGCTGCGCCAAGTACCGTTTCAACAAGCTCGATCTCGGCGATATCGGCGGCATCCCGCGCCTGCTCGATGCCGGCCAGTGCAACGACTCCTACTCATTGGCGTTCATCGCGCTGAAGCTGAAAGAGGTGTTCGGGCTCGATGACATCAACGAGCTGCCGATCTCCTACGACATCGCCTGGTATGAGCAGAAGGCGATCATCGTGTTGCTGGCGCTGCTGCATCTGGGCGTGAAGCACATCCGGCTTGGCCCGACACTGCCGGCCTTCCTGTCGCCGAACGTGGCCAAGGTGTTGATCGAGAATTTCGACATCAAGCCGATTGGCAACGTGCAGGAGGATGTCACGGCGATGATGGCGGCTGCTTGAGCCAGGATCAGCCGCTCGCTGGGGAACTGCTATCTCGGCTGGTGAGGGTTGCATGCGCTGGGCCGGAGCATCAGCATCTCTGCAAGCAGCGTTGCGACCTGCTCAGCCTATGCAGGGCGGGGCTGCTGACCCGCTTGGCTCCACCAGCGCTCCAACTCCTTGAGCGGCATCGGCTTGGCGAAATAGAAGCCCTGAAACCGATGGCAGCCTTGCGCGATCAGCAGATCACGCGCGATCTCGGTCTCGACGCCCTCGGCGATGACCTCGACCCCCAAACTTTGACCCAAGGTGATGATGGTGCGCACGATGGCGGCGTCGCTGTCGTCAGTCTCCAAGCTGCGCACAAATGATTGGTCGATCTTCAGCTCGTCTACCGGCAGTTGTTTGAGGTAGGAGAGCGATGAGAAGCCGGTGCCGAAGTCGTCCAGCGAGATTCGAATCCCGTGCGACTTCAGCTCGGTCATGGTCTTGGTAACGCGCTCCAGGTCATTGAACAGCAGGCTCTCGGTAATCTCGAGTTTCAGCCGCGTCGGATCGGCGCCGGTCGCGCTCAGTGCCTCCAGCACTTGGTTCACGAAATTGGCCTGTTGAAACTGCTTTGGGCTGACGTTCACTGAGAGACTCAGCTGCTGCAACAGCGGTTCTTGCTGCCAGCGCGCCAACTGCTCGCAGGCGCTATGAAGAATCCATTGGCCCATCGGCAGGATCAGCCCCGAGGCCTCGGCCAAGGGGATGAACTGCGCCGGCGAGATCAAACCCTTGTGCGGATCTTGCCAGCGCACCAACACCTCGGCACCAACCAGCTGGCCCTGGGCATCCAGTTGCGGCTGATAGTGCAGCCGTAGCTGTTCCGGAATGGCATTGCGCAACAGGGCCTCGAGCTCGACGCGCTGTTCCAACGCCAGTTGCATGTCCTGATCGAAGAAGTGCAGGCAGTTCCGACCAATCTGCTTTACCTGCACCATCGCGGCATCAGCCCGCTTGAACAGGTCGCTGACCTTGTCGGTGGCGCCATCGAAGAGGCTAATACCCATGCTGCCGGTGATGACGAAATCGCTGCCATCGATGCGAATCGGCTGGCGGATGGCGGCCAGCAGCCGCTCACCGGCGCGATTGGCCTGTAGCAGCGCGGCATCGGAGCGGCTGTCGAGATGCTCGATGACGACGACGAACTCATCGCTGCCCAGACGGGCCACGGTGTCGTCACTGGCGACCGCCGCTAACAGCTGGCGCGAGACCTCAATCAACACCTGGTCGCCGACATCGTGGCCTTGAGTGTCATTGAGGGCGCTGAAGTCGTCCAGATCGATGAAGAACACCGCGCCGCGGTGCCTCGAGCGCGCGCTGCTGAGCAGGGCCTGTTGCAGACGGTCGATGAACAGACGCCGATTCGGCAGCTTGGTCAGTACGTCAAAGTAGGAGAGGCTGTGGATCTGCGCCTCAGCCTGCTTGTGCTCGGACATGTCATCGAAGGCGCCGATATAGTGGATGACCCGACCCTGATCATCCACCACGCTGGAGATATGCAGCCACTCCGGAAAGATCTGGCCGTTCTTGCGTCGGTTCCAGATCTCGCCTTGCCATTCGCCATGCTGATTCAGCTGTTGCCACAGCGCGCGGTAGAAGTCGGCGTCGTGGCGCCCTGACTTGAGCAGCGTCGGCGTCTGTCCGATCACCTCATCTGGCTGGTAGCCGGTGGTCTCACAGAAGGCCCGATTGACGCGGAGGATGCGTTGCGCATCGTCGGTGATGATCATCGCCTGACGGGTCTCGAAGGCCTTTGCGGCGATACGCATCTCCCGCTCGGCCTCCTTTTGTTGGGTGATGTCTTCGGTGAAGATGAGGATGCCGCCGATCGATTGATCCTCTAGATACCAGGGCCGCACCTCCCAGCGTTGCCATTGGGTGCGCCCATCGGGGCGGATGAAGTAATCACATTCGGCGCGAAGCACCTCACCGCGCAGCGCGCGCTGATGGATCTCGCGCCAACGTTGCGGGATCTCCGGGAACACCTCGTAATGGCCGCGGCCGCTGAGGTTCTCGCCGGAGAGGCCATAGTCCTTAAGCCAGCGATCGCTGACCAGCATGAAGCGCAGCTCGGTATCGAGCATGGCCAAGGCCGCCGGCGCATGCTTTATGAACAGCCGTTGGCGCGCCTCGCTCCGGGCCAACTGCCGTTGGCGGTACGACAACAGCCCATAGAGCAGCAGCGCGGTGGCGGCAATAAAGGCGATGCCTTTGTATTGCTGCCATTGCACGAGCTGAGCAGAATCCCGAGCGACCAAGCCGAGGAGGCCGTCGGAGAGGATGATCCAGAGGCTACCAAAGGCGATATAGACCAGAATGATCCATACCGTGGAGCTGTTCCATCGCATGCCGAAGCTTTCGATCCACGTTAACGTCGTGAAAGTATAGCGCAACCCTATGACGATGATTCGCTTGCCATTAGCGGCCCCAGTTCATGGCGTCTGATGCGCCACTTGGTCTGATCCCTCGGTCGCCGAGCCGGTTGGCGTCACTGTGGAAGGTCGGTGATGCGCCCGTGCCCCGGCACAATGATCCTGGACTCCGGCTCGAGCAGGGCCTTGAAGGCCAGGTATCCAGCGCGCTGTTGGAAAGCGAGCCTGCCTTGAGCTGCAGGAGAGATGGCTTAAAGCAGACCATTTTGTCAGGACGTGCCAGCCTCCTCAGCCGCCTCGATGGCCGGCGCCGGTCGACTCGGGTGCCACCGGGAGGCCCGCTTCACATTGGTCAAGGCTCGCATCGGTGAGGGCTTCGCCTTCGTTGGCCGACAGGTGGGGCTGCGCGGTGAGCGTTTTTTGTGGGTCTTGGCGAGGCGCTGATGCCTCGGCGGCGAAATCCTTGCCAAGCGCCGGCACGCGTTCGTCGTGATTGGCTATAATCGTTTCATGGCCGTTGGCCATCGTGGCTGAAGGTATCATCGTGCGCGGCATCGCAAGCTCCGCCGCGGCGGCTTGAGCGCCTCGGAGGCCGCCGACAGGCCTGGATACGCGACGCGATCGGGCGGCCGAGCCATTGAAGAACAAACCCATGCCACATGCCGCCTTGCCGTATCATCCCCGCCGCCGCTTCGCCTTGGCCTTGATGGTCGCCTTCCTGATCGGCACGGCTGTTCTCGTGCTGGCTCCCGCGCGGGTCCCGGCGCAGTCTCCCGTGCAGACGAAGGAAAGCATCGATTGGCTGCGTTTCGACTACCCGCCCATGTACATCGTTGCTGGCCCCCATGCCGGTCAAGGGTATATGGACAAGATCCTCGAGTTGCTCATCGCCAAGATGCCGGCCTATGACCACCAGGTTCGGGTGGCCAATCTGAGCCGCATCATGTCGGAACTGGAACAAGGGAATAACGTCTGTATTGCTTCCCTGTTCGTGAACGAGGAGCGTCAGCGACTGGGCCATGTCTCGCGTGGCAAAACGACGCTGCTGCCTCCTGTGCAACTGGTGTTCCGCGCCGAGGACGGCGAGCGTTTCACCGCCTTCGGCAACCCCGCTTCGTTGGACAGCATTCTGGCGGATGAATCCCTGATGCTGGGCGTTTCCGATCGGATGTCATACGGTATCGAGATCGACCAAACAGTCGCCGCCCACCAACATCAGCCAAATGTCTTTTTGCGCAATGGCAGCGATGTGGGGCTGGGTTTGCATGAGATGCTGATGAAAGGTCGCATCGACTACACCATCAACTACTCCTGGGCCGCGAATTTCACCGCTGGCCCCGAGCAAGCCGGGTTGCTCGACTTTCTGCCCTTCATCGAAGCCGGTCCATACCCCTCGCACCATGTCATTTGCACCAAGAATCCCTGGGGAAAGCGGGTGCTCGAGACCGTGGACGCGCTGCTCGCCGATGACGACCTAACACGACAACGCAAGGAATTCATCGAGGCTTGGCTCCCCGAGTCGGAAAGGCCGGCGTTTCGCGAGACCTTTGACCGGCGCTTCGGTCTAGGCCGATGACGGACCGTCCAGGGGTATCGACGCGGAGGGTGACCAACTGGTGATTCAGACCCGGACGAGTCGGCCATCCACGCTAGGCGTCGGACGACGGCCTAAGCGGGGCTGGCAATGAGAAATGCGCGCTTCAGCAACAGCCTCTCCTATCGCCAGGCGATGATCTCGGTGATGGTCGCCTTCATCATCGGTTCAGCGCTCAGTTTCACCCAGGTCATTTACGATCTTTATCGCGAGAAAGAACGCCTCGAGGGCAATATCCTTCAGGTGATGAGCATTCTGAAAGACCCCGCGGCACAAGCGCTCTACACCGTCGATCGACAGCTCGCGCGCCGGGTCGTCGATGGCTTGTTCGAGTACCGCACCGTGCACTATGCGAGCTTGGTCGATGACTTTGGTGACGTCTACGCGGAGCGGCACGTTCCCCTGCCTCCCGGTGCCTTCAGGGATTTGTTTATCCGATTGACCGGGACCCAGACCGAGTTCAGCCTGCCGCTCCAGTCGCCGCGAAGCGACCGGGTACTTGGGCATTTGAATGCCTCCCTCGATACCTACGGGGAGATGTTTTCCTTTTTCGATCGCGCGGTGGTGGTGTTCGTCAGTGGCATGATGCGCAATATCGCGCTCGCGATTTGCCTGATCATCGTCTTCAACATGACGCTGGTGCGACCGCTGCTCAAAATGATCAGCGCCATTGCCTCGCGCTCTCCCGGCAGCGGCGGCGAGCCGATCAGGCCACCCAAGGGTCATCGGCAAACCGAGTTCGCGCAGCTTGCCAATGGCGCGAACCGGCTGCTCGATGAGTACGAGAGCGCCCTGCAAGCCAAGCAGGAGGCGGAACTGGCGCTGCGTGAGCATCAGGCAGGCTTGGAGCGGCTCATCGCCGAGCGCACCGAGGAGCTGGCCTATCTTGCCACCCACGACCAACTCACGGGTCTGCCAAATCGCGTTGTGTTCTCCAATCAACTGTTGACAGCCCTGGCCCATGGCGAGCGCAACAGCACCATGGTCGCGCTTTTTTTCATGGACCTCGACGGGTTCAAGCACATCAACGATCGCCACGGCCATGCGACCGGGGATCGTATCCTCTTGGCCGTCGCCGATCGGCTGAAAAAAACGGTGCGCGAGGAGGATCTGATCGCGCGCATGGGGGGCGATGAATTCACGCTGCTCTTGGCAAACATCACGCGGATCGAGGATGCCTTCGCGGTCGCGGAAAAGCTCGTCGCCGAGTTTGACCGGCCCATTCGCTGCGACGACGCGCTTGAGTGTCGCGTGGGGCTTTCGATTGGGATCGCCTTCTATCCGATCGATGGCGATCGGCCGGAACAATTACTCTCCCTCGCCGATGACCTGATGTATGTCGCGAAGCGATCCGGGAAAGCGCAATTCGTATCAACACAGCATTCCGAGGGCGCGACCTTGCGTCCTCATCAACGCCAACTCAGCCCAATCTCGTCGGCGCCAATCGCTTGATGATCCACAACCCCTTGATGAGCTTTAACCGAATGAGTGATCACCAGAGCATTCTCGAGCAAGTCCAGCGCTACTACGGCGAGACCTTAACCGGCAGCCATGACCTGCGCACCGACGCTTGCTGCGATGGCGCTGCGGTGCCTGAGGCGCTGAAGCCTTTGTTGGCTGATATCCATCCCGAGGTCAGCGAGCGCTATTACGGCTGCGGCTTGGTCGCGCCCGATGCCCTCGAGGGGCTGCGGGTGCTGGATCTGGGCTGTGGCGCCGGGCGCGATGTCTACCTGCTCTCGCGGTTGGTCGGCGAGCAGGGCGAGGTCGTTGGCGTCGATATGACGGCGGCTCAGTTGGCGGTGGCCGAGCGGCATCGGGCCTATCACGCCGAGCGCTATGGCTACGCGCGCTCCAATGTGCGCTTCGTCGAAGGGCGCATCGAGGCGCTCGGCGCGCTTGGACTGCCGGCGGGTGGCTTCGATCTGATCGTCTCCAACTGTGTGCTCAACCTGTCGCCGGACAAGGCGGCGGTGCTCGCTGGCGCCTATCAGCTGTTGGCTCCGGGCGGCGAGTTCTACTTCGCCGATGTCTATGCCGACCGCCGCCTGCCCGCCGCCCTGGCCGAGGACCCGGTGCTTTATGGCGAGTGCCTGGCCGGTGCGCTGTACTGGGCTGATTTCCTGTCGCTCGCGCGCGCCGCTGGCTTCACCGATCCACGGCTTGTGGATGCACGGCCTTTGGCGATCGACGACACCCAGGTGGCGGAAAAGGTCGCGCCCGCGCGCTTCTGTTCCGCGACCTATCGACTCTTCAAGGTCGAGGGGCTGGACCCCGGGGCCGAGGATCATGGCCAAACGGTGACCTATCGCGGCGACCTGTCTGGCTACCCCGACAACTGGTCCCTAGACCGCGATCGGCGCTTCCCCACCGGGCATGCCGTGGCTGTCTCCGCGAACAGCTACCGCATCCTGCGGGCCTCGCGGTTCTCACGCGCTTTCGCGTTTGACGCTGGGGCCGGGGCACATCGGGGACCCTTCCCGGGCGTGAGCGATGCAAATCCATTCACGACCGCGATTGCTTGCACGACCGGCTCCTGCTGCTGAGCATGGCCGTTGGCTGCGAATGATCCACTCGCGGTCTGTCTGCGACGGCCTGCTGCTGCAGGGCATCCGCTGGCTGCTGGTGCTGGCCAAGCTCGGGCACTTGGGCTGGATGCGGATGCGCTGAGCGATCACTCGACCTCTGTTTGCGCCTAACCGTCGGCAGTGCGCCGATGCGCCCGGAGACGCGGCTCGTCAGCGTCATGCACGCGAACAACGAGGTCGGCAGCATCCAACCGATCGCCGAGTGTGCGGCCATTGCCCGCGAGCACTGATCGCTGAAGAGTGTCCCACCGAGCTAGCCGTTTCGTACAGAACGGACGTTGGGCTGCTGGCGGTTTCGTCGACGATCAGGTGCGGGTCAAAGCCGGCGCGCTGCCCGAGCACAGCCTTTGTAGCGCATTATTCCGGCTCGAGGCTAGCCGCGGTGCCGATGAAGCCCAGCCCTTTGTTAACCGCGAGCTGCTTCAACGCAGGAAAGTGTCATCAGGACGCACCAGCCTCCTCAGCCGCCTCGATGGCCCGCTGATTGGCCTCAAAGCCGCCCTTGGCCTTCCAGCCGACCAGACCGTCTTGGAGGATGCGCACATTGTCCCAGCCCAACAGGCGCAGGGCGAAGCCGGCCTGGGCCGAGAGCGAGCCGGTGTTGCAGTAGATGATCACAGGCTGGTCGCGGGGGATCTCGTCGCGCTGCGCCACCACCTGGCGCGACCCCTGTGCTTGCGCCCGGCCTTGATCGCCTCCAGCCGACGCTGGGAATCGCGCGGGATTCTGCGCACCATGGTGCTGATGTGGCGGTTGCGGCTAGCCTATGCCCTGGGCGCTGATCCGGCACGGCTGGCACGGTTGTATCGGTGATAACCAACAAGAGGGCAGCCCATTGAACAGGCACAACCAGCTGGTCTTCGTCTACAACGCTGATAGCGGCCTCTTCAACACAATGGCCGACATTGGCCACAAGCTTTTCTCACCCGCGACCTATGCTTGTGACTTGTGCGCCATCACTCATGGCCTGCTGAGCGAGCGCGCCGAATGGCGTCGCTTCATCGAGTCTCTGAGCGCGCCTTGCGAGTTCCTGCATCGCGATCAGTTTCGCGCGCGCTTCCCCGATGTGCAGACGCTTCTGCCGGCGATCTTTCGTGAGTGCGAAGGGCGGCTGGTACTCTGTGCCGACGCGCCGGCCATTGCCGCCTGCGAATCGCTTGTGGATCTGCAGGCGCTGATCCTGAGGCACTGCTTGGACGAGCGCTAAACCAAGCGTGATGAGGTCGAGTCAGACGAGTCCTCGGTGGCTTTCTCGCGGTCTGTCTGCGACGGCCTGCTGCTGAATGGAGGTTGAGCGATGCGCAGGGCCAGCAGTCTGTGCCAGTCTGCGAACGCGCTTCAGTTGGCTTGATCATGAGCCTGCTCGACCGGCCAGCCATGGGCTCGCCAGGCGGTCATGCCGCCTTGGATGACCTGCACCTGAGCGAAGCCACGGCCGGCGAGCAGCGCCGCGGCCTGGGCCGAGCGGCGATCGGTGCGGCAGATCAGCGCGGCAGGTCAGCGCGATTCTCCTGGTGGGATCGGCTGCTCGGCACCTACCGCGTGCAGCCGCGCGCTGGCCAGAAGGGCATGACCATCGGTATCCGCCAGCATCGCGAGCCCCAGCGGGTTGATCGCCTCGATGGCATGCTGCTGCTGCCCTTCGTCGGCCAAGTGACCGACTATGCGATCAACCGCCGGCAATGGGCCGATGCGTCGCCGACGTCCGCATCGACCGCGGCACCTGATGGCAGCGCTTGACACGCGCCTCCGCGCCGCGGGCAGCGCATGCCGCCGATTGCTTTGCTGCGTCCGGGAACAGGGCGTGACCTGTCATTCAGCTTGCACCTTCTGCCGCGCCAACCCAAGATCATCGAGCAGCACATAGAGCGCGGGAATCACCAGCAACACCAACAGCGTCGCACTGAGCAGCCCAAACACCACCGAGATCACCAACGGCTTGATCGCATCGGCCTGGGAGCTGGTCTCGGCGAGCAGTGGTGCCAGACCGGCAATGGTGGTCAGCGAGGAGATGAGGATGGCGCGCAGCCGCTGACGGCTGGCCTGGCCCGCAGCGGCCGCGGCAGAGAGTCCCTGGGCACGGTTGGCGTTGATGAACTGGATCAGCAGGATGGCGTTGTTGACGACGATACCAGCCAGCGAGGCGGCGCCGATCAGCGACGGCATCGATAGGTAATAGCCCATCAGCACATGGCCCCAGATGGCGCCGATGAAGGCCAGCGGGATCGCCAGCATCACGATCAGCGGCTCGAGGTAGCCACGGAACTGGAACGAGAGGATGACAAAGATGCCGAGCAGGCCGATCAGCAGACCACGGCGGATTGAGCCGCCGGTCTCGGCGGCATTGGCGACCTGGCCCTCGAACTGGACCTCCACCAGCGGATGCCGCGCCTGGAAGTCGTCCAACCAACACGCGCGCAGATCGCTGACGATGGCCTGACCGCTGGCCAGCCGGGCATCGACATCGGCGGCGACCGTCACCGTTCGAAGCCCATCGATGCGGGTGATCCGCGCCCAGTCGCGCTGCTCGCTGACCCTCGCCACCGCGCTGAGCGGCACGCGCTGGCCATCGGCGAGCTGAATGGTCTGATCGGCCAGATCATCGAGATCATCGCGATCGTCCTTGGCCTGGCGCACCAGGATCTCGATGTCCCAGGCGCCGATGCGCTGGCTGTCGGCGATCTCGCCAAGCCAGGCCGCGCGCAGTTGCGTGGCGACCTCCTCGGCGGTCAGCCCCAGCCCATGGGCGCCCTCGGCGAGCCGATAGCGGCGTTGTGGCTTGCCGGGGCGCAGATCGTCGATGACGTTGAATACCGCCTCATAGCCGGCCAGCTGCGTGCTGGCCTCCAGCGCGGCGGCCTTGAGCGCGTCCAGATCCTCGCCCTGCAGGCGGATCTCGACCGGGATGCCCGCCGGGCCGAAGCCGGGCTCCTGGATCAGCAGACTGTGGAGGCCGGCGATCGGGCCGATGGCCTCGCGCCAAGCCGCAGTCAGCACATCCAGGCTCAGGGTGCGCTGCTCGGCGGCGAGCAGATCGACGATGACGGTGGCGACATGGGGACCGGCCTCCTGCGCGCTCGGATTGTGATTGAAGCGGGTCTGGATGGCCTCGACCAACGGCGCTGCGTCGGGCTGCTGCGGGCTCAGTTCCGCATCGAGTTGGCGCATCGCCGCCTCGACCTGCGCCGCGACCGCCTCGGTGCGCGCCAGCGGCGTGCCCTGCGGCATCAGGATGCGCGCCTCCAGCACATCACCGTCGATCGAAGGCATCGCCTCGCTGCCGATGTGGCCACCGGCGACGAAGCCGACCGAGCCGATCAGCACCAGCAGCACCAGGCCGAGCACCGCATGGCGGGCGCGGATGGCCGCATCAGCAGCGCGACCAACGCGCTCGCGGAAGCTGGCGAAGCCACGCTCGAAGGCCTGCCGCAGCCGCGACTCGGGTGCTTCGCTCAGGCTGTTGACGCTGCCCTTGAGGTGATGCGGCAGGATCAGGAAGGCCTCGATCAGGCTCGCCGCCAGCGCCGCGATCAGCACGATCGGCAGCACCTGCAGCACCGCGCCCAGCTCGCCGGCGAGGAATGACAGCGGCAGGAACACCGAGACCGTGGTGAGGAAGGAGGACAGCACGCCGGGCAGGACTTCGCGGGTGCCGGCGACGACGGTGTCGAGCGAGGAGGGGGCGGGGGCGGACGCATCGCTCGCTGGGGCGTCGGATTGCGCGCTCGCCCGCGCGGCAATGTTGTCGGTGATGACGATGGCATCGTCCATCACAATGCCGATCGCCATCAGCAGCGCCACCAGCGTGATCATGTTCAGCGATAGCCCGGTCAAGGCCATCACCACAAAGGCCCCGGCGAAGGCCGCCGGCAGCCCGAGCACCGCCCAGAGCGCCAGGCGCGGGCGGAAAAACAGACTCATCACCAACACCACCAGGAGCAGCCCCATCAGGCCGTTGCTGACTAGCATCCGCAGCCGATCACGAACGATGCTGGTCATGTCCTGGGTCAGGGTCAGTTGCATGCCGGTGCCGAGCCGCGCCTGCTCCTCGGCGACCAGGGCCTCGAGCGCCGCGAACACCCGCAGCGCATCGTCGCGCAGCCCCTTGCTGACCTCGAGCACCAGCGCGCGCTCACCGTTGAAGTGGATCTGCTCCTCGGCGCGCTCGCCGACCTGCGAGAGCTTGGCGAGCTGGCCCAGGGTCAGCTCGCCACCCTCGGCATCCGACACCACAACCAGATCGGCCAGCGCACGCAGCGAGCGGCGTTGATCGGTGAAGCGCAGCAGCAGCTCGCGGTCGTCGCCCTCCAGGATGCCGAGCGGCAGGTCGATGTTCTGACGGGCGATCAGCTGCGCCAGCGCGCGGGCCGAAAGCCCGTGCTGGGCGAGCACATCGCGCGGCACCTCCACCTGCCATTGGCGTTGCGACAGGCCTTGGATCTGCACCTCGGCGACACCGGGCAGGCGCAGGATGCGGTCCTCGAGCTGGCGCGCGACCTCCTCAAGCTGTGCCAGCGGCAGCGCGCCGCTGATCGCGACCGCCGCGACCAGATCGCTCTGATGCAGCGAGCGCACGATCGGCGTCTCGGCGCGCGCTGGCAGATGGCGGATGGCGCGCACGGCGGTCTCGATGTCGCTGCGAAAGCGCAGCGCGTCGCCGCCCGGCTGCATGGTTGCGGTGGCGTTGGCGAGGTTGTCTTGGGCGACGCAGATCAGCTCATCGAGATAATCAACCGCCTTGAGCGCATCGCGCAGGCGCCGGCAGATCGCCTCCTCGACATCGGCAGCGCTGGCACCGCGGTATTCGACCTCGATGCCGACCTCGGTCGGGCGGTAGTCGGGGAAGGTCTCGCGCTGCAGGGTCGGCGCGGCGAAGAGCCCAGCCGCCAGTAGCAGGAGCAGCATCAGGTTGGCCGCGGTCGGGTGGGCCGCGAACCAGCGGATCATGGGGTGGCTCCCGCCGAGGGCGTTTGTGCTGGTTGCGGGGTCTGAGTTGGCGTTTGGACCGCCGGCTGAGCGGCGATCGGCGCTTGAGACCGAGGCTGGCCTTGTGGCCGATCCCTCAGCAGCGGTTGTGCTTGGGCTTCGACTTGTCGCTCTGGCGTTGCCTGTCGTGCTGTCTGGCGCTGCGCCTCTTGTTTCAATCGAGCCTCAAGTGCAGGATCGGGGCGAGGGTTGACCTGCATGCCATCGATCGCCGGCAACGGGTCATCGACGATGACGCGATCGCCTGGCGCGAGGCCCGCGGCGATCACGGCGAGGCCGCTCTGCTCAAAGGCGATCTCGACCGGGGTGTGGCGGAGTCGATCCTCGGCGTCGAGTCGATAGACCAGGCGTGTTCGATGACCTGCGCGTGCGCCCGCGCCAGCGCCAGAGTCTGAGCCTAACAGGGGCTGCTTCCCGTCGGCTTCTGCCTTCCTGTCGACTGCACCGTCGACTGCGCTATCGACTGCGCTATCGACGCCCGCGGCGGGATGCACGGCTGCCGCTGCGGGGTGCACGGCCGACGCCGGCACCACCAGTCGAGGCTCAGGACTGGCCGCGGACAGGGTGACCTGCGTCAGCATGCCGGGCTGCAACGGCGGGCGATCGGGTGGGCTGGCATCGCGATAGGGATGCGCGACTCGCACCACCACCCGCGCGCTGCGGGTGACCGGGTCCAGGCCGCTGGCGACCCGGGTCAGTTCAGCCGGCCAGCGCACCTGTTCGTCGCCGACCAGGCGTACCTCGGCGGTGACGGCACTGAAGTCCATGCGCTCATCGAGACGCTGCGTCTCGGGAATCGGGGCGTTCGGTGCATTCGATGCGTTGGGCGCAGTCGCGGCCGTCGCGACACTGCCGAGCAGTCGGCGCAGCATACCGAGCGGGATCTGTGCCTCGACCTCAGCCGCCGCCAGGCTGTCGGCGCTGAACAGCCGCTGGCCAGGTGCGATGTACTGATGCAGCTCAACCTCGACCTCGGACAGGCGCAGTGCATAGGGCGCCTCGAAACGGGTATCGGCGAGATCTTGCTTGGCCTGCGCCAGCAGCACGGCGGCGCGCGCCTGTTGCGCGGCCAGTTGCTGACGACGGGAGGGGATGAGGGATAGCTCGTTCTCTAACGTCGCCACCGCACGGCGTTGGGCGGCGCTGGCGCGACGCTGTTCGTCAAGCTGCGAGCGCGAGGCCGAGCCGGTCGTGGCGAGCTGCTTGATGCGTGCCAGCTCCTGTTCGGTCAGGTCCAGTCGCTCCTGCTCGAGGGCGAGCAGGCGGCGCGTGCTCTCGGCCTCGACCTCGAGCTGGATCTGCTCGGCGGTCAGGCGCTGGGCCTCCGCCTCGGCCTCGGCGATGGCCAGCTGGTAGCGGCTCGGGTCGAGCGCGAGTAACAGAGTGCCAGCCGGCAGCAGGTTGCCGCTCTCCAAATCTGGATGACGCTCAACGACGCGACCGGCGACATTGGCCACCGCTTGCCAGCGCTCGGCCGAGCGCGCGGTGCCAAGGCCGCGCGCCTCGATCTGCAGAGCGACGGGTTGCAGTTCGATGACGCTCAGCGTCGGCGCCGGTGCCTGGCTGTCGGTGTGTTGCGGCGCTCGGGCATGGCTGATCAAGAACGCGGCCAGGGCGATGCCGCCGCCCAGCCCGAGCAGGATCAGCAGTCCGCGGCTGAGTGAGGTCAGGATGGGCTTCATGGTTGGTCGTGTTCCCCAAAGCGTCCATTGAGCCTGCAGCAGCCTGTCTGATCCTTGATCGGAGTCAAGCGGCATCTGGTCGCGGCGCCGGTCGTTCGGTCGGTTATCGGTGCGCGGTGCAAATCGCATCGGTCTATGCGGTTTGGCGTTTCCAGCCTGTCGCGCAAGCGTCTTAATCGATTGCCTCGATGCGATTGCGATAAGCCGTGACGAGCCGATGCTGATGAGCAAGTGCAACGATGTCCGGCCATTGATGGCGAATCAGCCCGTGGAAATCACGCATCTTCATGTTTCCAAAACGGATATGAATGACCCTTGGCGGCGGTTTGCTGACCAATATGCGATCGGAGAAATCGGCGTCCTTGGACAAAATGATCAAGTTCTGTGCCCTGGCGTAGGCCCAGATCTCGGAATCAGACCAATCCTCATATATGGTCCGCCCCGCGATGCAAGAGCCACTTGACTGTTCAGCAGAAGGAAACGTTGCGGCCATATATCCGGCGTCGTGATGAGGTGGCGTGATCGCTCCTCGCGCCCTGATGGAATCCGCGCGCATTCCTGTCCTTATCACTGTTTCAGTCTCGGCGATGCCGGCTGGTGAGGATTACAGGGTTTCAGGAATGCAGGACAAGCCTTTCATGCCATCACAGTGACAGTCACTCTTAGCAACTCGTGGTTAGAAACTCGTGGTGTGGGTGATCGTGCTCGCTCGGATGTGACTCAATCCCTCATCGGTGCTCGCGGCGGTTAAACCGCCTGACTCAAGGCGTGCTTTGGATCGTAGGCCTCGCCTTTGGT
>NZ_NRRY01000052.1 GCF_016583905.1 Lamprobacter modestohalophilus | reverse complement strand
GACTGGATGCACGCGCCTATGAAGCCAACCTCCAGGACAATGTGGAAGGACTGGTGGCGGCGGTCAAAGGGGGGTGGTATCGGGCCAAGCTGGTACTCAGAAGATACATCCCCAAGCTCAACGGGAAGTTGAGGCCATTGGGGATACCGACGGTTCGAGCATAATGCCCTCCTACAATGGAGTTTCGGATTGCGGCTGTGCATGCAGATGTGATGAGGATTTGACCCAGTCGATCAGGCGTGCGTTCTGTTGCTCATCCAAGGTGATCCAGTAAGGGCCGCCAGGTTTGAGCTGACGGACATTCACGTGTCCACGCTCAATCCAGTAGTAGACCACATGACGGCTGACGCCAAAGCGGATCATCACCTCATCGACGGTCAATTCCTCGGTGCGCTTGAGCACGGGCGCCGGAATCTGATGTTGATAGCGCACCCACTGGATCATTGATGCGCGAAAGGTCTTGCCCTTTGGACTCAGGCGGCCTTCTTGATTGAGCTGCTCGGCAATCTGCGCATCGTTTAAGGTGCTGGCCAAGGTTCGAATCTGCTCAACCACCTCGGCCGGGTAGCGGACTTGATCTGCCGCACTCGGCGGCAACACGAGCGCCACCTCCGTGCAGGCGCCGCCTTGCCAGCGCAGATGAAGCACGAGCTGCTTCGGGGCTGACTTCTCTACCGTGATGTCCTTGATCAGTAGGCGCAGCATGCGCTTGCGATCCTTCGCCGTGGTCGTTGGTGCCTGCCACAGACGCGGGACATCCCGCGCCAGTGCCAGCACCTGCGCGCGCTGCTCTGGGGTGGCCACGCGCGCTTGCTCGTGGTGTGCCTGCTCGCCTTGGCATTTCAGCTCGGCGAGCTGTTGCAAGGCCGCGTTCCAGCGCTGCTCCAAGGTCGCCGCCACCAGTCGGTTGGCGGGATCCACCTCCTCATAGCGGCGCTCGGCCAGCTGCGCCTCGTATTCAGCGCGCTCCACGCGCCGCTGCCACTGCTGCCGCAAGGCCGCATCGCGTGTTTCCAGCTCCGCCACTGCAGCCATGGCTAGCTCAAGCTCGACGGGCTGTAGTGCGCTGAACATCTGCTCGGTGACCGCCGCATCGAGCAGATCGCAGCGCACACTGAGACAATCCCGGGTATCGAGCCCATCGCGCCGACGCCAGCTGCAGAGATAGATCGGATACAGGCCGCCGTTGCCGCGATAACGCACCGTCAGCCGCCGGCCGCAGCGGGCACAGAGCAACAGCCCTGGCAGCAGCGCAAGCCCCTCGCGTGCCGGTCCGCTCAAGATCGTCGCCTCCGTACAGGTTCGGTTCTGCGCCAGGCGCTGCTGATTGGCCAGATAATCCTCCCAGCTCAGATAGCCGGGGTGATGATCCTGAATGGTCACCGACCACTGCTCGCGTGGGACCACCTCGGTCTTGGTCTGGATCTGCCCATCGGCGGTTGGCAGGCGTCGATAGCGATAGCGCCCGAAGACATAGGTTCCGGCATAACTTGGATTGCGCAGGATGCCCAAGACACGCGCGTGGGTCAGCCGCCCCCACAGCAGGCGTCCGTTCCACGCGCCGCCATAGGCCCGTTTCGGGAAGCGCAGCCTGGCCCTGGCAAAGCGCTGCACGACGGCATAGGCACTGCCGGTTTCGTGAAACAGCGCAAACACCAGCTCCACCGCTCCACGCACCTCGGCATCCGGATCCAAAACCGTGCGTCCTTCGCTGTCATAGCAAAGTCCAACCGGCAGCGGAAAGCGCAGCTCACCCTTTTCGGCCTTATGACATTTCCCGCCCTGGAGGCGCGCGCGCAAGAAATGCAGCTCCGCCTGCGCCATGGTCCCCTTCAATCCGAGCAGCAGCCCATCGTTGAAGTCCGCCGGATCGTAGCAACCATCCTCGTCGATGACCAAGGTTCGCGTCAGGGCGCAGAGTTCCAAGAGGCGCAGCCAGTCCAGATTCGAGCGCGCCAGGCGCGAGACCTCCAGGGCAAACACCGCACCCACCCGATCCATCGACACCTCGGCGACCAGGGTCTTGAAATCCTCGCGCTGCTGACTCTGGGCACCCGAGCGCCCCAGATCCGCATCCAGAACTCGGATCAGCTCCGCCGGCCAGCCGAGGCTCAGCGCCTTCTCGCGCAGCGCATACTGGCGCTCGGTACTCTCCTGGTGATGGCGCACCTGCGCCATCGTCGATTGGCGGACATAGACATACGCCGGCCGTTGCAGGTGGTGCTGACCGATCGATGCACTCATCGCTCACCTCCGTCGCTGGGCCCAGGGAATCGGCGTCGAGGAGGCTCGACAGCATGTTGGCGATCAGGGTTGCGGCCAGAGCGGTATCGACAACGTCGTCGGTGAGTGAGGGAAGTGGCCGGCTCACCGTGCGTTCCTATAACCGCTCGCGGCGGCGCAACAGCTCGCGGTTGATGGCGCAGATCTCCTCCAGCATCCCGCGCGTGCGCTGATAGTTGGCCAGTGCCGAGCGCACCTGTTCGAGCGCGCCTTGGGGGACATAGTCCATCTGCGGGCGCGCGCCCGAGCGGCTGAGCGAGAGATAGTACTTGGGGCCGTGCCCGCGGCCGGTGGCACACTTGCAGCCGGGTTTGCCGCAGCGCTTGTAGCGCTCGATCAGCGAGCCGCGCAGCAGCCCTTGCGGCGACGGGAGCTCGCGTTCGAGGGCGTGGCGGCGTTGGCGCAGTGTTGCAGAAGCGATGTCTTGCATGCGTATCAGACCATGCAATTAACTGGTCTGATACGAAGCATGGATGGCAACCGTTCATTCGTCAAGGTGCTCCAGGGTGCGGTTCTGTAACACCGTGATCAGCGCTACGAGCTCCACCAGCGGTTCGAGGGCGAGCTTGCCGGCGGACACTGTCAGTCCTGCGCTGGGTTCTGGGGTCCCCCAGTCGGTCCAGTCGCGGGCGATGCTGAAGCTGCCGCGCTCGCCATCGCGAACGATCAGTGTCTCGGTGCCAGCGACTTGGCGGGGCTTGAGAACCTCGAAGCGCTGACCGCGCAACGGGTGGAACGGGTGGGTGATGGTTGCCCATCCCAAACGAGGATTGTCAAACTGTGCAGTTCGCGGTAACCGTCCCGGCAGTGGCAGACAAACTGCTGCAGATTGGAGTCAGTAAAATCTTGGAAGCCATCGACGAAGCCGATTTTCTGGATGGTAGCTATGGATATCGACCGGGACGCGGAGCCTTAGATGCGGTATTCGCGCTGCGCGTGCGCGGCGATTCGATGACCGAGGATCAGATCGAGGACGGCGATCTGATCCTGGTAAAACGCCAAGCAACGGCCACCAATGGCGAGGTCGTCGTCGCCCTGATCGACGGCGAAGCCGCCCCCCCCTAGGCCAATCGTCAATGAAGTGGCACTGGGATCGAACAGTCAGAGCTCGTCGGTGATGCGTAGAAAGCTGGCGAAGCGCGGCCGGTCGAACTTGGTGCGGCCGTGGTACTTGAAAGTGACGAGGCTGCCGATCGGTGGCGGATTGGCACGCTCGGCATCGCTGAAGCCGCTGCCGAGCTTGAATTGGGTGCCGTCGGGCTCTTCGACCAGCATCGAGCCGAGCATCCCGGCGTACTTGCCTTGGCCCGGTAGGTGCTCGAGCACGATTGCTTCGCCTTCCAGATAGGGTTTGACCTTTAGGAGATCGGCGTTGCGCCCGGCTTGATACTGGGCATCGCGGTGATGCAGCATCAGTCCCTCAGCGCCCGCCGCAACGATCTCGTCGAGCCGCGCTTGCAGGCTCTCATGATCCGCGATCGGATGCTGATGAGCGAGTTGCAGCCTGCTGTTGGGTGCCTGTTCGAGCAGGCGCTCGAGGGTTGCGAATCGATCCTCGAAGCGGCCTTGGTGCGCGGGTAGGTCGAAGACGACATAGCGCACCTGCTGCCAGGCCTCGATGTCCGGCTCGAGGGTGCGCACCGTGCCGGAGAGGCGGGCGAAGGTGCCGCGTCCCATCCAGAGCTCGCCGTCTAAGGAATGCTCGGGAAAGCCGGCGGTGAACCCGGCCGGAGCGTTGATGATCAGGCCACCTCGGGTGATCAGCCGACGCCCATCCCAAAGCGCCCGCACGCCGTCGAACTTCTCGCTGACCAGATAACCGGCGAGATCAATACCCGGCTCATAGACCAGGGCAAGCGCCAGATCCGGGGGCGCGGTGCGCAGCGCTGAGGCGAGATCCTGATGCTCGCCGTCGAGGTTTTCAGCGGACGTCGGCTGCACGGAATCCAGGGCCATGCCGGATGAGCTGGCGAAGGCCATCGGCATGCGCAGGCCGGTCAGCAGTAACAGCGGCAAGCTGAATCGTTGCAGGAAGGTCGGAGGCATGGCGAGCACCCAAATCGGCAGGAATAGACCTGCCACTCTATCCGAAGCAACGGCCGTTGCAAGTTGTGGGTCTCGAGCAGCTTGGCGTGATGGAGGTCTTGATAGGGGCTTGCTAGAGGCCTGAAAGGGGCCTGATGGATGCCTGATGGATGCCTGATAGAGGGCTGATGGATGCCTTGATGAAAGCCCTGATGGCGGATACGGGCGTCGCTCATTGCAGCGGCGGTTTGTCGAGTCTTGAGGACGTGGTTCTCGTCGGCAGGGAACGCTGAAGGACCAACGCGGCATCTCTGCTATGATCGCGTGTCGTGCAGTGATCCACTGCACGGTGGCGGCGATGGCAAAGGACGAACAGCAGCGATGGGCGAACCCTTGTTCACGAAGCGACGAGCACGATTAGCCAGATGTGGGCCTCGGCAGCGGGTGCCTGTGGTGGATTCGGCTCGACTCTTCGGCGTGCTCCTGACCGTGGCTGTTAGCAGCGCACAGGCGCAGACCGAGACGAAGACCGATGACGCCAAGCTGCAAGACCTGATGGCCCTGCTCGAGCAGGAGACTGAGCTGGCAACGCGCAGCGGGATGAACGCCGATTTCGTGCCTGGCATGGCGACCATCCTGATCGGTGAGGATCTGATGGCGCGCGGGGTGCGCAACGTCGGCGAAGCACTGACGCTGGTGCCAGGGATCAGCCAGGGGCTGGAGATGACCGGCGAGCGCCAGATCCTGAGTCGTGGCATCGGTTACGGTTATGCCTCGGGCAACCTCAAGGTCTTGCTCGATGGCGTGTCGATGAACTCGACCCTTTACGCCACTGCCAACCCGGTCCTCAATATCCCGATCGAGCAGGTCGAGCGCATCGAAGTGATTCGCGGCCCTGGGGCCTCGGTCCATGGCGAGTACGCCTTTGCTGGCGTCATCGACGTCATCACCCGCAAGCGCCAGCGCAACCTCAGCGCACAGGCGATGGACGGGGCCGACCATGGCGGCGGCGGGATCTGGTACTGGCAAGACCCCGAGCGCGACCTTAGCGCCTCATTCAATGTGCTCGGTTTAGACGGTGATGGCGGTGTCGATGTCGACGGGGACGCACTCCATGCGCTCGGCCAACCAGCGCTGTCGCATGCACCTGGCCCGTCCAACGAGACCCATCGCTATCGAGCGTTGTTCGGTCATTTGCATTGGGGGGATTTCTTTGCCGCCGTCAAGGTCCTCGATGATGACTATGGCGACTACTTCGGCATCAATCATTTCTTGCCCCCCGACAAGGATCAGCTGGCCTCACGTCAGGGCTATTATTCGCTTCAACTCGGCGCCAACCTGCAGCTGGGCGAGCGACTGAGTACGCGGCTGCGCTTAGAGGCGTTGCGCTACCAGCGCGACCGTGACGACCTTTTCGTCTTTCCACCCGGCTATCTCATCGATGACTCGGTCACCATGAGTCAGGACTACCAAGAGACCCGCTACCTGGCCGCCGCGGACATCCACTGGCGACCGAACGAGCGCCATCAGGTCCTGTTCGGGCTGGAGGCGAGCCAGGTCGAGGTCGATGAGGCGACTTGGGAATGGCCAGAAAGCTTCGCCATCGACTATCCCTGGCTCGACGATAGCCGCAACCGGCGTGTGTTGAGCCTGATCGCCCAGGATGAGTATCGGATCAGCGATCGCGTCACCCTGACCGGCGCCTTGCGCGTCGACGACTACAGCGATGCGGATACCTATCTCAGTCCAAGACTCGCCGCGGTCTGGCGCATCAACAGCGAGCATATCCTCAAGCTGCAGTTTGCCCAGGCGTTTCGGCCGCCGACCTTCTATGAACTCGAGTATCCGGCTGATGGGCGCGGGTTGGAAGCTGGTGAGATTGCGACCTATGAGCTGGGCTATGTCTTGCGCAAGCCGAATTGGAAGGGGCGGGTCATCCTGTTCCAGTCCGACCTGACCAATCAAATCATTTTTGGCGATCAGAATAGCGGCTACATCAACAGCGCTGATGCCCGATTGCGGGGTATCGAGCTTGAGTACGAGCAACGCCTTGGCGCTCATCTCCGGTTTGATGCCAATCTCTCCTTCGTCGACAGCCACGACTTCGGCACTGGCCGTCCCTTGCCGGGCGGCACCGACTTGCTCGGCAATCTGGCGCTGCTGTGGCGTCCGCTCGAGCCCTGGACGGCTGCACTCCAGTTGAGCTACGTCGGCGAGCGCGAGCGTCGGGTTGGTGATGAGCGCGCTCCGTTAGACGCCTATACCACGGCCGATCTGACGCTGAGCTATAGCAGCGCCTCGGAGTCCGGCCTCTATGCCCATCTTGGCGTGAAGAACCTGACCGATGCCGACGTCCGCTATCCGGAGCAGTATGCGAGCTTCGCTGGGGTGCCCCTGACCTATGTGGATGACTATCCGCGTCCCGGACGGCGCTGGTGGCTCTCTGTGGGCTATGCCTTTTGATGACAAGATCGATTCAGCACGCCGGTTGCGGTCGGCAGTTCGGGGCGCTGTCTTGCCTCCTGCTCCTTTGGCTCTCTTCGGCCTGGGCGCTGCCCTTATGGCAGGAAGAACTGCAGCGCTTGCGGGTCGGCCTGAATCTGTTTCCCGCGGTGTTGGGGGCCCAGGAGCAGTTGTCGGCTCAGCGCAATGCTGATGGAGTGCTCGAGATTGTCATCGTCTATCGCTCGACGGACAAAGCGGCTCAGCAGGCGGTTGCCTCGCTCGAGGCGCTTGATCAGGTGCAAGGACATCCGTTGCGGGTCAGCGTCGTGCCGATCGAGCAACTCGAGCCCAATCGCGAGCCCCCGCTTGCGGCGATCTTCGTGGCCAGCTCTGGGCTTGAGCCGGATCTGCTGCGCCGGCTCTCAGAGCGGCATCAGGTCTTGGTCTTCTCGCCATTCGAGGGTGATGTCAGCGCCGGTGCAGTGGCGGGTATCCATGTCGCTGACCGCATCCTGCCATCGATCAACCTTGCTCAGGCCCGTCGCGCTGGCCTGAGCTTCAAGCCGTTCTTCCTAAGGGTCGCGCATCATGCCGAGTGACTCCAGGTTCAGCGGTGGAGCGATCCGCTCGTTTCGTTTCGAGCGCAATCTCGCGCTCATCTTTGCCCTGCTTGGCGTCCTGCTCGAGGCGCTCATTGCTGGCTATTGGCTGCTGGTCTTGGAGCCGGCGCTGCGTGATGATGCGGAGAGTCGGGCGCATGCGCTCGCGCAGGCACAGGCGCGCGGGATCGAGGTGCTGCTGGTCCGTGACTTGCCTGCTGAGCAACTCTTGAATGCGTTGGAGACGCGGCTCGATGCCATCTTGTTGATCAAGGAGGATGAGAGTGGGCAGGCGCTGACCAACCAGATTCGGCTCGAGCTCGACCCTGACCGGGTCAACCTGCCACTGGAGGCCATGAGCCTGCGGCGCGGCGGCACCGACTGCTCGGGCTGCTTCGTCACCGAGGTGCCGCTCTACCATCCGCAAGACTATGCGCTCATCGGCGTGGCGACTTTCTACGCCAACACCCGCTCGCTGGAGACGTTGCTGGCCGATGTCCGGACCAATCTGCTGATTGCCGGTGGCCTCATCCTGCTGTTCATCGTCGTCGCCTGGGGTGGTGTCGCCAGGCTGTTGCGCCGCTTGCGCGAGAGCGAGAGCAATTTGAGCAATCTGCTCGAGGTGGTGCCGTTCCCGATCCTGCAGCTGCAGGCCGATGGCTCGAGCATCCAACGCGCCAATCAGGCGGCGATGCAGTATCTCGGATTGGCGTCCGATGGGAGTGGGCGGCTCGATAGCCTGACCTGGCAGGCGATGCTCGCCGATGGTCTCCTGGCCGCGGCCGATCTGCAGCGTGAGGTTCAGATCAGTACCCCGCAGGGTGATCTGCGCTGGGCGATGGTCTCAGTGAGCCAAGTGCTGCTCTCTGGCGTTGCCCATCGGCTGATCTCACTGGTCGATGTCTCCGAGCTCAAGGCCACCCAGCGGCGTTTGCATCAGGCGGCCAATACCGATGCGTTGACCAAGATCTATAACCGCCGCTATCTGTTTGCGCGTCTCTCCGAGAGCATCGAGCGCGCCGATCGGGAAGGCTCTGGGCTGTCAGTGATCCTGTTCGACCTAGACCATTTCAAGCAGATCAATGACAGCTTTGGCCATGCCATTGGCGATCAGGTACTGGTGCGTGTCGCCGAGCTCATGCGCCAGTGCGTGCGTGAATCGGATATCTGCGGGCGTTATGGCGGCGAGGAGTTTTTGGTCATTCTGCCGTCGGCACCTGTCTCGGTCGCGTTCGATATCGCCGAACGTCTGCGCACCAAGATTGAGGCTGAGCAGTGGCCCCGGCCCGAGCTTCGCGTCAACATCAGCGGTGGTGTCGCCGCGTATGCCGGCTCCACCATCGATGTGCTGCTCGAGACCGCCGACCGACTCCTCTATCAGGCCAAGCGCGCAGGCCGTAATCAGATCATTGCTGAGCACTGAAACCAACACCCTGAGGAGGCATGCCGTGACGACCGGTCCACGTCAGATCGTGACCCCCTATCGGCCGATTCCGCTCTCGGTGCCCGAAGGGATGAAGCCGAACGAGTTCTTCAACAGCACCGAGAACCTCAACGACCTGGCCCATAACAACGGGCTGCTGCGCAATCCCGAGAACCTGCTGCTCTATCGCAAGGCGCTGGGTCACAGCAACGCGTTTGACGCCTCGATCATCTACGACACCTCGCGGGTGATCCTCGATCCACTCGGCCGGCCGGTGCGGCGTACCCAGGTGCCGGATCAGGTCAAGCGGGTCTGGAACCGGATGAACCAGATCATCATCCGCTACATGGCCGAGCACTACCCAGACCCGGAGCAGGCGTTGATTTTGGCCGGGGAGGCGAGCCTGGACGCGACCTGGTCGCTCACCGCGCCCGGGGTGCCGAGCATCCGCATGCTGCACAACCACTTCATCGTCTTCCCGATGGACCAGCTGCGCCAGGCCAAGCTCGCCGACCCGGACAACCCCAACCTCACCGACGGCGGGCAGCACTGCCTATTCCAGGCGCACATGAAGGAGGTCTACCGCGCCTTCTTCGAGCGCGCCCTCGATCTTGAGATCCTGCAGCCGGCGAGCCAGAGCAGCTCGCAGCTCTCGCTGACCGGGTATCCGCAGGGGCTGCCCTGTTGGGAGATTCAGGGTGGGGTCGAGGCGCTTGAGGATGTCCGCTTCTGGCGCGAATACGATCTGATCCTGATGGGCTTCCTGGACTTCTACCGGACCTTCTTCTCGCAGGTCTCGACCCGCAACGCGCCGATGCCGGAGGGCGCCTATTTCCCGGATGCGGTGGACAGCGTGCTGCTATTCGACAACGCCTTCCTGGCCACGGCCAAGCGGGTGCGAGACCAGTGCATCCGCGATGCCCAGTACGCCAACGCCATCCGCTGGCAGCCAGCCTTCAAACAGATCATCTACCGCAACGACGAGGGCCGTCTGCTGGTGACCATCAGCCAAAACTCGATTGGCAATGCCATCACCGAGCTGCTCGGGGTTGTGGTCAAGCGTGAGCCCGATGCCGCTGCCTATGCAGCGTTCGAGCCGCGCCTGCTGGAGCACCTGCTGGCGGTGCGTGCGCGACTGATCGAGGCCGATCTGGGCGAGCCCATCGCGACCGACCATTGGCCGGGATGATCGGGCACACTCCGCCCAAGATTGGGAGTCGGCGGTGTAGACCAGCTCCCAGCCTTTCGGATTCCAGCGTCCTCCGTAGCGCCGGGCGCCTTCACCGCTGAAGGCCGTCTGGGCAAAGCGGGCGGTGGTGATCCGCCACACAGTCCGCATCAGGCAAACACCCCGTGCTCAATGCGGCCCAGGGTGTCCAGCACGCTGTCGGCACCGATCTCAGTGTCAAGCAGCGACAGCGGGGTGACGCCGCCGACTGAGGCATTTGGACTTTGTAGCCAGTTCAGTGCGCTGTTGGCATCTTCGAAGACCGTCTCGGCACGCGCGACCACGCGGACAAAGCGCACCAATTTGGCTGACTCTTCGGGCGACAAGGCACCTTCACGCTTGCGCCTGGCCAGTGTGCGCTCAGGAATGGCGAGGGCATGCGCCAACTCAGTCTGCGTGATGCCTGTGATGCGAACCACCGCGTCGACACAGGCGGATGGCAGGCCCTGGCGTACCAAGGGTATCCAGTCCATGACCACCCGTGGCTGGGCATGCAGCACGCCTTCGCCACCGAGCAAGGTCACTGCCGACACAAAAGGGGACTCCAGGCTGGCGGTTGTCATGGGTGCCTCCAGTGAAAACAAAGCGCCTGCAGTCACTCGACAAGCTCAAGCGATTCCACCCAGAGATAGCGGGTGCCTGTCGCGTTTCGATCGACCTCGGCAACCAGCCGCACCTTGGTGTCGGGTCCGATCTTGCGGTTTCGCCAGACCGGAGTTTCGATCTCGACCCGAATCTCGCCTGTTTGATCGCGGAAGCGGTAATAGTCCTCCCGTTGCTGGGCAACGATGTTGCCGGTCAGGGTCACATAGGTGCCGATGCGGGCATTTCTCGCCTGCTCGACCGTGCTTGCCTCACCTGACGCAGAGGGTCCGGTGAACTGGGCTAGTGTCGTCGAAGACAGAAAGAGGAGACAGAGTGCCAAGATCAGCGCCAAGAACAGAGGGTGTTTCATTTCAGGATCTCTTTGTCACGGTTTACGAGTCGTTATCGGTTGCAAGATAGTGGCGCTGCGAGGAAATCTGAACGTCTAGCTCCGGCCCTTTCGGCACGATGCCGGTCGGATTGATCTGTTTGTGGCTGCCGTAGTAGTGCAGTTTGATGTGGTCCATGTTGACCGTCTCGGCGATGCCGGGCACCTGGTAGAGCTCGCGGGTATAGGCCCAGAGATTCGGATAGTCGATGAGGCGCTGGCGGTTGCACTTGAAGTGGCCGTGATAGACCGGGTCGAAGCGCACCAGGGTCGTGAATAGGCGCCAATCGGCCTCGGTGATGCGATCGCCGACCAGATAGCGCTGCGTCGCCAGCCTTTCCTCTAATTGGTCGAGGGTCGCAAAGAGCTTGTCGAAGGCGTCTTCATAGGCGGCTTGGGTGGTGGCGAAGCCGGCCCGGTAGACGCCGTTGTTGATGTTGTCGTAGACCAGCGCATTGATCGCGTCGATCTCGGCGCGCAGCTCGACCGGATAGAGATCAAGCTCAGCGTTGCCCCAAGCGTCAAAGGCGCTGTTGAGCATGCGGATGATCTCGGCGGACTCGTTGTTGACGATGGTCTGGCGCTGCTTGTCGTAGAGCACCGGCACGGTCACGACGCCATCGAAGTCAGAGGCGCTGTGCTGGTAGAGTTGCTGCAGCTTGTCGAAGCCGTGCACATGGTCCGGTGTCGCGCCTGGATACTCGCCGAAGACCCAGCTCTCGGCCGGCATCAGCGGATGCACCACCGAGACGCTGATCAGCTCCTCGAGCCTTTTGAGGGCGCGGACGATCAGGGTGCGATGCGCCCAGGGGCAGGCGTGGGAGACGTAGAGGTGATAACGGTCCGGCTCGGCTGGGAAGCCGCCTTCGCCGGAGGGGCCAGGGCTGCCATCTGGCGTTACCCAGTGGCGAAAGCCGGATTCCCAACGGATGAATTCGCCGTTGTCTGTATGGTGCATGCAGGCTCCTGATGACAATGATCTAAAGACTTGGACTCAGGTGAGCATTCGATAGGCGAAACGCTTGGACGCTTGGGCCGTTGGATTGTTGCCGTGAAGCAAGCGCTTCATCGACTGGGCGGCGATGCGCTATATCCCTTAACATCATTTTCGCGCGATTCATCTGCCGGGGTGGCGCGGCGCCATGAGCGTTAGACCGGTGCGGACAGGCAGGAGCAAGGTGGATTCCGGGTTACACTTCACCCCTTTGCCGCTTAGCCCGCTAATACGCCGAGTGGTTGCCCCTTTCTGGAGACCTCCATCATGGCCGACAATTTTCGCCTCGTGACCCGTAGTGATTTCGACGGCCTGGTCTGCGCCGTCCTGCTCAAGGAGCTGGATTTGGTGGACGAGATCAGCTTCGTCCACCCCAAGGACATGCAGGATGGCGTGATCGAGATCACCGACCGCGACATCACCACAAACCTACCCTATGTGGAGGGCGTTCACCTCGCCTTCGACCACCATGCCAGCGAGATCGAGCGCGCCGGCGGTCAGCGCCGGGAGAACCACATCATCGACCCCAAGGCGCCCTCGGCGGCGCGCGTCGTCTACGACTACTACGGCGGCAAGGAGCGCTTTCCTCGGGTCAGTGAGGCGATGATGGCGGCTGTGGACAAGAGCGACTCCGCCGACTTCAGCCGCGACGAGATCCTCGACCCCCAGGGCTGGGTGCTGCTGAACTTTCTGATGGACGCGCGCACCGGCCTAGGGCGGTTCCGCGAGTTCACCATCTCTAACTATCAGCTGATGATGCAGCTGATCGACTACTGTCGCGACCACGAGATCGATCAGATCCTGGACTTGCCGCATGTGATGGAGCGCTGCGAACTCTACTTCGATCACCAAGACGAGGCGCGCGCGCAGCTCGAGCGCGTCTCTACTTTGCACGGCAACCTGATCGAGGTCGATCTGCGTGACCAAGACCCGATCTGGGCCACCAACCGCTTCGTCATCTATGCGCTCTATCCGCAGGCCAACATCTCCATGCACGTGATGTGGGGACGGCAGCAGCAGAACACGGTGTTCGCGGTTGGCAAGTCGATCCTCGATCGCAGTTCAAAGACCAACATCGGCAGCCTGATGCTGGAATACGGCGGCGGTGGTCATCATGCCGCTGGCACCTGCCAAGTCGACAATGACCAGGCTGTGCGGGTGCGCGAGGAGCTCATCGGGCGCATTACCGCCGACGGTTGACCATGGCTATTGCGGCGCGTCCTCCGGCGGGCTGGCCAGAACCAGGCATCTCATCAAGCGGCACATCCCGCCTACAATCGCCGCTGGTGGAGATTCACCGTTCCTGCGCCCTTGGACGGTTGTCTCGGGGTTGCCGATCCAGAGGAAGGGTGATCTGGATCTCAATCTCGTCCCAGGGGATATAGAGTTGCCCGTCGCTCGCTTGCGCGATCAGCTCCCAGGCCAAGAGCTGAACGATATCGGCGCGAATGGCGCCTTGATCGGCGTGCAGCTGCTCGGCCAGGGTTTGGATCGAGGCCGTACCCAGCGTCTTGAGCTGCTCGAGCAGTGCCAGGCGCGCCGGTGTGAGCTCAGCGAACAGCTGTGCCGAATCCGCGAAGCTCAGATGATAGTCG
Organism: Lamprobacter modestohalophilus; assembly: GCF_016583905.1. GTDB lineage: Bacteria > Pseudomonadota > Gammaproteobacteria > Chromatiales > Chromatiaceae > Lamprobacter > Lamprobacter modestohalophilus. The sequence continues at coordinate 17,388 of NZ_NRRY01000052.1, read as the reverse complement.
GCCTCGGGGGGCGTCTCGCCCTCGCCAGCATCGACCTGCTGAGCGATGGCTAAGGCCCGCGATTGCAGATCCTCCCAAGATTCAGTGCTCATGATCGCCTTCAGCGATGGTCTCCAGCGTTTGTGCGACTGCTTGTGATTGTGACGGAACGGACGCGCGTTCATCGAGCCGTCGATGGACGGATCAGGGCGTTGCCGCAAGTGCGGGGCAGTTTCACCTCCAGGTTGAAGAGCCGGCTAGACCTTGCGGCGAATCGGCTCCACAATCGCCGCATGATCCGCGGTGAAAAAACCTACATTTGGCAGCACGAGGACTGGCCGAGCTGGCGCTATGACCTCGCCGTGCTGGCCGAGCCTCTGGCGCAGGTCAGCCGCGCGCAGGGACTGTTGCTTGGGCGCCTGGCTGATGTCGGTCTGACCTTGCGCGATCAGGCGCAGTTGGAAGCCCTGACCAATGACATCGTCGAGACCAGTGCGATCGAGGGTGAGCTGCTCGATGTGGCTTCGGTGCGCTCATCTGTCGCGCGCCGCTTGGGCGTGGACATTGGCGCGCTGGCGCCCGTGGACCGTCATGTCGAAGGGCTCGTCGAGATGGTGCTCGACGCGACCGCGAATGCGCAAGCGCCGGTGACGCGAGAGCGGCTGCTTGGCTGGCATGCGGCGTTGTTTCCAACCGGTTATTCCGGGCTGAGCCGGATCAAGGTCGGCGGCTGGCGCGACGATGCGCTCGGGCCGATGCAGGTGGTTTCCGGCCCTATTGGACGCGAGCGGGTGCACTTCGAGGCGCCACCTGCCGAGCATTTGGATGCGGAGGTCGCGCGTTTTCTGGCCTGGCTCAATGGACCGCCCCAGGAGCCAGCACTGATTCGCGCTGGGCTCGGGCATCTGTGGCTCGTGACCTTGCATCCGTTCGATGATGGCAACGGACGCGTCGCGCGAGCGATTGGCGATCTGCTGCTGGTGCGGGCCGATGGGAGCGCGCAACGGTTCTACAGCCTCTCGGCGCAGATCCAGCGCGAGCGCAAGGATTATTACATCCTGCTTGAGCAGGCGCAGCGTGGCACCTTAGATGTCACCGAGTGGCTCCATTGGCTGCTCGGCGCCTTGGGCCGGGCATTGGACGAGGCGCAGTGCACACTGGATGCGGTGTTGGTCAAGACGCGATTCTGGCAGCGCTGGGCCGAGCAGCCGATGAACGCACGGCAGGTGAAGCTGCTCAATCGCCTGCTCGACGGCTTCGACGGCAAATTGACGACCCGCAAGTGGGCTAAGATCGCCAAATGCTCTTCGGATACTGCGCTGCGCGATATCAATGACCTACTCGCGCGCGGTGTCTTGCGCCGCTCGGGGGCTGGTGGACGCAGCACCAGTTATGAGGTGGTTGTAGAATGATTGTTGAACCTGGGGCGCGATCCTGCTGGAAAACGCGATTCTGATGGAAAACGCGATCTTGCTGGAAAAGAAGGAGCGACTCGTCGGTCCTTAAATCGCGCCTGCAATTAAGAATGAAAGAGGGCTTGATATGGCAGTAGACTATACGAACCGGGCTGGGCAGATTTATCATCTCTTTGAGGGTAAAACACCGACCGGCAAGCCTCGGTATTTTTTCTCATCGCGAGAGAACGGGAAAGGTGTCAGGGTCGAAAAGATGCCGGAAGGCTATGAGGTCTACGAGCATCCAGAAAACGCCCAAGTCTTTCTTAGAAAGAAGCGTCCTCGTCTGATCACGGATATCGAGGAGCAATTCGTCAAGAAACAGGTCGCATCTTTGCAGAGAAGCAGGCGCTATTTGATCGACTGTAAGGACGAAAAGATCACCATCTATGAGTCAACGATCGATCCTGGCTATTTCGAAAGCTCATTCGCTGGGCTGTTAAGCCAACTGCCTCATTTTTCCGGTCAAAAAACAGGTGACGCGATTGCTGCCGCTGGCCGTTTTGTCGACAAGAATTATTCCGCAGTCCTCAGGTTTTCCTTGCAGGATAAGGTAACAAGAACCTTTTATGCGGAGCGCTTCTGTTTCCGCGGCTCCATTGATGATTGGAGGTATTTGGCTGGCCCCGATCAGTTTGCAAGTATCGTCACCAAATACGTTCCGCTTCTTGGAACGGATGACTTTTATGAGGCGCCCTATTTTTAATCTGAATCTCACGCGATTCATGATTCGGGGTGGTGCCGTGCCATGAGCGTGAAGAATGAGGAGTGAAGAATGAGGAGTGAGGAGTGAGGAGTGAGGAGTGAGGCGTGCAGAATGAAGCTGGCCTCATCATTCTCTTTCGCTGAAGGCTATGGCATCCCTGCCACCATTCAGACCAGACTACAATCTTCAGCCTTCAGCCTTCAGCCTTCAGCCTTCAGCCTTCAGCCTTCAGCCTTCAGCCTTCAGCCTTCAGCCTTCAGCCTTCAGCCTTCAGCCTTCAGCCTTCAGCCTTCAGCCTTCAGCCTTCAGCCTTTCTTCTCCATGTGCTCAGCCAGATACAGCCATGTATCGATCACGGTATCCGGGTTCAGCGACACACTCTCAATCCCTTCCTTGACCAGCCAATCAGCAAAGTCGGCATGGTCCGAAGGCCCTTGACCGCAGATGCCGACGTACTTGCCCTGCTTGCGGCAGGCCTGGATGGCCATCGATAGCATGGCCTTGACCGCTGGGTCACGCTCGTCGAAGTCGGCAGCGACCAGGCTTGAGTCGCGGTCGATGCCAAGGGTGAGCTGGGTCATGTCGTTGGAGCCGATCGAGAAGCCGTCGAAGTACTCGAGGAACTGCTCGGCGAGCACGGCGTTGGAGGGGATCTCGCACATCATGATTAGCTTGAGGCCATTCTCGCCGCGCTTGAGACCCTGCTCGGCCAGCGCCTCGGTGACCGCCTTGGCCTGATTCAGGGTTCGCACGAAGGGGATCATGATCTGCAGATTGGTCAGGCCCATCTCATTACGGACGTATTTCAACGCCTCGCATTCCATCTCGAAGCAGGCCTTGAAGCTGTCGGAGACATAACGCCCGGCGCCGCGGAAGCCGATCATCGGGTTCTCTTCGTCGGGCTCGTAGCGCGGGCCGGCGACCAGGTTCGCGTATTCATTCGACTTGAAGTCGGACATGCGGATGATGACCGGATTCGGCGCAAAGGTCGCTGCCAGTGTGGCGATGCCTTCGGCCAGGCGCATGACGAAGAACTCACGCGGGCTCGGATAAGCGGCGATGCGCGGGCTGATCTCGGCCTTGAGGTCATCGGGCAGCTGGTCGAATTCCAGCAGCGCCTTCGGATGGATGCCGATGCTGTTGTTGATGATGAACTCGAGCCGAGCGAGACCAACGCCGGCATTCGGGATCGAGGCGAAACCGAAGGCGCGCTCCGGGTTGCCGACGTTCATCATCACCTTGACCGGCACCTCGGGCATCTTCTCGAGCTCGATCACCTTATGCTCGAATGCAAGCTCGCCGTCATAGATGTAACCGGTATCGCCCTCGGCGCAAGAGACCGTGACGGCTTGGCCATCGGCGATCTTATCGGTCGCATCGTTGCAGCCGACGACGGCTGGCACGCCCAATTCGCGGGCAATGATCGCGGCATGACATGTCCTACCACCGCGATTGGTGACAATGGCGGCGGCCCGCTTCATCACCGGCTCCCAGTCGGGGTCGGTCATATCGGTGATCAGCACATCGCCGGCCTGGACATGCTCCATATCGCGGATCGACTCGACCACCCGTGCCTTACCAGCGCCGATGCGCCCGCCGATGCTGCGCCCGGTGGCGATGACCTGGCCACCGCTCTCCTGCAGCCGATAGCGCTCGACCACCTGGCCGCTGCGGCTCTGTACCGTCTCTGGGCGCGCCTGGACGATGTAGAGCTTGCCGTCGAGGCCGTCTTTGGCCCATTCGATGTCCATCGGGCGCTGGTAGTGCTGTTCGATCAGCACCGCCTGCTTGGCTAGCGCCTCGATCTCGGCATCGCTGATCGAGAACTGTTGGCGATCGGCCATCGGCGTCTGTTCGGTGCGCACCGGCTCGCGGCTGCCGGGCTCGGCAAAGACCATGCGCATGGCCTTGTCGCCAACGGTGCGACGCAGGATGGCGGGGCGCCCGGCCGCGAGCGTGGGTTTGTGCACGTAGAATTCGTCGGGGTTGACCGCGCCTTGGACCACCATCTCGCCGAGGCCGACACTGGCGGTGATGAAGACGGCGTCGTTGAAGCCGGATTCGGTGTCGAGCGTGAACATCACACCGCTGGCGGCCAGGTCGCTGCGCACCATGCGCTGGATGCCGGCCGACAGCGCGACATCGGCGTGGGTGAAGCCCTTGTGCACGCGATAGGAGATGGCGCGATCGTTATAGAGCGAGGCGAAGACCTCCTTGATGGCCCGCTTGACATTGTCTAAGCCGTGGATATTCAGGAAGGTCTCTTGTTGACCGGCAAAGGAGGCGTCGGGCAGATCCTCGGCGGTGGCAGAGGAACGCACCGCCCAGGTCGCATCGGCGGCGTTCTCGATGTTCTCGGCGAGGGCGGCGTAGGCCTGTTCGATGGCTTGGTCGAGCTCGGACTGGAATGGCTGCTCGATGATCCAGCCGCGGATGCGCGGGCCGGCGGCGCTGAGCGCGGCGATGTCATCGACGTCAAGTGCGTCCAGCTCGGCAGCAATGCGCTCGGCCAGGTTATCAACCGCCAAGAAGTCGCGGTAGGCCTGCGCGGTGGTCGCGAAGCCACCAGGGACCAGCACCCCGAGCTGGGTGAGATGTTGGATCATCTCGCCAAGCGAGGCGTTCTTGCCGCCAACGACGCCCACGTCATCCATTCCTAAGTCGCTCAGCCAACGCACATAATCGGTCATTGCTCTCGGTGCCTCTGGATCGAAAAACAAAACACTATAAACGATAAGGTACGCGCTTTTTGTGCGGTGCATCAATTTGCCGACCTTGGCCCTGCGGCGGTTCCGCCTCGCGACGATCAGCCGCAGTCGGTGTTCATGCTGGCTTGAAGAACAGTGCTAGGGCTTGACGGCGGTCAGCCCAACGCTGAGCCAGTCCTGCATTCCGCCTCGGTACCATTTGAGTTTGTCGACCGGGTAGCCGAGTCCCGCCAAGGTCTTGAGGTTGGCGGTCGATTGTGCACACCAGATGCCGTTGCAGAAGAGGACCAGGGTCTTGGCATCATTGAACTGCCACTGGCTGTTGCTTGGGTCTTGGCTGGCGCCGAATTGCTCGGTCAGTATTTGCCCAAGGTCCTCGGCCTCGCCAGCCTGTTGCAGGCTTCCGCTAGGATCGGTGTTGAGTCTGTTCCAAGGGATGTTGACCGCGCCCGGAATGGTGCCGCGCATCACCCAGTCTGGCGTGCGCGAATCGACGACCAGGATCGAGGCGTCGCCCTGGTGTATCCGGCTCAGGTAGTCCAGGACCTCAAGCTCGCCGATGGTCTCGACGCCGGGAAGCGCTTGCATCGGCTGCACACAGAAGGGCGGACAGCCGCGCTCGGTCTTTTGGAACATCTCCGGGAGGGTGGCGTGGCGGTCCGCGCCGCGGGTGATCGTCTGGGTTGTGCCCTGGTGACTGACGTCGACGCTCTCGAGCGTTGGCGTGATCTTGTTGTCCTCAGCCTGAGCGAACGGGCCGATGAGCAGCAGCGAGGCGAGGGCGAAGGTGGGACGGATGATCAAGGCGCGTACTCCTTTAAGGTTAGTCAGATAAGGTTAGTCAGACGTACATGGCGCGTCGCCACCCCGGACGATGAAGCGCTTGTTACAGGGTATGACAGTTTAGACTGAGATCGCTTTAGTACCGTGGAAACTTGGGTAAGCCACCAGAGAACAAGCGATTATAGGTGATCGAAGCGGTGAAATCCGCAGCCGATCATTGATTTATAACATTCTAATGTTCTGTTATTTCTTGACATGCGCGCTTGGGTATTTGCAGGATAGCGCGGCGTTCAGGGTGCTCTACCCTAGCTGAGATCAAGAAAGACCATTAAGTGGATACGAGGTTTCAATGTTACGAAAGTTACTGCCAATGCCGCTCCGGTCGCGTCACGAAGTGTCCGGTCATGCTGCGAATCAACATCAACAGTTGCATCTGCCGAGCGGGCGTGCACGGCGTCTAGGGCGGGCCGCGTTGGTGCTACTGCTCGTGGCTTTGATCCCGCTGACGGTCTGGGCGACGACGCGTGAAGAGGCCGAGTCCGCGATCTCCGAGGCGAAGCAGATGCGCGAGGAGGCGATCGCCGCCGGCGTCACCGAAAGCCCCACCGACGAGATGATTGAGCAAGCCGAGTCGGTGTTGCCGTCGCGCCAATACACGCGGGCGCTGCAATACGCACAATGGGCATGGCGCCAGGATGCCATGGCGATGCGACTGCTCGCCAAAGAGGAGGCGCGCGCCGCCCAGGGTGTAGCCGCGAAGGCCGCGGTAGGCACCTATCAAGAGCCGATCGATGTGCTCGAGGGCCTGATCGCTCGGACCCAGTCCGAGTATCTGTCGCAGAGCGACCAGAACCTCATGATGATGCCCGACAGCCCGGCAATATGGACGGCGTCGGATGGCGAAGAGCTGTTCAAGGAGCCTCGTGGACCGAACAACGTGTCGCTTGAAGAGTGCGATTTTGGCAAGGGCCCGGGTGTGTTGGAGGGGGCGTATGTCGAGATGCCGCGTTACTTCGAAGACACCGGCAAGGTGATGGACCTCGAGACACGGCTGATCCACTGCATGGTCACGCTGCAAGGCTTCAGCCCGGATGATCCTGAGGTGAAGAAGCGTCACGGCAGTGGTTCGGATCACATGAAGCTGCAGACCTATATCGCCAGCCAATCCAGTGGCTTTGCCTGGAATCCGCCGATGGATCATCCGCTGGAGAAGGCCTTGCGGGATGCCGGACAGGTCATGTTCTACCGCCGCGCCGGCAAGGCTGACTTTGCCTGCAGTACCTGCCATGCCGCGTCCGGCAAGCGTATCCGTGCCTCGGTGTTGCCGAATAAAAATGTCCCGGAGGAGTGGACGAAGGCAATCTCCTGGCCAGCGTTTCGGGTCGGTCACGACCATGTTCGCAGCAGCCAACACCGCCTGCGTGGTTGCTACTGGCAGATGCGTCAACCCATGCCGATCGCTGGCTCTGACGCAAGCATCGCCATGCTGAGCTACTGGACCGATGCGGCCCGCGGCCAGCCTGCAATCCTGTCGGACATGAAGCGCTGATCACTGACGCCCAGAGGAGATTCCAAACAATGTCAAAGCAGTTCAATCTGGCGAGCAAGTTCGTCGCCCTTGCCGCCCTTTCGATCTCCAGTGCCGCCCTGTTTGCCGCAGAGGTCGACTACACCAAGATGACGCCCGAAGAGCTCGCCGAGTACCTGATTTTCGAGGCCGGCGGTTTCAAGCTCGATCAAGAGGTTCAGGAGGGGGGCACGACGCGCCAGCGTATGGAGCAGGATTGGTTGCAGAAGACCTGCTCAAGCATCGATGGCACCCGGCCGGACATGGACACCTTGCTTGAGGTCAGCCAGAAGGCGCGTGAGACCATCACCTACCCGGAAGACGGCATCAAGCTCGGCGATTGGAAGCGGGGTCGCGATCTGGCATGGTCTGGCTACGGCTTCCGCGTCGGTCATCGTGTCGACGATCACGAGAACAACGAGGTCGGCGGCAATTGCTACAACTGCCATCAGATCGGGACCGATCGCACCGGCGGTAGTATTGGCCCAAGTCTGGTGGGCTATGGAAGGATTCGGGGCGATAGCGATGCGATCAAGAAGTACACCTACGACGTGATCTATAACTCGCACTCCGCGTTCCCCTGCACCAATATGCCCAGGTTTGGCGTCAGTGGCTACCTGGACCAGCAGTCGATGGCCGACATCATGGCCTATCTGCTCGATCCGGAGTCTCCGGTCAATCAGTGATGTCACTCAGTGTGATCCTCCGCGATCGGGGGATCACAGCTGGCGTCTTGGGCATCGCGGTTTTCTCGGTGCCCCTTTTCAATCGCTCTCTCTTCGCCTGACTCTTCGCCCGACTCTTCGCCTGATTCCATCAAGGCCGGGCCTGCAACTGCCTGCGCGAGCCCTGATGCGACGATTCAGTCCTCTTCCTGATCGTTCTTCGCGTGCTTCAACATCAGCCGCATCAGCTCGGAGAGCGAGCCTGCGCCGAGCTTGTCCATGACCTTGGCCCGGTGCGCTTCGACCGTCGATTGACTAATGCCAAGATCGTAGGCGATGACCTTGTTGCGCTTACCGGCAATGATCTGATCGAGGATCTCGCGCTCGCGCGGGGTCAGGCGTTCCAGCCGTCGATTGATCTCGGCGCGTTGTAGCGCATGGCCACGGCGATGCTCATCAACGCTCAGGGCGTGATGCACGGCATCAAGCAGGGCCTGATCATTGAACGGCTTCTCGAGAAAATCGATGGCGCCAGCCTGCACCGCACGCACCGCCATCGGCACATCGCCATGGCCGGTGATGATGACGATGGGCGGGTAGAGCGGCTGCTGAGCGAGGTGACTCTGCAGTTCAAGCCCGCTCATGCCGCGCATGCGCACATCGAGCACTAGGCAGCCTGGGCGTTGTGGATCGAAGTCCTCGAGAAAGGCCTGTGCCGAGTCATAGCTGCGCACATCGAGGCCGACAGATTCCATCAGGAGTGCGATGGCGGCGCGCACTTCATCGTCATCGTCAACGATAAAGACCCTAGGATCAGTGGTCATGGCTGGACTCCAGGATGGGGCGGCTGCGGCACCTCAGGTGCGACCGGAAGATTGAATGCGAAGCAGGCCCCGCCGGACGGCTGCTGGCAGAGACTGAGTCGGCTGCCATGGCTCTCGACGATACCCGCACTGATCGACAGCCCAAGCCCTAAGCCTTTGCGCTTGGTCGTCACGAAGGGCTCGAACAGGCGCTCATGGATCTGCTCCGGGATGCCTGGACCGGTATCCTTGACGCGGATCTGGATGCTCGCTGGATTGTCGGCACGGCTGGCCTCGAGCCAGAGTCGATGGGGACCCTCGATCTCGGCCATGGCTTCGACCGCATTACGGGCTAAATTGAGGATCACCTGCTCGATCTCGATGCGCTGAACCCTGACCGCGCCGACGTTCGTATCGATGTTGGCGTGGATCTCGACCGCATGCTGACCGGCGTCCTGGTGCAGCAGTACGAGCACCGTCTCGAACAGATCGGCAACGGCGACCGAGGCTGTCTCGAGTGGCTCTTTGCGGACGAAACGTCGGATATGGCGGATGATCTCGCCCGCACGCTCGGCTTGGTCGGCAATCTTGGTCATGACCTCCGTGCAGCGCTCAAGGTTGCCGCGTCCGTTCTCGACCAGCCGCACGCAGGCGCGAGCGTTGGTGCTGATGGCGGTGAGCGGTTGATTGAGCTCATGGGCAATGCCCGATGCCATCTCGCCGAGCGTGCTGAGGCGCGCGGCTCGGGCCTGCTCGCGCTGCAGACCACGGATGCGCTCGGCGGCCTCGCGTCGTTCAGTGATGTCGCGAAAGACGACCACGCTGCCGACGGTGTTGCCGCGCTCATCGCGGATTGGGGTGGTGCTGAACTCGACCGGGAAGCAGGAGCCGTCTCGGCGCCAGAACAGATCGTCCTCAACGAAGCGTGGGCGCTGGTCGCGGAAGGTGGCGTAGACCGGGCAGTCTTCATCTGCAGTCGCGAGGGCGGTGCGGTGATGCGCATGCTGATGCGCTTGGCGGTGCTCATGGCGATGCGCTTGGCGATGCGCATGATGGAGCACCTGATGCTGATTGCAGCCGATGAGCTGATGCCCATCCCAACCCGTCAGGCGCTCAACGGCCTTGTTGACGAAGGTGGTTCTGCCGCAGAGATCGACGCCGTAGATGCCCTCGGCCACCGAGTTGAGGATCAGCTCCTGGCGCTGCTCGAGGCGCGACTTGGCGCGATTGAGGCGTGCATTGAGGGTCTTCAGTCGGCCGCTGAGGGCAGCCAAGAGCCCGAGTGCCAGGAGACCGAGCACCACAGCAGGCCAGTAGCGCCGCAAGGCATCGCTCAGGGTGAAGGCGGTCGGTTGATCGTAGGGTGGCCGCCCCAGTGCCTGCAGGAGTTGATGCACCGGCTGATAGTCGAGCGGCACGGTCCAGCCGGCGTAACCGCCGGCCAACGCAGCCGGATCATCCTGTGGCATCTGCATCAGCGCCACGGCAACCTGTTGGGCCAATGCGTTTGGCGTGTGTTGCAGGGTGCTGAAGGGCCATTCGGGGTAGAGCGGGGTGCTGAGCAGCAGTGCGAAGTCAGGGGCGGCGGGTGATGCGAGTACGCGAAAATCCGAGAGGTTGATGCTGCCCTGATTCGCCATGCGCTCGAGGATGTCGGTGCGGACCATGCCGGCGTCTGCGCGGCCATCGCGCACCCCAAGCACGACGGCATCGTGGATGCCCGCGAACTCGAGTGCAGCCAGCGCGCGGGGCGCGGCGATGCCCTGCTGACGCAAGACATCGAGCTGCATCAGGAAGCCACCGAATGAATTCGGGTCCACTGCGAGCAGGCGTTTGCCGCGCAGGTCGGATAATTGGGCAATATCATCGCGCTCGGTGCGGGTGAAGATCACGCCCCCAAAGCGGTTGCGTGCCTGATTGCCGGTGCCGTTGCGCAGGGTCGCAATGCGGGAGATGCGATAACGCACCTCCAGATCGACGTACATGCCCGGGTTGACTAGCAAGAATTGGATGCGGCCGCTGGCCAACGCCCCTTCGACCTCGCTGAACGCGAGCGGCAAGATCCGGAAACAGTGGCGCGGGAGCGCTAGGGTCAGATAGTCGGCGGTCGGACCCCATTGCTGCTGGGTGACGCGATCGCCGCGATGGCTGAGCACGCCAATCTCGATCTGCCGCGGCAGGTCGGAGTCATCGAGCCCGGTTGTGTCGGCGTGCGCGCGGTTGCCAGCTGCGACCGATAAGGCGATCAGCCCGACGACGAGCAGTGTTCTGCGCAGTTGGGCTCGGCGCTGCTGCGGTCGGCGCTGGCGCCGATACCCCAGTGCGATCGAACGGAGCTCCCTGGGCCCATCAAGGCAGAAAGTCCCTAGTCGAGGCAAGGCTTCGGTGAATGGTAATCCGAGGTGGCCCGCGTGCATACTATGGCCGCTTTTAGCCGCGCCGAGCAGGCAGTCAGCCTGAACGGATCGCGGCGAGTCGATAAGCAGAATGTTAGGAGGAGATGATACCCCAATGACTATTTCTCGCCGTGAATTCGTCCGTCTGTTGAGCCTGGCCGGTGCCGCTGGCATGTTACCGCGCTCGGTCTTCGCCGAGGCCAAGCAGCCGAGTGACCTCTATGAGGTGCCCAAGTTCGGCAATCTGACGCTGCTGCACATGACCGATTGCCATGCGCAGCTCAATCCAGTCTATTTCCGCGAACCCAACGTCAACCTCGGCATCGGGCCGGCGTTTGGCAAGGCGCCGCACATCGTCGGCGAGGCGCTGCTGAAGCACTTCGGTATCGCGCCAGGCACCATCGAGGCGCATGCCTTCAGCTATCTCGATTTCGCCGAGGCGGCCGAGAAATACGGCACCGTCGGCGGCTTTGCGCATCTGAAGACCCTGGTCGATCGCATCCGCGCCGAGCGTGGCGACGGCAACACCTTGCTGATGGACGGCGGCGACACCTGGCAGGGCTCGGGCACCGCCTACTGGACGCGCGGCATGGACATGGTCGGTGCGACTAACCGGCTCGGCGTCGACGTCATGACCGGCCACTGGGAGTTCACCTACCTGGACACCGAGGTCATCAAGAACATCGAGGCTTTCAATGGCGACTTCGTGGCGCAGAACGTCAAGGTGCGTGAAGAGGCCCTGTTCGACTACCAGTTCGAGGACTTTGGCGGCTTCCAGGAAGACGACGGCCTCGCCTTCAATCCCTACACCATCAAAGAGGTCGGCGGCTCACGGGTGGCGGTGATCGGTCAGGCCTTCCCCTACACGCCGATCGCCAACCCGCAGCGCTTCATCCCGGACTGGACCTTCGGTATCCAGGATCAGCGCATGCAGGAGTTCGTCGACAAGGTGCGCGACGAGGAATCGCCGGATCTGGTCGTGGTGCTCTCGCACAACGGGATGGACGTCGACCTGAAGATGGCCTCGCGGGTCACTGGCATCGATGCCATCTTCGGCGGCCATACCCACGACGGCATGCCAGCCCCGACCATCGTCGAGAATGCCAGCGGCAAGACCCTGGTCACCAATGCCGGCTCGAACGGCAAGTTCCTCGGCGTGATGGACCTCGACATCAAGGACGGCAAGCTGCGCGATTACCGTTATCGCTTGCTGCCGGTGTTCTCGAATCTGCTCAAGCCCAACGCGGAGATGGTCAAGTACATCGAGGAGCAGCGCGCGCCGTACCTGGACAAGCTGACCGAGGAGTTGGCGACGGCCGAGGAGGTGCTCTATCGCCGCGGTAACTTCAACGGCACCTTCGATCAGGTGATCTGTGATGCGCTGCGCAAGGTCAATGACGCCCAGGTCAGCCTCTCACCCGGCTTCCGCTGGGGGACGACGGTGCTGCCGGGGCAGAAGATCACCATGGACAACGTCATGGATCAGACCTGCATCACCTATCCGGAGACCTATCGGCGCGAGATGAGCGGGGCCGACATCAAGGCGATCTTGGAGGATGTCTGCGACAACCTGTTCAATGCCGATCCGTATGTGCAGCAGGGTGGCGATATGGTGCGCGTCGGCGGGCTGGATTACGTCTGCGATCCGGCGGCCGGGATGGGCAAGCGCGTCTCTGAAATGCAGCTCGATGACGGCACCAAGATCGAGGCCGACAAGACCTATGTCGTCTCCGGCTGGGCGACGGTTGGCAGTCAGTCGCCGGGCGAGCCGATCTGGGAGACAGTCGCGACCTATCTGCGCGATGCGAAGACGGTGAAGATCGACAAGCTCAACACGCCGAAGCTGAAGAACGTCAAGGGCAACCCGGGCATCGCTGACTACGATGGCCAGATCCTGAGCTAGAGGTTGGATCAAGCCTGGATTAGCCGAGCTGTATCAGCCTAGCTATGGTGCACGACGCTAGCGACCGCTAGCGTCGTCGCTTTGCCTTCTCCGGGTTGCGCAGCAACACATAGACCGCGCCGGTGCCGCCGTCAAAACGCGGTGCCGAGCAAAACGCGAGCACGTCTGGGCGCAACCGCAGCCAATAATTCACCTTGCACTTCAGTACCGGTTGGCGATTTTCCGAGCCGCGGCCTTTGCCGTGAATGATCTTCGCGCAGCGTACCCGCCGGGCGGCGCAATCGGCGAGGAATGTCTGCAGGAGTGAGCCGGAATGGTTCACCCTCAACCCATGCAGGTCGAGCTCGAGGCTCGGCTCTATCTGGCCGCGCTGAAGCGAGAGCAAGACCCGCTTCTGCAGACCAGGCCGCATAAAGACCAGGTAGTCGTGGGTCTCGACCTCAGACTCTGACAGGAGCTGTGGATCTTCGACCGGCGCCTCTTCAACGCGTGGACGTGGGATCGGCTTCGGTCGCTCGCGAAACGGCTCGGCGATCTCGTTATCGAGCGGAATGGCATCTTCGACTTCTGCGCGAAATAACGCATAATCAGCATCCTGAAGACGGTTGTTCACATTTCTTCTCGCGTTTTCGCGGCGTCGAGCCGAGAATGTAGCAAACTTGCCGGGCCTGTGTTTCGCTGCTACCGGTAAACTCGTGTACCCATGTCAGGACCAGAGCAGGCCGGTTGTTCGCCCCGATGCCCATGAAGATTCTTCTCAGTAACGATGATGGCTACCGCTCACCCGGCCTCCAAGCCCTCGCCGACGAGCTTGTACAGTTCGGCGAGCTGACGGTCGTGGCGCCGGACCGCGACCGCAGCGGCGCGAGCAACTCGCTGACACTCGATGTGCCGATTCGCGCCGAGCAGCTCGATAACGGTTTCATCCGCGTCAACGGAACGCCAACCGATTGCGTGCACCTGGCGATTACCGGGCTGCTCGATGAGGAGCCTGACCTGGTCGTCGCCGGCATCAATCACGGCCCCAATCTCGGTGACGACGTGATCTATTCGGGCACGGTTGCGGCCGCGACTGAAGGACGCTTTCTTGGGTTGCCGGCATTGGCCATCTCTATCGACGCGCATGAGCCGCAGCATCTTGGCACGGCTGCAGCGGTCGCTGCGCAGTTGATTGCCGGGCTGCGCGACAACGACATGGAGATGCCGCCCAGTACCATCCTCAATGTCAATGTTCCTGACCTGCCACTCTCTGAGCTGCGCGGCATTCGCGCGACGCGGCTTGGGCATCGCCACAAGGCCGAGCCGATCGAGCGTATTCTCGATCCTCGCGGGCGACCGATGTTCTGGGTCGGCCCGGCCGGTCCGGAGCAGGATGCAGGCGAGGGCACGGATTTCCACGCGCTTCGCCTCGGCTATGTTTCAATCACCCCGCTGAAGGTTGATCTGACCCGCCATGAGGCGGTTGCGCCGCTGGGGCGATGGTTGGAATCCCTATGAGCGGCCTTGCCCAGGTGTGCGACCCGGCTGTGGGCAGCGGCATGACCTCGCTGCGCACCCGCGAGCGCCTTGCGCAGCGGCTCTTGGCGGCGGGGCTTGAGGACGATGCGGTGATCGAGGCGCTGCGCCAGCTACCGCGTCATCTGTTTGTCGAGGAGGCCCTGGCGAGTCGAGCTTATGAGGATTCGTCGTTGCCGATCGGCTGGGGACAGACCATCTCGCAGCCCTACATGGTGGCGCGCATGACCCAAGCGCTGCTCGAGGCGGGCCCGGTTCAGACCGTGCTGGAGGTGGGCACCGGCTCTGGCTATCAGACCGCGGTGCTCGCGGCGCTGGTGCGGCGCGTCTATAGCGTCGAGCGGATCAGCTCGCTGCAGGCGCGTGCCGAGCAGCGCCTGCGAGCGCTAAAGCTGCGCAATGTGCGTCTACGCTATGGCGATGGCAGCACAGGTTGGACCGAGTATGCCCCGTTCGATGGGATTCTGGTGACTGCTGCAGCCAGCGGCATTCCGCGTCGGCTGGCGGAGCAGTTGGCGCCTGGCGGGCGCATGGTGCTGCCGATCGATTGCGGACGCGGGCAGGTGCTCGTGCGTTTGGTCAAGAAGCGTGGCGGTCAGCGTTCGGGGTATCAGCACGAGGTGCTAGAGCCTGTTACCTTTGTGCCTTTACTCGGTGGGGTTGCCTGATGAAGTTGTTCTCAGCGATGCACGGCCGCCTGCTGGTTTGGCCTCGGCATCCCCATGCTGCCGTTTACCAGTGGCATCTCTCGGGAGTCGAGACCGTCGGTTGGCTGCTGGTGGCGCTGATTGGTCTGGTTCTGTTGTTGCGCTGAGTGGCGTGTTTGCTGGTCTCTAGGATGTGCTTTCTGTTGCGAGACCCACCTCGGACGCGGGCGCTCTTAGCCGCCTTATTGGTTGCCCTGTTGGTCGCGTTGGTGCTGGGCGGTTGCGCTGGTGGCGGGCTGGCGCCGGTCGATGATCGTGGTTACGGACCGGCACCGGCCGGGTTCTATCGCATTCGTTCCGGCGATACCCTGAGTGAGATCGCGGAGCGACGCCGTATCAGCATGCGCAAGCTTGCGGCCTGGAACGACCTCGGTCCGCCGTATCCGCTTTATGCCGGGCAACTGCTCCGGATCGAGCCCCCACGGGGTGGCAGCAAAAGCGGGAGCACAGGTACGGTCGTCGCCCGCAGCAGTCCTAGGGCTAGCGCGAAGACCACCTCTAAGAGCAGCGCAAAGACCAGAGCGAAGCCCAGCGCTAAGACGAGCGCCCAGGTCAGCGCGTCGGCGAAGCCTGGAAGCTCGGCGCGTGCATCAGGGGTGGCCTGGGCCTGGCCAGTGGCGGGTCGGGTGGTCCAGGGATATCGATCGAGCGATCGCACCCGGCAGGGGATTCGTATCGCTGCGGCGGCCGGCACGCCGGTTGCGGCAGCGGCCGATGGTGAAGTGGTCTATAGCGGTAGCAGTGGACTCGCCGGTTACGGCAATCTTATTATCGTCAAGCACAGTCCAAGGTATCTGAGCGCTTACGGCTTCAACCGCCGTGTGCTTGCCAGTGAAGGGGCCTCGGTTAAGCGCGGGCAACAGCTCGCCGAGGTTGGTCAGGCGGCAGATGGCCAGCCGATGTTGCACTTCGAGATCCGTCGCGACGGCGCAACCGTTGATCCGCTGCTGTTCTTGCCAGCGTCACGATAAGCTTAGCGATCGCACCCAAGGGGGATTCATGCCAGCGGTTAAACCGGAAGAGGACCCGGATAGGGACGCCCTTCCCGATGAGGACGAGATCCTGATCGACGGCGATAACGCTGACGAGGAAGATCCGGATCTGCCGGAAACCGAGGCCGATAACCCTGATGACGACGAGGTGCCTGACGCTCGTGTGCAGGCGGCTTTGGTGCCGCAGTTGTCCGATGACTCCGGCAGACGCTATGCGGCCAGCGATACCGAACTCGATGCAACGCGCCTGTATCTGAACGAGATCGGCGAGTCCAAGCTGCTCTCGGCTGACGAGGAGGTGCACTTTGCGCGCCTCGCCCAGCAAGGCGACGAGGCGGCGCGTCAGCGGATGATCGTCAGTAACCTGCGCTTGGTGGTCAAGATCGCGCGGCGCTATCTCAATCGCGGCTTGCCACTTCTCGACCTGATCGAAGAGGGCAACCTCGGCCTGATCCGCGCCGTTGAGAAATTCGATCCGGAACGTGGTTTCCGCTTCTCGACCTACGCGACATGGTGGATTCGCCAGACCATCGAGCGTGCCATCATGAATCAGACGCGAACGGTGCGTCTGCCGATCCATGTCGTCAAGGAGATCAACGTCTACCTGAAGGCGACTCGGTTGCTCTCGCAGCAGCTCGACCATGAGCCCACCACCGAAGAGGTGGCAGAGCTGCTTGACAAGCCGATCGCTGAGGTCAAGCGCATGCTCGGCTTGAACGAGCGCACTGCCTCCGTGGATACGCCCTATGGCAAGGACGCCGACAAGCCCTTGGTGGACATGCTTCAGGATGAGGCCGCCCATGATCCGAGCGATGATATCCAGGACGTTGATATCCATACCAATCTCGATCATTGGCTGGAGAAGCTCAACGACAAGCAGCGCGAGGTGGTCGAGCGTCGTTTTGGTCTGCACGGCTACGAGCATTCGACACTCGAGCGAGTGGCCCAGGAGTTAGGGGTGACGCGTGAACGGGTGCGTCAGATCCAGATGGATGCGCTGCGCCGGCTGCGCGACATCCTCGAGAAAGAGGGCTTTTCGCTCGAGTCGTTCTTCAAGTGAGGACCACCCTGGGCGAACAGTAATGGAATGGTCCGCCCCGCTCCTCCAACACACCCCGAGCGGGCACAATAAGCGATGATGAGAACCCATCGTCAACCAAGGTAGCGGAGCAGACCAATGACAGAGACTCACAAAGACCGGGCCATCACG
>NZ_NRRY01000051.1 GCF_016583905.1 Lamprobacter modestohalophilus | reverse complement strand
GACTCCGCGATGCCAGCCGCTCGAAGAGATCCCAACTCGGGTTCATCATCAACACGTCCTTCGCCTGGGCTGCGCTCCTGAGCACGGATGTCGGGGTTTCCACAGCCTGGGCTGAAGCCGCTGGAGGTGAGGCGATGGCAGGTTTCAGCCCCGTGAACGGTTACGCCAGGTTCCTGCTGCCAGGCGAGCCAGGTGTGAATCCTCGCCTTTGGCTGCTTTAGGTCGTCGAACCGGCGTTGACCTGGCGGAATCTGGTCGATGGAACGCTCCACATGCGCGAATAAGGGATCGGCGGGTGGCACGAGAAAGGTCAGAAAGTCCTCGAGAATACCCGGTAGCCGATTGTCTGGCATCAACCAGATACCGACCCGCGGCAATAGCGAATCACTCGGCGCGAGGATGACCGTGCCCTCTGGCGCAGGCAGCGCCGGAATCTCCTTGTAGCCCGCCTGTCGCAGTCGGTTGGTCACTGCCTGCCAGCAGGATTGCAGATCGGTATCGGCGTCGATCAGGATGCCCAACGCGGTGATGTCACTCTCTTTCAACCGGACTCCGATCCCGTCGATCAAGGGAGCCTTGCCGCCATAGCGGTGGATGGTCTCGATGATCCCGAGTCGTCTTTCCCCGCAGATATGTTTGACCACATGTTCGTCATCCTGCCCTTCTACCATCAAGACCCGTTTGCCAGGCATCGTTACCGTACCTCGATCTGATCGCGTGTCACGATCGCCAACTCTTGCTCGGAGAATAGGGTCGCGACGATCTTGCCGTCATGACGGGAAAGGCGGATCAGGGCGCCATCGTCCGGACTGGCTCCGGCGGCTTCCTGGAACGCGCGCACGCAATCCCAGCTGTGGGAGGTGGCAAAGACCTGGACGTTCAAGTCCCGCGCCAGTCGGAAAAGGGTATGCCATACGTCGATCTGCACTGAGTAATGCAGACCGTTCTCGACCTCGTCGATCAGTAGCACCCCGTTTCTTGCGTTGCACAGCGACAGGATGATGCCGAACAGGCGATTGACGCCGTCGCCGAAGGTCTTCAACGGTACCGGCGAAGGATAGCGCGTACTCTTCGCGATGGCCGTGCGCTCACGAGACCAGCCTTTGTCGCCACCGACCATCTGCACGGCCTGTAGGTCTTCGGAGACCAGTTTCAGCGCCTTGATGACCTCCTGCTCAACGTCAGTCAGAGCGATCGCATCCCAAAGGGCTGCCATCTGGTGGGTCGAACGCGAGCTGAACGGATCAAGATAGATGCAAGGGGCGGCATTCACCTCGACCTCGGAGCGCATGAGCGTCCGGCGCTGAAGCCGGTGCAGCGGAACGACGCGCTTGCGACCGGCAATATCGAGATCAAGCGCGGGAAAGGCATCGATGTCGTCGAAAAGATCGCCTGAGGCAGGCGCATATCGGATGATCCGCGCTCCGGTATCTGCTTCTTTGACGAACCAACCCATTTGGGCCTTAAGGGTGGCAATGGACGCAGGCAAGCCCCCCCTGGCCGTGATCGAGAATCCTTGCCGATTCGGCATCAAGTCAGGGAAGCCGGTAAACAGGTTGCAGAATGGCGCAAGATCATTCGGTTGGTAGCCGCGTTCGGATTCGTTGTCGGAACCAAGCTCCTCGCGATAGTCGAGGATATCGAAGATCGTCCGAATGGCTCCGCCCGTGGCAAGTATTCTGATGGCCTCGAGCAGGGTGGACTTACCGCAATTGTTCTTTCCGGTGATCAAATTGACCTTGCCGAGTGAGTCGATCTTCAATTCGCTCAGCACCCGGAACCCGCTTATTTGTAGGTTTTCAATGAATATGGTCATGATGGAATCTTGACTCATTCGGCCTCGGCAGGCCGCCAGCGGAGATGTGTGGCCGGGCGTGCCTTGCACGGCGCTCAGGTAGTGGAGAACCGTAGCATTGGCTCCTCCGCTGCGGCCAGTCTATTGTCTGGATCAGCGACCTTGTTCGCTGAGATTGCTGATTTCAGAGGGTTTCAGATGGCGCGCCTTGTCGCGCGAGCCTTTGCAGGCCCTCGAGATCGATCTGGATCGCGCAGCGCTCGATCGCTTGCCAGAGCGGGGCGGATTCAGGATCGGACTTGCGCCGCTCGCGTGCCCAGTCGGCAATTGCAATGACGGCGCCGAGCGAGATCAGCTTGCGCAGCTCGGCGAGCTGCTCCTCGTCGATATCCGCGGCCAGCGCGCGCGCGACTGAGTCGTCGTCCTGCTCCGCTGGCTTGTGCTCAGGGTCTTCGGCTGTGTGCTCGTCGCCGGTCTCGAAGTCCCAGTCGAGCTCGAGCTGTTGCTCGAGGATCTCGGCTAGGGTTCTCACCGAGAGCGGCTTCAGCGCGACGGCGTCAAAGGTGATCTCGCTCGGTAGGCCCTCCGGTCGCTCCAGCGGCGCCGCCGAGATCAGAATCACCGGCAGCGCCGCATGTGCGGAGGATTCGCGCACCCGGCGCAGAAAACCCCAGCCATCGAGCTGTGGCATGAATTGGTCGATCAGGGCCGCATCGGGTTTTGGGTCAGCAGCTTGCAGCTGCTCGAGCGCGTCCGTGCCATTCACCGCCAGCAGCACCTCGAAGCCCCAGGCCCGAGCGCTTTCCGCCAGGAACTGACGGCTGCTCGGCATGTCATCGGCGATCAGCAACGTGCGTCGCGGTCCCCGATAGCCGCGAATGATGCCGTTCTTGATGCGCGCAGGGCTCGCGTCCTGCATGCTCGCCTTGGGGACTTGTAGCTCGATGCTGAACAGGCTCCCCGGCTGCGGATCGGATTGGCTGCATACCTGAATGCGCCCGCCCATCGCCAGCGCCAATTGCTGGCTGATCGCGAGTCCGAGACCCAGGCCTGGCGCGCGATCATAGCGGTCGAGGCGTTTGAAGGGCTCAAAGATTGCCGCCTGCTGCTCGGTCGGGATACCAATGCCGGTGTCACTGACCGCAAACCGGAGCCGAACGAGGCCGCTCTCGGGCTGCTCGTCCACTGGATCGGCTGCTGGATCAGCTGTCGCATTGGCGACAGGGTCAGCCTCCGCAGTGGCTGGCTCGAGCTGACTGATCCGCAGCTCGATGCGGCCCTGCTGGGTGAACTTGCAGGCATTGCCGAGCAGGTTTCTCAGGATCTGCGTCAAGCGGCGCTCATCGGCGATCACCCAATCGGTCTCGCCGAGCGTGACGCTGGTGTCGAGTCGATTGCCACCGTGCTCGGCCAGCGGCTGGTAGAGCTGCTCGAGATGTCTGGTCAAGGCCGATAGCGACAGCGGTGCCGGCTCCAGCAGGATTGGTTTGGCATCACCGCGGCTGAATTCGAGGATGTCGTCGATCAGATGCAGCAGTTGCTGGCCGCTTTTCTGGATCACCGCAAGCTGCGCCTGCTGCTCAGACGTGGTCGAGCGCGAGAGTAGCTCGGCATAACCGAGCAGATCGTGCAGCGGGGCGCGCAGCTCATGACTCGCCGTCGAGAGGAAATTGGACTTGGCCGCGCTGTCGGCGATGGCGCGCGCGTTGGCCTCGCGCAAGGCATGGGTTTGCTGCTCGACCGCCTCGATGAGCCGGGCGTTCTCCTGCCGCTGCATCGTCATGGTGCGTTGGCGCTCGGCCTCCTCGCGCTCGTGCAATTGTCGCTCGAGGTCAGCGGCCAGGTCACGCCGACTGCGGCTGTCGATCGCGACGACTCCAAGCGCGAACGACACCAGCCCAAACAGGTAGAGCAAGATGAGCGGGTCATTGTTGAAATCCAGGCTCGGCAGTCCGTTGGCGAGCAGGACGCGGATCAGCGCGACGATCCAGTACAGACTGAATAGGAGGAGCAGGCTGCGACCGTATGGCCGATGCCGGATGGCGCGTGCCGACCAGGCTGCAAGTGGCCAGAGGGTGAGCACTGCCAGCGAGGTCAGGGCGCTGGTCCGACGGACCAGATGGTGCTGATCGGTCCAGGGAATGCTCAGCGCAACACCGATGAAGATGGCGATGCAAGTCCCATAGATGACGAGCCAGAGGCGGTGGCGATAGAGTTGCAGAAAGGACAGCGTCATCAACGCGAACGCGGCCATCGCCAGTGCCCCGCTTGCGGTCAGGATGGGCACGACATACGGCCTGATCGTCGGCACCAGGCTGGGCACTAGCGGGACCAGGTAGATGAGCTCGAACAGGGTCGCCGCCATTAGCCAAAAGGCGACCAGCGTGTAGCGCCAGTTGGCCTGTACCAGCAGCACCAGCACGATCGCCAAGACGAAGCCGAGCAGCGCGACCTGTGCATCATGCTGGCGCGAGACTTGCGTTGCCCGCATCCGAGGCTCATGCAGGCTCAGGGCGACCGGGCTGAAGGTCTTGTCTTGGATGCGTAGCAGCAGAAGCAGACGCTGGCCGGGGGCGATGCTGAGCGAAAAGCTTGCCTCATGCGCCGGGATGACGCGTTCTTCGAGCGGAATGCGCTGGCCGCCCTCGGCCTGAACGAGGAGCTCTCCGGTCTCAGCGTCGATGACGAAAAGCTGCACGTCGCGCAGTCGCCAAGGCTCCACCACCAGCCAGCGCTCGATGGGCGCGTCCGACCGGTTCTGCACCGCGCCGAGCATCCACATGATGACCGGGATGAAGTTCGAGCCGCGCGCCTCTGAGGTTGTGCCGGACGTCCAGGCCTCAAGCGGCAACGACAGTACTCGCTGCAGCTCGCTGATGGCTAGTGGCTGATTTGGCTGCTGACCTGGTGTCTCCTTGTGGATCAGCAGTTGCTCTGAGAGCGACGTGGGTGCTGGTGTGTCGGCGAGATCGAGGGTCTCAAGCGTCGCGGCAGTGCTTGAGACGGAGAGGGTTATGGCGGAATCTGCGCTCGCGCTCGTGCTCGCGGTCACCGTTGAGGTTGCGGTTGCCGTCGTGGTCGTGGTCGCTATTGCCACCGAGCACAACAGCAGAATCCAAGACAGCAAAAGCCTGAGCAGCGCTTGTCGATAGGGAGGCGTGGAGATCACCGATGCAGGGTCTTCAGCTGGGGCCACCTCAGACGACCTGCTGCTGAACCACCCTCACCGCCGATGCGCGCGGCACGATCGGCCGATTACGGGCGCTCAGCTCGGCGCGGGTCAGCGCCACGCCGAGCAACAGCAGCAGGGCAGAGAAGTAGACCCAGAACAGGATCACCAGCAGCGAGGCGGCAGCGCCATAGGTCGAGGCAATCGCAGTCTCGGCGAGATAGAGGGCGATGCCATAGCGGCCGAGGGTCAGCAGCAGTGCTGTGACCAAGGCGCCGGGGAGGACATCTCGCCAGGTCAAGAGCACATCGGGGAGCACCTTGAACAACGCCGCGATGAACAGCGCCGTGATCAGTACTGCAGCGAGACTGCGGGCGGCACCTGGGAACCAGTCCAGTAGCAGCGCCTGCAGCGGTCCAGGCAGATCAACGGCACCGACCAAGGTTTGAATCGCAATCGCGACCACAAAGTAGAGCAGCAGCACCAGGGCGACCAACAGGACGACCAGCAGCGCCAGCAGTCGGGTGCGCACCAGCTGCCAGAAGGGCCCAAGGCGATCACGGCTGGGCCTTGGACGCACCTCCCAGAGCAGATTCATCGAGTAGCGCAGTTGACCGAACACCACGGTTGCGCCGATTAGGATCGCGCCGATGCCGACCAGTGTGGGCAGCGGCCCCGTCTCCTCCGGTCGCGACATCAGGATTGCCTGCTCGATGGCGGCGGCGGCCTCGGCGCCCATCGCGCCCTGCAGCTGGGCGACGATCTCGCCCTGCGCTGCGCCTTGGCCGAGCACGACACCGATCACCGTCACCGCGATGATCAAGGTCGGCGCCAGTGAGAAGATCGTGAAGAAGGCCAACGCGCCTGCCTGCATGAAGGGATTGTGCTCGAGCCAGAGATTGACGCCGCTGACTGTGATCCTCAGCAACTGGCGCAGAGGCCCTAAAGCCGTTCGGAGAAACCGATTGTTCGTCATCACAACTGCGCCGGATGCGTGGTAAAGAGGATGGTCAGCGTGACCAGCGCCGCGGCGACCGAGAGGCGCAGCAGCCGGTCCTCGGGTTCGCTGCACAGGCGCATGATGCGTTCAGTCTGCATGGCTTATCGCGAGTGTTCGGGTGAAGTCCGTTCGATCGGGGAAAAGAGAAAGCGAAGCGGCCATGATGCCATGATGCGGAGAGCATCGACCAAAAAGTACCGCCTCGAAGCCCCTGCCGGCTCTGGGAGTGCCTGATTTATGATCGCGACCGCCCGCTGTTGAATCATCTCGCCCGGCAGGGCGGGCGCAGGCCGACGAAGACCGCTGCGCCGGGGCGGGAGAGGTCGTGCAGAGACTGGGTACTCATGGCGCAAGCCTGGTGGCACGACAGGAGGCCGGGAGGATTGCCAAGAGACAGCCTTGTCAATCGGGATGAGCGTTGACAAGATCGCAACATGACAGCGCAGCGCCTCATTCACTTCAAAAAACGAATCGCCGACAATCTGGTCAAGGAGGTCAAGGTGTGGCGCTTGCCGCAACCCCTCGCGGGCAGCGCGCACCCCTACAAATACAGCCTGGCGCTGATCGCCCAGGGGCGCTGTGTGCTGCGCTATGACAATGAACAGGGGAAGGGCGACCACCGGCATGCCGGCGAGCTGGAAATGCCGCTCGCGTGGCGAGGACTGGACGCGCTGCTGGCCGACTTCGACCTTGACATTCAACGCTGGAGACAAACCAATGGAAACACTGACGATTGAAGTGGCGACTGATGCGCAAATCAACGCCCGGATCGTGCAGGCCGTCGAGCGCAACGAACCCCAGCCGCCGGGGTATTTTTTCGGCACCGAGGAGGCGCTGCTCGACACCCTCACCAGCAACCGTTTCGCCATCCTCAAGGCGCTGGCGGGCGCCGGTCCCATTGGGGTACGCGAACTGGCACGCCGGGTCGGGCGCGATGTGCGCGCGGTCCACGCCGATGCGCAGCGGCTGGCGTTGATCGGCCTGATCGACAAGACACCGAACGGCAAGCTGCATTTTCCGTATGACGGGGTGCATCTCGAACTGAACTGGCGCGTGGCGGCTTGACCGTGCGGGGGGCTAGAACACCACCCTTACAGGGTTACAGGGTTACAGGGTTACAGGGTTACAGGGTTACAGAGTGGCGGTGACACCATCATGATGAACACCATGACGTTGGACGGCTATACGGCCGTCATCCGGTACAACACAGAGACCGATGAGTTCCGAGGTGAGATTCAGGGACTCAATGGCGGTGCGGATTTCTAAGGCAAGAATCCCGAGGAGCTGCGCCGCGAGTTCCAGGCGTCTTTGGCCTTTTTCATCGAGATGTGCGAGAAGCACGGCCGTGCCGTGCGCAAACCGGCCAGCGGTAAATTCGTGGTGCGCCTACCGCCCGACCTCCATCAGGCGGCCACCACCGTGGCCCAGGCCGGGGGGATCAGTCTCAATGCGCTGATGGAGCGCGCCGTGCGACATGAGCTGTCAGACGCTGCGGCCTGAGGCGGAAACGTCAGCTGCACATCTTGTTCGTCATCACAACTGCGCCGGATCAGCGGTGAAGGTGATGGTGAGCCAGCGGTCCGGACCGGCGCCACCGATCGCAGCGCCGATCTCATCGCGCAGGGCGTCGATCTCGGTCAGCGTCAGCGCTCGATCCGCTGGCACCAAGACCGAGATCTCGATGAAGCGCGCGCGCCCGGCCTTAGCCAGATAGCTGCGATAGTCGAGAAAACCATGGTGCTGGACGAAGTCGGTCATCAGCGCGCTGAGGTGGGCGTCGAGATCGGCCGGGCTGATCTGCAGGATCTCAGCGAACGACTCGCGCGCCTCACGAAACGGCATCGGCAACAGCAGCAGCGTGATCAGCGCCAGCGCCAGCGGGTCGATGAAGCGGATCAGTCCTTCGGCGGCGGTGCCCTGGATCGCCAGCGCCACGGCGAAGGCGAATAGCAGCGCACAGCCCATCAAGGCCGACAGCAGCCAGGCCTTCACATCAAGGCGCACCAGACCGGAATCGATGCGATTGGCCTGGCCGCGCAGCCACCACCAGATCGCAAACGAGATCAGCGTGACCAGCGCCGCGTAGCTCAGTGCGATGCCGAACTCTGGCTCGTAACCGCCCTTGAGCAGGCTATTCACCGCGCTGAGAAAGGCATAAGCGACCAGCACGATCAGGGTCGAGGCCTTGAGCGCGATGACCAAGGGCTCCAGGTGCCAGAAGCCATACTGAAACCGCCGATCATCGCCTTGGCTGGCGACCAAGCGCGCCACCAGCAGCGTCAGCCAGGTGATCGCCGCATCGATCAGTGCAAACAGGCCGTCGAAGAGGATCGCTGGTGAGCGTGCCCAGAGACCGAGCAGCACCCCGAGCCCGGCGATGACCAGGGTTGCAGCCACTGAGAGCCGGAGTAGCCGTGCCTCCAGCTCGCTGCGTAGGTGCATGACGCGCTCGATCTGCATGGTTACATTGCCTGCGAGAATACCGATTGGCGGCTCAATCTCGGGGCAGTTCGTCACCAGGCCTTGGAGGCTCCGGGCCGATGCGATGCAGCGCGTCGAGGAAACGCGCCTTGTCGGCATGTGCTGCTCGCCTGGTAAAAACCTCCTCGGCTTCCAAGGCGGCGACCTTCTCGGCCAACGCGGTATTGATGAATTGGTTCAGACTGACGCCGTCACGTGCCGCAGCGCGACGTGCGGCCGCGAGGATGCTCTCGGGCGCTTTCAAGGGGTAGTTGCTCTTGCTCATCGCGGTAGAGTCTCGGCTTTAGCTCATCGATTCGCGTCTTGATGAATCCAGCCGGCGCGCAGCTTTCGGGCGATCTCAGCCGGCCGGCAGGTCTCGATACCGAAGCGCAGAGACGCCCCGGCTGCACTCATGACGCCGGCGGCAACGACATCGGTGTCGAGTATCAGCAACATATGGCATAGCATATCCCAGGGAGCGAAGATCGCAACAGGACAAGCTTTGGGGAGACAGGTTGCTGTGGGCTGAAGCGATCAGGCCTCGATCCTGTTTGGCTTGGCCAGCAGAAACAGCCAGGACACCAGAACGAATGAGGCGGTTAGCGTTGGGATGGCGAAAGGCGTGACGGCTGCGACCATCGCACCTTGCACCAGGACCGTGACGATGGTCGCGAGCAGCGCATAGAGGCCGGATCGCAGACTAGGGCGAGCGAAGACGGTGCCAACCGCGATGGCGGTGAGGATCGGGTTGAAGCCGACCAGGCCGCCGGTGATGAGCTGGCTTTCCGCTCCCAGCAGATGAGCGACGATGACCGAGACCAGGGCTGCGGCCAGCGCATAGCCGGCGGCGGCGATGGAGCCAACGGCGAGCCCGATCAGGATCAGCAGCGCGGCGATGCCGTCACCTTTGACGAATACCTGCGAGACGCTGATTAGGATGCCCTGCAGGAAGTCGAGGATGCGCAGCGGATCGGCCGCCTCGGCCGCGATCGGCTGAATCAGACCGCTGGTTGGCAAGGCCCCCGCGGGCACGCTGGAAAACCCGTTCGAGGAGAGCAGTAGGAGCCAGGTGATGAGGATGAAGGGGGCAGTCAGCGCCGAGAGGCCCCAGGTCTGCATCACCCGGGTCGCGGCCAGGGTGGCGATCACCGAGACGGCACCGCCAAGCACGACATAGACCCAGAGCAGCGGCGAGGGATCGAGGAAGGTGGCCAAGGCGATGCCGAGCAGATAGGCGTTGAAGCCATAGAGGCCGGCATGCAGCACCGTGGTTTCGACCCGCAGCCAAAGCGCTGTCAGCGAGGCGATGAGCAGTGCGAGCAGACCGCCGATCGCAATCTCAAGCGCACCGGCCATGAACGAGCCCCAGCCGATGGCGGCGAAGAAGCACAACCCGGAGAGCGGGTTGTCCTGAAACATCACCTGCCCGATGCCACGCAGATTGAAGTCGATGAAGCGCAGCGGGGAGGCCGAGCGGCAGGCCTGTTCCCACCAGTTGGCTTGTTGTGCAGTGTCAGGCTCATTCATCATGACCTCCCGGTGCTTTACGCGATGCCGCTGCTGAGAGTGTACCCACTCAACGCCAGAAGAAGGGCGGCGAGAGCGGGGTGCCGGTGGCCTCTTCGCGCACGATTGCCCAGCACTCGCGCAGCTTGGCCTTGACCTGCTCGGTCTCGCGCGCCAGAACCTTAATAATGAGCCCAGCGTCGTTGGGTAGCCGGCAAGCGCCAAAGGCCAGCCCGCCGACCTGATCGACCGCGGCACCGATGCGCGCATCGACGCGATCGGCGACCGCCGGCGGGGTCAGCAGCATCAGGTTGCCGAAGACGTCGAAGCCGTCCATCACGCCGGTCTGCCGCAGCACCTGACGCTCGGGCTCGATCACCAGCTTCTCGCTGAACAGCAGCCGGCCGTCGGGACGGGTTGCCGTCGTCGCCAATGACAGCAGCGTCGCGCCAAAGCACTCGTCCGGATGATGGTGCTTGCGGCCGGGCTGCAGGATCTCGGCGTAGAGCAGGGTCGCATTGTCGGCGAGCTGGATGCGGGTATCGCTGATGAAGCGCGCCCGTCGATGTGGGATCAGTGGCTCCGGCAAGAACTCGAGATAGGCGTCCTCAGCGAGAGCGATCTGCTGCGTCTGGGCGGCATAGTTGGCGTCCATCGAATGGATCTTGGTCGCCGACTGGGTGGTGACATGAGTGCAAGATCGCGAAAATCCCGAAACCGATCGCTGCTGCCCCCCGTCGTTGCGAGGTAGGAGCCCGCTTGCGGGCGATGTTCGCAGCCAGGCCCCCCGGCGAGGTCGCCCGCAAGCGGGCTCCTACAGCGCTGCGAGCAAGGCGACGGTGAGAACGGTCTCGGCTTGTCTGAAGTGATGCACTAGCCATGACCATGATCGTGGCCATGACGCTGGTTATGGGAATGAGCATGATTGGCAACCTGGTCATGACTCGGGCTGCCGTCGTGACTGTGATGGCTGGCGCTGGTGCTATGGCCATGCACAGCCCCCTCGGCCGCACCAAACAGTCGTCGCGACTCATGCGGCGCCAGATAGGGCACGATCTCGGAGCCGGGCACGAAGCTGTACTGAATCCCCTCGAAGCCATGCGTCTTCATCACCGAGTTCATGACCTTGCGGTCGACGGTCAACGGCACCTAGACGCAGGTGCCTTTGACCAGCGCGGGCCAATGTTGGTTACCGAGCGCGTGACCAAGCTCGACGCAGGTGCGCAGCGCAAGCAGCTCAGCGGAGACTGGCGTGCTTTGATCCGCAGCGTTCACGCCATGAATCGCATCATCTGCGTTTATCGTCTCAGCGCAACGGCTTCCGGGTGATTGAGCTTGAGCCCCTTATCGCGGCGCTTTTGCGCGACGTCGGCCATCATGTAGACGAGCAATTTGTCGAATTCTCTCGGCGTGAGATGCATCACTTCTCCTCATTCAGTGAGAGCGGCATTGGCTGTGAAAAGGTTAGACGCCGGTTGGCATGGCGACAAGCGCTTTGGGCGGCTGAAAATGAGCATTGAAGAACAAGAAGTAAGCTTTCATGAAACTCAGCACATCGAATGCGGTTCTTAGCCGGAAGGCAGAAAGCGAAAATCATGATTCATCCTGCTTGAGGTCAAAGCGAAATCATAAGTCATTGTTTTATAGAGCCATAAGGCTGGAAAATCAGAATGGTTAGGGCCGGCGTCGAGCAGATTTCCCCGGCTAGACTTTAACGATCGCTTTGCAAAGACCGACCGATACCACTACTATCCCCGCGTTGATGAGGACCAAGCCATTTACGGTTTGTTGTCGTCGGGCGCACACTGTCTCGTGTTCAGTGCGCACCGTTCATGTGTCTGAGCCCGCCCATCGCATTGAGTGACGGCCAAAGATGTGATTTGCTGCCGCGCAGCTTGACGCTGTTGTTTGGTGTGTCTGTTATCGTCAATCCCTTAGAGCCAATCTCTTAGAGCCTTTTCGACACGAGCTATTTGATGGGAACCGACCACGCCTTACCTTCGGGGACCGGTGCGTCTGTCGCGCCTTCGGATCGGATCGTCTTGCTGATCGTGGCGGGCTATGCCTTGGCCTTCGTGCTGTTCGGGCTGCTGATCGATACCCCGAGCGACGTCCTGCACGGGCTGGGCTCGATCCTCATCTCACGCGATACGCTCCTGACCGATTACATGGGCGTTGGTGGCATCGGTGCGGCCTTGGTCAGCACCGGTCTGTTGACGCTGGCGGCTTGCCTGGTCTATGCGCTGAATCGCGTGCGCATGACGGGCACCGCCATCGCAGCGCTGTTTCTGGTGCTCGGCTTCGGGCTGTTCGGTAAAAACCTGCTCAATGTCTGGTTCATCATCGCGGGCGTTGCACTGCACGCGCGCTGGCGCGGCCAGCCGTTCTCGACCCACATCAATACCGCCTTCTTTGGCATTGCGTTGTCGCCGATCGTCAGCGAGATCCTCTTCAGCACCACGCTGCCGCTCAGCATCAGCCTGCCGTTGGCCGTCGTCACCGGGCTGCTGATCGGCTTCATCCTGCCGGCGGCTGCGGCGCAGCTGTTTCGCGCCCACGACGGCTTCGCGCTCTACAACATGGGCTTTACCGCAGGCCTGGTCGGCACTCTAGTGGTGGCGATCTATGCCTCCTACGGCTTCGTCGCCGATCCGGTGTTCATCTGGACCACCGGCAATAATCTGCTGCTGGGCTCGTTCGTCGGCGTGCTGCTGCTGTCGATGGTGCTGCTCGGCGTGGTCATCGATCGGCGCGCCTTCTCCAGATTCTGGCTGCTGATGCGTGCCTCGGGTCAGGCGCCGAGCGACTTCCTGGCCAGCGCAGGTCTGGGCGCGACCCTGATCAACATGGGGTTGAGTGGTGCCGTTGGGCTGGTCTATCTCCTCGCCATCGGTGGCGATCTGAACGGGCCGACGATTGGCGCACTGTTCTCGATCGTCGGCTTTGCCGCCTTCGGTAAGCATCCGCGCAATATCATTCCGATCATCGCCGGCGTGTTCCTCGGGTCACTGGCCAAGCCTTGGGGCGTGGCGGACCCATCGGTCCAGCTCGCGGCACTGTTTGGCACCAACCTGGCGCCGATCGCCGGTTATTTCGGTTGGCAATGGGGGATCATTGCCGGCTTCATCCATTCCTCGGCCGCGCTCAGTGTGGGGGTCGTGCATGGGGGACTGAATCTCTACAACAATGGCTTTGCGGCGGGCATCGTGGCCTCGATTCTGGTGCCGGTGATTCTGGCGATTCGTGCTCGAGGGGGGCTGACTGGTCGGAAGCCGGCAAGCGGTGCTGTCAAGCTGGGGGCATCTGAGCCGAGTGTCAGGGAGCCGACGAAGAAGATTTCGGAGTCGGTTGTGGATGCGCAAACTGGCGCCGGGCTGACTGATGGCGATGGTGCTGGTGCTGGCTCGCGTCCCGGCATGGTGAGTACTAGCGGTGCTGACGACCATGTCGCTCATAAACAGGCTGCGCAAGCGGTGGCGCTGGGGCGCGGACGCTGGCTTGGTGCCGTGCTGCTGCGGGCGCTGTTTTTCCTGGTCATCTGGCTGTTGCTGTCGGCGCCGGATCTGGGTGCGCTGCGGACGCTGTTGGGGAGCAGTGCAGGCTTACTGGCTACGGGCTTCGGCGCTGAGATCGGGGCAGGGGCGGGGATCGCAGCCGACGTTGTGATCGGCGCAGGGGCAGGGATCGCGGCCGGCGTTGGGATCGGCGATGGCATCAACGCCCAGCTCGCCGCTGATCTGGCCATCGCACTCATCGCTACCGCGATGGCGACCTGGATCAGCCTCTGGGTCCTACCGCCGGGGCCGCGCCCATGGCGTCTCAGCGCGCTCATGGCGTTGATGGGGCGCTTCCTGGTGCAGTCCGTGCTGGGTGGCATCGATGTCGCTCGGCGTGCCTTCGATCCGCGTCTGCCGCTGCGACCCGGCTATATCGTCTTTGCGAGCAGTCTCCGCCGACCGCATCAGCGGGCGATTCTGCAGACCTTCGCCAGTGCGACGCCAGGAGCCATTGCGGCCGGGACCGATGCCGAAGGCCGTCTCGTCTTCCATTGTCTCGATACCCGCGGGCCGATCGCAGAGGGGCTAGCGCAGGATGAGCAGCTTCTGTTGCGCCTGTATCGCGAGGAAGAGCCGAAATGAGCCTGCCAGCGTTTCTGATGGGTGCGGCCCTGTTCATCCTTGTGATCATCGTCGTGGCGCTGGCGCGGTTGCTGTTGAGCCATCGCGCGGCCGACTGGGTGATGGCCGAGCAGTTGCTGGGTACGGCTGGCATTGCTGTCTTGCTGCTGTTCGGTGTTGCCACCGGACGACCCGGTGTGATCGACCTGGCCCTCATGCTCACGCTGCTCGCGACCTTTGTCACCGTCGCCTTTGCCGAGCCGCTGCGACGGCGATTCGCCGAGCGCCGGCAAGCAAAAGAGTCGGAGCAACGCCCATGACCGACCTGGCGAACCTGTTCACGCTGATCGTCGTCTCGCTCGGCCTGCTGTTCTTTGTCGCCGGCGTGGTCGGGCTGCTGCGGTTCCCTGATCCGCTATCGCGCCTGCATGCGCTGACCAAGGCCGATGCGCTGGGGCTGGGGCTCGTCGTGATTGGGCTGCTGCCGCAGGTGTCTTGGCCGTTCACGGCGCTCAAGCTGCTTGCGATCTGGGTGCTGATGGTGATTGGCGGCAGCATCGCCGGCCAATTGATCGTGGCCACCCAGTTTGCCGCTGATGCCGAGGGTAACGGTGGTATGGGGGATAGCGATGACAGTGGTGATCATGTTGCAGCATCGGATGATCTGGCGACCGATGACGCTGCTGCGGGCGATACTGCCTTCGCCCCGGCTGCTAGTGCTGCCCCTGCTGCTAGCGCTGCGCCTGCTACTAGTGCTGCCCTTGCTGCGAGTGAGGCCACGGCGGCTGATGCGGACGATAATGCCGCAAAGGCTCCGACCAAGTCGGCGACCGACATCGAGATTGGCAGGCTTCGGCTCGAGGACGCCACCCGATGAGTGCCATCTTCGATCTCGCCTTGCTGGCAGACTTCGTGCTCGCAGCCACGGCGTTGCTGCTGGGCCTCTGGGTCATCCTCACCGCCGATGCGCTGCGCGCGGCGATCGGCTTTCTCGTCTACGGCCTGCTGATGGCGATCGTTTGGATACGTCTGGATGCACCCGACATCGCACTCACCGAGGCGGCGATCGGCGGTGGCCTGATCGGCTTGCTGGTGCTCGGTGCGAGTACCCGGGTGCCGCCGGCGCCAGCCACAGCGAGGGCGCGTCGCCGCTGGCCACTGCATCTGCTGGCGGCGCTGCTGTCAGCGGCGGTTGCGCTTGGGCTCGCCGCGGTGGTGCTGAGCCTACCGGACCCGGCGCCCTCGCTGGCCGCGACGGTGGCGGCGGAGCTGCCGGCAACGGCGGTCGAGAACCCGGTCACGGCGGTACTGATGGTCTTCCGCGCGGTCGATACCCTGTTTGAGACCGTGGTGCTGGTGCTGGCCCTGATCGCGTTCTGGTCGCTGATCCCCGATGCGAGCTGGCGGCAACGCCTGGCATGGCTGCCGCTGCCGCATCCGTCGCCGGCGCTGGTGCTGCTGGCGCAGATCCTGTTGCCGCTGGTCATCCTGGTCGCGCTGCATCTGTTCTGGATTGGCGCCAGTCTGCCGGGCGGCAAGTTTCAGGCCGGTGCCTTGCTCGCCGGGGTCTGGGCCTTGGCGATGGTGGCTGGCGTCATGCAGCCGCCAGCGGTGACGCAACGGCTGCCGCGGCTGCTGGCGGTGATCGGGCCTCTGGTCTTCTTCGCGATTGGCCTGGCCGGGATCTGGCTGGCCGGTGACTTCCTGGCCTATCCGGTCGGTTTCGAGAAGCCGCTGATCCTGCTGATCGAGGTGGTGTTGCTGGTCTCAGTGGCGGTGGTGTTGGGTTTGATCCTGGCAGGGTTGCCTGCGGCCACGGTCTCGCTTCAACCGCAGCTGCAAAGGGCAGCGTCGCAGCCACGGCCGGCACTGCCGTCAGATCAGCGGTCGGAACCTTTTCTCGAGGATCGACCATGAGTTCAGTGACCTTCTATGCACTCTTGGGCTCGCTGCTGGTCGGCCTCGGCCTCTATGGCGTCATCGTCGGCGCCAGCGCGCTGCGCAAGATTCTGGCCTTCAATCTGCTTGGCAGTGGCGTCTTTCTGCTCTTCGGTGTCATCGCCCAGCGCGGTGCCGGGGCAGGCTTTGGTGGTGATCCGGTGCCTCAGGCCTTGGTGATCACTGGTTTGGTCGTCGCCTTTGCGGCGACCGCGCTGGCGGTTGGGCTGCTGGTGCGCTTGGGGGAGAGTGCAGGGCTTGACGATGTCGAGGATGAGTCAGAGGGGGAGTCCTCGTGAATTCTGCGCTGATTAACACGAGTGGACTCTTGGCCGCCCTCAGCGGCTGGTCCGACGAGCTGCTGATGATGCTACTGGTCGTGCCGGTGCTGGCAATGCTGTTCGGCTTCGTGCTGGGTAGCCGCGCCGCGGAGCGCATCGCGCTCTTGACCTTGCCGCTTGGGTTGGCATTGGCGGTCGCCGTGGCTGCGTTAGTGCTCGATCAAGGCACGCCGCTGAGCTATGACATCGGCGGTTGGGCGTCGCCGCTCGGGGTCGCGCTGCGCGTTGATGGGCTTTCCGCTGTGTTGCTGCTGACTACGGCGCTGGTGATCACTGGGGTCGGACTCTATGCCCGCGCCGATTTCGCAACCCCGGCTGATGTCGATGAGGCGCGCACGCCGCTGGCCTTTTGGACCCTGCTGCTCGGGCTCTGGGCGGCGCTGAACGCGGTCTTCATCGGCCAGGATCTGTTTAATCTCTATGTGGCCATCGAGCTGCTGACCTTTACCGCAGTGCCCTTGGTCTGCCTCAAGGGCAGCGCTGAGACATTGCAGGCGGCGCTGCGCTATCTGCTGTTCGCGCTGCTCGGCTCGGTGCTCTATCTGCTTGGAGCGGCGTTGCTCTATGGCGCCTACGGCACGCTCGATATTGGCCAGCTCGCGGCGGCGATGCGGGGGTCAGGATTGGCCGCGGCAGAACCAGCAGTGGAGCCGGCGGCGATTGCCGCGGTGGTGCTGATGACCGCCGGGCTGTTGGCGAAGACCGCGCTGGTGCCGTTGCATCTCTGGCTGCCGCCGGCGCATGCCGGCGCGCCGGCCGCCGCCAGCGCCATCCTCTCGGCCTTGGTGGTCAAGGGCTCCTTTTATCTGATCTTCCGGCTCTGGATCGACCTGATGCCGGTGGTCTATACGCAGCAGATCGCGCAGGGTCTGGCGACGCTTGGCGCTGCGGCTATCCTGCTCGGCGGCATCATGGCGATCCGCCAAGCGCGGCTGAAGATGCTGATCGCCTATTCGACCCTGGCCCAGCTCGGCTATCTGTTCCTGATCTTCCCGCTGCTGGTCAGCCCGGTGCTGGTGCCGACGCTGGCCGATGGCAGCACCCCGGCGGCTTGGACTGGCGGTGTGCTGCAATTGGTCTCGCATGCGTTTGCGAAGGCCTCGATGTTCATGGGGGCAGGGCTGATCGCGATCGCACTCGGCCATGATCGCATCGCGGACCTGGGCGGTCTCAGCCGACTGCTACCGATCACGCTGGTCGCCTTTGCGCTGTCCGGGCTGTCGTTGATGGGGCTGCCGCCGAGTGGAGGCTTCGCGGCCAAATGGCTGTTGCTGCGCGCCGCGATCGAGACCGGTCAGTGGTGGTGGACACTGGTGATCCTGTTTGGCGGCGTGCTCACGGGAACCTATCTGTATCGGGTGCTGGCGGCGGCGAGCTTCTCTGAATCGGATGCCGATTTGGCCGCTGGGCCTGCATCGCGACGGCAGTCTGAGGGAGTATCTGAGCCATTGCCGAAGTTGGCGACTGGAGCCTCGGCTGAATTGGCGTCTGCTCCACCGCCGGAGCCGGCCTCTGAAGTCTCGCCTGAACGAGCCTCTGTCCAATCGCCGCGATCATCGTCCCAGCTTCCAGGGCAAACGGGTCAGGTCCAATCGGCCCAGAGGCAACCGCGGCTGCAGCGGCCGGTCGCGCGCTCGCGTGAGCTGATCGTGTTGGCCCTCGCCTTGATCTCGATTGCGCTCGGGCTGGTGCCGCTGACCTCGTTTGAGATCCTGCAGATCGGTCGCGGTGGTGAGGCGATGGCGATGTTAGAGCCATTGGCCGAGCCCGCTGGGCTCAGTGCGTTTGAGCTGCCGGCAAGCGGCGTGACGCCGGTCCCAAGTGCTACGGGGTTTCTGGCAAGTGTGATGGAGCCACTGCCAGGTGTTGCGGGGTCACTGCCAAGCGCGCCGGAGTCACTGCCAACCGTCGCGGGGCCTTCAACCAGCTCTGTAGCGCCACTGCCTAGCGCTGTCGGGGCTCAATCCAGCGCTATGGGGTCACTGCCATGATCGCCTCGCTGCCGATGGCCGAGCTGCTGGTTGGCGTTGGGCTGGCGACGCCGGCCCTGGCTGTGCTGACCTGTTTTGTGCAGCCGATTCGCGAGCGCCTTTGGGTTCTGCTTGCGCTGATCCCGCTGCCGGCGCTGGCGGCTGCGATCGTCGCGCTGCTGGTGCTCGGCCAGGGCGATATCGCCAACGGCGAGGTTGCCGCGATTACGCTGCTGTTCGATCCCAACGGCCTCGCGATCGGCCTCGTCGTCGACCGGCCCGGCGCTGCGCTGCTCGGCGTTGCCGCGCTGCTCTGGGCGGCGGGCGGACTCTACGCCGCGCCAATGCTGCAGGCATCACCACATCGGGGTCGCTTCACGCTGTTCTGGCTGCTGACCCTGACCGGTAGCCTCGGCGTGTTCATCGCCGCCGATCTGGTCAGCTTCTACCTGTTCTATGGGCTGGTCAGCCTGGCCGCCTTCGGTCTGATCGCGCATGATGGCACCGCCTTCGCGCGCCGCGCGACCGGCCTCTACCTGCTGCTGGCAATCCTCGGCGAGATCGCCTTGCTGTTGGCCTTTGCGCTGCTCTCGGCGTCGAGTCCGGAGCCGAGTCTGGCGATCGGCAGCGTGGTTGCGAGGCTCTCAGGGTCACCTTGGTCGGGGCTCAGTCTGGCGCTGCTGCTGCTCGGCTTCGCGCTCAAGATCGCCCTGGTGCCGGGGCATGTCTGGATGCCGCTGGCCTATACCGCGGCACCGTTCCCCGCTGCGGCGGTGCTCAGCGGTGCCGCGGTCAAGGCTGGTGTCATCGGTCTGATCCGCTTCTTGCCGTTCGAGGCCGGGGCGCCGTCCTGGGGTGAGCTGTTGGTCGTGCTGGGATTGATCAGCGCCTTCTATGGCATCGCGATCGGCATCACCCAGCGCAACGCGAAGACCGTGCTGGCCTATTCGAGCATCAGCCAGATGGGACTGATCGCAGCGGCGACCGGACTGGCATTGCGTGCAGGCGAATCGGCCGCAGTGCTGTTGCTCACCCTCTACGCGGCGCATCATCTGCTCGCCAAGGGCGCGCTCTTTCTCGGTCTCGGTGTGGTCGCTGACGGTGTGATCCAACGGCGCTGGCTGGTGCTGGCGCCGGCGGCGCTGGTCGGGCTTGGCATCGCGGGTCTGCCGTTGACCGGGGGCGCAGCGGCCAAGCTGGCACTGAAGCCACTCTTTGATACGCCGTTGCTCGGGCTGCTGGCGGCACTCTCGGCGGCGGGCTCGACCCTGCTGATGCTGCATTTCCTGCGCCGACTCTGGGTCAGCGGCGATGAAGCAGCGCTGAGTTTCGGCACAGCTACTGCGCCTGCAGCAAACGCTGCTGTGACCAGTCCAGATGAGATCAGCCCACGTGTGACCAGTCCAGAGGAGATCAGCTCAAGTGTGACCAGCCCAAATGTGATCAGTCCAAATGAGGTCAGTCCAGATGACACCAGCCCAAGTGCGGACCTCTCCAAAGCGACTCATCTCAGTCGGGCTACAGCCAGCGTCACCAGTTTCCATGCGAACAGCCCCGAGGCGGTCAATGCTCGTTCTAAGGGTGTGTTCCGCCGGCTGCTGCCCTGGTGGCTAATGGCGCTCGCGGCACTCCTGCTGCCTTGGCTGCTCCTGCCTTGGCTCGGTCTCGGTACCACGCAGACCTGGCTGGCGCGCTCGATCAACCCAGCCGATCTCTGGAAGGCAAGTTGGCCCTTGCTGCTTGGAGCGCTCGCGATGCTGGCGCTCTGGCGCTGGGCTGAGCGGCTACCGCAGGTGCCAGCCGGCGACATCCTGGTTTGGAGTGCACCGTTCAGGCGTCTGCTGAGCGCAATCGGTGCCGGTGTCGAGGTGCTCGATCGCGGCCTGCGACAGTGGCCGGTGGCCGGCTCGGCGTTGTTGCTCCTCTCATTGCTGCTCTGGGGCGGGGTGCTGAATGCGCGTTGACCGCAACAGCGCTTTTTGGCCGAGCAAATCAACTCGTGATCGAGTAACGTTGCGCAGTTCGCAGCGCGACCGCGCAAGCCGCAATTCTGCCAGTGCTTGTTGCAGCGCTGACGTGATGACTAGCTTGGCAGTGCCTCAGCCTAGGGAGAGTGCTTGTCCTGTGTTGCAACGATTGGATGTGCCAGCACAGATTCAGACATCAACACACTCGAGTGCCGTCAAGTTGCGACGCGCGCGGGTACCGATCATGCATCGACGCGCCTCCAGTTTGTGCGCTTCGAGCTCTTATTCATCGACTTCACCAAACCATCACGGAGTCCTCATGCGGCGAATCCTGGGTCTCTTCTTTCTATCGAGCGCGATCCTGTCGAGCGCGATTGGGCTGGTCGCCTGCGAGCCTGGCAATCAAGCAGCGGGGCCGGTTGCGCCCCCACCACCGCCGGCGGTTGGCGTCGCACCCGTGGTCGAGCGCGAGATCACGCCGCAAATGGAGTTCGTCGGCCGCGTCGAGGCGATCGATGCCGTCGACCTGGTCGCGCGTGTCAACGGCTTCCTCACCGAACGCACCTTCGAGGAGGGCGCGATGGTCAATGAGGGCGATCTATTGTTCCGCATCGAGCCTGAGCCGTTCGAGGCCAGCGTGGCCGCGCGCCGTGCGGATGTTGAGCGCAGTACCGCGACGCTAACCAACGCGCGGCTTCAGCGCGAGCGTATCGAGCCCCTGATCGAGCGCGGCGGTGCGACTCGGGCTCAGCTCGATGCCGCGGTGGCTGCAGAGCAAGAGGCCCGGGCCGCACGCGATTCGGCACAGGCGGCACTGCAGCGCGCCGAGATCGAGCTCAGCTACACCGAGATTCATGCGCCTTTCGATGGCCGCATTGGCCGCGTTGCCTTCCCTGAGGGTGCCGTGGTCGGGCCGACCTCGGGGCCGCTGGCGCGGCTGGTGCGCATCGATCCGGTCTTCGTCAACATCCCGGTCAATGATCGCACCATGCTGGCGGTGCGACGGATGGAGGGCAGCGACGATCAATTCCTACCCTACGTCCGCCTGGCCGACGACTCGATGCTCGAAGAGCCCGGCCGCTTCGAGTTCTTTGACCCCGAGGTCGATCAGACCACCGACACGGTGCGGGTGCGCGCCAGCTTCGATAATGCGAGCGAAGTGCTCCTGCCGGGTCAGTTCGTGACCGTGGTGGCCAAAGCGGCCCAGCCCGAGATGGCGATGGTGGTGCCGCAGATCGCGGTGCAGCAGGATCAGGCCGGGCGTCTGGTGCTGGTGGTCACTGCCGAGAATCAGGTCGAGATCGCGCGCGTCGAACTGGGAGCGCGGGTCGATACCGACTGGGTCGTCACCTCTGGGCTGCAGCTAGGGCAGCATGTGATCGTCGAGGGTGTGCAGAAGGCACGTCCGGGCATGCGGGTGCAGCCGAGCCCGGCAACCCTGTACGACGAGGGCTGAGCCGCTATGTTCTCCGCCTTCTTCATCAATCGCGCGCGCTTCGCGATGGTGATCTCGCTGGTGATCATCATCGCCGGCACCATCGCCATTCAGGTTCTGCCGGTCGCGCAATTTCCAGACATCGTGCCGCCACAGGTCTCGGTGCAGGGCCGTTACCCTGGCGCCAATGCCGAGGTCGTTGCCGAGACCGTCGCGGCGCCGATCGAGGCCGAGGTCAACGGCGTCGACGACATGCTGTACATGACCTCGACCAGCGATAACACTGGCAGCTACCGGCTCGATGTGACCTTTGCGCTCGGCACCGATCCGGACATCGCCGCGGTCAACGTGCAGAACCGGGTCGCGCTCGCCACGCCGACGCTGCCCAACGAGGTGGTCCAGCAGGGCGTCTCGGTGCGTAAGCAGTCGACCAATATGCTGCTGACCATCAACCTGCTGTCGCCGAAGCGCTCCTATGACCGGTTGTTCCTCTCCAACTACATGGAGATCAACATCCGCGATGCCTTGGCGCGTATCCCCGGCGTCGGCGAGGCGAGCCAGTTCGGGCCGCTCGACTATGCGATGCGCATTTGGCTCAACCCGCAGGTGATGACCGCGCTCGGCGTCAGCGAGGCCGAGGTGGTGGATGCCATCCGCCGCCAAAACCTGCAGGCCGCCGTCGGCCGGCTCGGCGCGCCGCCGGGCAATGAGGGTCGTGCGTTCACCTACAGCCTGCAGGCACAGGGGCGGTTGACCGAGGTCTCTGAGTTCGAGGACATCTTGGTGCGCTCCAACCCCGATGGCTCGACCATCCGCCTGGGCGATGTCGCGCGCATCGAGCTCGGCGCTCAGACCTACGACGCTAATGCCTGGATCGATGGGGCGCCCACCGCCGCACTCGGCATCTACTTGTCACCGGGCGCCAACGCGCTCGAGACCGCTGATCGCGTCTACGCGACCCTGGACCAGCTCGCCGAGCGTTTCCCGGATGATCTCGAGTACGCGATCTACTACGACACCACCGACTTCGTGCGCATCAGCATGCGCAACGTGGTCATCACGCTGTTCCAGGCGTTGGGGCTGGTCATCCTGGTGACCTATCTGTTCCTCGGTGACTGGCGCTCGACGCTGGTGCCAGTGCTGGCGATCCCGGTCTCGATCATTGGCGCCTTCGCGATCCTGCTCGCCGCTGGGCTGTCGATCAATACGGTGTCGATGTTCGCGATCATCCTGGCCATCGGTATCGTCGTCGACGATGCCATCGTCGTGGTCGAGAACACCCAACGCCTGATGGACGAAGAGGGGCTCAGCGCCAAGGAGGCCGCCAAGCGCGCGATGGTGCAGGTCACCGGCCCGATCGTCGCCACCACCTTGGTGCTCTACGCGGTGTTCGTACCGACCGCCTTCCTGCCCGGCATCACCGGTCAGCTCTACCTGCAGTTCGCGGTGACCATCTCGGTGGCGGTGACCCTGTCCTCCCTGGTCGCCTTGACCCTGAGTCCGGCGCTCTGCGGTCTGTTGCTGCGTCCGTCGCGTGCGCCGCGCGGACCGCTGCGCTGGTTCAACAACGCACTCGACCGGACCCGTAACGGCTACACCGCACTGGTCACGAGCCTTGGCAAGCGCTCCTTCATCGCGCTGTTGGTGATCATCGCCAGCGGTGTCGGTGCTGGCTGGCTGTTCAATCAGGTGCCGACCGGCTTCATCCCAAGCGAGGACACCGGCTACTTCTTCATCGATGTCTCGCTGCCCGACGCCTCCTCGGTCGACCGCACCGGGGCGGTGTTGGATCAGGTCCAGCAGACGCTGGCGGCACAGGAGGAGGTTGATCACGTGCTCACCGTCGCCGGCTTCAGTCTCTTGGCCGGGGTGCGCTCGAGCGGTGGAATGGCGATCGCGATCCTGAAGCATTGGGATGAGCGCCCGGCGCCTGAGAATAGTGCCGACGCGGTGCTGGCGCGGGTACAGCCACAGTTGCTCTCGATCCCACAGGCGACGGTGTTTGCCTTTGCGGCGCCGCCGATCCAAGGTCTCGGCACCGCCGGCGGTATCGAGATGGAGCTGCTCGATCTGGCCGGCCGCTCACCAGAAGAGCTGGCAGGGGTGCTGCAGGGCTTCATCATCAACGCCAACGACAACCCTGAGATCCAGCGTGCCTTCTCGACCTTTAGTGCGCGCACGCCACAGCTGTTCCTAGATATCGACCGCCAGCGCGCCGAGGCCATGGGGGTGCGGGTCTCGGATCTGTTCCTGACCCTGCAGGCGAATCTCGGCTCGCTCTATGTCAACGACTTCAATCTCTTCGGCCGCACCTTCCGCGTCTTCCTGCAGGCCGATGCGCCGTTTCGGATGAGCCCCGAAAACATCGCCAAGCTGCATGTGCGCAATGCGCGCGGGCAGATGGTGCCGCTGGCCTCGCTGGTGACGGTGGAGCCGGTGCTGGGGCCGGAGAGCACGCGGCGCTTCAACATGTTCCGCGCTGCCAGCGTCAATGTCACGCCGCTCGGCAGCACCGGCGAGGGCATCGAGGCGCTGCGGCAGATCGAGCGCAATGATCTGCCGGACGGCTTCGCGATCGACTGGAGCGGGACCACCTACCAGGAGGTCCAGGCCGGTGGTGAAGCGGCGATCGTGCTGGCGCTGGCGCTGCTGTTCGTCTATCTGTTCCTGGTCGCCCAGTATGAGAGCTGGACGGTGCCGACCTCGGTCATCCTGTCGGTGGTGATCGCGGCGGTGGGTGGCCTGGCAGCGACCTGGGCGGTGGGGCTGGATAACAACGTCTACACCCAGATCGGCCTGGTCATGCTGATCGGTCTGGCGAGTAAGAACGCGATCCTGATCGTCGAGTTCGCCAAGCAGTTGCGCGAGGAGGGCCTGCCGATCCAGCAAGCGGCTGCTGATGCGGCGCGCATCCGCTTCCGTGCGGTGCTGATGACCGCGTTCAGCTTCATCCTCGGTATGCTGCCGTTGGTGCTGGCGACCGGCGCTGGCGCGGCGAGTCAGGTCTCGCTCGGTGTCGTGGTGTTGGGTGGTATGGTCGCAGCGACGGTGTTCGGCATCATCGTGATCCCGCCGCTGTATGTGTTGGTGCAGAGCCTGCGTGAGCGGGTGAAGGGCGCTGAGGCTAGCACTGGAGGCGATGCCAAAGGCGGGGAGGGAACCGGAAGCGGTACAGCCACAGGCAAAGGAGCCGCGCCTGATGCCGTGTCGGCACCAGCGCAGAGCTGATCGGATCAGATCGAATCGGATCTGGCTTGATGATCAGCCTGATCCCCGGGGGGCGTTTATCGCAGTAAGGCTGCGGGCCCCTCGGGCCGCGTTGCTGCGTTGCCCCGCGAACACCCGAGGACTATGCTTATCCATTCGATACTTAAGGTTTTCTGGGGCGCTTGATCCCCGTGATGTGATGTCTCGCTGTCTTTCCTAATCACTCCCAATCAGTCGCCACGGGCGAATGAGGTCAATCATGCTGAAGAATCTCGTCAATGGTCTTCATGTCTCCAAGGTTGATGGCCTTGCGAAGACCTTCCAGCGCACTGGGCGCATCGGATTCTGGACCCAGATCGTGATGGGGGCCTTCCCGGTGCTCCTGATGTTTTATGTGTTTACCTTTTCCGGCAGTATCACCGGGCCGCGCCAAGGCTTGCCGATTGTCAGCTATTTGAGCGCAATGAATCTGCTGCTGCTGGTATTCGTCATCTTTTGGTTCTCGCGCTATCCGGCCTTGGGGCGCAAGATCGCTGACCCGGCGCAGCGCCCGAGCGAGGGCAGCGTCACGCGCACGGTCTGGATCGGCCTCATCGCGAGCAGCATAGGGATTGTCTTCTCGATCCTGGTGATGCTGATCGAGGTTGCGCAGATGCTGTTCTACTTCCTCGCCGCGCCCCAGGGTGGTGTACCAACGATCCAAACCACGCCGACCTCGCTCGGCGGCTCCTGGGTCTCGGCGGTTGATTTTGCCAGCCTGATGGCGCTCGTCATGGCGCTGGCCGCCGAGGTGCTGGCGACCGTCTTTGGTCTCTGGCTACTGTTCCGCACCACCCACACCTACGAGTCGCTTGAGGACTGAACAACGGATTCAGCCACGGGACGGATGCGTTCGCGTCTATCCGGTCCTCTGTGATTCGGGGCTAGCTCGCTCGGCGAGCTAGCCCTTTCCTCGTTCAACGCAACCCTGTTGCAAGGGTTTCGATGAGCAGACTGTTCTCGGTACATCGATTGCTGATCTCAATCCAAAGCTATGGAGCCGATTCAAGACGGTGCTCTCATCTAAGGACGATCAAGCGTTTCTTGAGGCGCGTGATCATTCAGGCCATTCTGTGCGTCGGCGCGCGTTCCAAGTTGCCGCGCTGATCCTTGCGATCGCCGCTTTTTGGACGCTCTGGGCCGAGCTGTATCCGAGCGAGGAGCGGGCGTTGCGCACCCTGGTCCATGATCAACTGGATGATTGGTTTCCGGAGTTGATGAGCCCGACCGGTAACGGGCACGGCCTCTTCTTGCGTCTGCCGGCTGCGCCGGATACGGCTAAGACTCTGGCTGCCTCGAGCACTCACGCCTCCGAGCGCCCGCGCGTGATCTTAATCCACGGCCTCGATGAGCCCGGCATCATCTGGGATGACCTGGCCCCAGCGGCGGCCGAGGCCGGCTTCGAGGTCTGGGAGTTGCGCTATCCGAACGATCAGGGCATCGATCGCAGTGCCGCCTTTTTGGCCCAGCACTGGGCAATGCTGCCCGACGACCGCCCGGTGATCCTGATCGGCCATAGCATGGGCGGGCTGCTGGCGCGCGAATTCGTCACCCGCTGGCGACATCCGGTGGGCGAACCGGCCAAGATCGAAGGCGCCCCGGTCGGCGGCGTGCTCATGGTTGGCACCCCGAATCAGGGTTCCGACTGGGCGCGGTTGCGGATCTGGCTCGAGCTGCGCGAGCACTTTGAAGACGCCCAGCGCCGACGCTTTTCGCTATTCGCCGGTCTGCGCGATGGATTAGGGGAGGCGAAGATCGATCTGCGCCCAGGCAGCGCGTTTTTGCAGGCCTTGAATGCGCGACCTTGGCCTGCATCGGTGCCGCGCGCCATCATCGGTGCGCGTTTGGTCGAGCCGCCGAAACAGCTCATCGCCAGCCTCGATGCGGCCGCTGCCGAGGTCGGCTCCGAGATGCTCGGCGAGCAGCTGCATGCCTGGTTCGATGGGCTAGGCGATGGGCTCGGTGATGGCGCTGTCAGCGTCGAGTCACTGCAGCTTGAGGGTGTTGCAGAGCCGATCATCGTCAACGGCGCCCATCGCACCATGCTGCGCCGCCTCTTCGCCGACGATCCAACACCCCCGGCCATCGCGCCGATTATTGAGCAACTTGAAGCTTGGTGTGATCCCTGTGCTGACTGACCGCAACCAAGATGGCAGCCCCGTGCAGGCAAGGTCGACAAAACGTTTTTGATCTCAACGATGGAGATGCCGATGCGGTCTTCGCTGAGTTGGCTGCTGCTCGTACCGGTGCTTTGGTGGGCAGCCGAGATTGGTGCTCAGGTGGATGACGTCCACTCTGATCAAGCAGCCGCAGTGCTGTCGACGGAGATGGTGGAGGCCGTGCCGGAGCCCGCGATGATCATCGCGACGCGGGAGGCACCACCATTCGCGTTCAAGGGGGCC
Organism: Lamprobacter modestohalophilus; assembly: GCF_016583905.1. Taxonomy (GTDB): domain Bacteria; phylum Pseudomonadota; class Gammaproteobacteria; order Chromatiales; family Chromatiaceae; genus Lamprobacter; species Lamprobacter modestohalophilus. Next base: position 4,445 of record NZ_NRRY01000051.1, on the reverse strand, counting down.
GAAGGGCAATGGTCGGGGATCGCGATTGAGCTGTGGAATCAGATCGCCGAGGAGAATGGGTTTGACTTCCAGTTTATTGAGCTCGGCTTAACTGAGATGCTGGAGGCGACCGCTGCGGGACGGGTGGATGCGGCTGTTGCAGCACTGACCATCACCAGCGATCGCGAGCAGTTGCTGGATTTCTCGCATTCGTTTCACGCCTCCGGGCTGGCGATTGCGGTGCCGCAGCGCAGTGGCAACCTGTTGGCGCTCATTGTGCGCTTGATCTCGCCCGGATTCTTGGCCGTCATTGGAGCACTGCTTGCGCTCTTGATCGGCGTCGGGGTTTTGATCTGGCTGGCGGAGCGGCGCGCCAATAGCCAATTTCACCGGGAGCCGCTGTCCGGGATTGGCTCTGGGGTCTGGTGGTCGGCGGTGACTATGACGACCGTCGGCTATGGGGATAAGGCGCCAACGACCTTGCTCGGGCGCTCGATTGGTATGGTCTGGATGTTCGCGGGTCTGATCGCAATCTCCACCTTCACTGCGGCGATCACGACGGCCTTGACCGTGAATGAGCTGGATAGCTCGATCGATAGCATCGACGATCTGCGCCTGAAGCGTGTCTTGGCCTTGAGCGGGAGTACCAGCGATCTTTTCCTCGCGGACCAGGGTGTCCGTCATCGCCGGGTCGCTGATCTGTCGGATGCGCTCAGGCAGGTTGCTCAGGGCAAGGCGGATGCGGTGGTTCATGATGCACCGATCCTGCGTTTTGAGATCGCCGAGGCCTTCGCGCAGCAGTTACGGGTCTTGCCGGTTCTGCTGCGGCGACAGCAGTATGGCATTGCGCTGCCGCCCGATAGCGAGCTCCGCGACCCGGTCAATCTGACCTTGCTTGAGCTGATCCGATCCGATGCTTGGGACAAGATCCTGGACCGTTATTTGGGGCCCGATCACTAACGACCGCCGCCAGGCTTTGAGCCGAAACCGCTGCTAGGTCGGTGTATTGCATCGGTTTGTCCCCTGCCTAGCGCTTGCCTGAAAGGGTGCTGGCTTGAGTGTGAACAGCTTTTGTCTACCCTGATGGCGCGGTTGATACAGGCGCGCTCGAGCCGATACACTGATTTTCTATTCTCTGGTCTCGTGCCATTCAGCTGCCACGGTCTGCGTTGGCCTGCCATCGCAAGCCCTTGATTTTAAATCTCTTATGATATTTAAGTACAGCCTATCGGCCTCTCTCTTATGGCTTGCCTTGCTGCTGCCACTGCCCGCATTGTCCCAAGAGAACGACACCCCCGCACCCGCACCCGCATCTGCGGCATCCGAGCAAGGCGCTGAAGGCGCTGAAGGCGCCGAAGGCGATCAAACCCCGGCGGAGCAGGCCGCCGAGGCGCAACCGCTGGCCGCTGCACAGGAGGCCGACGCCCTGGCGTTCAACCCGGCGATGATCGGGCTATCGGGGCTGCCCCAGCCGATGACCTCGGCGGAGGATTTCCAGATCACGCTGGACTTGATCGATGCGCGGCTGGCGGAGCAGGAGGCTGCGCTCGAGGCTGCTCAGGCTGCGGCTCAGGAAGCGGCTGAGGCGCTAGAGGCAGGGGCTCAGGAGGCTGCCGCGGCGGCAGACGTTGAGGCGCAGGAAGCCGCGCCGGTCGAGCCTGGGGCTGAAGGCGAGAATGGTGCGAGCCAGGCTGTCGACACGAGCGATGAGGAGGCGGCGAGCGCGGAGTCTGAAACCGAGGTGGATGCCGCTCGTGCAGCCGAGGCGGATGCCGCTAGCGCAGCTGAGGTAGATGCGGCTGCGACTGCCGACGCTGAAGCCGCTGATGGCGAGCTTGCGCTCAACGCGCTCAAGGCAAGCGTCGCGAAGATTCGCAACAAGGTTGAGGTGCTGCGCGAGCTGCGGATCAGTGTGCAGCGGCGGGCGACGTTGCGCGGGCGCTTGCAGTCGATCGAGGCTGACCTTGCAAAGAGACGCCAGCAGCTTGAGACCGTCGAACGCGACGGGGTGGCGTTAGAGCCCCCATTTCCGATCTCGTTACTTGATCAGCAACGGGCCGAGCTATCGATGACGCAGGCGGTTGAAGATGTCGCGGAGACGCGCATCGAGACCGCGACGCGTCGCTTGCATGCCGCTGAAAAGGAGCTGAGTGCGGCCGTGCGTGCGCGTCGCACGGTGCGTGATCAACTCACCGCAGCCGATCGAAATGGAGCGAGAAATGGGATCAGCGCGACCGAGCGAGCTGCGCTTGAGCAGGATCTCGAGCTCGCGCGCCTGCAGGAGCTGCTCGCTCGGCAGCAGTTGGCCGCTAACCAGCGTGCGCTCGAGCTGACGCGCAACGAGGACCGACTTGCTGAAACGAAACAGACGTTGCTGGCTGCACGCATCGCGTTTCTCGAGGAGCGCATCGAACTCTCTCGTGAGGCGCTCGATCAGCGGCTCGCGGAGCTGTCGGCGAGCGAAGAGGAGATGAAAGCGCAGATCGACGCCCTGCAACGCACAGGGGATCAGGCGGAGTCTGATCTGTATCAGGCGCAGCGCCGATTGGCCGAAGCCGACGATAGCGCGGACCAGGCGGCCTTGAAGGAATGGGTAGCGGCGCGTCAGGCTGAGCTCGATGCGGCGCGCACCAGCGTCGATTCATTGACCACGGCAATCGACAACCTGATCCGGATGCGGTCGCTCTGGGAAAAACGTTATCAGTTGATGAACGACCCTGAGTCGCTTGATCTGGCAGCGCTTCTGCGGCAGATCATCATGGATACATCGGAAGCAGAGGCTGAAAAGGACGACATTGAAGGGCGTCTCAATGCCCTGCGCTCCATACAGCTGGCACAGACGCGGCGGCTGCGTGATCCCGAGCTCAGCGAGGGTGCGCGCGAGGCGATGGCGGTTCGCAGCCAGGCCCATGATCTCGCTGAAGGCTATGGCCGCGAATTGCTCAAGGTCCAGGGTGAGCTGATCGCGCTGCTGGAGGGGATGCGGCCCCAGGTTGAGGCCTTGGTACAAGAGCAGACGCTGTCGCTGCAACTGCTGCAGGCGCAGGAGACGATCAGTACCTGGTGGGACGCTGAGATATTGGTGATCGACGACCAGAGTATCCGCGTGCGTGAGTTGGCGATCGCCCTTGCGATGTTTGTGGTGGTGATCTTTGTCGTCTCGCTGGTGCGGATGGGGGCGCGGCGTGCCTTGAATCGGCGCAAAGCAAAGAGCCCAACGGCCGTCTATGGCGACTTTCGCTTGGCGCTCTCGGCCATCGCGGGCAACACCAGTCAGCTCTTTGTGTTGATCGCCGCCTTCTATGTGGCGATGGTCTTCTCCGGCCTGGCCAGTCCGACGGTCAAAGACTGGCTCTGGACCCTGTTGGTGGTGGCCTTCTACATCCAGCTTGGCATCTGGGCCAATGCGGCGATGGTCGATTACTTCAACCGTCGGCGCACACGCCAGGAGATGCGAGATCCCTCGACCGTCACTGCGTATGGGCTGTTGCTGTTCTTCCTGCGGGTGGGCATCTGGATCACGGTTGTCGTCTCGTTGCTGGCCTATTTCAGGTATCCCGTCGCTGGCCTGGTCGGCGCACTCGGCGTTGGCAGCTTGGCGATTGCCTTCGCGGTCCAGAACATCCTTGGCGATGTGTTCAGCTCGATGGCGATCATTCTAGACAAGCCATTCCGGGTGGGCGATTTCGTCATGTCCGGGCAGACCCTTGGTGTGATCGAGCACATTGGGGTGAAGACCACGCGCATCCGCAGTCTCTCCGGTGAGCTGGTGGTGCTCTCCAATAGCGATCTGCTCAACAGCCGTATCCACAACTTTAAGCACTTTAAGGAGCGGCGTATTGCCTTCAAGCTGCGAGTGACTTACCAGACCCCGCGTCATCTGATTGAGCAGATTCCGGTGATGCTTCGCGAGGTCATTGAAGGCGTTCCGAACGCGCGCTTCGATCGTGCGCATTTTGCTGAGTTTGGAGATTTTGCGCTGGTGTTCGAGGCGGTCTACTACGTGCTGAGCCCGGATTACACGCTCTACATGGATGTGCAGCAGGCGATCAATCTCGGTATCCACCAACGCTTCGAAGAGGCTGGGGTGGCCTTTGCCTATCCGACGCAGGAGCTGCTGCTGCGACGCCTGCCTGAGCTCGATTCAGGCAGCTCCTCTAACGTTTCCTCTACGATTTCATCGACCATTGATAACCCAGCTTGAGCCGAACTGTCTCATCGGTGGGTAAGCGATGAATGAATATCGTCGTTCCAAGTATTTTGATTCGGTCATCTCGTGCTACGCCGAGAAGTCAAGTGCAGAAAGCGAGTGATTCCAAGCCGCTGTCTTTGGTTCGCGGGTAGTGTTATAGATATGTACCTGCTGCCTACTGAATTATTAGCCCAAACTCGTAGCGATTGATGAATAGGCCGATGACAATGTCATGCATCTTTTCAAGTTTAGAGAAACAGATTGTCTTTCTTGC
>NZ_NRRY01000050.1 GCF_016583905.1 Lamprobacter modestohalophilus | reverse complement strand
CGTGATGGCCCGGTCTTTGTGAGTCTCTGTCATTGGTCTGCTCCGCTACCTTGGTTGACGATGGGTTCTCATCATCGCTTATTGTGCCCGCTCGGGGTGTGTTGGAGGAGCGGGGCGGACCATTCCATTACGCACAGGGCATCCAAGCGCCGCGTCCTGGCTGCGCTTTCGCTCGGATGGCATGACGGATCGTTTGTCCTGCCCGATGGTGTCATCGGTGATGGTGACATCCGGTTTCAGTCTGAGAGCGCATCACCACCTGATTTCGAGCAACGCGGAAGCCTTGATGACTGGCGTCGTGATGTGTCGGAGCGTGCAGCCGGTAACGACATCCTCACGCTGGCAATCAGCGCCGCCTTTGCTGGTCCATTACTGGACCTTGCGCACATTGAGCACGCGGGTCTGCATATCTATGGCGACAGCTCGGCAGGCAAGACGACTGCGGTACAAGCTGCTGTTTCGGTCTGGGGAGGGCGCGCGCTACTCAGAACATGGAGAGCGACCGCAAACGGACTCGAAGCCGCCGCGGCTGAATCCAATGATTCGCTACTCGCACTCGATGAGATCGGCCAAGCCCCGGGGCGCGAGATCGGCGCAATCATCTATCAGCTCGCCAATGGCCAAGGAAAGGCTAGGGCCAACGTCAAAGGCGGATCACGACGCCGCGCATCATGGCGGACAGTGGTCCTGTCCAGTGGCGAGCGCACCATTGAGGCTTACATGCAATCCGAGGGCGCGCGCTATCACGCGGGTCAGGATGTTCGCCTCATCAACCTGCCCGTTGGGCAACACCAACATGGAGTCTTTGATGATCTACATGGAGCCGAGGATGGGCGCGCCTTTGCAGATGCCATCAAGACGGCGACCAAGCAGCACCACGGTCTAGCTGGTCCTGCATTTGTTCGCTGGCTGATCGACCAAGACGATCTAGGGATCGGCGCCGCAATCGACGCGATTGTGACGCGCATGGAGCCGGGCAGTGGGCAAGAGGGGCGTGTTGCGCATCAGATTGCACTGATCGCTGCGGCCGGTGAACTGGCGAGCGCTGCCGGCATCACCGGATGGTCAGCAGGGCGAGCAACGCGCTCAGCAATCGACGCCTTTCAGCTTTGGCGAGATCAGCGTGGCAAAGGATCAACCGAGGATCGCCAGATTCTCGATGCGGTTCGCAGCTTCATCGAAAAGCATGGCGATAGCCGCTTCTCGGAGCGCAACGGCGACAGCAGGCACCTGGTCCGAGATCGCGCTGGATACACCGAGGCCGAGCCGACTGGTGGGCAGACCTACCTATTCCTCAGCAGTGGACTTCGTGAAGCGATCGCGGGGCATGATCTCAGCAGGGCATTGGCCGCGCTGCACAAGGCTGGATGGCTGAACCCAAGCGCAACAGGTAGACATCTGGTGCAGAAGAAGATCGACGGGCGCAATACCGCCGTCTATGCCGTGCAGCTTCCTGATGATGGGGGCGAAGAATGAACGCTCTAGACATCATCGGCCGCGCGCTCGAGACGGTAGACCGTCAAAAGGTAGACCCGGTAGACCCTGGTAGATCGGTAGAGTCTACCGTTATTCCTTTTGAAAATTAGCGCAGTAGACCGGGTAGACCGGGTAGACCGGGTAGACCCGAAAAAACAGCAGCTCGAGAGCAATCCGAGGCCAAGACTCCGCCGTTCAAGCGCTGGCGGGTCAGCGTCCACCATGGCGATGGTGAGCGCAGCTTCGACATGCTCACCCCCGCCAGCCACTCCGAGGCCGACGCCACCGACGCCGCACGCTTCCACCTCACAGATCGGCTGCGATCAGTCTCGGAGGTGTCGGCATGAGGAACGTCCGCTGCACAGATTGCCGGCACTACCGAGGCCGACATGGCTGGTGTCCTGTTGCTCGCAAGGTGGCCGGGCATACCTACCGGCGCACATGCGCGCATTGGATGAGCAGGCACCCATCGGCCGCAGAGATCCGCGCCGCCCTAGCCGATGCCGGGCTTGCTCACTACGTTCTCGAGCTTGCTGATCTCGACGGCGGTCAACGCGCGATTCGCCTCAAGCACGGCATCCCCGAGCGCGAGCGCTTTGAGCTCTATCGCCTGGCGGGCATCCGCGTCATCGCCAACGATCCGCGCATTACCGGCCGCGCGCACAAGGGCAACCGCGCGCATGGCGGGACGCCCGACGAATCCGATCCATCACTAACGGAGCGCAATGCAGCATGACCCAGCAACAGCAACGACTACACCAAGCCAACATGCAAGCACGCATCAACGCAGTGGGCGCGGCCCTCGATCGACTGGCACATCAGCGCAGAGAGCGGGATGGGAGGGAGCCGGTGCGCTGGCAGGTTCGAGAGCCCGAGCGCTCGCCGCTTGCTTGGCGGCTGGCCGCGTGAGAGTCCGCTGCCGCGACTGCGCTCGACTGAAGGGCAGGGCCTGGTGTCGAGCGCTCAAGCGCTTCGTCGGCAGCAACCGGCCGCGGGAGTGCAGCCGGTTCGTTCGGAGGGCTGAGTGAGAGAGCGCGGGTCCCGGCTGGCCCCTTTGCGAGCGGGTATTTCGCACCGCGTGATTTCGCTAGCCGCAGAGTTTCCCTAGGTCATCATCATATCGCCGCTGGCGGCATAGCCTATGAACCTGAAACAAGTCATAGACTCAGACTATTACCGGAACACCGAGCGCGAACCGTCGGGGCTCAGCCAGATTGCCACGGGGACACGAAAAGTCTTGTAAATCAAGCACTTGGGTCCTGTAGGGCAACCATCCGGGGGTATTTTAGGCGAGCGCGGTTCTCGACCATTTATTGCACCAACATAGGGCAGTCATCAGCCAATGAAACAAGCCGACATCGCACGCCACCTGGACCTCAGCGTCCGCGCCTTACGCGAGCGATACGCCGCTGGGCAGATCGACAAGACCGCAGACCTCGACGCTCAGCGTGTTCAATACATCCGCCTGCTCAGAGAGACAGCAGCCAACCGCGCGCCGAATGGTCCCCTCGATCCTCAGCAGGAGAAAGCGCGCCTCGACCAACTGCGCGCAGACGAGGTGGAGATACGCCTCGCTGAAAAGCGCAAGGAGCTGGTCCCGATCGAAGATTACGAGCGCCACATGGCCGGCGCCTTCAAGGTTGTGGCGACAACGCTCGAGAGCCTGCCAGACCGCCTAGAGCGCGATGTTGGGCTGTCACCTGAAGCCGTCACCGCTTGCTATCGCGCCGTCGACGGCTTGCGCAACGACCTTGCATCCCGGCTGCAACGCGCAAACGCGCATCCCGCATCCTGAAAAAATCCTTTTCGCATTGTGAAAAAGTGTAATAGTATAGCGTTATATGAACACTCAGCCTGAAACCCGCGCTCGAGCGAATATCCCCGTCAACGTGGAGCTGCACAGGCGCCTGAAGATCGCCGCCGCAGAGCTTGGCGTACCACTGACCGCGCTATCGACCGAAGCGATCGAGCGAGAGCTTGCGCGCCTCGAGCGCCTGCAACCGCGCCGCCGCGATGGAGCCGCCTAATGCCCCTAATCATCAATCAGCCGAATCAGGCCACCGACACAGAGCGCGTCGCCGGCAATCTCTACAAGCAACAGATGCAACGCATCAGCGACAAGGCCGAGCAGATTCGCCGCGAGCGCACCACCAACCAACAGGAACCCACCATGCCACTCCGCACCCGCGCCGAGTCCGAAGTCCTACCCGAGCCAGACGACCATCAACGCATTGTTGACCTAGAGAAAATCGTCGTGGACATGGCCGTACAGATTGAGCGCCTCGATCAGCGCTTGAAGCAGCTCGAGCCCAACGATCCGATGATCCGGCCGCGCCGATCTGACGACGATGATGATGATCCCACCGAGGTTGAGAACCGTATCCGCCGGCAAGTCTCAGGCCGCGCCGCATGATGATCCTCGACCACCAAGGCCGGCTGATCCAGTCGCCACCGCAAGCTCGGCAACGCATCCGCAAGCGCATCGCCTGGAGATCACCACCGCCGCCGATCGAGTCTGGCGAGCCCACCGAGCAACGCCTGGCGCGCGCGATCGAGCGCACCCTTTACACCCAAGTCTCAGCCCGGAGACCCTGACCATGGCCGCACAATCCGCGACAGCGAAAGCCGCGAAAGCCTACAGCGAACTGCGCAAGACCCTGCCCGATCTGCGCCGCAGCTACAGCGCGGCCCTCAAGCGCCGCGCCGAGATTGACGACAGCATCAAGCAGCTGCGCAAGCAACCACTGACCGATGCCGATCTTCAAGCCGCATTGACCCATGCGCTCGAAGCTCGGCAAAAGCGCATCCTCGAATCCGAAGGGATCGCGCAACAGCTGGGCTATGTCCGGCGAGCTGCCGGCGCGATCCTCGACGGATTGACGCAAGACGGCTGGAGCGACATGGCGCCTTTCTCGATCAGTCGCGTGGATACCAGCGACATTGAGACCTTGCTGGGCTTGCTTGGCGATCCTGCGGCCCTAGCTGAGCGCATCATGGCATCGGTCCAGCTGCCAGCCGTTGCGCCTGGTCCTAGCCTCGAAGATCGGCGCACGAAGCTGGATCAGCTGACCACCGAGCGCACTGCGCTGGCTGATGAGATCGCAGAGCTTGAAGAAGTCCTAGTGCGACTTGGCGAAGATTTAACAGCCTGGCATACCCAAGCCGCGCGATTACCGCGCGAAGGTGACACGCGCGTCAACAGCAACGGCGAGCGGGAGGTTTTCACGCGCCTGCCCAGCGCATCCGCTGAACTGCAACGCAACACGCAGCCCGGCTGGCTTTCCGAATCCGCTGCAAGAAAATCGAAGATCACGTTTCCGGCTGGTGATCTCGATCCGGTTCCGGGCTTCGACGCTGGTATCAGTCTCGAAGAAGCAGAGGCCGCTGCCGCCGCATGATCCTCGCAATCCGGCCCAACGCCTCACGGCTGGCCGTTCCCGCTGGGCAGCCATTCACCCGGTACGGCGTAACGATCACCGCACCCGAGGTGGACCTGCACCGCACCCGAGCACGATCACAGGCCGAGCTGATTGCGATCCTCGAAGCCGTGGCGCGCGTTCGGCGCTCGGTGTCGGCTGCGACAGCCTGAAGAATCCGCAGCGCGATTTTTTGCTGATCGCGCGCGATAGGGAGGCAAGCGCACGGGCTTCTCCAGATCGAGCGCTTGGCGATGTGCCGCGCTGGCCGGTTCCCGCAAGCCAGCACCTTTTTTTTTGCGCCGCTGCCTCGCGTTGAAAGGCAGTAAGGGGAGCGAAGCGCTGTCCATCGTCTTTTGTTGAGCGCTTCGCCTGTTGCCGTCCGCCGGCACGGTCCCGCTGCCGGCACCTTCACCCCCGAGGGCACCATGCACCCATGCCAGCATCCGAGGCCCGCGATCCGCTGCACGATGCCGCCCTGGCAATGATCCAAGCCGGCGCTGATGCGGCCCTGGTTTGCAGAGCTCTAAAACCCGTTCGCGCTCGCTGGGCTGGTCAAGCCTTTATCAGATCGGCCGACCCGGCCGCCGATGCAGAGATCATCCAACGCCTCGAGCAAGGGCAGCATCCTGCTCAGATCGCAAAGGCCGTGGGCAAGCATCGCACCTCGATTGTCAGAAGGCGGTCCCGCTGGCTGTCTGAGCGCGGCCCGCAGTGATCATCATCCTTGTCTATCTCAACGCCTGTTACCTATGGCGTTACCTAATCCACAAGATGGGCAAAGAAAAAGCGCTCCGGTTTCCCGTAAGCGCTTGTTTCTATTGGCTCCCCGAGCAAGACTCGAACTTGCGACCCACTGATTAACAGTCAGTTGCTCTACCAACTGAGCTATCGGGGAATTGACTCAGCCGCTTACTCTATCTCGCTTTGTCCCGCGAGTCAAGAGGTGACTTGGATCAGTCGGCTGCGCTCTTCGGCTGTGTCAGGGGTGACGACGGCCGACCGCTTGCTGGATCTCGCCGTCGCTTACACCGACCTCGGCAAGGTCGGCACGAACGCGGGTGTCATGGCGATGAACATACATCGGGTCAAAATCATGTAGGCGATTTCTGTCAAGGCACTTGCCGCCTTAGGCATCGGGCAGATCGGCGCTGAGCTGGAAACGATCGAGTCGGAACTGGTCGCTGAGCCAAAGCAATAACCGTTCCGGTGCGCTGAGCTGGTTGCGGGTCTCCATCACGGTTCGAGCGAGGGCTGGCTTGTTGGTGATCAATCCGTCGACGCCAATTGAGATTAAGCGCGTCATGGTGACCGGGTCATCGACGGTCCAGGCATAGACCTTTTTACCTTGCGCATGCGCGCGTCGAATCAATCGCAGCGAGATCTGGCCGGTGTTGAGCGCGAGGAAATCAACCTCGAGCGCCGAGAGATCCCCGATGGCGGTCGCCGCCAAGACGCCCTGAGGCCAGTCCGGGCGAAGCTGCTGCATCTTTTCCACCCCAGGGCGCTTGAGCGACATGGCGGCGACGGCGTCGGTCATGCCGGTCTCGTCGACGATCTGCGCCACGCGCTTCTCGAGCGCGATGTCATGTCCGTAATACTTCAGCTCGATGAGCACCTTGCCGCGCCCTTTTGCGGTCAGTAACACCTCGCGCAGGGTTGGTGTCCGCTCGGCGGAATAAGCGGGATCGAACCAGCTGCCGATGTCGATCTCGGCGAGGTCGGCCATGGTTGCGTTCCAGACCTTGAGATCGACGCCGGCAAGCTTCATGAAATCGCTATCGTGGGCGACGACCACCTCACCATCGGCGGTTTCTTGGACATCGATCTCGACCCAGTCGGCGCGATCCTCGAGCGCTTTTACCACAGCAGACAGGGTATTTTCTGGCCGTGCGCTCGCCGCGCCGCGGTGGGCGATGATCTCCACACGGCGCTCGCCGCTGACGCCCTCTAGCAGTTCTCCGCCAGCGTAGATTGCACCGACGACGAGCAACGCTGCGGGTAACAGGATTGCACCCCAGGCGAGCCGGCGGCTGCCGGTTTCGGCTGCTAGTTGCTGAACGGCGAGCGGCTGACGGCCGGTTGCGTCTCGATAGAGACGATCGAGCAAGGCGGCGAGTGCGCCGTTCGCGAGTGCTGCAAGCACGGCATCGGCAAACATCCAGACGAGGATCAGCGCGAGGGTGTAGAGCACGATCAAGCGCAAGTCTGGTCCCACTAGAGCTTGCAATTGGCCAATCAAGATCCCGGCGATGGCCGCCACCAATGCAGCGAGCAGAATCCGCACCAGGAGCCAAGCGAGGAGACGGCGAATCACTTCAAGTTGGTCGTCTTGCAGCTCGGCGGCACTCAAGGCGAAGCAGCGTCTCGGCGCAACCTGTCGGAACAGCAGGAAATGCAAGGCTACTGCCCAGCTTGATAGTTGCCAGACGAGCACGATCGACAACAGCAGCAACAGCGCACCGATGCTGGCCGCAGCAGCGAGAAACGCGGGCGGTTGAGTGCTGAGGTAATAGTTGATGTCGTACTCGCCCAGAGCCGCCCAGGCGACAAGCCCCGAGAGCAGCAGCAACGGTACAGCGATCAGCAATAAGCGGAGAACCAACAGCAGCGCGAAGCGAAACAGCGAGGTAAAGCGGGCGAGGATGAGTGAGAGTCCCTCGATCAAGGCACGCATGGCGTTGTGCTGATGCAGGCGCAGCGTGTTGGTCATCACGGCCACCTCCAACACGCTGGCGATGAGGAGCAAACTCACCACCACGAGAGCCCCAGCGAAGCCGCCGGGTGTGAGCAGGAAACCGGCGATGTCCTGATCAGTCAGCACGGCCTCGCCGGAGGTCGCGAGCACGCCCGCGAGCACCAGCCCGAGCAGCGGTACGATCACCGCCGCGGCAAGCAGGCGCAGTGCGAGATGGATCGCTGTGAAGGGCGCCAGATAGCCCCAGGCGATGCGATAAGCGGTGGCGACCTCTCGGAATGCGTTCATTGGTGTCGGCCGTGGCTCATTGGTGGGCGCTGGTGTGCTGATAAAAAACTTGGCAGAGTCCGGTCTGAATCCCTGAGTCAGCGACGACCTCGGCCACGCGGTGGGTCACCGCAATGGGTCCACGTGTGCGAGTGGTGATGGAGAAGGTGGATTGGTGTACCTGCATGAGTCTTGGGCTGCGGCAGCAGGGTCGCTGCGGTAACGGCTCGAGGCAATAGTGTAGCCTAGAGATCCCCGGACGCCGTTCTCGGTTCATTCCCACTATGAGATCGGTGATCTGCCGGCGTTCGTAAGAGTCTTACGCGAACGATTCGCATTTGTCTTGATCTTAGAGATAAGAAGCATTACTATTTGTGGGAATGAGGCCAATGCCTCTGTTGTAACGCTTGCCGTCGAACTCTAGCCCATGAATCCTCGTGACCTCAGCTATCTGCCCTTTGCGAGTGGCATGCGCCGCCATGTGACTTTGCCGCCGCTCTTGGCCAGCAGCGATTGGCAGCTGCGTCTGCGTCACCGCAGCGCCGGCCGGGCGCGACTGCAGCTGCCAGTGCTGCGGCGCGAGCCCGGGCTGGCCGATCGTCTCAGCGCGGCGCTCGAGATCGATCCGCAGATCCGCGCGGTTCGCCTGAATCCGCGCTGCGCCAGCCTAGTCGTCCATCATGCGCTGGACCACTGCTCGGATACGGCCTTGATGGCACAGCTGATGAGGCGGATCGAGCCCCTGAGCCTGGCCTGGCGCGTCTCAAAAGTGCAGGGTGTTGTGGATAGGATCGAGCCAGATTTGGCATCGGGCTCAGCCTCGGCGTTATGCTCAGCTTCGGCTGCAGAGGAAGTGGATCAGCGTCGCGAGGCGGCTGTTCAGAAGCCGATCGCAGCGCAGGCAAATTGCTCAACGAGATCCCGCCGTCCTGGCTTGACTTGGGCCCTGGCCGATGTGCCGATTCGCCAAGGCGCTTTGGCTCGCGAACCACTTTCGAGCTTGCATCAGAAACAGCCATCCGCGGTGCGCTCGCGCCGATCATCGCGGCGGCCAAACTGTTGGCTCTGTGCCCTGCATCGCCGATTCATGCGCTGGATGGCTCGCCTTTCGCTGCGCTGTTGGTTGCAGGGACGCTAAGAAGGGGCGACCAGCCATGCCTTCGGCGTTAAGGTGCCAGTGCCCAGCTTCCAGATGTCGGTCATCACAGAACATCGCTCAGCCCCAACGCCAGCAATGCCGCAAGCGCGAACAGCAATGGCAGGATCGCCGCGCTGACCCAGAGACCGCTGCGCAGCATGGCGCGCTGGGGCACTTGGCCGCTGCCAAAGATGATGGCATTTGGCGGGGTTGCGACCGGCAGCAGGAAGGCGCAAGAGGTTCCCAGGGCGATGAGCATGGCCATCGCGACGCTGTCAATCTGCGGGGCCAGACCAATGAACAGCGGGATCAGCAAGGCCGCGCTGGCGGTATTACTGGCCACCTCGGTCAGCGCCATCGCGAACAGCACCACCAGCATCAGACTGAGCACCATCGGCATCGACCCGAAAGGCCCCGCGAGCAAGCTGGCCAGCCAGGCGCCGGCACCGCTCGACTCGAGGACCAAGCTCAGCGTCAGTCCGCCGCCGAACAGCAAGAGCACGCCCCAGTCCGTGCGCTCGGCGATCGCGCGCCAGGGGGCTAGACCGAAGGCATGCAGCGCAATCAGCGCAAGCAGCGCCACCGCCGCATCATAGCCTGTACTGATCTGCAGCCAATCGGCAATCAGGCTGCCGAACACCCGGGCGAGCACGGTGCTCGCGAACACCAGCAGCATGAGCCACTGTGCTCGCCCCCAGCGCAGGGGCTCGCCGATCGGCTCGACCTGGCCGGTGAGCTGCGGCCGCAGGCTCAGGCGCAAGGCGAGCTCCATCAGCGGCAGCATCAGGATCACCAGCGGTACGCCGATCATCAGCCAGGCGGCGAAACCGAGGCCGGTATTGGCGGCCGCGATCGCATTCGGCGGGCTGCCCACCAGGGTGCCGATGCCGCCGATGTTGGCCGCGAAGGCGATTCCGAGCAGCACATAGATGCGCGTGTTGCGCTCGGTTTTGGTATCAGTCTTGGTATTGGGTGCAGCGGGCAAGGTCGCAAGCAGGCCAAGCGCTAACGGGAGCATCATCGCTGCGGTCGCGGTGTTGCTGATCCACATCGATAACAGCGCCGTGAGCCAGAACAACGCCCGCGCGGCGCGGTCGAGCCCGGGGCCAGCGCGCTGCACCACCCAGGTTGCCAGCCAGCGGTCGAGGCCTTGCTCGCGCAAGCCGGTGGCGAGCGCGAAGCCACCGAGGAACAGGAAGATCACCGGATTGGCAAAGGCAGCCAGGGCCTGATCCAGCGGCATGATCCCACTCGTGGTTGCGAGCAAGGGCACCAGCAGCGCGGTGACGCTCAGATGCAGGGCCTCGCTGAGCCAGAGCCAGGCAATCGCGGCCAGGATCGCGAGCCCGCTGGCGACCTCTCCGAGCAGCGGGCTGGCGCCGAATTCAAGGCCGAGGTAGAGCGCGAGGCCGATGATGAGATTCAGTGTGTGCATCATGAGTGGGTGTTGAGACCCAATTCACATCCTTGAGCTTAGGGCATGGCCGACTTTTGCGTATTTCAGGGTCTTCTGCTAGCGTTACTGGTATCGTTCACTTAAAAGGGGTCGCATCATGGATGTTTCCGTCAACAATGCCGTTAGTGCATCGCTGTACATGAACCAAGCGCAGACCGCGCAGCAGGCTCAGATGCAGATCTTTAAGGATGCGCTCGATAATCAAGCGCAGCAGGTCTCTGCTTTGATGGAGTCCGCAATGACAGGCTCTGGGACAGATTCTGGTTCTAACCTCGCGTCTGAGGGCCACCTTGGCACCCAAATTAATACCTACGCCTGACCGCTATCCTGCCTGAATCCTCGATCCCTAATCCCTTGAGTTCGCCTTCTAGGGCGTCGCACTCGGATCGAGGAGCCTCCGCCCGGTCTGTGACATCGACCTTAGCAGGGGCCAGGTGATTGGTCAGCCGTTGATCGTCCCCTTGGTCACCGCTGTTGCCCCTGGTCCCCGCTGTTGATACGCCGCTTGTCTCGACCGATCAGTCACTGACCTCGTTTGGGGCGCTGGCCTTGTCCTGCTGCGCTGTCATCAAGTAAATCTCGACGCGGCGATTCCGGCGCTGACCCTCCGGCGTTGCGTTATCGGCGATGGGCTGGGTGGAGCCGGCGCCCTGCGCCACCACGCGCTCCGCGGCTATGTCGCGATCGATCAATGCCTGACGCACCGCCTCGGCGCGTTGCTGAGAGAGCGGCTGGTTGATCTCGGGGCTACCGAGACTATCGGTATGTCCTTCGATTCGGACGTTGATCTCTGGGCGGTCCTCGAGCCATTGTGCGACGCGATCGAGAGTCGGCAAGTTCGTTGTCGGCAACACCGCGCTTGCACTGTCGAACGAGAGCTCGTCAGGTTCAAACTCAACAAGAATGCCTGTTTCGGTGAGCTGTCCACCGATCTCGTCGGCGTCTTCTTGTGAAAGGCCCAGGTTGCTGACCGGCTGATCGGCCTCGGCCTCGGCCTCGGCCTCGGCTTTGGCAAGGGCAGGCTTGGTGGATGCCAACTCATCGCGCAGCGCCGTCAGAGCCGAGCGCTCGGCTTCAAGGGCCTCGGTGAGCTCGGCGATTTGGGTCTCGGTCTGGAGCACCAACGCATCGCGCTCTTCCCGAGCGATACTGAGTTGTCGCTCCAGTTGCTTGCGCTCCTCTGCGTCGGCTTCTGCCTCTGCCTCTGCCTCTGCCTCTGCCTCTGCCTCTGCCACGGCTTCAGCTTCTGCCACGGCTTTAGGTTCGGCTTCGGCTTCGGCAAGATCGGTCTTGGCCGCATCGAGCTCCTCGCGCAGCGCTGCTAGCGCCGCGCGCTCGGCTTCAAGGGCCTCGGTGAGCCCGGTGATTTGGGCCTCGGCGTCTGCCTGGAGCGATTTGGCAGCTTCCAGCTCATCGCGTTGCCTGGCTAGCATCGCGCGCTGGTTCTCGAGCGTCTCGGTGAGTTCGACGATTTGGCCTTGGGTCTCGAGGACCAACGCATCGCGCTCCTCACGAGCGATGTCGAGCTGCCGCTCTAAGCGGGTGCGCTCTTCGGCGGACAGCCCCTCAGCCTCCGATGAGGCGATGCTGTTGGCCTGGAAGGCCAGGCTCGCGATCGCGATGGTCGCGGTTGCGATGGTAGTGGCGATCAAATGACGGATGTTGTTGCGGGCAGTGATCATCATTCCCCCTTTAGCCTGACGATGAAGCATTGTTGTGCATGCTTGTTGTGCATGCTGGTTTTGTGCATGTTGGGCGCGAATCCTCAAACGCCCAGGATCTGGACGTCGGTCGATTGACTCCGGGCGATTGTAGACGCTCCGCCTTCGTTTGACCCGATGCAGGCGCTCTGGTTAGCGAATGTCCGTTCGGACGATGGCGTTGAGGTCGCCCGGTACCGGTTCGTTGAGCATGCGGTGTCATGGTAACTTGTGCAGATTAGCCTCACTCCTTTGCTCAGCCGCTATCGTCACTGCTGATGGACATCTCCGTCGCCCTCTCCACCTTCGCCTTGTTGTTTCTCGCCGAGATGGGCGACAAGTCACAGCTGTTGGTGATGACGCTGGCGCATCGCTACAGACCGGGCCCGGTGATTGCCGGTAGCTTCGTCGCCTTTGCCCTGTTGAATCTGCTGGCTGTGGTTGTCGGCCAGGCCTTGTTCGACTGGCTTCCGCAGGGCTGGCTCCTGCTCGTCGCGGCTGGCCTGTTCCTGTTCTTCGGCGTTCGCTCTTGGCAGGACGCGAATCAGGGTGAGGATGATGCCGAGATTCCCGCACGCAACAGTGGCGGTTTTCTTCAGAGCTTTTCGCTGATCTTTGTCGCTGAGCTTGGCGATAAGACGCAGCTGGCGATGCTGGCCTTGGCTGCCAGCACCGGTGATCTCTGGGCCGTGCTGTTCGGCGGCACGCTGGCGCTCTGGAGCGTCTCGCTGATCGGTATCCTGTTTGGCTGCACCCTGCTGCGACGGTTACCAACGCACTGGGTGCATCGAGCCGCGGCGATCCTTTTCATCGGCTTTGGCTTGCTGGCACTGGGGCAGCTGCTCTTCAATGGCGTTGTGGTGATTGGATGGATGATCGGGCATGGCTGACGGTGGTTGGCATTGGCGAAGACGGGCTCAGCGGCCTCGGGCGCGAGGCGTGTGCTGCGATTGAGGCGGCGACGCAGGTCTTCGGTGGCGAGCGGCATCTGGCGCTGCTAGCGCCCCAATCCGGACAGCAACGCCGGCCTTGGCCGCGGCCATTCGCACTGGCTTACGATCAGGTGCTCGCGCACCGGGGCGAGCCGGTCTGCGTACTGGCGAGTGGTGATCCGATGTTCTACGGCATCGGCTCGCAACTGGCCGAGCGCCTACCGCTCGAGGAGCTGCGCGTGCTGCCGGCACCATCGTCGATGAGCCTGGCCGCGGCACGGCTGGGCTGGCCGCTGCAGCAGGTGCGGGTGGTGCCGGCGCACGGCCGGCCGCTCGCGCGCGTTGCGCGCTACCTCGCCGAGGGGGTTCGATTGCTGGTGCTGAGCGCCGATGGCGAGACACCGGAGGCACTGGCTCGACTCTTGGTTACGCGCGGCTATGGTGCCAGCCAATTGTGCGTTTTTGGGCGCATGGGTGGACCGGAGGAAACGCGTCGCGACGGCACCGCGGCTTCTTGGCTCGGAAGCACTACCGATGTGCATCGTGTCGCGCCTGATCCGTCGCTGAATCTGGTGGCGGTGCACTGCCACGCTGATCCAGGAACCCGCCCGCTGTCGCGTCGCAGCGCGCTGCCTGATTCAGCCTTCGAGCATGATGGCCAGCTGACCAAACGCGACGTGCGCGCATTGACCTTGGCGCGGTTGGCTCCGCAGCCCGGCGAGCTGCTCTGGGATGTCGGCGCCGGTTGTGGCTCGATCGGCATCGAGTGGCTGCGCGCCGAATCCAGCTGTCGGGCGATTGCGATCGAGTCGCATCCCGATCGATGCGGCTTCATCGAGCGTAACCGCGACCGACTCGGCGTGCCGGAGCTTGAGCTGGTCGCGGGTCAGGCGCCAGCGGTGCTCGCCGAGCTTGCGACTCCGGATGCGATCTTTATCGGCGGCGGACTCACTGTCGACGGTGTCGTTGAGCACTGCTGGCAAGCGCTGCGGCCTGGCGGGCGGCTGGTGGCCAATGCGGTCACCTTGCAGACCGAATCGGCGCTGGTGGCCTGGCGCGGGCGGATCGGCGGCGAGCTGACGCGCGTGAGTGTCGCCCAAGCCGAGCCGCTCGGACGGTTCGATGGCTGGCGCACGGCGCGGCCGATCACGCTGCTGAGCGCTGAGAAGCCACTGGCCGACACCGACCGCTAAGGGCCTCAAGGCAGGAACAGGGCGGCAGCGGCAGCCGGGGCCGAGGGAAAGTAGAGATGCAGATAGCTCGCCCGGATCGGGCCCTGCTGATAGAAGGGCTCGCCCGGTTGGCCATCATGCTGACGGATGCCGTTCTGCACGGCGGCGATCGATGTACTCATGGTTGAGTGATGAAAACTATGGCCGCGTAGCTCGCCGGCCGGATGCGCGAGCGCTTGCATGCCGAGCCCGGCCAGACCTGGCTGCAAACGACCTGTGCCGGGGAGCAGACCCGCCATCTCGGCGCTTTGCCCCTGCTTGTCGCTCAGATGCTCGAGCAGATAGAGCATGCCGCCACATTCGGCATAGAGCGGCCGTCCGGCGTCGACATGGGCACGCAGCGCCGCTTTGATGGCGCTGTTGGCGGCAAGTTGCGCCAGATGAAGCTCCGGATAGCCACCTGGTAGGTAGATGGCGTCGGCCGGATCGAGTGCTTCGTCGCTGAGCGGTGAAAAAAAGGCCAGGTCAGCACCAAGCTGCACGAGCAGTCGCAGATTGGCCGCATAGAGAAACGAGAAAGCGGCATCGCGGGCGATGGCAATGCGACGACCGGCGAGTGGGGTTCCAGCGATTGGAGTTTTGGCAAGCGGCGTTCTGGCAAGCGGCGTTTCGGCAAGCGGCGTTTCGGCAACCGGCATCCCGACACCTGGCGTTGAGGATGGTGCTGTTCCCTTTGGCGCTTGGAAACGAACCGGCTTCGGCAGTGCCGCGAGTTCGGTCGTGCCGATGTGCTCGGCTAACTGATCGAGCCGTTGCTCCAGATCGGCGATCTCCTGTGCCTGTACCAGCCCCAGATGGCGGCTCGGCAGGACGGCCTCATCGAGCCGGGGCAGGGCGCCCAGATAGGGCAGCTCGGCCGGTATCCCGGCGCGGATCATCTCGGCATGGCGCGCGCTGCCAACGCGGTTGGCGGCGATCCCAGCGAAATGCAGTCCTGGACGATACTGCATCAGGCCGAGGGCGAGGGCGCCGAAGGTCTGACCCATGCCGCGGGCGTCGATCAGCGCCGCGACCGGTAGCCCAAAGGTCTCGGCTAGATCGGCGCCGGACGGTGAGCCATCAAAGAGCCCCATCGCGCCCTCGACCAGGATCAGGTCGGCCTCGCCTGCAGCCTGGTAGAGGGCGCGCCGGCAGTCGTCCTCGCCGACCATCCACAGATCGAGCGGCTCAGCCTCGGTGCCGGCGCCGGCTGCGCGCCCGAGGATCATCGGGTCGAGGAAGTCGGGGCCGGTCTTGAACACCCGCACCCGACGACCCGCATTGCGATGATGGCGGGCGAGGGCGGCGGTCAGCGTGGTCTTGCCCTGACCGGAGGAGGTGGCGCTCAGGAAGAGCGCGGGGCATTGATGATCCAGGCCGCGATCATGGCCGCAATCATGAGCGCGATCATGAGTGCCAGCATGGGACTGAGCCGAGTGACGAGCACTGGGCTGCGGCGCGGGGCTGCGTGTGGAGGCCTGGATGGAGTGGCCAGTGGCTGGGCCAAGGTAAGGCATGATGATCCTATAAACCGCAGATGCACGCAGATTAAAATTTTATAAAACAAAGCCCTAGCGAGTTTTTAGCAAGGCCACCAATGGCACAATTCCCGTTTCCATCCCAGTACTCGACTGGTGAGCGACCACCGACGGTCGCCATCGGCATCGGCTGCATGCGCGGTATTGCGTTAGCGACCTTGGAAGCGGCGGTCGACGCGGCGCTGCGCGGCTTAGGGCCGGTGACGGTGATCGCGCTGGCGAGTATCGAGCGCAGGCGGGATGAGCCGGCATTATGGCAGCTAGCGCGGTCCCATGGCTGGCCGTTATGGTTCTTTAGCGCCGACGAGTTGGCGGTGATACCGGTCGCGCGGCCATCGCCGAGTTTGTTGCGCTCGATCGGCACTGCGTCCGTTGCCGAGGCCGCGGCCTTATTGGCAGCAAACCGTAATGGATTGGCGGCGGACCCCAATGGAGCGCCAGGCGAGCCACCGCAGTTGCTGGTCGAGAAGCAAGCGCATCAGGGTGTGGACGGCAAATGGGTCACGGTGGCCGTGGCGGGAATTGGTCCCCGGCCCTAAGCCGCGCCGCGCCGAGGACGACCAAGCTGGTTCATAGGATGAGACGAAGCTGGTGCAGAACATGAGGAATAACCAGCGCAACGTCGTCAGCGCGAAGCCTGTGATTGCTTTGGCGCCGGCCATCACCTCCGGTGCAAGGACGCCCCAAACGCTGATCGCACCGCAGATGAGGACGAAGAGTGCAAAGACGCCTCCGAGCTTGCGCTTGGATGACACCGCTTTGGACATCGGCATGTCCTGTTAGGCGAAGGGCTTCGTTCGCGCGGGGTTCAGTGACTGCGGTGTTTTCGATCTTGATCCTGAATGCCAGGCAACGGGGGTTGGGATGGCTCCGGAATGCGGCAAGTGTTCGGCTGCCCAAGATGGGCCGCATTGGCTATGATGCCTAGGTGAAAAAAGCCCGAGGTCTCCATCGTATAGAGAGGCTGCCGAACCAGTGAACAGGCGATGAGCCTCGATCAAGACAGCCTCAATACCCACTTTGGCGACATCTGGCCCGTCCACAACGATGCGTTCGCCGAGCTGTTGGTGATGCTGCGGCGGCACTTCGGTGGCGACCTGGACCGCATGCTGGTGCTGGCGATCATTGGCGCGCGCACCCTTGCAAGGGGCCGCATCGCGAGAATGTCCTACGACCGCTTCATGGTGCCGAACAGGCCCGACCCCGAGACCGCGCCAATCAATCTCCAGTCCATCGCCGACTACAGCGGCATCCCGCGCGAAACCGTCCGCCGCAAGGTCAATGACCTAGAGCGTCTGGGCTGGATCATCCGCCGTGACAAGGGCTATCTGATTGCAACGGAGAAGGCCGCTCGCGATCTGGCACCGGCGACCGAGGCCACCATGCGCTACCTGCTCAAGGTCGTCACAGCCTGCAATCAAGCAGCCGACTGAGCCTGCGATCGGCTATCGCTCATGGGGCTGTGCCACCCCGGCCGCGGCACACTCACCGCCGAGGAGCGGTTCAAGATCAACGACCCTATCGTGCAGATGATCGTCATGCTCTTCGAGCTGCCCTTCCCGAAGCATCTCAAGCAGGTGCCCGAGATTGCCAACGGTCACCATGAAAAGATGGACGGCAGCGGCTATCCGAAGTGGCTCAAGCGGGACGAGATGAGGATGGTGATGGTGGCGGGAGCGAACGGAGCTAGAGCACCGCGGATGAGTAGCCGGGGCGCAGCCTCGGTCTCGCCGATCGAGGCTGGTCTTGATCCGCGACCGCCCAATATGGGCGAAAAGCCGGTTGCGCCTGTCCATCGCCTTGACTCTAATCCGGCTATCCTCGAATCAACCACCCGGCGATCGCGATGTATGACCCCAGTCTCTTCCGCCTCGATGGCGCCATTGCCTTAGTCACCGGCGCTGGCGCCGGCATCGGCCGAGCCATCGCCGAAACCTTTGCTGCTGCGGGTGCCGCCGTTGCTGTCACCGACCGCGATGCGGCGGCGGCCAAGCAGGTGGCAGATGCCATCAGCTCGGCTGGTGGCAAGGCCACCAGCACCGGCTGTGATGTGACGAAAGAAGAAGACCTGGAAATCGTTGATCGTCAAAGCGGCTGGGCCGTCCTACCCCGGGCTCGCAGCGAACGAATTCCTCTGCTTGAGTGCCGCCATGAGAGCCGGCATTGCGACACCCGAATTCGCGCTTTCCAATGATGGTCAGCTCTTGGTACTGGATCGATTTGATTTCGTTGAACGAGAAGATGGATCGATCGAGCGGCTCGGCTTTGAAGATATCGCTGCGCTCGCGGGCTTGCGGGTTAGAGACACGCTGTCGGATCGCAAATATCAGGGGAGCTATCAGGCCATCGCTGAGCTGCTCAAGCAACTCCAACTGCCATGTGAAAACCTGCAGCGTTTCTTCGAGCAGGTCGCCTTTTCGGTGATGGTGCGCAATGGCGATGCACATCTCAAGAATTTTGGGCTGCTCTATCGCTCGGCCGCCGACGCCTGGCTAGCGCCCATGTACGACGTTGTGACCACGAGCATCTACCGTTACACCCGATATGAAGGTGGGCCTGAGCTGGAAGACAAGACCATGGCGCTTAAACTGCTCCGAGGTCGGCGCCAAACCAGGGCCTACCCGACCAGCGACGAGCTGATGGCGTTTGGGCGCAGCATCTGCAGCGTCGCGAAACCCGAGACGGCCATGCAAAACATCGCCCAAGCCATGACAGAGACACTGCAGCAGGCCAAGCGTGATGAGCGCATCCCATCAGCACTGCGTTCTGCAATGAGCACGGCTTGGGAAGCGGGGATGGCTTATGCAAACTTGGACCGAATGCGTTGCGGCGTCGGCTGAGTCTGCATTCTCCGTCACCCGCGCCTCGTAGCCATCGCGACGGCTCAGGATCAGGTCGTGGATCATTGCGTCCTTGGCCGCCGCCACCATCTGCTGCCTCGGGCAGGGTCTCGGCCCATTGCGCGACATTCGCATCGGCCTTTCCGGAGCGGACCTTGCGCAACTCGGAGACGACGTTGGTATCGAGCAAGAACATTAGTCTAGGTCGAGCGTTTTAGGGCGATCAAGCAGCCGCGGCGGCTCGAAATCGATCTCCTCTACGCCCGGCATGGACAGCAGATCGGCGATGTTGCGGTCTGTTCGGGCAAGCCTGTCTTAGTCCTCGATAGACAGCAGGACATCGCTGGCGCGTTCTCGGACCGTGATGAACACAGGACCACGGTCGGCCGCCCGCTTCGCCTCGCTGGTTCTTTGATTGAATTCGCGGCTGGTGACGCTGGTCACGGGCTCACCTCTGCGGCTCAGAGATAAATCGGCAGGTATAGCTTCTGGATGTGCAGTCGGTCTGGTGAGGACAGGATAGAGACACCGACAGCGCGGCCGATCGGCCGTTACGCACGGCTGGCTAATCTGCTTCCGCTTGGCAAGCGATCTGCCCGGACTCCTCGCCGAGCTTCTCCAGCGAGAAGAACGCGCTCATCTCACGCGCCCAGGCAGCGGCGAGCTTGCTCGATGCCATGGCCTGCTCGGCAGCATCAAACACGCTCACGGTCACGATACCCGGCAGTCCGTCGCCACCGAGCCCGGTGACGATGACGGAGTAGCTGACGAAACCGTCGAGGGCTTTGATGCGCGGCATGAAAACGGTCTCGGCCTTTTCGCGCACAAGATCAGGCGTTCCCTTGATGAGCTGGTAGCGGCGAATCGAGCAGTACAAGTCTGGGCGCTCCTGGGCAAGGTTCTGAGTATACCCAGGCAAATATAGCCGATTCCTCGCTGACCACAAGGCAGCCGGCAGCCGGCAGCCGGCTGCCGCGACCTGGCATCCGACAGAACGCCCGAGGGGTCTACAACCGCGCCCGCTTCGCGAAGCTCAGACGCGATAAGGACATTGATCTTGACGCTCCGTCGTATTCTAGCTAATTTTAGCTAAATCACTTTGGGGGTGCAGCGAAAACCATGCAAGTCAACATGCACGAGGCGAAGAGCCAATTATCCGGTTTGATCGTTGCGGCAGAGCGCGGCGAAGACGTTCTGATCGCTCGCAATGGCGTGCCCGTGGCGCGTCTCGTTCCCTATCAGCCCGTACAGATCAAGCCGCCTGGCGCCTGGCGCGGGCTTGTGCCCTACGCGACCGAGTGGCGCTCACCTGAAACCGACCAGCGTGTCGAGCAACTCTTTTTTGGGGAGCCCAGTGCGCCTGCTGCTTGATACCTGCATCGTCTACGATTGGCTGATGGGGGCAATCACCAATCAAGACGCGATTCGACTGATCCAGAATAGCGGGGCGGTTGTGAGTGCCGTTTGCGTCTGGGAAATGGCTATCAAGAACAACTTGGGGAAAATGCCGTTGCCGTCCCCTCAGATTGTTGACGATATTGGTGCGCAAGGATTTGAATGGCTAAGCATTACGCCGAGCCACACGCAAGCCGTTATGACATTGCCTGACCACCATAAAGACCCGTTCGATCGCTTACTGATCGCCCAAGCGCACTGCGAAGAGATGCGCATTGTGACCTATGACAGGCTGTTTCAGGACTATCGGCCCAACACCTATTTGGCCTAACAGGTTCAACACCAACTGCCGGTCTCGGTCTCCTCGAACCTGCGCTCTGGGAGTAGCGGTGCTCCGGCCTCAGGTCCCGCAGAAGGTGCGCTCAACGACCTCATCCGGCCGCGGCGGCTGTCGGTATTCAGCCCGTGCCGGGTGCTCCTCATAGGGTTGCGAGACCACTTCGAGCAGCCGGTCGAGTGGCTCAAGGTCACCATTGTTGGCGGCGTCGATCGCCTGCTGGACGCGGTGATTGCGCGGGATGTAGGCCGGGTTCACCGCACGCATCGCCGCCTGGCGCTCGCTGTCGGGCTGGGTCTGGGTGGCCAGGCGCTCGCGCCACTGCAGCGC
Source organism: Lamprobacter modestohalophilus (assembly GCF_016583905.1). Classification (GTDB taxonomy): domain Bacteria; phylum Pseudomonadota; class Gammaproteobacteria; order Chromatiales; family Chromatiaceae; genus Lamprobacter; species Lamprobacter modestohalophilus. The sequence goes on along the minus strand of NZ_NRRY01000050.1, from coordinate 15,374 downwards.
CCATTGGTCAAACGCGGCCGGGGCTGCGAACAACCTGCGCACGGACGCATCCGTCGCCGGATCATCGGCATCGACCTCGCAGAGCGCGCGAAACGTATTGGTGAAGTCCGCCTGCTGCGCGGCCATGCGTCCGAGCAGATCGAGCGCGAGATCATCATCGCCGGCACGCTCATCGAGCAGGCCGATCTTGGTCCGCAAGCCACCGTAGTAGTGCGTCTCGAAGGCCTTGCCGTAGGTGTCGAGCGCGTTGCGTGCGGTCTGCTTGGCCTCGTCTTCATCCCCGCCGAGCAGCGGCAGTAGACAATTGGCGAGCTGAGTCAGGTTCCAGTAGCCGATGCGGGGCTGCTGATCCCAGGCATAGCGGCCAAAGCGATCGATGGAGCTGTAGACGGTCTGCGGATGGAAGGCGTCCATGAAGGCGCAGGGACCGTAGTCGATGGTCTCGCCCGAGATTGCGACGTTATCGGTGTTCATCACGCCGTGGATAAAGCCGACCAGCATCCACTGCGCGATCAGCTCGGCCTGGCGTTTGACCACCTGCTCGAGCAGGGCCTGATAGGGCTGTTCGGTCTCGGCGCAGTCGGGATAATGGCGCTGGATCACATAGTCGGCCAGGGCCTTGACCGCTTCGCTGTTGCCGCGGCGGGCGAAGTACTCGAAGGTGCCGACCCGCACATGGCCTGCGGCGACGCGCACCAGCACGGCGCCGCTCTCGATACGCTCGCGATAGACCTCCTCGCCGGTGGCGACCATGGCCAAGGCGCGCGTCGTCGGGATGCCCAGTGCGGCCATCGCCTCACCGAGCACGTATTCGCGCAGTACCGGGCCGAGCACTGCGCGACCATCACCCGAGCGTGAGAAGGGGGTGCGTCCGGCACCCTTCAGATGGAGATCGCGTCGCACCCCATTGCGGTCGATCAGCTCGCCCAGCAGGATGGCGCGGCCATCGCCCAGGCTCGGCACGAACTGCGCGTATTGATGGCCGGCGTAGGCCATCGCGATCGGGTCGGCGCCTTCTGGGATCAGATTGCCGGCGAAGATGGCCGCGCCGGTGGGGGTCGAGAGGGCATCGGCATCGAGCCCGAGCTGCTCGGCCAGCGGCCGGTTGAGTCGTAGCAGCCCCGGCTCGGCGACAGGCGTCGGCGGGACGCGCGCATAGAAGTGCTCGGGGAGACGCGCGTAGCTATTGTCGAACGCGAATAGCGGTGCTGCTGTGGTCTCAACCGCATCGCGGTCAAGGCTGTGAAGGTCGCTGGGGCTGTTCATGCTGCGGTCGATTCCCGAGTGGCGCGGTCAAGCTTGCTTGATCGAGGGTGCGGGCAGGCGAACGCATCATCAATGGTGGGCTTGCTTCCAAAATGGCCATCAGCGCTCAGCGCTGATGCGCGCGTTGTCCGTGGTGATCAATCGCAGCCCGCCATCCCGGGTGACCTCAAAGCGGTTGACGTCCTGCAGCAGCCCAAGAAAACGCTGCTCGGTCTGCATCTGCAGTTCCGGGCAGGCCATCATGGTGCCGGCGATCTGGCCGAATGAGAGTCCCTCGCCCGTCAGCGCATAGCCGCCCATGAAACGGTTGCAACCGCTGCTGCCGGCGACACGGTCGTTCTCTAGGAAGTTGATGGTGACCGAGACCTCATCAGGCACCGGCTCGCCTGCGAGCGAACGGACCGTCCATTCCTCTCCTTCGAGCAGGGTGCTTGGCTCACCTCCGCAGCCGGTCAGACGCTGATCCTCGATCTCGAGCGCGACGGTGCTCGGATAAGGCATCCCGGTCATGGTATCGCTGCAGAGGTGCTCACTGATGCGGATGCTGAGGTTCTGCTCCGGCAGGCTGTAGACCCGCGTGCCGTTGGTTTCGACAGGCTCAGGCAGCTTGGCCTTGATCTCGCGGGTGCCGTAGTCGAGCGATAGCACGATCTGCTCACCGCTCATCGTCATGTTCCAGCCGGGCTCATTGCCACGCGCCCTGAATGGCGCCTGCTCGACCGGGACCGCCGCGACGCACTCGGGCAGGGGCTCGCCCGCCACGCTCACCAAGGCGCTATTGCCCTGCGACCAGAAGAAGGTCTCGGGGTCATCCTGGGCTGCGAATTTGGCGCCCGAGGCAGCAGGGGTTGGCTGAAGGTCGATCGTCTTGCCGTCGACACGCAGGCGCAGATGATCGTCGATCGCGCCGATCTCGATCTCGGTCTCGCCACAATGCATGATCGTCGTGAAGCCCATCGGGGTGATGGGCTGGAGTCGCAAGGTACCGACCTCGAGCGGCTCGTCATCCGCCGTGATGGCCACCGGATCGCTGATCCAGGCCGGGCGTCCACCGCTCCAGATCGCGCTACGGATCTGGCCGCTGGTGTTGCGCGGCACCTGCAGCGCAAACGGCAGCGGTACCTGCCGGCCTTCAGTGCCGAAGCGAGTCTCGTCCGTGAGCGCCTGATCATCTTTAGCGCGAAATTCGACCACGACGAGGCTATCCGGGGTTAACGCAATCCGCTGCAGGTAGGTCAGCTGACCGGAGATCGTGCGCGTCGCCGGCTCTGCGGCGGCGGGGTTCAGCACGGCGGCGAGGAATGGAATCAAGACGAGTGGAATCAAGACGGGCACACGCAGATCGGTCACAGCAACTCCCTCAATGATGGCATTAAAAGTGGTGATAAAGGCGCGGATGCTAATCGCAGACCGCGGGTCTGGCCAGTCCTGTGATTGCTCCTCGCGCCCTGATGGAATCCGTGCGCATTCCCGTCCTCATCGCAGCCTCAGTCTCGGCGATGTCGGCTGTGTCTGTCGCTTGACCTATTCGTGTCGCTCGGCGCCGTCGCGAAGCTCACACCGATGCAGCTGTTTGATGATGCCGACGCGGGGCGATCTGGCTCTTGATACCAGGGCAGTCCAGCCTCGGCGCTCCGCTCCAGCTCGGCAATCACTTGCGCCCCCAGCAGCAGGATCACCGCCGCTGCCTCCAAGAACAGGAGCAAGACGATCACCGTGCCAAGCGAGCCATAGACCAGATTCACCATCGACACCTTGGCGAACCACCAGACCAGCGCCAGCCGGATCAGCTCCCAGAGTGCGGCGGCGACCAAGCCGCCGATCAGCGCCCTGCCGATGTGGACTGGCACCACCGGGAGCACCTTGTAGATCGACGCAAACAGCAAGGCGACGCCAAAGAAGCTGGAGGCCCAGAGTCCGAATACCGCGGCGCCAGAGAGGGGTAGGTGCATGCCGAGCAGGCTCAGATCGAGCCGGCCCATGGTATTGAACAGCGCGACCAAGCCGGTCAGGCCAAGCAGCGCGACACCGAGCACGGCGACATAGACATAGGGCAGCAGCGCCGCCACCCAGAGGCGTCGCGAGGCGGTGCGGCGATGGCGCTGGAAGATGATGGCGACCGCGTCATCGAGCATCCGAAACGCCAGCGAGCTGAAGAACAGCATCACGCCAAAGCCGACCCAGCCGATCAGCTGGCGTTGCGCGAGCAGCGAGCGCAGGGTCTCGACCAGCAGCTCCGAGCGACCCGGTGTCAACAGACGTGCCTGTAGCGCGATGACCTCGAGCAGCCGCTCCTCGCTGACGATCTTTGACAGCGTGACAGCCAGCACCGCAAACAGCGGGATGATCGATAACAGGATGTTGTAGCCGACCCCACCGGCCAGCAGCAGGCCGCGATTGTGGCTGAAATGCTGTAGCACCCGCCGCACGAAGCAGAGCAGGCAGCCAACCCTTGTCAGCATTGAGCGCCGACCGCTCGGGCCTTGCATCGCCATCAAAGCTTGTCTCTCGAGGTTGGTCAGTGATCCGGGAAGCCAAGGTTCAATGCTGCGGAGAGCCTGCAAGCGATCCTGGCTCGATGACATGATCGTCAAGGTTTGCATGACGCACCTTGCCACCCCGTTTGAGCTGACTGGAGCGCCTCAGGCATCTCCGCGAAAGCCCAAGTCTGGCATGTGCAGCGCGTGTGTGCGCGGCTATTTCCGTCAAACGCGTTGCGGATGGCCGTTGCGGGGAGGCGGTCTTGGTTCGCGCCCGTCGCGCAGGGTCTGATCTTGACCGCCGGCATCCTCCCTTTGTTAGGGTATCGTCCATGCAACGGCAACCGGACCTTCAGGTGGCGCCGTTCGATACGCCAGCAGGTCATTGCCATCGACACCCAACTCAGAGGCAGCTCTCATGGAATACACCACTCTCGGCGATAGCGGCATCGAGGTTTCACGCATCGGGCTCGGCACCTGGGCCATCGGCGGCTGGATGTGGGGCGCCACCGACCATGAGCAGTCGGTCGAGACCATCCGACATGCGGTTGACCTCGGCATCACCTTCATCGACACCGCGGCAGTCTACGGCATGGGCCGCTCCGAAGAGATCGTCGGTGACGCCCTGCAACGCCACGGGCTACGCGACAAGGTGGTGCTGGCGACCAAGTGCGGGCTGAACTGGTCCGATGATCACCAGCAGGTCTGGCGCGAGGCGACCCGGGAGCGGATCATGCGCGAGGTCGACGACTCGCTGCGCCGGCTGCAAACGGACCGCATCGATCTCTACCAGGTGCATTGGCCGGACCCGAAGACACCGATCGAGGAAACCGCGCGGGCGATGGACGAGCTGCTGCAGGCCGGCAAGATTCGGGCAATAGGTGTCTCGAATTACAATGCCGCGCAGATGGACGCCTTTCGCGCCGTCGCGCCCTTGCATGCCAACCAGCCGCCTTACAACCTGTTCGAGCGTGAGCTGGGCGATGAGGTGCTGCCCTATTGCGCCGAACATAGGATCGGCACCGTCACCTATGGCGCGCTCTGTCGTGGTCTGCTCAGTGGGCGGATGACGCCGGATCGGAAGTTCGAGGGCGATGACCTGCGACAGTCGGACCCCAAGTTTCAACAACCCCGTTTCGATCAATACCTCGCCGCTGTCGCAGCGCTTGATGCCTTTGCCCAAGAGTACGTCGGCAAAGGCGTCATGGCGCTGGCGCTGCGTTGGCTGCTCGACCAGCCCGGGCATAGCGTCGCGCTCTGGGGCGCCCGCCGCCCGGCGCAGCTCGACGCGGTGAGCAGCATCGACGGCTGGCAGCTCGACGACAGCGCGCGCGAGCGCATCGACGCTATCATTGCTGAGCATGTCACCGACCCCGTTGGTCCCGAGTTCATGGCGCCGGGCACGCGTGACTAACGATTCGAGCCCTCTAAGATCATGAGTAAGCTTGGACGAAATGATCCCTGCCCCTGCGGCAGCGGCAAGAAGTACAAGAAGTGCTGCCTCGCGCAGGACGAGCGACGACGCATCGAGGAGACACGGCCGGATGATATGAGCGCGCTCTTCGAGGACATCCAAGTCCGGACCGACATCTACGATGATTCGGTTGAGTCGGAGGCGCTCGACGAGACGCCGTATGCGGAGATCGACCAAGAGCCCTATGTCGCCAAGACCATCGGCGATGATGTGCCCGAGATCAGCGAGCAGGAAGAGGCGTTGGTGAACGCCTGGTGGACGGACTACAAGACGATGAAGGAGTCTGACGACATCCTTCGGCACCTGCGCGGGTTCTTACAAGCGCACCCGAGCCTGGTCGAAAACCTCGCGCTGCACTACGAAGTGCTGTTCGAGCTTGGCGCACAGCTCCTCAAGGAAGGCCGAGCCGGCGACTATATCGAGCTGCTCAAGGAGATACGCCGGGGATTTCCTCGTGCCTATCTCAAGAGCTATAGCTACTTTGATCGAGACATCATCGTCTACGAGGTCGTCGAGCGTGGCTGCTCGGCAGGCATCGAGGACTACTTGCCCTGGCTGGAGGAGTATCCCGAGGACGGCGTCGACAATCTCTTCCATTTGCTCGAATTCCTCATGGTGGCCGAGTGCGATGCGGTGGTGATGCGTCTGATCGAGGCGACCTACTATCCGCTGTTCCGCTCCCCGAACGTCCTCGGCGGTGGGGAGCTGCTGGAGCCGCTGATACTCGGCTACCTCGCACCCTCTTTGAATGGCGAGCCGACAGCGACCGATCTGCAGGGATTGGTCGAGCGCTTGAAGGGTATTCGGGCTCCGCTGAGACCCGAATGGTACGATCCGCAGCATCTACAAACACTGATGCAAGAGATCACCGGCGATCTGGGCAGGGAGCACTTCGAGGCCTTCGATGCCACTGAGGATGTTGCGCAGTACTATGATCGGATCACGCGCAACTTCATGGGCTGGCTGCACCGGGAACAGGGCATGAGCTGGATGAAGGCCCACTTCTATCGGGACCAGGTCAGGCGATATCTGCTGAGGGTCGTGCCAGAAGGCAAGAGGCCGAAGCAGCCCTTCACCTTTACCAAGCAGTTACTCGACCGAACCCTGGCCGACAACGCGCGCGAGCTGTTCTCCCCCAACCCGACATTGGCACTCGGCTCGATCAACGCGATCTATTGGTTTGCCGAGTATCTCGCCGAACGCCAAGCCATCACCGATGAACTGCGGGCCGACGTGCAGCGTTGGTGTCAGGATCTCTGGAACGCGATCATCCCGATGCTCCGCGAAACCAGGATCGAGGCCGGCCTCTTCCAGGCGTTGCCGCAATGAGCGGTCTGTCTGGGTGACAGGGTATCGAAGCTATCCTGCGGCATTGTCACGCAATGGCCCCAGGGCTCGGAGGTATGTGACGTCCAACGCGGGCATCGCGCAAGCCTAGGGCGCCCGGAATGGCGCGCTCGCACGTACCTGTAGCCTGCTTAGAGCTACCGGCTGGGACCGGGGCAGGATGCGGTGAGCTGTCGTTGGAGTTGATATGCTAGTGCGCACCAATCGACTCAAGGTGTCACTGTGGAAGCACTCAAGCTTGCAACCGTCGATGATCTGCTGCACAGCGCCGACGAGCAGGTTGAGCTGATCGACGGAGAGATCGTTCGGCGCCCGATGACGCGGCCGTATCACGCGCAGGCTCAAGGCAATACGCGCGAGGAGCTCGGGCCATTCAATCGTCGCTCCGGACCCGATGGCTGGTGGATTCTCACCGAGGTCAGCGTTGCTTACGAGCCGCACGAGTGCCCGGCCCACGATCTGGCCGGATGGCGTAAATCACGGTTGTCGAGCTTGCCTCGTGGCTTGATTGACCTGCCGCCGGATTGGGTCTGCGAGATCGTTTCACCCGGCTATGAGCGCAAGGACACACAACAGATTCCGCTGCTGTTGCAACGCCACCAGGTGCCTTATTACTGGCTGATCTGGCCGGAGGAGCGCAAGCTGGTTGCCCATCAACTTGAGGCTGGCCGCTATCGCGTCATTGCTACGATGGACCATCAGCAGCGTGCGCGAATCCCACCGTTCGACGAGATCGAGATCGATCTTGGCTACATCCTGGCTGCCTAGAACCCTAGTGCGCTTCGGGGCGTTCAGCGAGCCCGAGCGAGTACGACCCGTCGATGACGCTGATGCCGGGCGCTGCAGCGCTGGCTGCTCGACACCCTGCAGCCTCGCTGGACGCTCTTGTCCGCAGTTGTCACCCGACCCGGGATATCGAAAAAAGCGTCGAAAATGCCGACTTCTGCATCCAACGTGCATACTAAATGGCAAGTGGCGTCATGTACGACTTCGTTACCACAATGGGCGAAAACGTGAACCGAGACCAAACTTTGAAGCTTCTCGCAGAGCACAAGGCAGATCTGGCTCGACGGTTCGGTGTTGCCGAATTGGCGCTTTTCGGGTCAACCGTTCGAGGCGATGAGCGAGCAGATAGCGACATCGATATCCTCGTGTCCTTCGATGGTCCGTCGACCTCGCGGCGTTACTTCGGCGTGCAGTTCTATCTCGAAGACCTTTTCGGGCGCCCGGTTGATTTGGTCACTCGTAAGGCATTGCGCCGAGAGTTGGCGACTTACGTCGAGCGCGAGGCGGTTCGTGTCTGAGCCCAGCAAAAGCAAGCGAGAGTGGGTTTTCTACCTTGATGACATGGTCGCGTTTGGAGAGAAGATAGTCGAGTATTTACAGGGGCTAGACCAACAGGACTTTGTCGGCAACTCGCTCGTTTACGACGCCACGCTCCGCAACCTTGAGCTGATTGGCGAGGCCGCGACGCATATTCCCGATGATGTGCGTGCGGTCAACCCTCAAATCCCTTGGCGCCTCATCATCGCGACAAGGAATCGCGGTGCATGGGGTTGTATTTTAGCCTTCGTCTCCGCGACAGCCTCTTGCGTATTCAGGTAAACCACAATGCTTTCCAGTAAACCTACTATAGTAGTGGGTAAGCGGTGCTCGATCACCGAGCGCCGACCCCTAAGCCGATGACAGTGAGGAGGGAGCATGACGACGGCAACAGCACGATCGAAAGACCGGGCGTTAGTTTGGCACCCGGCCAGAAGCCCGTTTCGAGACTCCACGAGCGCGGAGACTCCGAGGCGCTTGCAATATCGCCCCGAGCTCAGCAAGCGGTTATACCGGTTCGAGCGCCGGCGCGGCTGGGACTATGTGCCGATGGATCTGTACTTGGATTCGGCGACAGCTGAGGATCACTTTCAATTTGCTCCGGTCCGCGTGCGTTCTGAGCGGCGCCGCGGTCTACTCGGGCGTCGCTTCATGGTCTAAACGCATCAAGCTCGAGAAGGCTGGTGTCGGTCCAAACGGGCGCCTGATTGGCGATGGGCCTGCGCATGCTGTGTTGGCCTTTGCGATCTGAGACTGTGACCGCAACTAGCGGTCATCGAAAAGCCATCTGAGTGACGACCATGCCAACGCGACTTTTCTTGGTTCGCCATGGGGCGACCGAGCTGACCGCAGAAGACCGCTTCTCGGGCGCGACCGACGTGCCGCTCTCCGAGGAAGGGCGCAAGCAGGTCACGAACCTCGCCACACGTCTCGCCGACGAGCAGATCGACGCCGTTTATGCGAGTCCGATGGGGCGCACGGTGGAGACGGCGCGGATTCTGGCCAAGCCTCATGGCGCTGAAGTTCGCGTCGATTCGGCGCTGCGCGAGATTGACTACGGGCACTGGGAAGGAAAGACCAGGGCACAGGTCGAGGCTCAGTACGGCGACGAGTACGAGAACTGGCAGGAAGACCCGCTCACGGTGGCGCCGCGAGATGGCGAATCCGGCGTTCATGTCCTTGCTCGGGCGCTACCGGTCGTGCGCCGAATCGTCGAGCAGCATGAGCATGGCTCGGTGCTGATGGTCTGCCACAAAGGCACCAACCGGCTTCTGATCAGCAGTCTGTTGGGCTTCGACGCGCGCGGTTATCGGGATCGGCTGGATCAGAGTCCGGCGGCCTTGAATATCCTCGATTTCGTCAGCCCGGTGCGGGCACGGCTCAGGCTGTTTAACGACGTCTCACATTATGAAGGTGTCCCCAATCGCACCTTCTCACAGCGCCTGTCGCGTTGGTGGTCGCCGCGCAGTTGATCCCTCTGCGTTCCAAGCGTGCCGCCGTCGATGCTCAGGCCAGACCCGTGACCAGATCCGTTCTTGATCGCTGTAGCACCTGCCCTTGTCGGCTATCCGGGGGCGACACATGGTCAATCAGCGGGTTTGGGTTTCTCGCTCTCGCTGCAGGTTGGCGCCGCCGAGCCAAGCCAGAAGTCCATTCGCTTGTCGAGAAACTCGTCCCAGCGCATATAGTGCGAGCCGTCACAGGAGAAGTTGAGCGCGACCAGCCCATTCATGATGTTCAGCGAGCCCGAGCGCAGATAGATGTTCTCGTCCATAAAGCGCAGCTCGCGGAACTGGTTGAAGATTGCGCGTATCCGCGCGCTGGGAATCGCTGCGTCGTCAGGATAGGCGCGCTGCGGATAGGCCAGGCAGATCGCGGGGTCGCTCAGGTCTTCGTAATCGAGCACTCGGAAATGGTAGGGGTCGTCGAGCAGCCAGAGCGTAGCGCGTGAGCTAGAGAAATGGAGCTTGCCGTGGAAGACGCCGTGGGAACTCATTAACTCGATGACCAGATCGAGGATCGCGTCGATGCGGCTGTCCATCAGGCTGTCGACCCGTTGCTGATAGAACAGCGCACCGCGGATAGCCGGATCGCCTTTGAGCTGCAGCCATTGGTCGGATTGACGACAGAGTTCGCGCGTCAAAGGCAGGTCGCGCAGGTCGAAGTCGGCGCCGAGGTAGCCGAGGAGCTCGCTGTCACTGCGGGTCAACCGCTGCACCGCCGTCAGCGACGGGCGCCGGTTATTGCGGCTCAGATAGGCGGAAGAGAGCGAAAAGTCGGTTCCCGAGAGAGCCTCGGCCATATACGGCCGGGACGTTCGATCGCGGTCAAAGTGCTCCGGCAGCAGGCCTCCGCGGGCGACGTTGGCAGTGATCTGCCGTGCTTGGTGATCGAGTAGATAAAGGTACTTGCAGTAGGGAAGCATCTCCATGGCCTCGCTAAGCGCCTGCTCCAATGCGGCGCGATCGCCCCAGGCCTCGCGGCAGGGTCTCTGCAGCCGAGACAAGGCGGCCGAGAGCCGCGTTTGCAGGAGCAGGCGCTGGCTGGCGATGGCGGTTTGTAGGGCTTCACTCATGGTCTTGCTCTCAACTGATGTTTGCGCCTACTGATCTGAAGGGCCGTCCATGGCCATGACCATCTTCCTCGCTCGAGTTCAGTGGCGCGCCACGCTGTGCCAGCCCTGCACGCCGCTGCCATCAACCAGACGCTGATGGAGACCACCCTCATCGTCGAGCCGGAACAGGTGCATCCAGCCATTGTCGAGCAGTTGCCGCACCAGCTGGTGCTTGGCGATGATGTCATCGATCGGGGCCTGTGGCGCTTGTAGGTAGACACTCAGGCGCATCGGCTCGTGCACCCAGCGCTTGCCATCGTGCAATGATTGCATCGGCAGGCCCACGCGCAGGTCGCCGGCATTGCCTTCGAGCACGCCGATCGCGCCGCCGACGACATTGTGCAGCACCTTGTTGCCGCTGCCGAAGCGCCGGTTGTCGGTGGTCGAGCCGTAGTACTGCAGGTTGATCCAGCCCGCAACCACCATGGGTGCGGTCATGATCAGCTCAAGCACGCCGAAGCCGCTATCGGCGGTCCAATCATAGTCGTGCAAGAAGGTGCGGCCACCCAGATCGAGCCCACGGGTGCGCTCGCGCGGTGCTGCGATGAACGCGGCGCAGCCGGCTAGGCCCCATTCCGGGCGCACCTGCGACCAGTCGCGGCTGCGCTGGCGGATGTTGGCGGTGATCGCCTGCCGTGAGCGGTGCTCGAGCCCGAGCAGCGCCGAACGCGACAGCCGGGTCAGCTCACCGGCCTGCTGCAGCCAGCTACGCAGCTGCGCCAGCTCCTCGGCATACGCGCCCGGTAGCACCTCGGTGTCGTAGAGGCGGATCTCGTCGACGCAGGTGTCGTGCTGCGCACCGATGAACCAGGTGTCGTCCGGGATGCGGATGCCGCGCTCGGCGACGCCTTGGCGCACTGCAAGATCATTGAGCAGGGCAGCGCCGATGCGGGCGCTGGCCTCGCCGGTCATGCCGCCGCAGGCGCCGCAGTCGAGGCCAGTCGCATGCGGGTTGTTGACCACGGTGCTGCCGTGACCGACCAAGAGCACCAGGCGGGCGAATTGGTCGGTCATCGACATTGCGCGCAGGATGCCCTCGGCCAGATCGACGCGCTCGGCGGCCGGGATGCCGATGGCTCGCTTGTGGTGAGCGTCATCTTGAGCCATGCCAGATGCACTGCCATCGATCTTACTGTGCGCGTTCGCGTTCGCATGCGCATGAGCATGAGTATGTGTATGCGTATGGCTGTGCGCGAGTTGATCGCCAACGACATAGCGGTATTCCGCCGGTCGCTGCGCCGAGCAGGCACCCTGGCTCGGCGCATCCAAGCTCGGCCCCACCCGCGACTCGTCCTCCCGATCCAGGTGCAGATCATCGGGCGCCGCCACCGGTCGACCCCAGCCGAAGCTGTCGGCGATGATCTTGGGTCCATAGAGCAGTAGTCCAGCGGCCTCGACGAACGAGAAGCAAGATGAGGCGCCCATCTTGAACGCCTTCCAGGATTTGCTGATCCCGGTGCGCCGACGTTGGGTCTCTAGGGCCTGCTCGGCCTCATCCTGCTCGACACCCTGCACCTCGGAGCAAACGCGGTACTTGGGCGTGAGCAGCACCGGCATGTGCGAGCGCGGCTCGACCGCGCCAAAGGGTACATGCTCGATCGGCATGCCGAAGAAGCCGGCGAAGCCGAGCGTTTGGGCCTTCTGGCAAATGGTCTCAAACGACCGGCGCATCACCTCGGAGCGCACATCGATGCAGAAGGCGGCCTGCACCACCGGGCGTTGTGCGCCAACCTCATCCGCTTCGGCCGATCTGGCTTGGTTCAGATCCGCCATTAGCTGACGCTGATAGCCGAGCTCGAACGCGGTGAGCAGAATGTGCTCGATCTCCTGCGGCTCCGGCGTGGGCTTGGCGGCCGGCTTGCCCCGGCTCAGGCGCTTGCAGACCTCGCGCCAACGCGTGGTCAGCTCCGGGCTGGCCTTGTGCTCATAGATCAGCACATCCCAGGCGAGACGGATCGCGAGCAGCTCGACGATGGTCTCGTCCTCGCCGCCGGCCAGCTCCTGCTCCCAGCGCAGCAAGCGGGTCCAGGCGGCCCAACCGCCGATATCCATCAGTGCCGCATGCATGTAGTCCAGCGCTGCGTCGGTCGGGATGCCGAGGCGGCGGATGGCCGATTCGATGCAGTCGCGCGGCGACTCTGGTAGCGCCTTGACGCGGGCTCGCATGCCGTCTTGGCCCATCATCGTCGTGCTGTAGTCCAGCGCGGCGAAGCGACGCCAGGAGGCATAGAGCGACATTCCGGTCCAGGGTCGCTTCCAAGTGGCCTGGCCCATGTCGAAGTAGGCCGCGCAGTGATGGCTGATGCGCTCGACGACAAAGCTTGACCAATCGTCGGCATCGAGTTCATCGAGTACCGAGGTCAGCAGCGGCACGCGCGCCGAGGGCGTTGGACTGTCGGTGGCGGCGGCCTGGCGCAGCTCACCGGCGCCGAGCCGGCTACCGCAGCGCGCCGCTGCCGCGCTGAGATCGGCATCGGTGATGCGCCCGGTCTCGATCTGCTCTCGGTAGTAGCTGCGTGGCATATACATCCGCGCGCCGGCGATGCGCCGCAGGGTCTCTGCGGCCTGCTCGAAGCGCTGATCGCGCAGCCCGTGGAACGGGTTGACGGCCACGAACCGATCCAGCGGCCAGACCGGCGCGATGCGATTACAGGCCGCATCGATCTGATCGGGGAGTGGTGCGGGCACCGGCTCGGGCGGGCTGGCGGGCGCTATCGCCATGGATGCGCCGTGATCAGGCTCAGCCTGCACCGGCTGGCGCTCGAGGGTCGGGTCGTCGATGTGGCTATCTCGCATGTTCATCGGTGGTGCTCCTCGGGGTTCGGGCTCGCAGGTCTGGGCAGGTCCGCGCTGAGGCTGAAGTGGCGCGCGGACTTGCCGGTTAAGGTCAGGCCGGCACAGATGCCGACTCGCGGCGGATGGGCCAGAGGCGGTTGATCAAGCGGGTCACCAGGATGTCGACATAGAGGCCGTTATAGAGATGCATCTGGATCGCCTGGCGCAGCGGGCCCTGCAAGCGGGTGAACAGGTGCTGCAGCGTGATCAGGCCAACAAACACCGCGATCACCGCGAGGCTGAGGCCGAGATCGAAGGCGTTGAAGCCAGCCTCGACAGGGGTGATGCTGCTGGCGATTGCATGCTCGAAGGCGGTATGCAGTCCGAAGTAGGCTACGCAGACGAAGGCGCCGATCGCGGTCGCGCGCAGGAGTAGCTTGGCGTTGTCCTCCAGGACCAAGGCCTGCAACAGCAACTGGGCGACGGCGATGGCGACGATCGCCCCGGTGACGATCAGCGCCGGTTGATGGCTCGGATCGATGCCGAACGCGAAGCCGGCAACCAGCGCCATCAACAGGGCGCCTTGGAAGGCGACCAGCCAGTGCCAGGCCTGTGGCGCGCCGGCATTGAACGGCAGCGCGGGGGCACGAAAGCCGTCGACGCTGCTGCCAGAGGCCAGGAACGCATGCGCCTTATAGAGTGAGTGGGCGACCAGATGCAGCAGGGCCAGGCTATAGAGCCCAAGGCCCGCCTCGAGCAGCATGAAGCCCATCTGCGCCGAGGTCGACCAGGCCAGCGAGACCTTGATGCTGGTCTGGGTCAACATCACCAGCGAGGCGATCGCCAGGGTGGTCAGGCCGATGATGGCCAGCCCATCCAGTGCCGAGCCCGAGGCCGACATGATTGGGCTCATACGGATCACCAGGAAGGCGCCGGCATTGACGATGCCCGCGTGCAGCAGCGCCGAGACCGGCGTCGGTGCCTCCATCACCTGCAGAATCCAGCCATGGAACGGGAATTGAGCGCACTTGAGCGCCGCGCTGATCACCACCAGCCAAGCAGCCCAGTGCAGCGCTGTCGGCAACGGCCCTTCTAGTGCGTCCATCGCGGCATAGACGCTCTGGAAGTCGAGCGTGTGTAGCGTCGAGCCGATCAACAACACGGCGATGAGCAGGCTGGCATCGCCGATTCGACTGAACACGAACTTCTTGTGCGCCGCCATCAGTGCCGCCGGGCGTTCTGGATAGAACACCAGCAACCGGTGCAGGCAGAGGCTGGTCGCCATCCAGGCCAGGGCGAACATCAGCAGGTTGCTGGAGACGATCAGCGTTAGGATCGACGCCAGCGTCATCAGCATCCATTTGTGAAAGTAACCCTCGCGCGCCTCGCCTGCCATATAGTTGCGCGAGTAGGTCGAGACGATGGCGCCGACCAGTGCGACCAGCGTGAGCATGATGACCGTGACACCATTGACCAACACGCCGATGGCAAAATCGCCCATCCCGAAGGGGAGACCGATGGACAAGAAGGTGACCGTTTGCGGTGGTCCGAAACCATGTCCGATCAGGCTGAGGACGGCGAACGCAAAGGCCAGCCAGGCCGCGCCGTTGGCCGCGCGGGCCATCAGCGCGCCGTGCCGATTCGCCGCCGCGCTCGGCACCATGGCTGTGAGCCAGAGCGCGAGCGGTGCCGCGACAGCGGCGGTGGTGACGAGTGTTGATGACATCTGCTCCTCCTGGGCCGGGGCCCTTTGGTTGTCGGTGCAGGCTTAACCTAGCGGCGAGGTCGGGAAATAAAAAATCTATGGTTTCGATAAAATACATCATGATTATCTATGGATAAGTCATCGACACCCGATCGGGAGCGATCACGGGCGACAGCGGTCAACGTTGGCGGTCAGCTCTGGCTCAGCGTCGGCGAGGTTGCGTTCCTGGGCGAGGCGCGGATCGGGCTGCTCGAGCAGATCGGCGAGCGCGGCTCGATCACCCAAGCCGCCAAGGCGGCGGGCATCAGCTACAAGGCTGCCTGGGATGCGGTCGATGCGATGAACAACCTGGCGCCGACCCCGGTGGTCGCGACGGCGACGGGCGGGCGG
>NZ_NRRY01000049.1 GCF_016583905.1 Lamprobacter modestohalophilus | reverse complement strand
GGGGCGTGTTGATCCAGCCCCGGGTGCGGTGCGGCTTGAGGTCGGCCTCGCGCAGGAAGCGCCCGATGGAGTCCGGCGAGATGGACTCCACGATGCCGCGTGCGATGGCCTCGGCGGCCAAGTCCGCATGGGTCCAATGCGTCAGTTCTTGACCGTCGCGCTTGGGCGGTTCGCAGGCAAGCGCCAGGATCGAGCAGATCTGCTCCGGGCTGAAGGTCGGCGGCGTGCCCGGGCGCGGGGCATCGACCAGGCGCTCCAGGGCCGACTCCGTTGCCGCGGCACTCGACCACCGGCGACGCCAGCGCTGCACCGTCGCGCGGCCGAGGCCGAGGCGTTCGGCAGTTGCGCGCACACCGACCCCACGTGCGGCGAGGAGAATGATCTGAGCGCGCTTGACCAATCCTTGGGGCGCGTTGTGTCGGCGCTCCAGCGCTTGCAGGACGCGAGCGTCTTTGTCAGAGACGTCAACTGGGGCTGCAGTACAGCGCGGCATCGGTGAGAACCTCCGGTCAGTCGCTATGTGAATGATGAGAATGACAAGGTTACTATCTGGGAACGGTCTCAGGTATTTAACAGGGTTGCACTAGTAGCGCGCGCTTTTTCTCGATCAGCGCATCGATCCGCGCTGTCTTCTCATCCAGATAAGTTGCTATGCGTACTTGCTCTTCAATTGGCGGCCAAGGAAATCTATAGCTGCGGAATGCCTCGGAAGTGAGATGGTCAATTGTGTTTGGGTTACCATTTGCGCGAAAGACACCCATGCCCGCAGACATCGCGAGCAAATAATACATAAAGCGTGGTAGCGTATTGGCATCAAGAGCACGCAGCCTATGAAGTGCTTTTTGGAAAAAGCACTGTGCAATTGGAGCGCTCCATATTGCTGCTCTACCTACTTCGCCGCCTTCGCAAACGAGTAAATCCCCATCATTAAGGGAGTATCGTGCCAACTCATCATCATCAAAAGTCATTTCGGGGAGAGACTTGGTATTAATCTTGTCCCACTGAACATCAATGTTGCGAAGATAGGGAAATAGGCGAGAGCTATCAATTCTACTGGAGTCCAACATTTTTCCAAGATCAACACGGAATCGTGTCCTTAGGGGGGCGACATCCCAATGGGTAGGTATGGATCCAAGCCAATCTACCCCTGAGTCTTTGAAACCCTGTGGAATGTCATCCGAACCTGAACTCAATTTCATCCTACCAGCCCCTTCAGTAACCCCGCGATCTCCCCTTCTAGCCGACTAATATCCCCCTCGATCTCATCCAACGGACGCGGCGGCTTGTAGACATAGAAATGCCGGTTGATCGGGATCTCGTAGCCCACCTTGGTCTTGTCGTAGTCCACCCAGGCATCCGAGACATGCGGCAAGACCTCGGACGCCATGTAGGCATCGATGGTCTCGCGGAACTCCGCAACCATCCGGTCGTTGGGCTTGTCCGGGCCGAAGTCCATCGGCAGCGGGAGCACAGTACCAGGCGGCAGTGGGATGTTCTCGGTATCACGAAGCTCGCTATCCGGCTCGGGTCGGCCTTTTCCGTCACGGCAAATCTCAGCCTCAGGGTCGCGTTTGCCGAGGGCGGCAAAGATGGCCTTCTTGATCGGGGCCGGGAGCTTGAGATCAGCAGCCTTGGCAGCGCGGGTCAGATCGGTCTCGAAGAGGGCGCGGTCCTTGTAGTGGCCCTTGCTTTCCAGCGTGGACAGCATCTTGCGGATGACCGTTTGTTGCTTTTGACCGGCTTCGATCTCGTCGTCGATCCGTGCTTGATCCTTGCGCTTCTTGCTGCTGGCCAGGTTGGCAAAGGCGGTCTGATCGTCGAGCGCGGCAATGCGCGCCGGGCTGGCCTCGAAGCTCATCCGTAGCGGGCGCTCCACGGTGATCTTGAGGTAACCAAACTCGCGGTTCTCGAAGATGCGCGAGATGACGCGGGGCTCCGTTTGGTCATCGCTCTGGAACTGGATCCCAGCGGGCGCGGTCTCGCCGTCTTGGTGATGGCCGTAGACGCGGGTCAGGTGGGCAATCTGCGCCTCGGTGATCTCGTTGCGCTTGTTGTTGAGGCTCTTCTTCATCTTGCGGAAGAAGCGGGTGCCGTCGATCAGCTGCACCCGGCCTTGGCGCTCGAGCGGCTTGCGATTGGTGACCAGCCAAACGTAGGTGAAGATGCCGGTGTTGTAGAACAGCTGGTCAGGCAGCGCGATGATGGCATCGAGCCAGTCGTTCTCGATGATCCAGCGGCGGATGTTGGACGGCCCCGAGCCGGCGTCTCCAGAGAATAGCGGCGAGCCGTTGAAGACGATGGCGATCTTGGAGCCTGGCCGCTCTTCGTCACCGTCGGCGTAGGGGTGCATCTTCGCGATCATGTGCTGCAAGAACAGCAGCGAACCGTCATTGATGGCCGGCAGCCCGGCACCAAAGCGACCGGAAAAGCCCCGGTTCTGGTGCTCGCGCTCAACGATCTGCTTCTGGTCTTTCCATTCGACGCCGAAGGGCGGGTTGGCCATCATGTAATGGAAGCGCTCACCCTCGAAGCCGTCCCCCGTCTTGCCGTCGCCGAGGGTGTCGCCGAGCACGATGTTGGCGGTGTCCTCGTCCTTGATCAGCAGGTCGGCGCAGCAGATGGCCCAGGCCTCGTCGTTGTATTCCTGCCCGTAGAGGGCGAGCAAGGCACGTTGGTTCTGGGAGAGGATCAGCTCTTCGGAGACCGAGAGCATGCCGCCAGTGGCGCAGGTTGGATCGTAGATGGTGCGGTAGACGCCGGGTTTGTAGACGTCTTCCTCGCCGGTGTAGATCAGATTGGCCATCAGCCGGATGACCTCGCGCGGGGTGAAATGGTCGCCAGCCTCCTCGTTGGCCTGTTCGTTGAAGCGCATCACCAGATGCTCGAACAGGTAGCCCATCTGCAGGTTGTCGATCCGACGCGGATGCAGATCGACCTCGGCCATGGCCTTGACGAGGGTGAAGAGGCGATTGCTGGCGTCGAGCTTCTCGATCTGGTCGGCGAACTTGAAGCGCTCGAAGATGGCGCGCGCGATCGGCGAGAAGCCGTTGATGTAGGCGACCAGGTTAGGCGCGATATTCTCGGAATCGCCGAGAAGCCGCTCGAAGCTGTAGGGGCTGGTGTTGTAGAGCGGATGCTTGCGGGTCGGATCGGCGGCCTTGCCGAGCAGCTTATCCATGGCCGCTTCGGGCATGTGCTGGGCCTGCAGGCTTTGATATCGCTCGAGCACGGCCTCCTTGGTCGGCGCCAGCACGCAGTCGAGCCGGCGCAGCACCACCATCGGCAGCATCACGAGGCGGTACTGGGGCGGTCGGTAGGGTCCACGCAAGCGGTTGGCGATTTCCCAGATCTTGGCTTTGAGTGCTTCGTGGGCCTGGACGTTCACGGATGGTCTTGTGTCCTTTTGCTGGGCGTAGCGGTTGGCTGGGTTTGGGTCGGCTACAGAGACCTATTGCTTCGGCGCATTCTGGCTGTTCTCCAGATTGGAGCTAGGGTTCTGGCTGGAGGGCCGCTCGACCTCGCCCATATTATTCTTCGGGAATCGAAAATCTGGCAAACCACGGACCGCGCTGGGGCGCTCCTCGCCGCTATCCCACTGGCTACCCGGAAACTGTTGCTGGCCAGGCTCATGCTTGGTCCATTCGTCTCCAGGCACCCGGTCATCAGCGGCCTGCGCTGACAGCGCTAGGGGCGCAAGGACCAGCGCAGTTGCCAAAACGAGACTGCGCTGAGGTGTAAGGCAGATATGCATAGTGTCGTCTCCTGCCCGCGTTTGCGTGGCATCAGATGAATTCAGTCGCTGCAGTCATTGGTTCTGGTCCTAGGATCAGCGGAGATTGGGTCATTGAAGGATGGCCGGAGCACGAAGGATGACCAGCTGAAAGATGACCAGCTATCGATCGGACGCAGGCAACAGGCAGCAATCTCTGGAGCGTTAAGGAAACGGCGGTGATCCGCCGGCATCTGGGCCAAGCACCAAGAGCTCGGGGTGACCTTGGCTGACGCGTTCTTCGATCTGCGGCGCTTCGGCATCTGGTATATCTGCCAAGATCAAGAGCTCACCGCCTTGCAAGGCCTGCTGCTGGGCGGAGAGCGGGAGGTTGGCGCTGCGATTACGCCTTAGCCACCAGCCGCCGCCGATAGCGGCGCCAATGACAATCAGTGTCAGCAGTGCAAACGGCTGCAATGCCTGCAGCAGCAATAGGGAGACTGCCAATAGGCCAGCGGCGCCGATGAGGGCACCACGGAGCAGCGCACTTGCATCGCTGCGCCAGCGTCTGGTCTTGACGGGAAGCCCGCTAGGGAGCTGCTGGCCGATCAGCGTCAAGGCCTCAGGATGGATGCCGTCGGCGATCAGCTCTTCAACCAGACGCCGACCGTTCTGCGGATCGCGGGCGCGGATATAGATTCGGGTGGTCATCATCGTCCTCAAAGACTGACGGGGATGGATGGCCGCAGCGGTGCGACCGACCTGAGACAGCAGCAGGTGTCGCCAACGCAGAAGCGCCACACTCACTGGTATCCAGAGGCGCTCCTGTACTTCTACGGATGGGGGAGCCTTCTGGCAGTTAGAGACCCTGCTGCCAGCTGGCCCCAAGGGCATCAACTCGCCTGGGATCAGGGCGTCTCAGCACTGAGCAGCGGGCTTGGCGACATCGGGTCCTCGACCTCGCCGTTGATGATCTGGCTCGCCGTGACCTGACGACCGTAATAGGCGTTGTTCGCATCCTCGTCCCAGAAGATGTCCGAGACACTGGCGGCGAAGTCGCCATAGAGGCCCTCAGTGCCGGACCAGACGGCAACATTGGTGCCCTTGCCGATCGAGGTCTGCGTGCGCTCCGAATCCTCGACGACGGTGTAGCCGGTATCCGAATTGAGCGCAAAATTGTGCATTTGGCCAAAGCTCTCGAGCAGATCACCCGACATGATCATGAAGGCCACCTCTCCCGCCTCGGCGCCTGCCGCGGCGCCAATCTGAACGGTGCCGATGTTGTAGAAGGCGGGTGCTGACCAACCGCCATCGTTCTTGGCGATGAGGATGCCCTGGCCACCGGCACCACCGACGACCAGTGCCGCCCGCGCGTAATCCGGGACGACAAAGATCGCCTCGGCCTGCTCGAGCAGGTCGCTCGCCTGAGGGTCGGACTGGATCTTCTGAACAACATCCGCCGCCTCGCGAACCGTCTCCTTGGCGTTCTTCAGCTCGTCGGAGCTCGATCCTCCGGTTGCCGAGGCGCTGGCAGAGGGGTCATCCGATGTCATGCCTTCGGCCGCAAAGCCGTCGGCGGTCAGCAAGGACCCCGTCAGGATCAGTGATAGGGTCATGGCAGTTAATGGACTGATGCGATAGCTCATGAGGGACCTCCTGTGGTCATCGACGGTGAAGTGAAGATGCAGGATGAGTGGTGCTCGCCGCTGACGATGCGCAGCTCGGTCGCGGGCGAGTCGCAGACTCATCGCTTGTCCCTGATGCAGTGAATGTGCCACCTGTCTAGGCGACTTAGGTGCCTGCTCTGGGCTGTGCGCACAGGCAGTGGGCTCGGTGGAGATGCGATGGACGCATTTGAACACTCGGGCACCTGAGGGTAGCCGCGTTGTACTTGAGCCGCCGGGGCATAGCCGCCGCCAGTGGCTCAAATCACCCGCTTGATGCCGGTCGCGGACGCTGCCGTGGGTTAATGCCGCCACCGATGTCGCGCCATTTAACCTGCGGCGGCTGCCGATGGCTCAATCAAAGCAACGGTGATCAATGTGACTGGTACTCAGTTTGCTTAGCGCATCAAGGAGCCGGCTTATCCGTCTCCCACATTCCTTGCTTCTCCATTCCTTGTTCGCCGCTGAGCACTTCGTTTGCCGATGTCCAATCACGACCCTGTCGATACCCATCCCGACGCCTCGTCTGACGCCGCTCCAAACACTGCTGTGCAGAACGACGGCAGGGATGAGAGCCGGGATAAGCGCTCGGACGAGCATTCGGATGAGACCGGCAAGGGCCGCGGCATCGCCGGACAGATCGCGGCCTATTTCATCGACTCGCCACTGACGCCCTTGCTGCTGCTGGCGACGCTGGGGATCGGCATCCTCGGGCTGCTGACCACCCCGCGGCAGGAGGACCCGGATATCTCGGTGCCGATGGTCGATATCAGGCTGCGCTATCCGGGCGCCTCGTCCGGCCAGGTCGCCAGGCTCGCCGTGGAGCCGTTGGAGCGGCTGATGAGCGAGCTGAACGGCGTCGAGCATGTCTACTCGGCCAGCCGCCGCGAAGAAGGGCTGGTGACGGTGCGCTTCGAGGTGGGCACCCCGATCGACCCCGCCGTGGTCGCGGTCCACGACACCATCGAATCCAATCTCGATCAGGTGCCGCCGGACCTGACCGAATGGCTGGTGCAGCCGAAGACCATCGATGACGTGCCAGTGCTGACTCTGACCCTTTGGTCCGAGCAGATCGACGATGCCCGACTGCGGATGCTCGGGCTGCAGCTGCTGCAGGAGCTCAAGCAGGTCGAGAACACCGGCAATGGCTTCGTCGTCGGCGGCCGCTGGCGCGAGATCAGCATCGAGCCGCAGCCGGAGCAACTGCGCGGCTACGGGCTCAGCCTGGATCAGCTCGCCAAGACCATCCGCAACGCCAACGCCGGGCGCGGCACCGGCAGCATCGAGCAAGGCGCGGCCCACAGTGCAGTGTCAGCTGGGCATGACCTTGAGGGTGCCTGGGACATCGAGCGTTTGGTCATCAATAGCGAGGGCGGACAGCCTGTCTATGTGCGCGACGTCGCCAAGGTCACGGCGGGACCCGAGCACGCCGACCAGGCGGTGTTCTTCTACACCGGCCCGAGCCATCCGGCGGATGACTCGGCCAACGGCGCCGGTGCGGTCACGATCGCCATCGCCAAACAGTCCGGCGCCAATGGCGTGGCCGTGACCAAAGACCTGCTTGAACGGCTCGAGCAGCTCAAGGGGTCGATGATCCCGGAGCAGGTGCAGGTGGCGATCACCCGCAACTACGGTGAGACCGCCGACCGCAAGGTCAACGAGCTGCTGCTGTCGCTGGTCGGCGCGACGGCCGCTGTCGCGCTCTTGTCGCTGATCGCGATCGGCTTGCGCCCGGCGCTGATCGTGCTGGCCGTGATCCCGGTGGTGATCCTGATGACGGTCTGGTCGGCCGGGGCACTCGGCTTCACCATCAACCGGGTCAGCCTGTTCGCGCTGATCTTCTCGATTGGTATCTTGGTCGATGACGCCACCGTGGTGGTCGAGAACATCTTCCGGCGCTGGCTCGCCGAGGGCGCAACCGCCAAGGCCGTCGCCATCGATGCCGTTGGCGAGGTCGGCAATCCAACCATCATCGCCACCCTGACCGTGCTCGCCGCGCTGCTGCCGATGGGCTTCGTCACCGGCATGATGGGACCCTACATGCGGCCGATCCCGATCCTGGGCTCGGTGGCGATGCTGTTCTCACTGTTCGCGGCCTTCGTCTTCACGCCCTGGCTCGCCTACCGGTTGCGACCGAAGCTCGCGGCCTTGGAACGCTCGGCGCGGCGCGAGCGCCGCCTGCAGGGCTGGATCGACCGTGCCTATCGACCGCTGATCGAGCCCCTGATCGAGCGGCGGCCGGCACGCTGGCTGTTCCTGATCGCCATCATCGTCGCCTTCGTTGCGGCCGTCGCCATGCTGCCGCTGAAGGCAGTGACGGTGAAGATGCTGCCCTACGACAACAAGCCAGAGATCGATGTCGTCATCGATCTGCCCGAGGGGACCTCGCTGCCGACCACCGCCAATGCCGCTCATCAGCTCGCGCAGCGGCTGCGCGATATCCCCGAGGTACGCTCATTGCAGGCCTATGTCGGCACCGCGGCACCGTTCGACTTCAACGGCTTGGTCCGGCATTACTACTTGCGCCAGGACCCTTGGCTGGCCGATATCCAGGTACGGCTGCTGGATAAGGAGGAGCGCGCGCGCAGTAGCCACGCCATCGCCCAGGCCGTGCGCGAGCAGCTCACACCGCTGGCAGACGAGCACGACGCCCACATCAGCGTGGTGGAGATGCCGCCGGGGCCGCCAGTCCTGCAGACCCTGGTGGCGGAGGTCTATGCGCCATCGCCTGCAGGGCGGCGCGGCTTCGCCGAGGACCTGACCGAGATGTTCGCAGCCGCCGACGGGGTGGTCGATGTCGATAACCGGATGCAAGCGCCACATAGCCGTTGGCACTTCCAGGTGGACAACGAGAAGGCGAGCCGCAACGGCGTCGATGTCGACAGCATCACCCGCAACCTGGCGATGGCGATGGGCGGCTACAGCCTCGGCGACATTGCGCAGGATCGCTCGCTGGAGCCGGTTGAGATCAAGCTTCAGCTGCCGCTGGCCACCCGTACTCAGCTCCATCGCCTCGGCGAGCTGCCGATCCCGGCCAGCAACGGCGAGCGGCGCATGGTGCCATTGGCTGAACTCGGGCGCTTCATCGAGGTGCCGGCCGATCCGCTGATCTATCACAAGGACCTGCGACCGGTCGAGTACGTCACCGCCGGCATGGAGGGCCGCCTCGGGGCACCGATCTACGGCATGTTGCAGGTCGAGCAAGACCTCGAGGACTATGTCGCGCCGGATGGGACTAAGGCGCCGCGCGGCACCCTCACCGGCCCCCCGACACCCGGCACGACCGCGTTCGAATGGTCAGGCGAGTGGACCGTGACCTACAAGACCTTCCGTGACCTTGGCATCGCCTTCGGCGCGGCATTGGCGCTGATCTACTTGCTGCTGGTGGCCGAGTTCCGCAACTTCATCCATCCGGCCGTGATCATGGCGCCGATCCCGCTGACCCTGATCGGCATTGTGCCTGGCCACTGGCTGCTCGGCGCCGAGTTCACTGCGACCTCGATGATCGGCTTCATCGCGCTGGCCGGCATCGAGGTGCGCAACTCGATCTTGCTGGTGGACTTTGCCCAGGATGCTGTGAACCGCGGCCTATCGGTGCGCGAGGCCGTGGTCGAGGCCGGTCGCACCCGGCTGCGGCCGGTCTGGGTCACCGATCTGACCATGATGGCCGGCGCCTTCGCGATCCTGTTCGATCCGATCTTCCAGGGCATGGCCATCTCGCTGCTGTTCGGGCCGATCGTTGCGGTGCCGCTAACGCTGATCGTGGTGCCGCTGGGGTGCATCGCCACCGGTTGGGCGTTCGGTGGAGCCAAGCAGTCATCCAAGGCCGCCGAACAGGAGGCTTAGGTCGATCTCGATCGCCTCGAACGGCGGGATGCGCACCTTGGCTGCGGTCTCGTCCGGGCCTTCGGCCGTGTACAGGGCGCGGTAGCCACCGTCATCCAGGGCATAGGCGATCAGCGCTCGGTCCTCGGGTGAGACAATCCAATAGAACGGAACGCCGGCACGCTGGAGGCGCAGGAAGTGGGTGACCGTGTCCTTGCCCTCATGGCCTGGGGAGAGGATCTCGCAGACCCAATCCGGCAACACCGTCATCACGCCGGCGGGACGCTCCGGCAGCCGCTCCTTGCGCCAGCCGGCCAGGTCGTGGCTGGGACAATGGTGCTCGTTGTAACGGACACTGATCTCGGGAACGATCCACCAACCGCCCGGCTGCCGTTGCGTGACGAGGGGGAATGATTGACCAATCAGCGCGGTTTGCGCCTGACCATGCTCGAAACGGCTCATCGGCCGCTGCACGATCTCGCCGTCGATCAGCTCAACGCGTTCGTCACCAGGCCAGGCTAGCAGGTCGTCGATAGTGAGAAGGCGTTGCGCTTCCATCAGGTGTTGCTCGCAAGTCAGCCACTGAGGGTCTTGATCACTGCATCCAGCTTAGCACTCGGCTGGATGACCAGCATCAAGACGAATCGGCTCGCGGCCGCGACCAAGAGCGCCCTGCACCAAGGAGCGCTTTCCCCTGCGAGTATTGTCCCTGCAAATCCTTTTTCTGAGAGTTCTACCGATGACTGATCCCTATCTCCTGTTCCATCTGAGCGACATCCATTTCGGGCTCGAGGACAATCGCGCCCTGGACTGGGTGAAGCAAGAGATTGCCGACAAGCAGCCTGACGCGGTGGCCATCACCGGAGATCTGACCATGCGTGCTCGGCAGCACGAGTTCGATGCGGCCTGCGCCTGGATACGCGCGCTCGAGGCCCCGGTCACGGTCGAGGTGGGCAATCACGATCTGCCCTATTTCAACCCGATCCAGCGCTTCTTCGATCCGTACAAGCGGATTCGGGCCATCGCCGACAAGGTGGAGCTGCCAATCGATCTGCCAGGGCTTGCCATCGTGCCGCTCAAGACCGTCGCGCGCTGGCAGCCACGCCCGAACTGGTCGAAAGGCTGGGTGACCGAGGCGGCGTTGGAGCGATGCCTCGCGCGGCTCGATGCGCTACCCGAGGGGACACGCGCGCTGGTGACCGCCCACCACCCGCTGCGAGAAGCCGGCACCCAAGGCACCGCATTGACCAGACATGGCCAGAAGGCGATGACCGAGCTGGCCAAGCGCAAGGTGCTCGCCGTGCTCTCCGGCCATGTCCATGACGCCTTCGACCTTACCCAGGAGACGGTGCAGGGCTCGGTGCGGATGATCGGGGCCGGCACCCTATCGCGGCGGCTGCGCTCAACCCCGCCGAGCTTCAACGAGCTGCGCTGGGATGGCGCGCAGCTCGCTGTGTGCGTGCGCAATCTCGAGGGCTACGAGACACCGGAGATGATGATCAACGAGGTCCCCGAGGACGCAACGCCGCCGCGCAAGCCCGACGAGCCGGTCGCCCCAGTCGATCAGGTCCCGCGCACTGATCCACCGGTGCATTGAGGTCTCTATCCTGATCTGCGTTTTCCAGCTTGGGTTCGGCTTGGGTTCAGCTTCGCTGTAAGTGGCCGGTCTGCGACGTCCCAATCGTCAGGACTCAGCCGGACACCGAGGCCAGCGCCGCCGCCAACCCGGCTAAGGCTCCAACCCGGGGCAAATCCACCAGACTGGGGTATTTGGCCACTGCGACGGCGGTAAGCCGATGCTCGAGCGCAGGCGCTGGCTAGCCCAAGCTGTTGCCCGAGCTGTTTCCCGCCTGGCCGCTACTGCAATGGTCGATGCCGCGTGTGAGTCGCTGGCGGCGGCATTGGCATTGGCCTTGCGAAACCATCGGCTCGGACCCTGTCTGCGCCATGAGCCATGCTTTGCTGCAATGGCTGGCATTGGCATTGCACAGTCAGGTAGACGATTGGGGCGAGCCTTGTCCCAGCATTCAACGCAACCAGAGGAGCACAATCGATGCAACTTCAAGACGTGATGACACCTCAGCTCGAGTACATCGGCCATAACGCGTCGATGATCGATGCCGCTCGCATGATGCGCGAGCACGACATCGGGATGCTGCCGGTCCTGGAAGAGAACCAGATCGTCGGCACCTTAACGGATCGCGATATCGTCATCCGCGGCCTCGCCGACAGGATCGACCCCGAGACGCCGGTCTCCCACCTCATGACCAATGGGGTAGAGCTCCGCTATGTCGACGATGATGTCGAGGAGGCCGCCAAGCTGATGGAGCAGAAGCAGATCCGCGGATTGATCGTGGTCGACCGCGATGAGCGCAGTGTCGGTGTCGTCTCGCTCGGCGATCTGGCGACTCGCTCTGACCAAATCCAGCTCAGCGGCGAGGTGCTCGAAGAGGTCTCTCAGCCAACACACTAAGCCGTAACCGCGTGTGTCGCTAGGACCGGACAAGCATCAACAGTGGCGGCGCGGTGCGAGCTGTCGTGATCAACCATGACGCTGATGGTGATCATCGCCGCGCCGCTGCTAGGGGCCTTGCTGGCAACACCCGCCCAGCGGGTGGCGGAGCGTGCACCCTCAGTACTGGCCGCCGGCGCTGGGATAGTGACGCTGACGGCAGCACTCATGAGCCTGCCGGGTATTGCCGCCGACCTGGTCCCACAAGTGGGCCTGTCTTGGCTACCAGCCTTGGGCCTGGACCTAGCGCTACGGCTCGACGGTCTCGCCCTGCTCATGGTGCTACTGGTTGCGGGCATTGGGCTGCTGGTCAGCCTCTATGCACGCTACTACTTGCCCGCCAAGGCCCCTCGTGGCCGCTTCTTCACCCTCATGCTGTTGTTCCAGGCCGCGATGCTCGGCCTGGTCATGGCCGACAATCTGTTGCTCTTGCTGATCTTCTGGGAGTTGACCAGCCTGTTGTCGTTCCTGCTGATCGGCTTCGATCCAACCTCGGCTGAGGCACGCCGTGGTGCTCGCACCGCACTCCTGGTGACCGCCAGTGGCGGCCTGGCGCTGCTCGCTGGCTTTCTGCTGCTCGGCTCGGTGGTGGGCAGCTTGTCTCTCACGGAGGTGCTTGGCGCAGGCGAGCAGGTCCGAGCCGACCCGCTGCTGCTGCCGATCCTCGTGCTGATCCTGCTCGGTGTCGCGACCAAGTCGGCGCAGGTGCCCTTCCATTTTTGGCTGCCAGCGGCCATGGCGGCGCCGACACCGGTCTCGGCCTATCTGCATTCGGCCACCATGGTCAAGGCCGGTGTCTTCTTGCTGGCGCGACTCTTTCCCGTCTTTGCCGAGAGCACGCCCTGGTTTCCGCTGGTCGGCGGTCTCGGCCTCACGACCTTCGTCTTCGGTGCCTATGCAGCGCTGTTTCAGCAGGATCTGAAGGGACTATTGGCCTACTCGACGATCAGTCATCTGGGGCTGATCACCTTCTTGTTCGGGCTCGGCACGCCGTTCGGTGCGGTTGCCGGCCTGTTCCACTTGGTCAATCACGCCGTCTTCAAGGCATCGCTGTTTATGGCCGCGGGCATCATCGATCACGAGACCGGTAGTCGCGATCTGCGCCGACTCCGTGGCCTCTACGCCTATCTGCCCATCACCGGCGGGCTGGCGATGATCGCCGCCGCGGCCATGGCCGGGGTGCCATTGCTGAACGGCTTCTTGAGCAAGGAGATGTTCTTCTCCGAAACCCTGCATTCAGTGCGCATGGCCGAGTGGCCGCTGCTGTTGAAGGCAGTGCTGCCCGTGGCGGCCATCCTTGGTGGGGTGCTCTCGGTCGCCTACTCGTTGCGCTTCATCCACGGCACCTTCTTCAATGGTCCCTACCCGGCCAATGATCCCGCACTGCAATATCCGCCGCATGAGCCACCAGACTGGATGCGCCTGCCGGTCGAGGTGCTGGCTGCACTCTGTGTGGTGATCGGCGTGCTGCCGCAGCAGACCATCGAGCCCATCCTGCAGCTTGGGGTCGTCGGCATGCTGGGGACCCTGCCGGATTTCCATCTTAGGATCTGGCACGGGCTCTCGCCGGCGTTCCTGATGAGCGGCCTGGCGCTCGCCGGTGGCGTTCTCATCTACGCACGGCGAAGACCCCTGTTCATCGCTCAGGAACGCCGTTTTCCTCACTGGAGCGCAGAGACCCTGTTTCAACAGCTCAGTGCGCGCTTATTGGTGCTCGGCCGCCGGTTGCAGCCCTGGCTCCAGCCGAGCTCGCTGCAGCGCTCTACGGTCTGGCTGCTGGCCGCTGCTGTGGGCCTTGGCGGCCTGGGCTGGCTTGCTGCCCAACCGCTGACAGGGTCGGCGCTCGCTCTGGGACCGAACGCGGCAACACCGAACGCGGCGACACCGACCGCTGCAACACCGTTCACGGCAATACCGACCGCTGCAACACCGGCGAGCGGCTCTCCCGAGGTCGCGATGCTGGCGATGCCGATCGACATCGTCAGCATCGCCGCTGCGGTCATGCTGGTGGCAGCGACCTTCACGCTGCTACGGCAGCGCGCCCAACGGGTCATGGCCGTCGTGCTGACCGGTGTGATCGGCTTGATCGTCAGCCTCGCCTTCGTGCATTTCTCGGCCCCCGATCTGGCATTGACCCAGCTCGCGGTCGAGCTGGTCACCACGCTGTTGTTGGTGCTGGTGCTGGCAGTGTTGCCGCGCGGCGACTCCCAGCCGGTCGCCCGCTGGCGCCGCAGACGCGACCTGTTCATTGCCGCCCTAGTGGGAGCCGGCAGCGCCGCGCTGACCGCCAGCATGCTGCAGCATCAAACCCCCGGCAGCGGCGAATGGTACCTGCGACTCGCCGAGCCAGCCGCCGGCGCCGCCAATGCGGTGAATGCCATCCTGGTGGATTTCCGCGCCTTCGATACCCTCGGCGAGATCACCGTGTTGACCATCGCCGCGGTGACCGTGTCGGTGCTGCTCACTGACCTGCAGCTGCGCCCGCTCCAGCGCATGAGCGGGCACGGGCGCGAGTCAGTGCATCCGCTGCTGTTCGCTATGGTGTCGCAGCCCGTTTTGCCGGCAGCGCTGATGCTAGCGGCCTTTCTGCTGCTGCGCGGGCATCAGGCGCCCGGCGGTGGCTTCGTCGCCGGGCTGGTCATTGGCACGGCTTTGATCCTACAGGAGAGCGCGAACGGACGCGCCTGGAGCGAGCGGCAGCTTCAGTTGAGAACGCAACCGCTGATCGGTGCTGGTCTCCTGCTCGCGATGGCCACCGGCCTTGGCGCGCTGCTCTTTGGACGACCCTTTTTGACCACCGCGCACTGGCATGGCAGCCTGCCCTGGCTGGGCGAGTTGGCATTGACGAGCACGCTGCTGTTCGACATCGGTGTGATGATGATCGTCAGCGGGATGCTGCTGCTGGTGCTGGATGGTCTCGGGCGCGTCGGTGCCAGCGGTACCAGCGGTACCAAGGGCGCCAGCAGTGCCAGCGGTACCAGCTGTACCAGCGGCGCCAAGAGTGCTAGCAGTGAAAGCAGTGCCAACAGTGCTAACAGTCAGGGTGCGTCGGGGCAAGATGCGAGAGCTCAGCAGCAGGTCGGCGCATCCGATCTCGGTGATGCCGAGCAGACCCGCGGGAGGAACGGCTGATGCTCTGGCTCTTCGCGGGCAGTATCGGCCTGTTGATGGGGGGTGGCGCCTACTTGGTGCTGCGCGCGCACGGCTTCTCGGTCGTGCTTGGGCTGATGCTGCTGACCTACGCGACCAACCTGTTCGTCTTCGCATCAGGAGGACTCCAGGTCGGACGCGCACCCGTGCAGGCGCCCATTCAGCCACCCGCCAAGACCGGCGGTCACGCGATCGAGCTGATGGCCGATCCGCTTCCTCAAGCACTGGTGCTCACCGCCATCGTGATCGGCTTCGCGATGACGGCCTTGATGCTGGTGCTGGTCTTGCGCGCCTTGTCCGATATCGGCTCCGAGCGCGTCGACGCCCAGCCCATGGGCATGGGCACAGCGCCCAGCGAGTCCCAGGCCGGCGAAGCCCTATCCGATCAAGAGCAGCCTGATGCAGGCCGGCTCAAGGCATGCCAGTCCGATGAGTTCCAGCCCGATGAATGCCAGTCGGGTGCATGCCAGTCGGGTGCATGCCAGCCCGACGAATCCCAGCTCGGCGAACCCCAAACCGGCGAGGAGGAGCGGTGAATCTGCTCCTGATCCTGCCTCTCGCGCTCCCGCTTGGCCTCGGGGCCTGGCTATTCGCCCGCTCTGGGATGCCGCTTCGCCAACAGCGCAGGCTCAGCCTGATGGGTGCCCTCGGTCAGCTCGGTGCGGCAGTCGGGCTGCTGGCACTGAGCGCGGAAGGACAGATTGCAGCCACCTTGATCGGAGACTGGCCGGTGCCCTATGGCATCGTGCTGGCTGCCGATCGGCTCTCGGCACTGATGCTGACGCTCACCAGCGCCCTCGCCTTGGCTGCCATCGCGCACCTGTCCCTCAGCGCCGCTGATACGGAGCGAAGCGGCCGCCATTTCCATGCCCTGCTCCAGTTGCAGCTGTTCGGTCTGGCCGGCGCCTTCCTGACGGCCGACCTGTTCAACCTGTTCGTGTTCTTCGAGGTTCTGTTGATCGCCTCCTATGGACTCCTGGTCCATGGCGGCGGTGCCGCGCGCAGCCGCGCGGCCTTGCACTATGTGGTGCTGAATATGGTCGGCTCGAGCCTGTTCTTGATGGGCGTGGCCTCGCTCTATGCCGTCACTGGAACCTTGAGCCTGGCGGAGCTGAGCGATCGTCTGCCTGAGCTCGCTCCAGACCAGGCGCCTCTGGCCGGCACCGGTCTGCTGCTGCTGACTGGCGCCTTCGCGCTGAAGGCGGCGCTGGTGCCCTTGCATGCCTGGCTGGTCCCGGCCTACAGCGCGGCGTTGGCGCCGGTGGCGGCGCTGTTCGCGATTATGACCAAGGTCGGTGTCTATGCCCTATTGCGCCTGTTCGCCCTGATGCCGATCGGCGATGCGGTCAGCGACGCCACCTTGGCAGAGCTGCCAGTCGCCAGGCTGCCCATTCAGCCGCTCATCGCGACCGGGGCGCTGCTCACGCTGGCGGTCGGTGCCATCGGCGTGGTCGTTGCCGCCGAGCTGCGGACCATGGTCGCCTATCTCATCCTGGTCTCGGTCGGCACGCTGTTGGCTGGTGTTGCCGCCGGCACTGCTGAGGGTATCGCCGCTGGTCTCTATTATTTGATCCATACCACCCTGATCACGGCCGGGCTGTTCCTGCTGATCGATGTGATCAGCCAGGGCCGTGCGCGAGGTTCCTGCCTGCAGCCTGCCCAGCAGCCGCCAGCGGCCGCTTGGCTGGGGGCCCTGTTCCTGCTCGGCGCGCTCGCGATCGCTGGTCTGCCACCACTCAGCGGTTTTGTCGGCAAGGCATTGATCCTGGAGGCCGTGCAAGATGCGAGCGTGGCGGGGTCTGAGTTTGGGTCTGGATCTGGGTCTGGGTCTGGTCCAGATTGGATGCTGAGCTGGACCGCCGTGCTTGGCTCCACCCTGCTGGTCGTGATCGGACTGTCGCGTGCCGGGATGATGCTCTTCTGGCAAGGGCCGCCGTCGACCCGCATCGCCAGCGGACGCGGCGCTTATGCACCGGCCGCCACTGCCCTGCTCGCAGCCAGCCCGCTGTTGGCCCTCTTCGCCGCGCCGATTGCCGGCTACACCCAGTCGCTCGCGCTACAGCTCCTGGACGGCGAGGACTACATCATGGCGATCAGGGGATTGGAGCCGGTAGACCCGCCATCGGCTGCGACCGAGGGGATCGCTAAGCCCGTCCACGGAGGTCCACCATGAGGCGCCTGCTAGCGCCATTGATCCGCCATCCGCTGGCGGTCTTGTCGTTGACGCTGCTTTGGCTGCTGCTGCAAGTCAGCCTTGCGCCCGCTCAGATCCTGCTCGGGCTCATCCTGGCGTGGGTGGTGACCGGTGTCTCGAGCCGCTATTGGGCCGACCGGCGCCGGCCGCGCCGCCCGCACCTGCTCGCGCTCTATCTTTGGCGTGTCGCGGTGGACGTGGTCATCGCCAACCTGCGCATCGCCGCCTTAGTCCTGACGCCCTCGCGCCAGCCGCGACCGGCCTTCGTCGAGCTGCCGTTGGCGTTGGAGGAGCCCTTTGCGCGCTATATCCTGGCGATCACCATCACGCTCTCGCCGGGCTCTCTCTCGGCCGACCTCAGTGACGATCGGCGCGTGCTGTTGCTGCATCTGCTCGATGCGCCCGAGCCGGCCGATGCCGACATGGAATGCGCCAAGATCAAGAACCGCTATGAACACCTGCTGCTGGAGGTCTTTGGATGACGCTCTTGGATCTCGCCATCGGCGCCGCGCTCGCCATGCTCAGCCTAGCGCTGCTGCTCAACCTGTGGCGGGCGCTCCGTGGCCCGGACCTGCCCGATCGCATCCTGGCCCTGGATACGCTCTACACCAACAGCATCGCGCTGCTGGTGCTGCTCGGCATCCAGTTCCACAACATGCTGTATTTTGCCTCGGCGCTGCTATTAGCACTGCTCGGCTTTATCACCACCGCCGCACTCAGTCGTCATCTGCTGCGCGGCAAGCTGATCGAGTAGAGATGGCTAATCGAATAGCGATGATAGGAGGGGATTGAGGATGCTGATCGATACACTGGCTGATACCCTGGTCGATACATTGGTGGCCGCGCTCATCCTGCTCGGCGCTGCATTCACGCTGATCGGCTCGATCGGCCTGGCCTCGTTGCCGGACTTCTTCTGTCGGCTGCATGGTCCCACTAAAGCGACAACCCTGGGCGTCGGCGGCATGCTTGCGGCCTCGGCGCTGTATTTTGCGGCCCAAGGTCCGACGCCACATCCAACCGAACTGCTCGTCGCGCTGTTCTTGTTCATGACGACCCCTGTGAGCGCACACCTGCTGGCCAAGGCGGCGCTGCGTCTGCATCTGCGCTCATTGGCGCCGGTACCGGCGCGCTTTCGCCATGAGCAGACTGATGGCCGCGACTCAGCGCCTGCTCATCGATCCAGTGGTCGGTTCAGCTAGGCGGCTGTCCGGCTTATCACCGGGCATCCGGTAGAGCTGCTGATGATTGATGCTTTTGGCCTCAAGGCGGCCCGTCAATGATCCTTGCGCTGCTTAGCCAGCCAGGCTTGGATGAAGGCAGGATCAAGCCCCTTGAGGCGCTCTTCGGGATCGAGCCCCTTAAGCCGCTGCTCGGGATCGAGCCCCTTAAGCCGATCCTCGGGATCGAGCTGATCAAGATAATGCTCGATGAGCCACTCACGGGCTTCGCGTTTCATGTCTTCTGTCGTATGCGCCATGTTGCCTTCTCCGAACCTGTAGTGCGCGAGTAGATTATGCAGGTGAACACCGATCTCGCTGCGCGGGCAGTACTGTTCAAGCGCCGCGCGTCGGTGCCGCTCATCACTGGAGAATAGCCCCCAAGGGGCATTATGCGGCAGCCGGCGGAGCTCGTTGATGACCACGAGACGCACCTCGCGGGTGCCGGCCTGTAGTCGATAGATTCCTGGTGTTTGGCTCCTTTGACAAGCGCCGGCGGGCAGTTGTTTGATCAGCTTGCGTGGGAAGTGGGTCGCGATGGCATAGCTGCGAAAGTCCGCCGCCGGCAGCAGCGGGTAGGCCGTGCGCGGCTCGACGATGGGCGTGTCAGGGGCGTGCGGTCAAACCGCCAGCAGCGCTTTATTAAATGCTGCGATCATGGTGCGCTGCCTCGACCTCATCATCGCGATAGTGCGGATCGGTCCATGCGCGCGGCAGCGCTTCGCCGGACGGGAACTGCAGCTCCTGCTTGTCGACGGTTTCGGGGTCCTGCGCTTCCTCGCCGTAGTGCAGTCGCATGGCAACCTGCTCATGCATGGGATTCATCAGGTCTTGCAGGTCAACGACTTGCATCAGCTTGCCAGTGGATGTGTGCTTGAGAAACATAGGTCCTCCGCCATCAGTGGGTGACGGGGTCCACATCTCAGCGTCAAGGGGGCCGAGATGCAGCGCCGTCGGTTTCAAGAATCGTTGGTGCCGCCGTTGAGCCGTCGATGACAGCGATGACGGTTCTCAGCAAGCACTCGGGTTACAAGCCCCGGCGAGCTTGAGACGAGACCGCTTGTGAAGGTTGACGTGCTGCCTCGTCGCTCTCCTCGCGGCCGGTGATCATGGTCTTCAGGTGTGTGGTCGGGGTACGGCCGGTGGTGATCATGTACACATGCACGAGCAGGAATAGCGCCGCACCATAGGCCGCAGCGACGTGGATCAGCGCCACCGGCGCCAGCGGCAGGCCGGCCGGTGCCGACCACAAATCAATGCCGAGATAGAGCAGCCCGGTAATCCAGAGCAACGGCGAGATGACGACACCGAAGAGGAGATAAGACGCGGCCTGCAGCGGATTGTGCTTACGCTTCGGACGCGGATTGAATGGATGCGATTCGCCACGGAACATGCCGTAGAGATAGAAACGCACCACCGCCGCCAACCCGCGCGTCGTCGGAGCATATTGACGCCATTCGCCGGTGGCAAGGTGCCAGAAGATCGCGAAGATCCAGACGACAATCAGCGCCAGCGCCGCGAGCACATGCAGGGTCGCGGCAGTGCCGAAACCGAGCAGGCTGTAGCTGCCGTGCACCTCGAAGCCTGTCAGCAAGAGCAGGATGATCAGCAGCGCCTGGCTCCAGTGCCAAAGACGCTCGAGACCGGTGAACATGACAACGGTGCGGGTCATTCGGCGTACCTCCGGCGACGGTGGAATAGGATGCGCAGCCCGATGTGGACACCGATGGCGAGCAGCGCGGCGCCGAGTGCCAGTTGCGCCCAGCGATCAAGCCTCGGGTCGCTGTCGCGCCCGGGGAGGTAGAAGCCAGTCAGCTCGGCCATGCGTCCCTCCCGGGCGTGACAGTCGCCGCAGGCGAGTGCCTCCTCGGCCGGAGCCACCATGTGCGTGATCGGCCAAGCCATCCGGGTCTCGGTGAAGCCGACCTCGCCGCTGAACGGCAGCCCAGCGGCCTCCATCGCGCTGGCGATGGCCGGCTGCCACTCGAGCCCCTGCCAGTAGGCCTGCTCGGTCTTGCCGAACAACTGCATGTAGACCAGCCGGTCCTTGACCGGATCATAGGGCTGCTTGCCGCGCATCATCTTGAACGGCCAGATGCGCGCGTCGGGATCATCGTGATGGCCGGCAAAGCGGTT
The DNA here is from genome assembly GCF_016583905.1 of Lamprobacter modestohalophilus. Classification (GTDB taxonomy): domain Bacteria; phylum Pseudomonadota; class Gammaproteobacteria; order Chromatiales; family Chromatiaceae; genus Lamprobacter; species Lamprobacter modestohalophilus. The sequence continues at coordinate 16,769 of NZ_NRRY01000049.1, read as the reverse complement.
GATCGGGACCGACTGTGACGAATCGATAGTCTGGTCGGGCAAGGTGTAGCGCATAGTCCCATCGAACCAGCGGTAGTCGGGTTCTATATCTTCGCCCCATTCGATCTCACCCCAGCGCGTCCAATAGGTGAGATTGCCATCGGCGTCGTGGCGCTTGATCGGGTTGCCATCGGCGTCGAGCCGACCAGCCTTGGACCAATCCCACCAAGTCTTGGTCGCGACGCCCCCGCGAGCCATCGCCGGGATATGGCAGGTCTGACAGGCGATGCGGTCAACATGGGCGTTGAGCTTGGCGCCCTGATAGAGCGCGGCCGGATCACTGCCCAGCGCATGCGGCTCAACGCCATGGCAGGACGCGCAGGTCGCCGCATAACGGCGCTGGCCGGGTGCACCGGTCCCTTTGCGGTCGTGTGCAGCCACCTGATAGCGGCTGCCGGCGATCTGGTGCGCGCGCTCAACATGGCAGTCGCTGCACTCGAGTCCGGCACCGGCGTCGCTCATGTGCACGTCCAGCGCGGGCGGTGGATCTAGCAGCGAGGTGTCCAGATCGCCGTGCTTGGAGCCGTTGCCACCGCCGCCGAAGAAATGGCAGCTGCCGCAGGTCTCGCTGCTGGTCGGTCCGACGTTGCGGGCGACCTTGCCCAGATCCGGAGGCTGCAGTGGATGACCGTGCACCTTGACGGGCTCCTGCAGCACACGGCCGGCGCGCTTCGGCGACTTCTCATAGGTCCCGGTGGTGTCGTGGCAGACCAGGCAATCGACGCGGCTGTCATCGCTGAAGTCGAAATCCGGGCCGTCCCAGCCGTAGCCGGCATGACAGGCGGTACAGCGCCCCAGATTCGTGGTCACGTTGTTGCAGAAGCTGTTGACCACATGCTGCTTGCCGAGCAGCTGACCGGTCTGCGGATGGCGGTACTCCCAGCGCCAATGGATACTGGCACGGACCTGCTTGCCAGCCTCGGTATGGCAGTCGAGACAGGCGCGGGTGACCTCACGCCCGTTCGCGAAATCGCGTTGCAGCTGCTCGAACTGGCTGTGATCGGCGGTGGGTGGATCGACCGCGGCGAGGATCTCCGGGGTCGCTTGTACCGGCGCCGCAAGACTCATGATGAGGACCCAACTGAGACCGCCCAGCAGTTGCGCAACGATGTTGGTCGGAGTCCAGCTCGCAACAGCGTCGATATTATCGTGCATCATGATGACTCCAATGGTCAGCGCGATCCAACGAAGGTCACAGCAGAACAGCTCATCTGCTAAGGAGACCTATGGGCGCGCAGGAAGCTTGGCGTCCGAGCCCCGAGCAACTTGCCAGTAGCATTGCAGGCGTCGGTCGAGATGCTTCGGCTTCTCCGCGTAGAGGCGCGAGCCGAGCCAATAGGCCGCGTCGCGAAGCTGCTCGCTCCGTTGTGCGGCGAGCGCGAGCAGGATCTGCTCGGCATCATGGGTCGGGCTGAGCTCCTCGGCCTCCTCAATGACCTGCTCGAGCACGGCAAGGTCATGATCATCGCCAAGCAGATCGCCCAGCTGTTTGGTCTCCTTATAGGTCGCTTTGAGCACGCGTGGCCAGCTCGCACGCAGCAGCCTGACCTGATAGCGCAGATACTTGGCGCGTTTGCGCCATTCATGGAACGTAGCGACGCTCGGCTGCGCGTAAGCCGCTTGCATGGCCTGGCGCCCGCGTTTGTAGGTCTTGCGCAGTCCGGGTCCGATCAGGGACCAACCCGCGTCATCAGCGGGATCATCGGCGCGATCAGTGACCTCCGACGGAAGCTCCCACCCCGGAACGCGCTCGCGGGCTGCGACCAAGGCCATGCGCGCACCCTCGAGCTGCTCGTCGAGCGCTTGAGCGCCCGCTGCGACCTTGGCCTTGTGGTCCTCGAGCCGTTGCCGCAGCGGGGCGAGCGAGTCAGCGTCGATGTTGTCGCGAAAATGATCGATCAAGGCATCGAAGGTCTCGATCGCCGCCTCGGCATCACGCAGCACCGACAGCGAGGCCGCGGCATCCCGGAATGCCGCGTTCTCATGCGTGTAGAGCTTCGGCACTGCCGGTCTCACGAGCCGCAGCAGACCGCGCAGTTTCTTGCAGTCCTTGCGGACCTCATGAACGGCTTCATGATGGACGTCCTGATGGACGGCTTCATGCGGCGCTGTCTTGGTGCCATCGATCTGCGCAACGGCATGATCGATCAGCTCAGTCGCAATCCGACGAACCTCGGCGTCAAGTGGCTGTTCGGGGTCGAGCTCGTAGGTCATTGCGCTCAGGAATCCTCGCTGCTATTGGCGTTTTGCTCGCTGGTCTCTTGTTCAGCCGGGACCGGCGGATCAACCGCTGCGTCGCCGTTGTCCCCGGGCATCTCGCTGAGGCTGACCTCATCGAAGTGATCATCGAGCATGACCTTGAGATTCTTATGCCCCACGTTCGCATGGCAGCTGACACAACCCTCTCCGACGTCGCCGCCGAAATAGGCCTTGTGCGCGGCTAATGCCGCGGGATCATCGCTGGTCGCATCCTTCAAGGCCGCGTGGCAGCTGAGACAGCCGGAGTCGTAGACGTACTCGGCGCGCTCCTCAAGCTCGGCGATCCAATCGGGCTTGTGGATCGGATAGATCGCCTGTGCGATGGCGTCGCGCGTCCCGGTCTTGGCCTTCGCGAACAGGTGCTGCGCCGCACCGTCGTGGGGGAGATGGCAATCGGTGCAATGCGCCACCACACCGCCCGGGTTGTTGCCGCCATGGACATCCTGCTCATGCGAGGTCGCAAAGGGCTCCATGGTGTGGCAGCTAGTGCAGAACTCTGCGTCCGAGGTTTCTTCAATCATGGTCTCGGTGCCGATCCAGCCTGCTGCCATCACGGCGGGAACGATGACGGCGACGACAATCAGCGTGAAGAGGAGTCGTCGAATCCAGCGCTTGTTCATTTAGGGAGTCTCCTTCGATTTGGACGATAGTTGGATCAGGGGAGTGGAGCGGTGAGGTGGCTGGTCGCGAGGCGATGACCTAGCGCGATACCCACTCAGCGATCGCGTCCACTGAGAGCAGGATCTTTTGCAAAGTGGCCAGCAGAAACTGGGCCAAGTCGGAGAAACGCGCCGCTGGGCGCCTTCTGGATGCAGTGGCCTGGGCGCAGCAGTCCAAGCATCGGCTATTGGACTGGTTCATAGGCCCCAGGGATGCGGCATTTGAACCACTGCTTCCACCGCACTGACCCAGCATCGACCCAGTCGGGACGCCAGATAGCCGGCCCGATTCCTGCTTCAATCACCGACGCCTAAACCACAGCGATCTGGAATGCCAGACGGCAACCGCACAGGAGACCCGATGTCTAGCGTTGAACAACAGTCCGGAGCCAAGTCTGGGCTCCGCGACCGGCTCAAGGCGCTGCGGCCCGATTCCGGCCGGACCGCCCAGCCCGGACCTCATCAGCCCGGCGGGACGCCACCTTGGCAGAATGCCCTCTATGCCCTGATCGCGATCTTCGCGCTGTCCACGGCCCTGAGCCTGCTGCGCTCCCCGGGGCCGCAAGCGATCTCCTACACCGAGCTGAAGCAGGCCGTGCGCGATGGCCGGGTCGCGCAGGTGACCTTCGAGGGCCAGCAGGTCAGCGGGCGATTCGTCGAGCCCGAGGAAAGCCAGAGCAAGACGGACGGCGCGAAAGACAGCACCTCAGGTGAAACTGCAGGCGAAACCTCAGGCGAGACCGAAGACGAGACGCAGGAGGCCAGCGCAGCGACAGCCAAAACCGGAGCCAGCGATGGAGCCGAAACTGGAGGCGACAGCGAATCCAAAGCCGAAGCCGACAACAGCGAGACCGAGCAGCTTGGCAGGCGCTTCATCAGCACCCTCCCCCAAGTGCAAGATCCAGGACTACTGGATCTGCTCGAGAAGCACGATGTCGAGATCGATGCCGAGTCGACCGAGACCGGCCTGTTTGGCCGCGTGCTGATCACGCTGCTGCCTTGGCTGCTGATCCTCGGTCTGTTCTTCTACCTCAGCAACCGCATGCAGCAACGCATGATGGGCAGCGCTGGTGATGGCCAAGGCGGCGGCCTCTTCGGCATCGGCAAATCCAAGGCCAAGCGCGTCGAGTCCGAAGAGGTCGACACCAGCCTCGAGGAGGTCGCGGGGCTTGCGAACGCCAAGGCCGACCTGCAAGAGATCATCGACCATCTGTCCGACCCGCAGCGCTTTCGCGCCCTGGGAGCCAAACTGCCGAAGGGTGTGCTACTGGTTGGACCGCCCGGCACCGGCAAGACACTGCTAGCGCGGGCTGTGGCCGGCGAGGCCGGGGTGCCCTTCTTCAACGTCAGCGGCTCCGAGTTCGTCGAGATGTTCGTCGGTGTCGGCGCCTCGCGCGTGCGCGATCTGTTCAACGATGCCAAGAAGCAGAGCCCCTGCGTCCTGTTCATCGATGAGATCGACGCCATCGGCCGTTCGCGCGGCATGGGCATGGCCAGCGGAGGCGGCGGTAACGACGAGCGCGAGCAGACGCTGAATCAGATCCTGAACGAGATGGACGGCTTCTCGCCGCATGAGGATGTGGTCGTACTGGCTGCGACCAATCGGCCCGACGTGCTCGATAACGCCTTGCTGCGCCCGGGGCGGTTCGACCGCAAGGTCTACCTGGAGCTACCCGACCGCGACGCTCGCCACGCGATCCTCAAGATCCACGCCGCCAAGGTGGTCTTGGGCGAGGATGTCGATCTCGAGCGCGTGGCCGAGCGCACCGTCGGCTTTTCTGGCGCCGATCTTGAGAACCTGGTCAATGAGGCGGCGCTGCTCGCCGGCCGCGCCAAGAAGGGCGTGGTCGACATGTCACAGTTCTCGCAGGCGCGCGACAAGATCGTGCTCGGTGCTGAGCGTGAGCAGGGCATCGGAGACGAGGAGCGCGAGTTGGTCGCCTATCACGAGTCCGGCCATGCGCTGCTGGCCTGGTTGCTGCCCAATGCCGATCAGCTCGACAAGGTCACGATCATCCCGCGCGGACGCGCCCTTGGCGCCACCGAGCAGGTGCCGCCCGAGCAGCGTCACACCTATCGACAGGGCTACCTGCGCGATCGCATTGCGGTGATGTTGGGTGGACGCATCGCCGAGCTGGTGATCTTTGACGAGGTCACTACTGGGGCCGAGGCCGATCTCGATCAAGCGACCGAGCTGGCCCGACGTATGGTCAGCCGCTGGGGCATGAGCGAGGCGATCGGACCCGTGTCTTTCAAGTATCCGGATGATCAAGGCGCGCTGGCGATGGCACAAGCACGTAAGTTCAGCGATGCCACCGCCCAGCGGGTCGATGCCGAGATCAAATCACTGATCGATGGGATCGAGCAGCAGGCGCGACAGCTCGTCGACGATAACCGCGACCGCCTCGAGCGCTTGGCCAGGCGCTTGCTCGAGGCCGAAACCCTCAGCCGCGAGCAGATCGATGAGGTACTGAATCGCTAGGACAGAGCGAGATCCATCCTATCCTTGGCTTGGCTTGGCTTGGATTTCTTATCCGTTCACCAGGTCGAATTCACGTGTCTTCGAGCAAGCGCTCCAAGGTCTCTGCCAACGTCAGTACCCGGAGGCTGCCGATGGCCTTGCCGTAGAGGTGTCCGAAGTGGGTGCGGTCTCCGGTGACCAACCGCAACTCAATCGGTCCCAACCAGCGAGGCACGAACCCTTGCAGCGGCTCCTGCCCGTGTCTGCGGCAAGGAGAGCCTCGCCTCGCCGCACCGGCTTTCTTGGCTAGGGTCTAGTGATCGCCGCTCATGCCCCTCGGCGGCCCCGGCTCGATCTGACCGGTCTCCATGCGCGCCTTGTGGATCTCCTCGAGCTTGTAGAAGCTCTGCTGAAGCTGGAAGAAGCCGTGCCAATGGGCCCAGTCGGGACCGGCCATCATCGCCCCATGGCGGGCGCGGCGGCCTTCGTGATGCCATAGGTGGTAGAAGGTGATCTGGAAGTCATCCTTCCAGGGGTTCTCCTTCAGCAGCCCTTCGGCCGCTAATTCGTCGCGCATCTCCTTGGCCGGGTCCCAGTAGGCCTCGTTGTAGAGACGCACCGCGGCATCGGCCTGATGGAAGAAGCTCTCGGTATGCAGCTCACCGTGGCAGGCGATGCAGACCTGCTTCATCTTCTTTCTGCCCTCGGGACCATCGCCGAGCAGCGGGCTCATCACATCGTCGGAGTCGCGCACGCCAGAGCGCTTTGCCCAGAGATTCCAGTACAGCCGCTCGCTGATATCGTGGGTGGTACTGAGCTTGCCGATGCCGCTCATGTGGCAGGTGGCACAGGTCGGCGCGCGGTAGTCACCTGGCTCCCAGGCATCGGCGGCTGAGTCCCAGCGCCATTCGTGGCCCTCGGTGGCGTAGATCTGGCCGTGCTTACTGTTCTCGTAGACCTCGATGTCCGGGTGATCCGGACCCAGGTGGCAGGACGCGCAGGCAGCGGGTCGCCGCGCCTCTTCGATGGAAAAGCGGTGGCGGGTATGACAGGCGACGCAACTGCCCGTGCTGCCGTCCGGATAGATGTTGCCCATGCCTGAGTTGGGCCAGGTGCGGGCCGTCGGTTGGCCATCGTCATCCAAGGTGATCTCGGTGCCATGGCACTGCATGCAGCCGGTCATGTCCGGCGCGGCGCTGAGCTCGGGGTGGTCGCGACCTTCGTGCCGATGAACCAAGGCGTGAAGATCGTCCTTGGGGATCTGTTGACGGTAAGCGCGAAAATGGCCGCTGCGGTTGAACTGTTCCTGCTCGCGCGGATGGCAGCGCCCGCAGGTATCCGGCGACACCAGCACCGAGATATAGGTATCGGTGCCGACGAGCGACTCATGCTGGGTGGCATTGGGCGCGCTCGCCGAGACCTGGTGGCAGTCGAGGCAGGTGACGCCCACATGGGCATGGCGGCTGCGCTTCCAGTCGCTGATGATGCCCGGGTTGGACAGCTTGTGGCACTCGACGCAGCTCTTGCTGAGCTTGGTGACACCGCGGTCGATGACGATTGACTGCACCTGGCTGAGGTCGCCAAGTGACTCCTTTGCGGCGGCTTGGGCGTTTTCTTGGGCATTTCCTTGTGCTTTGGCTTTGGCTTGGGCCTTGTCTTGTTCAGTCGCGGCGCCCTTTTCGGGCGCATCCTGCTGGGTCCCAGCAAGCGGGGACGGGTCAGACTGGGCCGGATCAGACTGGGCCAGCTCGGGCTGAGCAGCGGCAGGCCCGGCGAGGAACGCCAAGCTCAGCGCAAGCGTCGTCCATCGGTTCATGGGGAATCTCCTCTGTTGGGGGATGGCGCCAGTGCCGCGGCCAGCTCCCGGTGCCCGACGTGGGCGTGGCAGCTCACACACTGCCTATCGATCTCACCGAGGAAGTACGGCCGATGGGCGACGAAGGCGGGATTATTGCCGCGCGCGTCCTCGAGATCGCGATGGCACCTCAGGCAGCCGGAGTCGAAGACATAGCGCTCGCGGTGCGCGAGACCGGCCTTCCAGTCGATGGCGTCAAGGTCATAGGTGAGCTGCGCCCAGACATCGTGAAGACCGAAGCGCGCCTTGGTCCAGAGATAGCTCACGACGTTGTCATGGCGCAGGTGGCAGTCGGTGCATTGCGCAGCGAGGCCACGAGGGTTATTGCCTCCGTGCACATCGTCCCGAAAGGTCCGGGCAAAAGGTTCCATGGTGTGGCAGGTCGTGCAGAAGTCTGGTCCCGAGGTCGCCTTCAGCGACGCTTCGGTAAGCATCCAGGAGGCCGTCACGCCCAAGGGGACGAGGACCATGACCAGCACGATGACCAGCAATGCCTTTTTCACTCTCTGTACCCCCCGTCGAGCAACGGTCTTCTCCTCCAGTGAAGGTGATCGTCGGGCCCGCCACTGCACCGACACGCTCTCAGTTTGAAGCACCCCGTATGCCAGCTCCCAGGTTCCGAGCCTCAGGCTGTCCGATATCGCATTCCTACAGCCCGCGGCTGACTGCGGTTGGCCGCCTGAGTCACGAGGATCGGTCGCAGGCTTTTTGACGAGTGACTGGGTGACACTGGGTGAAATGCCCCTATCGCTGGCTGTAATGCCCCGACCTCATTCGCCGTGGCGCGATGCGCCTGCCCCCTTTCGCCCCCCGCATTAGGCTCGCTGCGCTGCGCTGAGACTGCACTGAGACATCGGCATCGACCTTGCAGCAGCAATGGCGCGTCTCCTGCCGGATCTGTTTCCCGGATCTGTTTCCCATCCCTCTGGCGGATGACGCCCAAACTCGCAAGTTGATCCATCAACTTTGACCCATCTACCAAGGAGCAGAATCCCGATGGCCGATTCCTCCCAAGGCCTCCATGAAGAGGCGTCTGAGCTGAGTGCGCTCACCCGCGATGTGCATCGTGCACTGGTGTCACTCCAAGAGGAGCTCGAAGCCGTGGACTGGTATCGCCAGCGCGCAGAGGCCTGCCGCGACGGCGAGCTGCGCGAGGTCCTCTTGCACAACATGCGCGAAGAGATCGAGCACGGCGCAATGGTCTTGGAATGGCTGCGCCGCCGCGATGCCACGTTCGATGAGCATCTGCGCACCTACCTCTTCACCGACGTCCCCATCACTGAAGCCGAAGAGGCCGCGACGGGCGGCACTGAAGAAACCGGTCCTGACACCACCGCAGCCAAGCAGGCGGAAGCGCCGCCGGTCGCTGCCTCACCGGTTGCAGCAGCCGCGTCGGTGACACCCCCTCAGCAAGGCCTCACGCTGGGCAGTCTCAAGCAACAGGACCGGGAGGTGGCATGATGAGCACTCTGAATCGCGAGGCCGCTGGGCTACCAGAAACCATCTGGGACCGCATCGATGAGCGTGCGCTCGAGGCGGCGAGCGACGTCCTCACCGGACGCCGCTTCCTGGATCTCGATGGCCCCTATGGCCTTGGCCTCACCAGCCTCGAGGCTGGCCCAGAAACCATTGCCGAGGATGGCGGCGACGCGCTGGCCACCACCATCGGCAGTCGCGCCTTACCGGTGCCACTCCTGCAACGGTCGTTTAGCCTCAGCCGTCGACGGGTCGAAGGACACCTCGGGCTCGGACTGCCCCTCGACCTGCGTGCGGCGGAGGATGCGGCCGAGTCGGTCGCCCGTCGTGAAGAGCAGGTCATCTATAACGGCGTGCCAGAGCTTGGCCTGGAAGGATTGCTGACGGCTAGCGGTCGTGCCACCACAGCCTGCGGCGATTGGAGCCAGGTCGAGCAGGCGCTCGATGACGTGCTGAACGCGGTCAACAAGCTAGATGCGAACGGCTTCAGCGGTCCTTACGCATTGGCCCTTTCGCCGGCTCGCTACAACGCCCTGTTCCGCCGCTACCAATGTGGCGACATGCTGCAGGTCGATCATCTGCGACGCCTGTGCGAGGCCGGCGTCTATAAGGCCGCCATCGACGGTGCGGTGCTGGTCGACCCGCGCGTCGGCGAGCTCAAGATCGGTCAGGACCTGCGCGTCGGCTTTGCCGCAAGCGATGGCATCCATCTGAAGCTGTTCATCTCCGAGAGCCTGGTCTTTCTGCTCGATGATCCAGGGGCGATCTGCACCCTGGAGGATAGCGGCTAATCAATCCCGCACCTGCACCCGCACCCGATCCTGCACCCGAGGTACCGGAGTCCCGAAGCCGAGTCTAACCATGGCTCCTTAGGGGCTCCGTTTCGGTCAGCCCGAGGAACAGACTTCATGGAGACACTCGATGAGTGAGCACACGCACAACCACGACCAGGACGAGCATCACCAGCAGAAGCACGAGCACGAAGGCCAGGATCAGCACGCGCACCACGACCACGGCGCCATGATCGCCGACTTCCGCCGGCGGTTCTGGATCTCGGTCCTGTTGACGGTGCCGATCCTACTGCTGTCGCCGTTGATCCAGTCTTTTCTCGGACTGACCGATGTGCTCGCCTTTCCTGGCGATCAGTATGCCCTGCTCGCCCTCTCCACCGCGGTGTTCCTGTATGGAGGCTGGCCCTTCCTGACCGGCCTGCTGTCCGAGCTGCGCGCCGGTGCGCCCGGCATGATGACCCTGATCGCTCTCGCGATCACAGTCGCCTACGGCTATTCAGCGGCCGTGGTGCTCGGTCTTGAGGGCAAGGTGTTCTTCTGGGAGCTGGCCACCCTGGTCGACGTGATGCTGCTCGGCCACTGGATCGAGATGAAATCGGTGATGGGGGCCTCGAGCGCGCTTGAGAGTCTGGTGCAGATGATGCCGGATAGGGCGCTGCGCGTCGACGATAACGGCAAGGTCAAGGAGGTGCCGATCAGCGAGCTGCACAAGGGCGACCGCGTGCGGGTCCGCCCCGGCGAGAAGGTGCCGGTCGACGGCACCATCGTCGAAGGCAAGACCAGCCTGAATGAGTCCATGCTCACGGGCGAGTCCCGCCCGGTCGAGAAGGATGAAGGCGACGAGGCCGTCGGCGGTGCCATCAATGGCGAGGGCAGTATCACGCTGGAGGTACAGAAGACCGGCGCCGATACCTACCTGTCGCAGGTGGTCGAGACCGTGCGCCAGGCGCAGGCATCGCGCTCACGCGCACAGAATTTGGCCGATCGCGCCGCGGCCTGGCTGACCTATATCGCCCTCTCGGCCGGCGTACTCACCCTCACCACCTGGCTCTTCGTTGGCTCCGCCTTCGACTTTGCGCTCGAGCGCATGGTCACCGTGATGGTCATCACCTGCCCGCATGCCCTTGGGCTCGCGGTGCCGCTGGTCGTGGCCGTCAGTACCAGCCTGGCCGCCGGGCGTGGCCTGCTGATCCGTGATCGCGCCGGCTTTGAGCGTGCGCGCAAGCTTGACGCCGTCGTCTTCGATAAGACCGGCACGCTGACCGCAGGGCGCTTCGGGGTCCAGGGGGTCACCCGCTTCGGTGACCTGGATGAGGACGAGCTGCTGCGCCTGGCCGCTGGCCTCGAGTCGCACTCCGAGCATCCAATCGCCCAGGGCATCGTCAAGGCGGCGCAGGAGAAGGGGCTGCAGATCCCCGAGGCTACCGAGTTCGAGAACCTCTCCGGCCGCGGTGCCAAGGCCGAGGTCGAAGGCCGGGCGCTCCGTGTGGTCAGTCCCGGTTACCTGCGCGAGCAGGCGATCGCGGTCGATGAGGATGCCGTGGCCCAACTGCGAGAGGGCGGCAAGACGCTGGTCTACGTGCTGGAGGATGAGCGCCCGCTCGGCGCCATCGGGCTGGCGGACCTGATCCGCGATGAGTCGCGCGAGGCCATCAAGCGTCTCCAGGCGATGGGCATCGACTGCCTGATGCTGACCGGTGATGCTGAGGCCGTGGCCAAGTCGGTCGCTGACGAGCTGGGCCTGAGCGAGTACTTCGCCGAGGTGCTGCCAGACGAAAAGGCCAAGCGCATCGAAGCCGTTCAGCGCGGCGGGCGCATCGTCGCCATGGTCGGCGACGGTGTCAACGATGCGCCGGCATTGGTGCAGGCCGATCTCGGCATCGCCATCGGCGCTGGCACCGATGTGGCGGTCGAGTCGGCCGATATCGTGCTGGTCGAGTCCGATCCGCGCAGCGTCGCCGATGTGATCGAGCTGTCCCGCGCGACCTACGGCAAGATGATCCAGAACCTGTTCTGGGCGACTGGCTATAACGCTGCGGCCATCCCCTTAGCAGCCGGTGTTGGCTACAGCGTCGGCATCCTGCTGAGCCCCGCCGTCGGCGCCGCATTGATGTCGCTGTCGACCGTTATCGTCGCCATCAATGCCAAGCTGCTTGGGCGCTTCAAGCCCTCGGGCGCCTGAAACGAGGTACGCCGTTCAGGCCGGCTCGTAGACGCGCACCTGAGCACGCTCGTCGAATGCCACCGGACTCGGCATCGCCGGCGCTGTGCGCAGTTCCTGCGCCCCAACCGCCAGATGCAAGGTCTCCTCAGCAGGGTCAAGCCAATCGATCGACTGTCGTGGCACCAAGCATTGCTGTTCGCTGCCGTGCGGGTCCGCAGCAGCGGGGCCACCAGCGGTGGTGCTGGGCCCACCCATGCTCAGGTCCAGGTAGGCCAGCGCCCAGTCACGGTCATCGAAGACAAGGTCATTGAGGGTCAACGCCACGCCGTCCGCAGTCTCGACGCTCCATCCGAGCAGGGTTTCTGCCCGTAGCACATCGTCCGCCGACAGATCCGTCTCGGCACCCAGGTCGGCCGCGACCTCGGACTCAACCTCATCGGCCGGCGCCGGTGGCGGATCGACGACGTCGTCGGGGTCGATCTCGGCACGCCAATGCGCATCCCAGTCGGGCGGCAAGGCGTCTTCGTCACCGAAACCGGCAAGACCGTCCCCAGCCGACATCGCTGGACTTGAAAGGAGCGTCTCGGCATCGGTGTCCAAGTCAAGCTCGGCCCGCACCTCGTCATAGCCGGCTACCATCCGCGGCGCGATCAGTAGCTCGCGCTCCGGCGCCCAGCCTTCCGCCTCAGCCACGAGTAGCCGAATGGTCCATTGATCGGTATCGAGCAGGGCGTCGAGCAGGCCGGCCGTCATGCCGTCAGTGGTGCGCAGACGCCAGCCGAAGAGGTGGGTCAGTGAAAGAAAGCTTTGATTCATCGAGTACTCCGTTCGCTAGTCCCGTCCGCTGCGCTGACGGTGTTGCGAGATCACCGGCTCAGCCTGCTCATCGCGCCAGAGCGCGTGGCAGGCGGGCGAGCAAAAGGCCAGGGTGTAGTCTTGCCCCTCCGGATGCAGCACCTCATCAGGCGGTATCTCCTGCTGACACTGCTCGCAGTGGAGTGTGTTTGGCCAGTCGCTTTGCTGACCTGTCTTATCTGTCTTATCATCATTGGCTGCCATCGCGGCCCTCGCTTAGGTTGCTGTGTGGAAGCCCTCGGCCTCCCAGCCGGTCATGCCGCCAAGGACGTTGTAGACCTCGCGATGACCGCGGGTCTTGAGCAGGCTGGCGGCGACCGATGAGCGGTAACCGCTGCCGCAGATCGCTGCGATGGGCCGGTCTTTGGGCAGCTCGTCGGCACGCTTGACGATCTCGGCGCCGGTGATGTGCCGCGCTTGCGGGATGTGACCCGCGCTCCACTCCGCCGGCTGGCGAACATCGAGCACGACCAGATCGCGGTCCTGATCGAGCGCTCGGCGCAGCTGCTGCACCGTCCACTGGGGCAAGACGTCGATCGGCTTGCCGGCGGTGCGCCAGGCGAACATGCCGCCGCCTAGCCAGCCGCGCGGCAGCGGATAGCCGATCCGCAACAGCTGCCAGCAGACCTCCCAGAGATCCCCGGCGCGGTCGAGCACTAGGATCAGATCAGTATCCGGCGGCAGCACGCTACCCGCCCAGGTCGCGAAGCTGTTGCCGATGCCAACGTTGATCGCGCCTGGAATATGCGCCGAAAAGGCCTCTGGGCTCCGGCAGTCGAGGATCAGTGCGCCCTCGTCGCGCGCCTTCTCAAACTCCTCGATGCCGAGCGGCGGCGGATCGGCCAGCACGCCGAGCAGTGGCGGACCCTCGCTGTTGAGCTTGCGCATCCGTGGCCAGTACGGGGGTACCGCCGGTAGATCGGTCAGGTCCATGCACTGACGGACGAATTCGTCACTCGACGACAGGCTGCTCAGCACCTGATTCAGACGCCGTTCATAGCCGATCGTGGTCGACAGACGGCTGCCGATATTACCGCCGCACAGCGAGCCGGAGACATGGGTCGGGAACACCTCGACGAAATCCGGGAGCGGCAGGATCTTGTGCTGCAGGGTCTCGCAGAAGGCTTCGGCGCCCTTACGCGTCTCCTCCTCACCGCCCAACAGGTCTGGCCGCGCCAGATCGCCGACCAACAGCGCCCCGCCCGAGAACAGAATCGCTGGCTCATCGCCGCGCGAGCGGTCGGTGACCAGTAGACTGATGTGCTCCGGCGTGTGTCCAGGGGTGTGCATCAGCTCGAAACGCACCTCCCCCATCTCGAGCATCTCACCGTCGTCCATCGCGCGCACTGGATAGCCGACCTCGGCGCGCGCACCGGCCAGCAGCTGGATCTCTCCGCGCTCGGGTAGCTCACAGATGCCGCTCAGATAGTCGTTATGCTGATGGGTATCGCAGGCGTAGCGAATGCGCATCCCTTGCTCGCGGGCCTCCGAGAAATAGGTCTCGACATCGCGGCGCACATCAAGCACTAGGGCCTGACTCGAGTCCTCGGAGCCGACCAGATAGGAGGCATGGCCGAGACTCGGCAGATAAAACTGTTTGAAGAACATCGCAGCACTCCTCGATACGGGAAAACGGGTCGTTCCCGATGTCGAGTGCAAACGCCACGCCAGTCGCAGAAGCGGCCAGTCAAGCTCGCCCTCTCCCACTCAGCGACGGCTGACCAGACCAGCCCAACAGCGCTCACAGAGACATAGCGCACAAGGCTTAGGGCATAGCTAAAGCAGTGGCCTAGACCGCTCAGTGGATCACCGCAGCGGTCTCTATCAACCAACGGCTGGGGCAAATGCCCCGGCTCGTCCCTGCCGGCCCGGCCTGAAGTCTCTTCCCACCCCACACAAAGCCGTTGGCAAAGCCTCTGGCATGGCTGCTGCATACACTTGAATCACTTGCAACTCGCGCACGCGCTGGCTCCGGCGCCATCGCTCGACTAACGCTAAGGCGCCTCCGCAAAACCACTGATCGCATCTATGTGCCATCAACATTGTGCTTAATCTCTCACGCCTCCTGTCGACCATGCAGCCGACCGTCTTCCTCGGCTCGGCGGCGGTGGTCATCGGTTTTGTGATGCTCGGTGTCGGCTGGCCGGACGCTGCGCAGCAGGCCTTTGGAGCGCTGCAGTCGGCCATCCTGACCCACTTCGGTTGGTTCTACATACTCGGCGCGACCATGCTACTGGTCTTCGTGCTTGCGCTCCTGGTCAGTCCCTATCGCCATATTCGGCTCGGCGGCCAGGACAGTGAGCCCGAGCTGAGCGACCTGTCCTGGTTCGCAATGATGTTCAGTGCCGGCATGGGCACCGGGCTGGTGTTCTGGGGTGTCGCTGAGCCGGTGATGCACTGGAGCGACCCGCCATTTCCACCTGCCTTAGAGGGTGGCCCGGTGCGCGAGGCGTTGCGCCTGAGCTTCTTCCACTGGGGGCTCCATCCCTGGGCCATCTATATCGTCTTCGGGCTCTCGATCGCCTACTTCCACTTTCGCCATGAGCTGCCACTGGCGCCGCGATCGCTGCTCTATCCGCTGATCGGCAAACGCATCTTCGGTCCCATCGGCCATGCCATCGACATCCTGGCCACCGTCGGCACCCTGTTCGGTGTTGCAACCTCCCTTGGCCTCGGCGCCATTCAGATCAACGCCGGCTTGGGTCGTCTCTCGGGCTTGCCTCAGGCGGCGTTAGCGCAGGTGGCGATTATCGCGGTCATCACTGTGATTGCGACGATCTCGGTGGTCACCGGTGTGCATCGCGGCATCCGCTTGCTCTCGCGTCTCAATCTCGGTCTAGCCGGGGTGCTGCTGCTGTTCGTCTTTGTCGCCGGACCCACGGTCTATTTGATCAAGCTCTTCATCTCCGCCACCGGCGCCTATCTGCAGGCGTTCGTCAGCCAAAGCCTGTGGCTGGATCTGCGGCCGGACAGCCAGTGGCAGTTCGACTGGACGCTGTTCTACTGGAGCTGGTGGATCTCCTGGTCACCGTTCGTCGGTATCTTCGTCGCGCGGATCTCGCGGGGACGCACGATCGGCGAGTTCATCCTGGCCGTGCTCTTCGTGCCGGTGCTGATCACCTTCCTCTGGCTCACCGTGTTCGGTGGCACCGGGCTGTACGGTACCGTATTCGGCGAAAGCGGCATCGAGGCCGTGGTGCAGCAGAATGCCAGTGCCGGTCTCTACGCCATGCTGGATCAGCTCCCGCTGCAAACCTTCACGTCGATCCTGGCGACCCTGATGGTTATGGTCTTCTTCATCACCTCGTCCGACTCCGGCTCGCTGGTCGATGACATGGTCACCTCGGGCGGCCACCCACACCCACCCAAGGCTCAGCGGATCTTCTGGGCCGTTGCCGAGGGCACCGTCGCGGCGACGCTGCTGCTCTCGGGCGGTTTGGGCCCTGCGCACCGCCTCCCTGACCTCGGGCCTGCCAATGACCGCCTTCTTGTTGATCGCCTGTTGGTGGCTGCTGAAGGCGCTTCGGGCCGATGAGCAGGCCGCTGGCATCCCCTCGCGCAAGGATCTGCGCGACTGACCAATCTCCAGCGCAAGCCCAACCGCTGCCAACCCCAACCGCTGCCTGGTGCCGGCTTAGCCTTTGCCTTGCCGGCATAGTCTTTGCGGTAGTGATGTTGAGTCGGGCGCTCAAACCGACTCAACGCTAATGAGGAGACATCGAATGATTCACCACATCACCGTCGAGCGCCACCTAGCCGCCATCGCGTCGGCACTCGCCGCGCTGAGCCTCGCGCACCCTGTAGTCGCCGATCCAGCAGCCGAGGACGACGCAATCCTCATATATGGTCCGCCCCGCGATGCAAGAGCCACTTGACTGTTCAGCAGAAGGAAACGTTGCGGCCATATATCCGGCGTCGTGATGAGGTGGCGTGATCGCTCCTCGCGCCCTGATGGAATCCGCGCGCATTCCTGTCCTTATCACTGTTTCAGTCTCGGCGATGCCGGCTGGTGAGGATTACAGGGTTTCAGGAATGCAGGACAAGCCTTTCATGCCATCACAGTGACAGTCACTCTTAGCAACTCGTGGTTAGAAACTCGTGGTGTGGGTGATCGTGCTCGCTCGGATGTGACTCAATCCCTCATCGGTGCTCGCGGCGGTTAAACCGCCTGACTCAAGGCGTGCTTTGGATCGTAGGCCTCGCCTTTGGT
>NZ_NRRY01000048.1 GCF_016583905.1 Lamprobacter modestohalophilus | reverse complement strand
CGGGCGGTGAGCTTGGTCTCGCCGACGCGAATCGGGCTGCCGTCGGTGTCAAAGCGCCCAAGGGCCTCCTCGGTCGCACAACACCCGACGGCGTTAGTCGCCTCCAGAATGGCTTCCTCCATCTCCAGCAGGCTACCACTCAGGCGCACCGTCACCTCGACTGTCACTTCGTCACCCGAACGCCGGATCACTTGCGCCATCACCACCACCTCACTGTCTGCTTCATCAGGAGGTTATAGCGTACTCCTCAAGGCGACATCATTACAAGGCTGCACCCTATTTGAACGCTGTGTCGGGGAAATTTATGAGTAATGGCATGGAACTCAGCGCTCCGTGATCCAATACGGAACGGTGGCGACTGAATACTCAATCGGTGGGCGTGCGGATTCACTCCAGCGAAGCCTCGCTTGGTCCTCATCCTGTGCCGCAATCAATGCAACGTCTTTGGCGGTGATTGGCCGTTTGGTTAAGATGGCTATTAAGTAGCCGCGGCCCAGCGGCTCGCTCGCCAGCAGCTGAATGCCGTCATAAGAGCACGGTACGGTTAGAGGTTTGTCAGGCGCCAACCACAGATCTTCACAGCCCTGTTTGAAGCAGGGAAAAGGGTAGAGCTTCGACAACTCGCCGGTGACGTCGATGTTCAAGACCAGCAGATGCCCTGCGCGTGCCGTGGTGACGCGAAAGCGCATCTCTTCGCCAAGCTTGAAACGCGGTCCGGGGAGCAGTTCAAGTCGCAGTTGGGCGGAATTTCCAGAGAGGAAATCTGGCTTGCTGACCGGCCCAGGCTCAGCGGGAGCTTCGGTGAGCGTCATGTAAGGCATGGCGATTTGGCGTGCAAGTAGGCTGATTTGGTCTGGAATGCGATCGAGATGCTTGGTTTTGACCTCGGCAGTTCCTAAAACTTCACCAGTGCTGGTATCGACCAGCCGCGCTACGATCGAGATGACGCCCGCCCATTCAATGACGGTACCGCCGACGATCGCCTCGACTCCCAACATTTCGCCGACACGGGCCGCCTGGCTGGATTGGTTGACCAGGTAGCTTGATTGGAGCTCCTGCTCATCCAAGACCTTACGCAGCTGTGCGCGCTCGGTGATGGTGAATGCCTGGCTCTTCTCGAGTTCGCGGAGCATCCACTCAGCAATGATCGACCCCGCATCAGGAATGCCAAGATTACCTTGGATCTCAAAGGCGAGCACCGCGATTCTGGGCTTGATGATGGCCGATGCTGATAACTCGGACTCTTGCGCCAATTCTGTTAGGCTCTGATCTACACTCTGATCGAGATCCGCCGGCGCCGCATCTTCGGTTTCGAGCACGCTATCGGACACCGTGACCTCGCCAAGCCGGGCGCCGCCTCCAGAATCATCGGCATCGTTAGCCAGAGTTTCATCCGCGTCCCAGAATTCGTCCATCGCCGACTCCTGGTGCAAGATCAAGCCGCCTCCGCTAACCCCCTGACCGTCTTCGGCTTCATCAGCCGCAACCCGTCCGGCCGCAAAGATGCAGGCGATTAGCGAAACGACGAGCATCAGCCCACGAGTGCGGTCCCAATGTCGTTTAGCGCAGACGCATTCTAGTAGGGTCGGCTCTTGCGTTAAAATAAGGCGCGTTCTCATGGCGCGGTATAGAGGCCTTGCAGTCCAAGTTGTCGGCGCCCACTACGTATCGCAGCGAGCGTTTCTTCAGCGGCAGTGCGAGCGCTCTGCGTGCCGTCTAGCTCAAGTAAGCTTTCGATGAGTTGGGTTAGTGGTTCACTACTGGTCACAGCGACCATATGGTCGGCGCCGTAGGGTGGGGTCACCTCGAAGCCAAGCTGTAAAGGCTTTGATCCATCAATAGTTGCCTGATCGCCATCCAGCGGGTAATGGAAGTACAGGGTTCCATCCCCAGAGAGGCTGTAGAGCACGAAATAGGGCTGCTCAATCTTTGAAAAATAGAAGCTGACTTCCTCGCCTCGTCTGTGAATACCGTCGTGGGGTATGATCTTCGTGCTGAGACGGTCTCCGTAACGCTCGTATTCAAGCCGTTTTAGGGCCTGCCATTTTTCGATGACGGCTAGCACATCGTGATCATCCAGGTTGTGCGCAATCACATCGCCCTCGATCGAGATCGCTTGTCGCTTTTCCATGTCAAACGTGATATCCGGCATGTCTGTTGGGGTAGCGTCGATCAAATGCTCTGAAGTCCGGCCGACACGTTCGACGGCGAAAGGATTGCCAAGCACCTTGATGCGCGGCTTCGGCCAGCTGGATCTGGAGTCACTGGGGCCTAGGCTGGCGACGGGCAGCAGCGATCGATCGTCTTTGCCCTCAGGCAGCAGGTTCGGAGTTTGCCTGGAGTTCGCGATGGCCCTGACGTTCGCGCGGAGGAAATGCTTCAGTTCGCTGAGGGTGAGCACCTTGTCGGCGTTTTCGTCCGCTGGCCCCTCCAGCGCGCGGGAAAAGGCCCAACTCAGGGCACCACGCTGTGCCGGTTGCCAGTTTGCATCGAACAGCATGAACTCGGGCACTTTTTCATACTCCTGAGCGGCTGCAAAAAAGGTGACATTGTCAAGGTCTTCAATGGCACCTGCTGCAAGGTCGGGGACCGGTTCGAGATCGAAGTCGGGGATCTCGTAGCCGTAATTGCGATAACTGAGCTTTGCAGCGCGCGGGTCGACGCTACGGGTCAGGGTTCCGGAATGACAGGCATCGGCTAGGAAGAGCACCTCGACATCGCGCTGGTCCGCTTTGACGAACCAGTCATGCAACTCGTCATCATAGAGGCGACCTGTCGGCGGTGGCGCGTTGGGATCGAAGTCGAACAGCAGCAAAACCTCATCTAGGCCGTCTTCTTCCGAGCCGTGAATCCGCTCTTTCTCCTGTGCTCCGTGGCCCGCGTAGCTAAAAACGATCATATCGCCTGGCTTGGCGCGGGCGAGCAACTGCTGCCAGTCGGCACTGAGTCGGTCACGCGTGGCCGCTGAATCGAGCCTCTTGATCAGGTCCTTGACGCCGATCGTACGCAAAGCCTGCTCGATGTCTTCGGCATCCGAGGTTGCGCCATGCAAGGGGCTAGCATGCTGATAATCGTCAATACCGACCACAAGTGCCCGAATATCCGCATGGGTCTCGCTAAAAAATCCCGCGCATAACAAAGTCGGGAGCAGCAAAACCTGCATACGCTGGCCAGACAGTCGGCGTAAGAAGCCATTGAGGCATCTGGCTCGAAAAAAGTGCAGCCAAGGTCTCGAGCACATCGAGAAGCGCATTAGGAATCTCCTGGCCAGACCAGTTCAACGCGACGATTAAGCTGCCAGATTTCCTCCTGACTGTAGCGGCTAGGGTCACTCAGGATGGCAGGCTCCGATTCGCCCAAACCCTTGGTGATGATCTGGCCCTTATAGCCGTGGCTGCGCAAGAACGCTGCCACGGCCTCGGCTCGGCGCTGCGAGAGCACTTGATTTTGCACCGCGGAGCCCCGGTCATCAGTATGCCCGATGATGGAGATCGAACTGGTGGCGCGCTGTAGAAGCGTTGCCGCCAGATCCTCTGCCGCCTCAGTGCCTTTAGGAGTGAACTGGGTCGAGCCACTCTCAAAGGTCACTGGAAGAGGGACGCGCTTCACGGTGAAGCTGCGCACCGAGCTGAGCGCAAGCCCCTCCGCAGCACCCGAGCGATGGTTAATCGGCGTCGACACATAACGATCAGCGAGCATGCGGGCCTCGGACGCCTTTCTATGGATGGTTTCGATGACTTGTTTCGGCGGCTCAGTCTCGGTTGCGGCTGGGTCGTTGATCAGCGAAAGGGCCTGTTGGTAGTAGAGGGAGGATTCCTCATAGCGCTTCTGGTCGTGCTCGATGTCACCGAGCATCGCCAGTGCCTGCCAGGTCCGAGCAAGCTCCAATGACTCAACCAACAGGCCTTTTTGCTCAGGCAGGCTGGAACCTGCTCGTACGCGTTCGTTGACGACGCGTAGATAGGCATATGCCGCCATTTGCGCCAGCTTCGGACGGTAGGCGTCTGGACAGCCGGGCTCAGTTGCGATCCGGTATGCTTGATCGCCGATGGTGACGAGATCACCGGCGCGCGCAGCCTTTTGGATTGTTTGCGCGAGTGATTCGCAATCGCCAAAAGAGGGCGAAGAAAAGACGGCCGCGACAGAGAGAACAAAGAGATCTAAACGAATCACGATCCTGCTCCTGCTGAGTCTGATTCAGGTTGCTGGCTCGGCGCTCGAGCCCCTGAATTAGTGTGCCAGAATCCGTCCTGAGGTGCCCCCAGTTGCCATGGGGTTATGACGACAAACTGATCAAGCGCAATGCCTCCTCATGTATTGGTGGCTAGACTCTACGAGCACCCTAGCGTGCGCACTGATAGTATGCTTGGCTACTCGCCAAGTTGCCGAATCATGTGCTGCGCTGAATCGGATGTCTTAGTGAAAGGGATATGGATCAATGAATTGCCCTGGCCTTAGAAGACTGTGCACGGTGTTGTTTGGCTTGATCTTCATGGCGCTGAGCCTCCCTGCACTTGCGGTGCTCTCGGCAGATCCGCTGTTGCGCGTCGAGACCGGGATGCATACCGCATCGGTGCGGGCGCTGGCAGTGGATGAGCCGGGCGGCTTCTTCTTCACCGCTTCAGATGACAAGACCGTACGAGCCTGGTCGCTCGCTGATGGGCGCTTGGTGGAGACCTTCCGCGTCCCAGCCGGTGCCGGCGATGAAGGGCGACTCTATGCCTTGGCGGCCTCGCCTGGCGGACGCTGGTTGGCGACAGGGGGTCTCACCCAGGCCGTGACCGAGGGGCGCGGCAACTACCATATCTATCTGTTTGATCGTACCAGCAAGGCGCTTGACGGGTTCATCCCCAGTCTGCCGGACGTGATCAATCATCTCTGTTTCTCGCCCGATGGCCGATACCTTGCAGCCTCGCTTGGCAGTCGCGGTGTCCGCATCTGGTCGGTGGACGATTGGCAGCTAGTCGCAAGCGATGAGGCCTACGAGGGCGCGAGTCATGGATGTGCGTTCTCCGCGAGCGGCCAGCTGGTAACGACCTCGCTGGATGGGCATGTGCGGCTCTATGATGGCGACTCTTTCGGCCTCCTACAGAAGGTCCAGTTGTCAGCCGGCAGCGAACCATTCGGTATCGCCTTCTCCCCAGATTCCGAGCGCATTGCGATCGGCTTTGCAGATGCCTCTCGGGTTGCACTGCTCTCGGCGCTCGATCTGAGCGAGCTGCCAGCACCCAACACGCAAGGACTAGGCAAAGGCGGCCTCAGCAAGGTCGGTTGGTCCAAGGATGGCGAACGGCTCTTCGCCGCTGGGCGGTACCAAACCGACGGACAGTTTCCGATCCTGGTCTGGGCCGCTGCGGGCAGCGGGCGGCGAAGCCTCTGGGATGGCACGGCAAGCATCGTGACCGATCTCGATGCGCTCGATGATGGCGGCTTATTGGTGAGCACCGATTACCCGGCCTGGCTGAAATTGAGTGCCAGTGGCAATCAGATCGATCTGCGTCGCGGGACCGTGCCTGATTATCGTGACAAGCTCGGCAATGCGTTTGAGGTATCAGCGGATGCCCGGCGAGTGTCCGTTGGCCTGGGCTACGGCACTGACGCCATGGTCTTGCTCGATCTCGACGAACGGCGTCTACTGGAAGGCGCGCTCAACGAGAATTGGCTGCTGCAGCGCGAGCTCCAGGCGCTCGGCTACGATCCAGGGCCGGCCGATGGTCAATACGGTCCCTCGACTGCACGAGCACTCAACGCCTGGCGCGCCGATGTCGGGCTTGGTACGGGCGGTTTCGATGGCCGAGTCAGGGAGCGGCTCGGCCTCAGCCCGCTGACCAGCGCTCGCACCCGGGCAGCCGACCTTTCGATCAAGAGCTGGAAACATGCGGCCGGGACGACCCTAAACGGCCAGCCGCTACCGCTGGCTCCCTACGAGCAATCGCATGCCTTGGCGATCGCGCCTGATGAGCAAAGTTTTGTGCTCGGCACCAGCTGGCACCTGCGTGCGTTCGACCGAAGCGGAACGCCACGCTGGATCAAGCCGGTGCCAGACGCTGCATGGGGCGTCAACGTCAGCGCGGACGGCAAGGTCTTGGTTGCGGCCTTGGGTGACGGCACCCTGCGGTGGTACCGCTATGCCGACGGGGAACAGCTGCTGGCGGTCTACATCCATCAGCGCAGCCGCGAATGGGTCGCTTGGACACCAAGCGGCTACTATGACGCAAGCCCCGGGGGCGATCGCTTGATCGGGTGGCAAATCAACCGCTACGAGGAACTGCCGGGGCTGGCGATTCAGTATGTGGTTCCGGGGTCGTCTTCAGATCTTTCCGGGCTGATCGCTGGCGACGTGATCCAAGCGATCGATAACATCCCAATCAACTCGCGCGATGACCTAGTCGCACGGCTGCACAGCAGTGCCGCCGGCGACTCGCTGAGGTTCCTGGTCCTACGCGACGGGACATCAACAGATGTGGACGTCTTGCTTGCCTCAGCGCAGCCCGGCGGGCCGCCGCGGCTTGGCACGGTGGTCGGCAAGGCGCTTCGTTCAGTGAAAGCTTCCGATTTCTTCCCGGTAAATGTGTTTCGGCAGCGCTTCTACCGGCCCAAGGTGGTCGAGACCGTGCTGATGACACTGGATGAGTCAGAGGCAGTAGCGGCGGCAAATGTCAAGGGCGCGCGCTCCATTACCGGTGTTCGAGTCACGGACTCGTTGCCCCCACTCGTCGACATCTTATCGCCCGCCGATGGAGACCCCTTTAATGAGGACAGCGTCACCATCCATTACCTAGTTCGCAACCAGGGCGGTGCTCATGAACAGCGCGTGCAGATCCTGGTCGATGGCCGGCCACTCAGCGAGACGCGCGGGCTGAAGCGGATCAGTGCGTCAGTGCCAGCTAACGCAGGCGCGGATGAAACCGATAAACCGGAGGCAGCCGACGAGCGGGAAGCGACGACGATCCGACTGCCGGCGCGTGATGTATCGGTCACTGTGGTCGCCGAGAACCAGTTCGGTACCTCACCGCCAAGCACCATCAAGCTGCATTGGGACGGTGGAACAGCGGCTGAGTCGAGCGTCAAGCCTCAGCTCTATGTTCTGGCGATCGGTGTCTCGAACTATGATGACGAACGTCTGCAAGACCTTAGCTACGCGTCCAAGGATGCCGAAGACTTCGCGCAGGTCATCGAGCAGCAGCACGACGGGCTCTATGGCGATGTCGTTGTCAAGGTACTCAGCGATCCCGACCATGATGATTTTCTCGACGGCTTGGAATGGCTCGATCTGGAAGTTACCGAGCGAGACGTAGCGATGTTGTTCGTTGCTGGACATGGCGTCAACGATGACGATGGTGATTATTATTTTCTGGCCAGGGATGCTAATCCGGAGCGCATCACGAGAACGGCCGTGCCTCAATACGATATTCGAAAATCGCTGTCGTCTTTGCCCGGGAAGGTGGTTGCGTTCATCGACACCTGCCACTCCGGCAATCTCATGGGCGGCGTTGCTGACATCAATGGCATCGTTAATGACCTGACAGCAGCGGAGAACGGCGTCATCGTTTACAGCAGCTCGAGTGGACAGCAGGCCTCACTCGAAAATTCGGCATGGGAGAACGGTGCGTTTACGGAGGCTCTCGTAGAAGGCCTGAACGGAGGTGCCGATATCTTCGAAGACGGCGACATCACCATCAAAGAACTCGACGCGTACCTGAGTAATCGGGTTAAAAAGCTGACCCAGAAACAACAAACACCCGTTTCCAAGACGCCATCAACGATCTCGGACTTCGCAATCGCGATAAACCCCAAGGGTGTAACCAGCGCGGGCCTGACCGAGAAGCCGGTCCCCGCCCTACGACGCGTCGAAGTCTGGCGATTTGCAGCGAAAGACCAGAATGGCCTTTTGTGACTGTTGAGCAACCACAGAGAGATCAATGATGCGAAAACTGCTTCTCCTACTCCCAATGATACTCGCCCTCGCCGCCTGTCAGACCGTGCCAACGGGGCCGGGTGCTGCGTCAGACTACTACCAGCGCGGACGCTCAGCGTTGCTCGGCGAAAACTTCAGTGCCGCAATCGAGAACTTCCAAGAGGCTGTGCGACTTGATCCGAGGTACGGCGAGGCCTTCTACGGGCTCGGGCAGGCCTATGAGGCCACTGGTCGTAAACAGCTGGCGTTGAAAGCTTATCTTGACGCAATCGCAGTGCAACCGAGTCTCGGCAAGGCCCAGGCAGCTGCGGGTCGGCTGTACTTCGAGCAGCGGGACTACGGCCCAGCCGAGGCCTATCTGAACAAAGCGACCACACTTATTCCATCAGATCCTGCTCCGTTCTATTACCTCGGCGAGATCTACCGGATGCAAGGCAAGTGTAACTCGAGTGTCAGTATGTTCAAGAAGGCATTAGCCCTCAATCCTGCTTTCCTCGATGCAAAGGACGGTCTGAGACGCACCCAAAGCGAGGTCTGCAAGTCTTCTGGTACCCGCAAGACATCGACCCGAACGCCGACTCGTCCGACCTATCAAAAGACAGATGTCTTTACAGGAGGTGGACGGGCACTGAAGCCCAGCGAGTGGTAGTGCGTCGATGAAGACGTTCTGGCTGCGCCTAATCATCATCAGCTCCGTTGCATTCGCCGGCGTAAATCTTGCCGGAAACAGCGCGCTAATGGCCGACAATGCGGAACGTCTAGTTCGAACCGCAAACGAGTTTGTCAATGCCGTGGTGCCGAAAAGCATCGATGGCCGCTATCAGTTTTCTGGCTGGGTCATCGGTCAGGAGCCAACTAGGCGGTACAGCCTCAATGGGCTCCAATGGAGCCCACTGGCGGGAGACGTCAAATCGCAAGCCGGTTCCGCAGCAAGTGACGACTCGCTTTATGGTAAGTCTCGGCTTCATCGGGCGGTTTTCTCGCCGTCCGCCTTGGTTGGCGATGGTGATTATCAGAGCACCATTTCGATTGGCTCAGTGCCGGCACCTTTGTTGGGCGCTGGCGCCACGCCGTCGACTTGGCCGACTGCCCTACGGCGTCTGGATTCGGCGATGACCGATCTCAGCTTTGGTCTTTCAGACCCGCCGGTTACGCGTTCTATGGCGCCGCTTGGTGGTGGCAGCGTCTTAAAATCCTGGTGAGAGAGGCCTGATTGGCCATTATTGGATCGAGGCAAGGTGTCTGGAGTCTATATGAAAATGAAGAAGGTATTGTTGGTCATACTGGGTGCGGCCTTGGTCGGTGCCTCGGTGCACACATTCGCAGGTAATAAGAAACTCATGACCGTCAACGCGGCCAAGGTCATCGCAGAACGAGCCGTGGTAGAAAGCGTTATTGGCCTAAAAGTGCGCAGCCGAGAGAGTGTCGAAGACCTGATCGCGCAAGAGGTCCGGGTGGATGCAAAGACTGCCGCTGCGATCAAGGGAATCGAGTACACCGATATCGTCTATGACCCGGACAAGGATATCGGTCAAGTTGAAGCGAGCATCCAGTTAGGCAAGGTGAGCAATATCGTTGGCAAAAATATTGATTATGGTGGCCAGACCATCAAACGGTTCGGTTTCGCGACGTCCACGCCGGCGATGGCTGGACCACTGCAAGCACTTCGGGCCGCGGAGCTTGATGCTTACAAACAGCTCGCCAAGGTCATTGTTGGCTTCGAGATCGATAGCAAGACTTCGGTGCGCGACTACCTCTTGGAGTCCGATGATGTTCGCGCGCGCATGATGGCAGCCATTTATGGTGCAGACCTCGTCGATTACCGGTGGGACGAGGATGGCAACGGCTATGTAAAGATGCGATTGCGTTTTGGTCAGGTCGAAGACGTTCTCAACCAGAAGCTGAACTACGACGACGAGGTCATCGAGGTCGAAGGCGTCGGAGCTCAGGTGGATGATTTCCGCGAGGCACCAACCGGCGGTATCGGAATGGCCGCCACCGTTGGTCGCGGCGCTGAGATTCGCGAAGGCATCATTGACGTACCGGTTTCCAGTGGCGTCGGCGGTCAGACACGAGATACCAATGGTGCTGGTGGTGGGGTGGACCTTCTCCGCTGATCTGGAGCGACGGGTGTCAGAGGGTCTGGCCACGGACGGCTGGACTTTGATCGCACGGCAAGGTGGATCAGCCGGGTCGTGCGGGATCTGCAAGGATGTCACACAGGCTTCAGGGGCTAATCGATGATGGCAAGCATGCGCAAGCGGGCAGATGGTTGGTCAAGGCGCTTGCTCCTGCAAGGGATGATCTATCTACTTTGCGGTCTATCCCTGGTTCTACCAGGCCCCGTCTTCGCGCAGGAGACCATTGTCGTGACGGCCGAGGGACTCGCTGACCCAAACGCCGACACCTACGCGCGGGACAAAGGACTGTTAATCGATGACCTTCGGCGCGATGCCAGACGACAGGCAATCGAAAAGGCGGTGGGAGTCTTCGTCGAGGGCAGCACCCTTGTCGAGAACTACGTATTGATCAACGACCGGGTCTTGAGTGAAAGCAAGGGCCTGATCAAACGAGTGATAAAAGAGAGTAAGCCGTGGCTCGGTGAGGACGGATTCGTTCACATGCTGGTCAAAGCCGAGGTCTATTTAGGCGGCGTAGAGGAGGCGCTGAAGACAATGTCGCGCCAAAGCCGCATCAGTTACATTCGTGAGTATGGCAATCCGCGTATCTCAGTGGCTGTCTTAGCGCAGGATGCTGATCGGGGCAGCCGACAAACGCGTTCGGACATCGCCGAGAACCTATTGAAGGAGCGGATTTCTGCATTTGGATACCGGGTCTGGTCAGAAGATGTTACGCAAGCCCTAAAGACCGAAATGATGGAATCTTCGGCACTTTCGAATCAGACACAGACCACAGTATCGGTTTCGCATCTCAAGGCGGCCGACTTTTCGATCATCGGGCGTGTTCGATTCGATGTCAGAGAAGTCAGATTGAGCTCCTCTGGCATTCGGCTGAAGAAACATCTGATCACCTCCTGGACGGTCAAGTGCGTCAACAATAATACCGGTGAAGAGATCTACTTCAACAACAAGATACCCAGGCACAATAGCTGGCCAACTGAAGATCAGGCACTTGAAGATGTTGGCCGAATGATTGGTCAGGAGTTTTCGAAGGACTTTTTTGAGTCCCATCTTGTTCAGCCGAGCCATCTGTTTGAGTTACGCGTGATCGGCCTACCTAGCTATGATATCGGCGTTTTGCTCAAGAAGGAGATGATCGGATTACGGCCGTTTCTGGATGTTTCGCTACGAAACTACTCGACTCATGGGCTGACCTCTTACGAGGTAAACTTTGCCGGCGGACAGGACAGTTTTGCACAGACCATCAATAGCGCCGTCATCATACCGCTGAATGCCAAGTTTGGAAGTGAAGTCTTCAGCGTCGATACGCTGGCGCGTGATGTGGTGACGCTGGTCTTTCAGTCCGATAAGAACGAACAAGAGTTGGTGTCTGAGTTTAACTCCAAGCCGCCGGCCGCCTTGGCGGATGCCTCTCCTGCGCGTATTGCACATGTAGCTCGGAACGAGGCCACGCTAAAAAAGGTTGAGATGATCAACCCTGATGCAGTTGCGTTCCTCACGGAACAGCGTGATGGCGGATCAAATGCCGCCGTGATCAACGAAATTAATAACTTCTAACCAGCAAAGGCCCCGTTCAGGGGCCTTCATGCGTATGGGGCTAGACTGCGGCTGCGGTCCAGTCGGAGCCGGACTTGCACATGGTCGCGCTGTCTTTATAGGTCTTGCCGTCCTTCACTGCCACCTGGGATATGTTCCGGCACTGCTGACCATCAGACTTGGTGTAGATCTCGCCAGGCGTAACAGTAAGCTTAGTTGGCTTTGCTGTTGTTGCGGCCTTCGACTTGGAGGAACTACCCGAAGACGAACTCGATTTAGACGATGATGTCTTCGCAACCTTTTGCGGCTTTGGCGGAATTTCTGTTGTGATAGGTCGATTGGCTTTCGCCCGCGCAGCGCGTTCCGTCATTAGCGCGAGCTCCTTGCGCTCTCGCTCGTCAAGGGCAGCACCGATACGGTTGCCGATCAGCCCGCCAACCGCGCCACCGATGAGTGCACCCATCAATGTGTTGTTGCCCGTATTATTGGCGATGATGCCGCCAAGCAGTGCGCCGCCTGCCGTTCCGACCGCTGTGCCAGTTTGTTCATTCGTGCCACCAGTCGTTGCAAGGCATCCCGACAAGCTGATCGTGATTAATGCTGTGATCGTTAAGACCAAGAGTTTATGCATTGGAATCTTCCATGCTGTGGTAGAGAGAATCATGAGCCTAAGATTGCGTAAATCAATCCGAATGCAAAGGTTATAGCAGCATCGTCAAAAATGCTAGACTAGATTCGGTTCAGCGTTTCAACACAATGGCGACTGAGTCTATGCGGGAGCAATATAGTGTCGAACGGACATAATTATTCCCAAATCTCAGCCCGATAGCGGGTGGCGAGCGCTGTGCACCAACCGAAGCCGGTGCCTGAGTGCCCGCTACGAGTTGCATTGCCGCGGTTGTCGAGGCCGTGGTCACCCTTGGTCACCCTTGGTCACCGATGCCATCGCGGAAGACGGCGAACTGCTGCGACTTCCAGCAGACGTAGATGACGCGCAGCCAGGGTAGTTCGAGATAGAGCGGTAGGCTGCGGAACCAAGTAGCCAAGAGGCGAGCGAAGTCTTCGACTCCTTTTGGCGGGATCACGTAAGAACGCCCGCAAGTTCGCCTGACAAAGCATCCATCGGCTTTGGTCAGCACATTCCGAAAGGCCCGGCAAGGTCGTTACCCAGGATGAAAGAACAACAGGTTATGGCCATGCGCCTCCGACTACGACGTTGACGGCGTGATCGAGGCCAGCGTTCAAACCGGAGGACATGCGAGCGCTCAGCGCTCGTAGGTTACAGCTGCGGCACACCCGCCGCCGTTTCCAGCCGCGTGCGGCAGCCGCGGCCGGGGCCGACGCCGACCTTAATGGCATCGGCGCCGATCTCGCGCATGAAGCGCGCGCCCCCGCTGGTGGCGACATTGCCGCACACCAGCGGCACGCTGCCAAACTGGCCCCGCAGCCCGGCAACCGCCTGCTCCATGATCACCGAGTGACCGTGAGCGATGTCGACGAACAGCAGATCGGCGCCAGCCTCCAGCAGCGCCGCGGCCCGCTCTAGGTAATCGCCGCGGGCGCCGACCGCTGCAGCGCAGCGCAGGTGGCCGGCGCTATCCTTACTGGCGCCGGGCTGTTTGCGGTTGAGATTGATGTCGCGGCGCGTGATCAGCCCCTGGATGCGATTCGCGCCATCGATGAGCGGCAGGCGCTCGACGCGGTGGTCGAACATCAGCCGTTCGGCCTCGTCGGTGGAGATGTCCGGTGCGCCGGTCACCAAGCGGGACAACGGGGTCATGAAATCGTCGACCGCTCGATCCGCGTCAGCATCCTGTACTGGCGTATCCCGGTTCGAGAGCAAGCCGGCCAGCAGGTTGGAGCCGCTGGCGGTCTCGATCAAGATGCCGGTGATGCCGCGATGCACGACCCCAATGCCTCCGTGCATGGCCATGGCTCGCGCCATGTCGGCGCCAGTGACGCTGTCCATGTTCGATGAAACGATTGGCAGATCCAGCGCGATCTCTGCCGTCAGCAGCGATTTGACGCTGATCGTGCGACGGGTTTGCGACTCCGTCTTCTGTGACCGGAACAAGAAATCGTCGAAGGTCCTGCCGGTCCAGAACGCCGCTTCGTCCGGCGCTGAGGCGCGGGCGCCGTCCAGGTTCTGCCTGCTACTCGTTGCCATGGGTCAGTCTCAGGTTGCGCGGCGACGGATAGCCGTCACCGATCGATCGCGAACTCGGATCAAAAGCCCCATCATACAGCCGTGCTCCGGCGATGGATCGGTGATATCCGAGCTGCTGAACACCGTAGCTCGGGCGCAGCCCAACAATCGAGCGGCAGCATCGCCGACCCATCAGGCACAAAAAAGCCGCAATGAAGCGGCAAGTCGAATTATTTGCTGACCGGGAGCTGACCGCGAACGTTGAGGTCAGAGCCCCCCTTACGGCAGGACTTGATGCACCATACGAGGAGCTTGCACTATGCCCAGGTCACGACCGAGGACCTACGCCGACCACGCTATAGGTCGAGGATACCATCCTCAGGCGCACCAAATAGCACACCGACAACGTCGTCTCACTGCGCAGCGAACTTGCGGTGTGACTGCGTGCGTTAAATGACCTCTGACACCCCATCGAGGTTCACACCATGCCCGAGCTACATCCACAATTGCTAACCGCCCCGGATGGAAAGCGGCTCTCAGTCGTGCTACCGATCGCTGAATACGAAGCCTTGATCGAACGGCTTGAAGACTTAGAAGACGCCTGCGAGGCGCTGGCTCAGATCGAACGCGGCGGCGAGGAAACAATCCCGTGGGAAGCCGTGAAGGCCGAACATAGCCTATAACATCATCTTCACCAAGGCGGCCAAGCGCCAATTCGATAAGCTGACCAAGCCGGCTCAACGCAATCTTGGCGACGCTATCGAGGCACTATAGATGTGTGGTTCACCAACGGTGAATATCGAGGGATAATGTGCCCCGCTCTCCCCCAACCAATCTCAAGAAGGTTAACAGGGGCAGGCGACATTTATCCTGACACTGGAGGTCCTGACGCCTGTTCCGTTGTTGTTCTTTTCAGAGCCTAGAATTTGTACTGGACGGCGAGGGACCAGAGGTTCACGTCGGTATCCGCGTCGCCACCGATCTGGTAGCGGTCCCAGTCACCGCGCACGGCGATGTGGTCAGTCAAATAATAGGCTACTCCGAGCCCGAAGCTCAAATCGCTGCCGTTAGCGCCGTCCTTCGCGGCGGCACTGCCGGACGCCAGGTTCGCGGTGCTCTTGGCATCGGCGTCCCAGAACACCGCCCCGAGCTTGGCGAAAGCACTGAGTCGATCGGTGAATGGGTAGCCAGCGGTGACCCCAAGATTGAAGGCCCCACCCAAGTCCAGTTCGGACTTCACCTGCCCGGGATTCGCCCCGCCAAGATTGGCGTTGATGCTGTAGTCACCGAGGACGACCCAAGAGGCCTCGATCCCGAAGTAGCGGTTTACCTGATACCCGCCTAGAACCTTCCAGCCGGTGTCGTCATCGTCCTCGGACGATCCGGTGACGGGGAAGCCAACGTCAATCAGAGGACCGGTTACGTCCCCCTTGTTGAGGTCCGCATAAGCCTTGCCGACGGCAGCGCCAAGATAGAAGCCGGGCGTGGTAGCGTCTGCCCACGCGGCCGGACCGGCGGCCGCGAGACCCAGGGCGAGCGAGAAGCGGAGCGCAATGTTCATGGGAGCTGCCTATACCGTAAGAAGCAAAATAGCGATAAGGATCGTACAGATGCTCTGTTAAGCTTTTTTTACGCTCATGCGAACTTTTGTTATCAGTATCTTTAATATAACGTGAGCCGGCGGCTACAGCCCCCGAGAATGCACGCAACTGCACCTTGTCGCGCAACAATAACCATCTTCAAGAATCGTTCAACGTTCGTTCATAAACGGGTAACGGTAGACGCATAGGCTTTCATTAGATAGCTACATAGCATCCCGACAGGAGCCGACCGTGTTGAAGAAGATTCTGCCCTCCCTCGCCGCCCTTTTCGTTGGTTTGACCTTCGGCCCAATGGCCGCCGCGTCCAATCTTTTAGGAGGGACCGCCCTCGACGCAGCCATGGCTGCTGGTGGCCCCGCTTACGAACTCACCGTGGTGCACATCAACGATCACCACTCCCACCTTGAGCCCAACACCGGTGCCGAACTCGAATTCGATGGGGTCGAAACTGACGTCGAGACCGGCGGCTTTCCCCGCGTCGTCCCCAAGATCGCCGAAATCCGCTCCAGCGGCCGCAATGTGCTGACCCTGCACGCTGGCGACGCGATCACCGGCACCATCTATTACTCGCTGTTCAAGGGCGCGGCCGATGCTGAGGTGATGAACAAGGTCTGCTTCGATGCCTTCGCCCTCGGCAACCACGAGTTCGACGACAGCGATGCCGGACTCGCCCAGTTCCTTGGCTACCTAAATGCCGACCCGAACCGCTGTCAGACGCCAGTCCTTGCCGCCAACGTGATCCCGACGATCGGCACCCCGCTGCGCCCGACCCCAGATACATCCCTGATCCAGCCCTACGTGGTCAAGGAGGTCGGCGGCCAGCGGATCGGCATCATCGGCATCGACATTGCCGGGAAGACCAAGAACTCTTCTAGTCCGCTCGACACTACCCAGTTCCTCGACGAACGCGAGACGGCCCAGGGCTTCATCAACGAGTTGACCGCACAGGGCATCAACAAGATTATCCTGCTCACCCACTTCCAGTACCTCAACGAGGTCGAACTCGCGCAAAGCCTACGCGGTGTAGACGCGATCGTCGGCGGCGACTCCCATACCCTGCTTGGCGAGCGCTTCGCCAACTTCGGCCTCAACCCCGGCGGCCCGTATCCCACAAAAGTCACCGACCTCGACGGCAACACCGTGTGCGTGGTCCAAGCCTGGCAATACGCTGACGTGGTTGGTGAGCTTCACCTGACCTTTGACGGCGAGGGCCGCGTCTCCGCTTGCTCGGGCACACCCCACCTCCTCCTCGGCGACACCTTCGAGCGCAACGACGTGCCGCTGCAGGGTGCCGAACTCCAGGCAGTGCTCGATACCATCGTTGCCACCCCAGAACTCGGGATCGTCGAGCCTGACCCAGCTACCCAGGAGATCGTCGATGTCTACGCCGAGGACGTCGAGGTCCTGAAGACCGAGATCGTCGGCGTCGCTACTAAGGACTTCTGTCTGGAGCGCGTCCCCGGCCAAGGCCGCAGTGCCATCTGTGATGTACGCGCCACCCAGGCCAACGGTGGCGATATCCAGCAGTTGGTCACCGAGGCTTATCTGCTCCGCAGCTTCGAGGCGGACGTCGCGATCCAGAACGCCGGCGGCGTGCGGATCGATATCCCCGCCGGTGACATCAACATCAACTTGGTCTACACCCTGCTGCCTTTCGCCAACACGCTGGTCAACCTCGAGATGAGCGGCGCCGAGATCAAGCAGGTGCTCGAGGAGGCGGTCTCCAACTTCCAGGACAGCGACGGGTCCACCGGCTCCTACCCGTACGCGGCGAATCTGCGCTGGGAACTTGACCTCAGCCAGCCCTTCGGCAGCCGCTTTTCCAACATCGAGATTCGGCGCAAGGGTACCGACGTCTGGGTCCCGCTTCAGGACGTGGACGATGTGACGGTCGTCACCAACAGCTTCATCGCCGCAGGCCGTGACGGCTACCTCACGTTCGGCGACGTCAGCGACGACGGACGGATGGTCGATACCTACATCGACTACGCTCAGGCCTTTATAGACTACATGCAACAGGATCTCGGCGGAGCCGAGCCGGGCGATTCGGTCCTGACGACCCCGCCCCTGGTCACTCCACCCTTTTGCAGTGATTACAGTACACAGCTCTTTATCAACGAAAACAGCGAGCCCCAGCTGCCCGATGCCGAGTTCCTGCGCGCCTGCGAATAGGCCTGCGTCGACGCACTTAGCACAAGGGGGCATTAGCCCCCTCTTTTTTTAGATCGAACTACGGATGCGGAGAAGCTAGGTTAATTGCGCTGGGTGCCACAGGTACCCGTGCGCTCAAGTACTTCGGCGATATGGCGATGGGCATCGAGTTGCTTGCACGCCAGTCCAGGCGAGCGCGACTCGATATCATTCGTGCGCCAATGGCCGGTCTTGTCTTGAAAGCAATGACCATCAAGTAGCGCCATCTCCAAACCTTTGATCAGGCTCTCGAGTACCGCATAGGCCAGGCAGCTCGAGATAGAGCGGCAGGCTACGGAAGCAGTCGATGATGTCGGCGTGAACCTCAGGGTGCTGCCCGACCTCGTTGAGGAAGTCCTAGTGCTGGAGGTAGTTCTTCTCGCTGCGCGGGCGCAGATGAGTGCCAGGCGCCTCGGGTCTTCGGTGGCGTAGGCGATGGCATAGAATTCGTGGTTGCCGAGCACGACCTGAGCGCTGCCGGAACACTGTAGCTCAGGCGCAGCCCAACAATCGAGCGGCAGCATCGCCGACCAATCAGGCACAAAAAAGCCGCAATCAAGCGGCTGATTTGTATCTAATTTTATGGTGGCTACGGCTAGATTCGAACTAGCGACATCGGCATTATGAGTGCCGCGCTCTAACCAACTGAGCTACGTAGCCAAACAAGCCGATAAGCATAGCCGCGCATGACATATTGGTCAAGATCCGGCGCACAGCGTTTGCGGCTTACTCGTTGAAGCTTACACGTTGAAGCGGAAGTGGACGACGTCGCCATCCTGCACAATGTACTCCTTACCCTCGCTGCGGAGCTTGCCGGCCTCTTTGGCCCCTTGCTCGCCCTTGCAGGTGACGAAATCATCGTAGGCGATGACCTCGGCGCGGATGAAGCCGCGTTCGAAATCCGTGTGGATCACGCCTGCGGCCTGAGGTGCTGTGGCACCGGCCGGGATGGTCCAGGCGCGCGCTTCCTTGGGGCCGGCGGTAAAGTAGGTTTCGAGGCCCAGTAGCCGATAACCGGCGCGGACGACTCGGTTTAGGCCTGGCTCCTGCAACCCGAGGTCGGCCATGAACTCGTTACGCTCGGCCTCATCGAGCTCGACAATATCGGCCTCAATGGCCGCACAGACCGGGACCACCACGGCCCCTTCTGACGCCGCATGCGCGCGGATGCGTTCGAGCAGCGGGTTGTCATCGAAGCCATCCTCGGCGACGTTGGCGATGTACATGGTTGGCTTGGATGTCAGCAGGAAGAATTCGCGCAATTCGGCGCGTTCCTCGGCACTGAGATCCATGGATCGGACCGGCAATCCTTGATCGAGATGGGCGCTGACCCGCTCCAGCAGCACCTTGCGCGCGAGTTGACTCTTATCACCCGTCTTGGACTGTTTGGTCGCCTTATCCAGCGCCTTGCCAACAGACTCCATATCCGCCAGCGCCAGCTCGGTATCGATCACCTCAATATCGCCAATCGGATCAACGCGCCCGGCGACATGCACCACATCGTCGTTCTCGAAGCAGCGGACCACGTGGGCGATGGCATCGGTCTCGCGGATGTTGGCGAGAAACTTGTTGCCAAGCCCTTCGCCCTTGGATGCGCCCGCAACCAGCCCGGCGATGTCGACGAACTGCATGGTGGTTGGGATCACATTGGCCGATTTGGCAATGCCGGCGATCACGTCGAGCCGTTCATCCGGCAGCGGCACCACACCGACGTTGGGATCGATGGTGCAGAACGGATAGTTCTCGGCGGCGATTCCCGATTTGGTCAGCGCATTGAACAGCGTCGATTTGCCGACGTTGGGCAGTCCGACGATGCCGCATTTAAAACCCATGCTGGTGCCCCGCTGGCAAAAGCCGCCGATAGTAGCCGAAGCCAGCCGGCGCGGCCAGTGGCGATCGCGGCCGCTGCAACCTCAGCTCGCACCGCGAGCGGCCGAGAGCGGCCGAGAGCGCGCCATAAGCGATGACCACGACCACGACCACGACCACGACCCCGCCCGGCATGCGTCCCGTCAGGCCCCGCGCTCTTGATGACAGCGATGCCGCTTATCGCTCAGCAGCCACTGTCGCCGCCGCGATCGTAGAGATCGTCGAAACGCACGATGTCGTCCTCGCCGAGGTAGCTGCCGGATTGCACCTCGATGATCTCGAGCGGAATGGTGCCCGGATTCTCAAGCCTGTGGGTGGTACCCACCGGGATATAGGTCGATTGGTTCTCGGTCAGTAGGAAGGTCTTGTCATCGTTGGTCACCTTCGCAGTGCCCGACACCACGACCCAGTGCTCGGCCCGATGATGATGCATCTGCTTCGAGAGCGCTTCACCGGGCTTCACCGTCAAGCGCTTGACCTGGTAGCGATCGCCCATGGTGATCGACTCGAACGCGCCCCAAGGACGGTGCACGCGCTGATGATGGCGGTGCTCATTGCGCTGCGAATCGCTCAAGAACTTGGTCACGGCCTTCACATCCTGCGCGCGCTCGCGATCGGCGACCAAGACCGCGTCTGGAGTCTCGACCACGATCAGGTTATCGACCCCAACCGCAGCGAGCATTCGGCTCTGCGCAATCAGCAGATTGTTGTGCGACTCATGCACGAAGGCATCGCCATCCAACACGTTACCGTCGCCATCCTGCTCGCGCACCTCCCAGAGCGCAGACCAGGCGCCGACGTCGGACCAACCAGCATCGAGGGGCAGGACGATGGCCGGATGCTCGGGCACAGCCTCGGCCTGCGAGAGCCGCTCCATCACCGCGTAATCGATCGAATCGCTTGGGCAAGCCTTGAACGCTGTGGTCTCCAGCCGGCGGAATTCGCCGTCAGCCCGGCCCGCGTCCATCGCCAATTCACAGGCCTCGGCGATCTCGGGGCGAAAGCGCCGGATGAGGTTCAGCCAGACCGAGGCGCGGAGCATGAAGATGCCGCTGTTCCAGAGGTATTCGCCGCTCGCCAGGTAGCGCTCGGCGGTCTCGCGATCCGGCTTTTCGACGAAGGCATGCAGCCGATAGGCGGTGCCGTTCAGCTCAGCGTCGGCGTGCTTCTCGCCTTGCTGGATGTAGCCATAGCCGGTCTCGGGCTTGGCCGGCACGATGCCAAAGGTGATCACCGCGCCCTGCTCGGCCAGCACCGCACCATCGGCGACCGCACGACGAAAGGCCTCGCCATCGGCGATGGCATGGTCGGCGGGGGCGACGAGCAAGATCGGATCCTCTTCGCCCGCCGCGCCAACCGCACCCGCTGCGCCAACCACAGCCGCCTCGAGCGCGGCCAGCGTCAGCGCCGGTGCGGTATTGCGACCGAACGGCTCGAGCAGGATCGCCGCCGGCGAGCGCCCGAGCAGCCGAAATTGTTCGGCAACCAGGAACCGATGCGCCTCGTTGCAGACGATGATCGGGTCGCGCATTAGGAGCCCCAAACGCGGATGTTCATCCACCAAACCGTCGAGCCGCAATGCGGTGTCCTGCAGCATGGTTTTGCTACCAGTCAGGGGCAGGAACTGTTTCGGATAGGCCTCGCGCGAGAGTGGCCAGAGCCGGGTGCCGGAGCCTCCGGATAGGATCACGGGCTGCAAGTGCATGACGTTTCCTCTAAAGCGATCGATGGGGCGTCCGCGTCTCTCGACTCTGTCCCGAGTCAGCGCAGGGCTTAGTATGGTCACCCAATGTGGTTACCCAGTGTGGTTATCCAGCGTGATGAATCAGTTGAGCGACGGCAGTATATACCGACTGATTCCGATGGCTCACGGCGACCTTGGTCGACAGCCGGCCCGACAACCCGCTCGACAACTCGCTCGACAACTCGCTCGACAACTCGCTCGACAACTCGCGATGCCATCGCAACCAGGCGTCGGTATCATGATGGCTGCCGAAGTCGTTGCGCTGATTTGGCAGACGCTGCTTGCATCACAGCGCGCTCGCGCCGGCTCGCCCGGCCTGAACCTGACTCTCAAACGATTCATTGTCCGGGGGACGCCGCGCCATGCGTGTTAGGCCTGATAGCGACGAGCGGCTCCCGCGCATTCGAACAGTAATCCTGATTCAGTAGAACACCTCATGAATATTCTTATCATCGGCTCCGGTGGCCGCGAGCATGCCCTGGCCTGGAAGATCGCCCAATCGCCAAAGGTCTCCCGGGTCTTTGTCGCCCCCGGCAATGGCGGCACCGCCACTGAGCCAGGGGTCGAGAATGTCGACCTGGACCCGACCGACGCGGCAGCGCTGATCGCGTTCGCCAACGATCATCAGATCGCACTCTGCATCATCGGTCCAGAGGCGCCTCTTGTCGCTGGCGTGAGCGATGCGCTGGTCGCGGCCGGCCTGCCTTGCTGCGGTCCTTCGCAACGCGCCGCGCAGCTCGAGGGCTCGAAAGACTTCGCCAAGGCCTTCATGCAGCGCCACGGCATCCCCACCGCGGCCTATCGGACCTTCAGCGATCGCGAGCAGGCGCTGGCCTATCTGGACCAAGTTGGGGCGCCGGTGGTGGTGAAGGCCGATGGCCTGGCCGCTGGCAAGGGCGTGGTGGTGGCCGAGGACCTGGACGAGGCGCGAGCGGCCGTGGATGCGATGCTCGGCCAAGGGCGTTTCGGCAGCGCCGGACATCGGGTGGTGATCGAAGAGAAGCTGCTCGGCGAAGAGGTCAGCTTCATCGTCTTGGTCAGCGGCGAGCAGGTGCTGCCACTGGCAACCTCGCAGGATCACAAGGCGCGCGATGAGGGTGATCGGGGGCCGAACACCGGCGGCATGGGCGCCTATTCGCCGGCACCGATCGTCACGCCTGAACTGGAACAGCGCATCATGCGCGAGGTGATCGAGCCGACGGTGGCCGGGCTGCGTGCCGAGGACCTACCCTACGTCGGTTTCCTCTACGCTGGGCTGATGATCGGCGCCGATGGCACCCCGCGGGTGCTCGAGTACAACTGCCGACTCGGCGACCCCGAGACCCAGCCGATCCTGATGCGCCTCGAGAGCGACCTGCTCGAGCTGTGCCTGGCTGCAACCGAGGGTCGGCTGGCGGAGGTCGAAGCCCAGTGGTGTGATCAGGCTGCGCTTGGGGTGGTGATGGCCGCGGGTGGTTATCCCGGTGACTATGCCAAGGGCCACCCGATCAGCGGGCTCGAGTCCGCGCTCGACGACAACAGCAAGGCAGAGACGAGCAGCGCAAGCACCGGAGCGAGCATGGTCATGGTCTTGGGTATGGGCATGGGCATGGGCATGGGCATGGGCACGCCAAGCACCGGCATGAACATGGGCTCGGGCACGGGCGGGAGCGAGGCCAAAGTCTTCCATGCCGGGACCAAGCGCGATGACGAGCGGACACTCACGAACGGTGGCCGCGTGCTCTGTGTGACGGCACTCGGCGCCGATGTTGGCGCGGCCGCAGCCAAGGCTTATGAACTGGCCGAGCGGATTCAATTCGAGGGCGCCTTTTATCGGCGCGACATCGGTTATCGCGCGCTCAAACACGGCACGACCCGTTGACGGATGAGCGTGGCGAGCGGTTCTAGCACCGGATAGAGCGGCCCCAGCGCCTGCAGATAGTCCAAGGTGCGCGGGAGATCGGCGAGATAACCACGCTTGCCGTCGCGCACCGCCAAGCGCGCGAAGATGCCCGCGGCCTTGAGATGACGCTGGGCGCCCATGAGATCGAACCAGCGCACGAGCTGGGGCCGATCGGCGGCGCTCAGCAGTCCGGCGGCCTGCGCCTGCTCGGCGTAGACCTCGACCCAGGCCAGCACGCGCTCTCGCGGCCAGGCGATGTAGCAGTCCTTGAGCAACGAGGCGAGATCGTAGCTGAGCGGCCCGGCGACCGCATCCTGCAGATCGAGGATGCCGGGATTATCCGCATCGGTCAGCATCAGGTTGCGGCTGTGGAAGTCACGATGCACGGCGACGACCGGTTGCTCGAGCGCGTTGTCGATCAGCAGAGCGAAGAGCCGCTCAAGGTCTTCTGCCTCGGTCTCGGAGAGATCGAGCTGCAACAGCTCGGCGAGCAGCCACTGGCGGAAGAGATCGAGCTCGCGGCGCAAGAAGGCAGCATCGTAGACCGGCAGCTCGTCGGTCGGCAGTCCGCGCTGCAGCTTGATCAGCGCCGTGATCGCATCGCCGTACAATCGGTCGTCCTGAGATGCGGCCATCGCTGAGGCCTGAGCTGATCTCTGGTCTGAATCTCGCGCAGCCGCCTGAACGGCTGTCAACATGTCCAAATAGGTTCGCGAGCCTAGATCCGAGACCACCAAGAAACCGCGCGCATGGTCCTCGGCCAGCACCTCGGGCGCATTCAGCCCAGCGGTGCGAAACGCGCGCGCCAGCCGCGTAAAGCGGGCGCTATCCTCATGCTCGGGCGGAGCATCGACGGCGATCAGGCTGCGCCCTTGATCGTAGAAGCGCCAATAGCGGCGGAAGCTCGCGTCCGCCGAGGCCGGCGCCAGCGGGCCAACCCGTTCGCCGAGCACCACCGCTAGCCATTGCTCCAGCAACATCTGTCGTTCGTCAGACACCGAGCCTCCTCCATCATCATCATCAACATCTTTATCGACCTGTCGTTCATCGAGCGGGCTTTACCCTCTTGCCCTGGTCAATCCGGCTTGCGAATCGCCGCGCAAGCCTCCGCCGTTAGACGGGTCCTCGAGATCGGATCAGCCGCGGATCGACAGCGGATAGACAGCGCCTGAGTTTGCCGCATCGCGGCGGATGTGCGACCTTACCTGGATTTTGCCGACTGTGGTGCGAGATCAGCGCATCGGCGCGGTGCTTTCTTTCTGCTCGCCATAACCGCAAACGCCCTGTATCGAACCCAGCATCGCACCCAGCATCGAACCCTGCACCGAACCCAGCATCGAACGCATGACCGCTTTGGACCGCAGACGAATCCTTGCGAGGGCCTTGAGCCTCTTGCCCTGGGTCTTGATCGGGGCGCCTGGCCTGCTCCTCGCCCAGACACTGGCCCAGCAGCTGGCGCTAGAGCAGACTCAAGACAGCCGATCTATGCCTGCGCCCGCGCCACCGCCAGCCTCAAAGCTGCGCTCGTCCCTGCTCGAGCCCGCGCCAGCATCGGAACCCGATGCTCGAGTCAGGGACACCGAAGCTGGCGTCCAAAGCGAAGCTGCGGCGAGGTCCGAAACGACCCAACAGCCCGGAGGTACCGAGCCCCTCCCAGCCGACCGCGAAACACTGCTCCACGATGGACTGGATTGGGCATACTGCGGCCCCCGTCCCGCTCGACTCGGCTCGGCGCCGATGGCAGCGCCGCTCGCAGCGGATACGCCCATTGATATCGATACGGGTGCGGTCGCTTATCAGCAAGACACCGGCATCCTCACGCTCAGCGGCGGTGTCGACGTGCGCCGGGCAGAGGAGCGGGTGGTCGCCGACACCCTGACCTATGACCGCAACACCGGTGACATCGAAACCCAAGGCGCGACCTTAATGGAACGGCCCGGATTGAGAATGATCGGCGACCGCGCCCGTCTCAATCTGGAGACCAACCAGGGCCAGATGCAGAACGTCAGCTACCGTTTTTCCGATGCAGCCAATCTGCGCGGAACGGCCGATCTCGCCGAAGTGCTCAGCCCGTCGCAGACGCGCTACCGCGGATTGGTGTATTCGACCTGCCCGCCGGGCACGAACGCTTGGTCGATCAAGGCGGCAACGCTCAAGCTCGATCAAGACGAAGGCATCGGTGTTGCTCGCAACGCTCGCATACGCATCAAGGGCGTGCCGGTGGTCTATACGCCCTACCTGCGCTTCCCGATCGACGATCGTCGCCGAAGCGGCTTCCTGATCCCAACCGTCGGCACCTCGGACGAGAGCGGATTCGAGCTGATCGTGCCTTATTACTGGAATATCGCACCGAACCTCGACGCGACCCTCTCACCGCATTTCCTCAGCGAGCGCGGCCTGCTCATGGGCACTGAGCTGCGCTACATGACGCGCAACGACAGCGGCCGGATCGAGGGCGAATTCATCCCCAACGATGCGAAGTACGAAGGAAACGGGGCACGCTGGGCGCTGAATCTGGAGGAAACCGGCACCTGGTTTGGCCGCTTCAACACCCTGGTCGAGTTCAGCGCGGTCTCCGATGACCGCTATCTCCAGGATTTCGGCAACGGGCTCGATATCACCAGTACCCGCCAGCTGTTGCAACGTGGAACAGTGAGCTATTTCGGCGATGGCTGGTCACTGCAGACGGCGCTGCAGGGCTATCAGACCGTCGACCCCGAGCTCACCCCCGAGCAGCGGCCCTATGGTCGGCTGCCGCAGGTAATCTTTAATCTGAGCCCGGTCGAGGTAGGTGCTGGCCTCATCGCCCGCGTCAACGCAGAATACGATTACTTCGATCACAACCACATCGTCTACGGTCAACGCCTGGCAATGCAGCCGAGCCTGAGCCTGCCGCTTCGCCGTAGCTACGGTCACCTGATCCCGACGCTCTCGCTCAACCTGAGCGGCTATGACCTGACCAACACGGCGGTCGGTCAGCCCACCTCGCCAAGTCATTCGATCCCCTCGATTGAGGTCGACGGCAAGCTCGTCTTTGAGCGCGATGCGAACTGGTTTGGCACCGCAGCACTGCAAACCTTGGAGCCTCGGCTCTATTACCTCTACACCCCGTTCGAGGATCAGTCAGCGACGCCGGTGTTCGATAGCTCTGACCTCACGTTCAATTTCGCCAATCTCTTCAGGAGCAATCGGTTTACCGGCCGCGACCGTATCGGTGACGCCAACCAGATCACGACCGCCCTCAGCTCGCGCTTCCTGGATGCACGCACCGGCGCGGAGATGCTGCGTTTGAGCGTTGGCCGCATCCTGTACTTTGCCGATCGGCAGGTGCAGATCTTCGGACCGACTGAGGTCGCGAACGAGTCGCCCGTCACCGGCGAGATCGCGGCCCAGCTCTTCGACCGCTGGCGCGGGCGCGCAAGCTTCGAGTGGGACCCGGCAGAAGAGACCGATCAGTGGGGCCGACGCACGCTGCAGCTACAATACATAGAGCCAAATGCCGAGCGGCTGGTCAATCTGGCCTATCGCTTCGATCGCGGCAATAACATCGACAACCGCTTTGAAACCACCGATCTCTCCTTCCGGTTGCCGGTCTCAAACGAGGTCAATGTCGTCGGCCGCTGGCTCTATTCACTCGAAACCGAGGAAACCAGCGACGCCTTCGCCGGCATCGAGTTCGGCCAGTGCTGCTGGAAGATCCGCGTGCTCGGGCGCCACTTCAAGAACCGCGCCGACAGCCCAGCGAATACATCCGTCATGCTACAAGTGGAGCTCGCCGGCCTCGGCGCCTTTGGCAGCTCCGTGGACAGTTTCCTGCAACGAGAAGTCTATGGCTATCAAGTCGATTAAAGACCTAGGGCGCCCTACAGCGCCAGCACTGATCATGCTCCTGAGCGCCTGCCTGGCGAGCGCTTGGGCCGACAGCAGTTTGGCCCAGGCTCAGATACAACCACTTGACGCGATCGTCGCCGTGGTAAATGACGATGTGATCGTAAAGAGCGAGCTCGATAGTCAGATCGAGCTCTTGATTCCCGAGCTGCAAGCGCGCGGCGCGACCATTCCCGACCCGACAACCCTCGAAGAGCAGGTACTCGATCAGCTCGTCTTGGAGCGACTTCAGATTCAACGCGCCAAGACCCTCGGCATTGAGGTTGATGAGGCCACCCTAAACGAAGCGCTGACCAACATCGCGGCCCGCAACGGCATGGGCTTGATGGAGTTGCGCGAGGCCCTCGAGGCCAACGAGGTCTCATACGACGCCTTTCGTAATGACACCCGCAACCAGATCATCACCTCGCGACTGCAACAAGAGGAGGTCGTCAAAGAGGTCCGCGTCAGCGAACAGGAGGTTGATCGCTTCGTCGAGACCGAACGTGACAGCCTGGTCACACGCAACGAGGTCCGACTCAGCCAC
The DNA here is from genome assembly GCF_016583905.1 of Lamprobacter modestohalophilus. Taxonomy (GTDB): domain Bacteria; phylum Pseudomonadota; class Gammaproteobacteria; order Chromatiales; family Chromatiaceae; genus Lamprobacter; species Lamprobacter modestohalophilus. The sequence goes on along the minus strand of NZ_NRRY01000048.1, from coordinate 13,841 downwards.
ATCCTGATCGCCTTGCCTGAGAATCCAAGCGCGGCGCAGGTCGAACAGGCCAGGGACGAGGCTCAGGCCTTAGCCGGACGCATACGCCAGGGCGAAGACTTCGCGAGCCTGGCACGCGCCAAGTCAGACGGCGGCCGTGCACAGGAAGGCGGCGATCTCGGCTGGTTCGCGCTCGGCGAGGTCCCGAGCCTAGCCGCGCAGCCGGCGCAAACCCTGGCCCGCGGCGAGGTCACTGACCCGATCCGCAGCCCCAGCGGCTTCCATCTCATCAGGGTCAGCGATATCAAAGGGGACACACCAAAGCCCATCACCCAAACCCAAGCCCGTCATATCCTGATCCGCACCAGTGAAGTCGTGTCCGACCAAGACGCCGAGCGGCGGCTCGAACAGTTGCGCATGCGCATCGTCGGCGGTGACGACTTCGCCACCCTGGCCCGCTCGCATTCCGACGACACCGGTTCGGCCTTAAACGGGGGTGACCTCGGCTGGGTGAGCCCTGGCGACACGGTACCGGCCTTCGAGCGCGAGATGGATGCGCTCAGCCCCGGTGAGATCAGCCAACCCTTCGAGAGCCCGTTTGGCTGGCATATCCTGCAGGTCACCGAGCGCCGCGAGCAGGATACCGCTGACGAACTGCTCAGGCTGCGCGCCAAGGATGCCCTGCGCCTACGCAAGGCCGAAGAGGCCAAAGAGCTCTGGCTGCAGCGGCTGCGTGACGAGGCCTATGTGGAGATTCGACTCGATGAGCTCGATGACTGAGACTTGCCGGCTGGCGCTGACACCGGGCGAACCGGCCGGGATTGGCCCCGACCTTTGTATCGCGGCCGCTCAACAGGCACAGGCGGAGGAGCTGATCGCGGTCTGCGATCCTGAGCTACTGACGGAGCGGGCAGCCAGGCTCAGACTGCCGCTAGCACTGGAGCCCTTCGATCCAGAGCGACCGCCGACTCCATCAGTCCCCGGCAGGCTCCTGTTCGACGCCGCAGCAACCCTTGCGGCCCCCGCACAAGCGGGCGAGCTGAACCCAGCGAATGCAGCCTACGTGTTGAACACGCTGCGGGCCGCCTGCGACGGCTGCCTGAATGGACGCTGGGACGCCATGGTGACCGGACCGGTACACAAGGGCGTCATCAACGACGCCGGCCTGGCCTTCAGCGGTCACACCGAATTTCTTGCCGAGCGCTGCCGACGCGACGGTGAGCCCACACCAACCCCATTGATGCTGCTCGCAACGCCCGGGCTGCGGGTCGCCTTAGCGACCACCCATCTCCCGCTCGCGGAGGTTCCCAAGGCCATCACCGAGCCGCTACTCGAACGCATTATCCGGATCATGGTCAACGGCCTCCGCGAACGCCTCGGCATCCCCCACCCGCGGATTCTGATCTGCGGACTGAACCCGCACGCCGGTGAGGGCGGGCATCTCGGGCACGAGGAGCAAGCGGTGCTGATCCCGGTGATCAGCCGACTGCAGGCAGAGGGCATGGACCTGCAAGGGCCGTTACCAGCCGACACGGTGTTTGTGCCGCATCGACTACAGCAGGCCGACGCGGTACTGGCGATGTATCACGATCAGGGACTGCCGGTGCTCAAGCATCTCGGCTTCGGTCAGGCGGTCAATGTGACGTTGGGCTTGCCGATCATCCGCACCTCGGTCGATCACGGCACGGCCTTGGACATCGCCGGGACGGGGCGCGCGAACCTCGGCAGCCTGACTGCGGCCATCGCCCTTGCGGCGGAGATGGTCCAGACGACGCGCTAGGACCGTTAGCCGAGCATTGCGTTCTGCTGGTCAGCGATGCTGGCCTGCACCTGCAACGCGACTTCAAGCGCACGTAGCCCAGTACGGCCATCGACGAGCGGCCGGGTTTGATGGGTCACGCAGTCGATGAAGGCCTCGATCTCTCGATCCAGCGGTTGAACCGGCTCAACCATCACCCGCGAGCGCTGGATCTCAGGGCGCTCGCCGGCTTCGCGTTGCTGCGGCACTGCGCTATCCAGGGTCTGGCCGATGAAGTCGAGCGACAGATAGCCTTGCGGCTGGAACACCCGAATACGCCGCGTCTTTTTGTCCGAGACACGACTCGCGACCGCATTGGCGACGGTTCCGTTGCTGAACTCAAGGCGTGCGCTAGCGATGTCGACGCGTGGCGTCATCACCGGGGTGCCAACCGCCCGCACATCGACTAGCTCGGCATCAACTAGGGCCAGGATGATATCGATGTCATGGATCATCAGATCAGCGACCACGTCGACATCGGTCGCTCGCTCAACGAAGCCGCCCATGCGCTGAGCTTCGATGTAACGCGGGGCATCGATGCGCGCCGCCAGCGCCATCACGCCGGCGTTGAAGCGCTCCAGATGACCGACCTGCAAGACTGCGGCCTGCTGCTCGGCAATCCGCACGATCTCGGCACCCTCGCGCGCGTCCACTGCGAGCGGCTTCTCGAGGAGCACATGGATGCCCTGCTCGAGATAGGCGCAGGCCACCGCATGATGGGCACTGGTCGGCACCGCGATACTCACCGCATCGACGTGTCCGATAAGGGCCAATGGATCATCCCAAGCCGCGCAAACCGCTTCCGCAGCGACACTCGCAGCACGCTCAGGGTCTGTATCGCAAACACCAACCAGCTCGACCTGTGCGAGGCGAGAATAGATGAGGGCATGGAAGCGTCCGAGGTAACCGACTCCGACGACCCCAACCTTGAGTGGAGGCGATTGGCTCACGCAGTCAGCACCGTTTAGCCATCGATGATCGGCGGCGCTGGCGTCCGCTCAGCCATCGGCTGGACCTGGCCGACGTAGTACAGGTTAATCTGGTAGCCAAGCGTTAGGGTCATCCCAATCGCTAACGTGACCACGAGGACCTTGAAGAGATCGGGTTGGCGGCCGCGGCGCTTCGGTGACATGTGCTCGGTGGACTCGCTCTGGCGGTAAATAGGTGGTGCCCATCGGAGGATCCTTGGGGACAAGGCTGAACCGTCTATGCCTAACGGTACTTTATTATCCACGACCATCGCCCCGATGTCTGCGGACTGGATCACATTAGCCTGACGCGCGCGTCTTAGAACCCGCTCGGGAGAACCGCCGGCGCACCCGCCGCAGTTTGCCTATCGACCGCTTGTCGCTTCGGAATATGCAATGAATTCAGGACTCTCGACCTGGTCTGTCCGACATCCAATCGGCGTCGTCATGATGACGCTCGCGGTCATGGTGCTCGGCGGTTTCGCGCTCAACCAATTAAACGTCGACCTGTTGCCGCAGATCACTTACCCGGACGTGCGCGTCCGCGTGCTCGACCCCGGCACGCCGGCGACCGTGATGGAAGACGAGATCACCCGCCAGCTCGAAGAGCAGTTGGCGATCACCGAGGGCGTGATCGCGATTCAGTCACGCACCAGCGAAGGCCGTTCCGCCATCGACCTCTCGTTTCGCTATGGCGACGATGTCGACCAGGCCCTGCGCGATGCCAGCGCGCGACTCGACCGCGCCAAACGCTTTCTGCCCGACAGCATCGATCCGCCGATCATTTACAAGCGTGATCCGTTCCAATTACCCGTGGCCGAATATGTGGTCGGCTCGAGGCTGCGTGACCCCATCGAACTGCGTGATCTGGTCGACTACGATCTCGGACGCCAGCTGCTGACCCTGCCCGGGGTGGCGGCGGTCGAGGTCGGCGGCGGACTCGAGCGCGAGGTCAGCATTATTGCCGATCAATTCCGACTCGCCGGTCTCGGGCTCGATGTGCTCGATCTGCAGGCGCGGCTACAAACGGCCAATCAGGACGTGCCCGCCGGTCGGCTGCTGATGCGCGATGGCGAGATCAGCGCGCGCACCGGCGGGCGTTTCGACTCGGTCGAGCAGATCGCCGGGCTGCCGCTTGGCGATGCCGCCAACCGCGGTGCCGAGCAGCTGCGGCTCGGCGAGGTCGCACGGGTGATCGATAGCGGTGCCGAGGAGCGCCTGCGCATTCGGCTCAACGACGCCCCCGGCATCAAGCTCTCGATCCAGAAGCAACCACTCAGCAACACGGTCGCCGTGGTCAACGCCGTCGATGCAGAGCTCGCCCGACTCGAGGCCGCGGGCCTGGTGCCCGATGATATCCAGATTGCCAAGGTCGACGACCAGGCTCGCTACATCCGCCAGTCGCTGAACAACGCGATCCAGGCCGCACTCGGCGGCGCGCTGTTGGCGATGCTGGTGGTCTATCTGTTCCTCGGCAGCCTGCGCCGAACCCTGATCATCGGCAGCGCCATCCCGATCGCCATCCTGGTTACCTTCATCCTGATGGCCGCCTTCGGCCTCACCTTCAACATCATGACCCTGGGTGGCCTGGCGCTCGGTATCGGCATGCTGGTCGATAGCACCATCGTGATGCTCGAGAATATCCATCGCCATCAGCGCCGCGGCGAGCCACCCCTGACAGCAGCAAGCAATGCCGCGCGCGAGGTCAGCGGCGCGATCATCGCATCCACCTCGACGAACCTGGCCGCCGTGTTGCCGTTTCTGTTTATCGGCGGCCTGATCGGGCTCTTGTTCCGGGAGCTGATCTTTACCATCTCGGCGGCCATCGTCGCCTCCCTCGTGGTCGCGCTGACACTGGTTCCGGCCTTAGCACGGCAGCTACCCGCAGGGCGCGATGGCCCCTTACGGCGAGCGGTGGACCGCGCCATGCAGGCACTCGAGAACGGCTATCAGTGGATACTGCGGCGCCTGCTACCAAGGCCCTGGCTACTGCTGCCAGTGTTCATCGTCGCCCTCGTCGCCAGCGTGCCGAGCCTCTTCTCGGCAACCCCCGCCTTCCTGCCGGAGCTCGACGAAGGGGATGTGCGCATCAGCTTGACCGCAGATAGCGGCGTCAACCTGGAACAGATGGATGCGTTGACACGCCAAGTCGAGGCCATCGTCGACGCCCAACCGGAAACCCGCTCGATCTTCACCACCGTCGGCGGCTTCGTCTTCGGCCGCTCGAGCTTTGAAAACAGCCATCGCGCCAGTCTTCAGGTACAGCTGGTCCCGCTTGCCGAGCGCGACCTCGGCACGGCCGAATGGATCGAGCGCGTCAAAGCCGAGATCAAGGCGGCCGCGATCCCCGGGCTGCGCGTCTACCTCTACACCCGGGGTATTCGCGGCATTCGCTTCAATCGCGGCGATGATGATCTCAGCCTGCGGCTCAAAGGCCCCGAGCTCGACACCCTGATTGCACTCGCCGACCAGATGCTCGAGCGGCTCCAGGGCATCGAGGGTCTGCGCAATCTGCAGCACTCCAATCAGGAGCCGACCCGCGAGCTCTCGATCGAGGTCGACCGGCAGCGCGCCGCTAGCCATGGGCTGGACGTGGAAGACATCGGGCGCGTGCTCCGGCTCGCGCTCGAGGGCCAAGTCATCACCGAGCTGATCGAGGGCGACCGCAGCATCGATGTGCGCCTGCGCTTGGACCGCGACGATATCGCAGCCCCAGGGGATCTCGAGTCGATCATCATCTTTGGCCGCGAGCCTGGAAATCGCGTGAGTACGGCGGTTGACGCCAGGGATGACGCCAGACTACGCAGCGAACGACGTCCGATCCGGCTCGGCGACCTCGCCCAGGTCAGCGTCCTGCTGCAGCCGGAGACCATCATGCGCGATCGTCAGCAGCGGATCATCGAGATCAGCGCCTCGATCGGCGGCGATCTGACGCTGGCCAGCGCCATCGAGCAAGCACTGGCGGCAACCTCCGAGGTGCCGCTGCCGCCGGGTTACAGCCTCTATGAGGCCGGCAGTCTCGAGACCCTGCAGCAGGGACAAGACATCGGTCGGCTCTTGCTGGCCCTAGCGGTGTTTCTGGTCTTGGTGGTGATGGCGGTGCAGTACGAGTCCGTGCGCAATCCATTCATCATCCTGCTCTCGGTGCCCTTCGCGCTGATCGGGGTGGCGCTCGGGCTAAGCTGGACCGACACCGGTCTATCGATGCCAGTCTGGCTCGGCATGATCATGCTCGCCGGCATCGTCGTCAACAACGCGATCGTGCTGGTCGAGTTCATCGAGCTGCGCCGTCGGGCTGGCGATTCGCGCGATGAGGGCATCATCGAGGCGGCGCGTTTGCGGCTCCGGCCGATCCTGATGACCACCCTCACCACCGTCTTCGGCATGCTGCCGCTGGCGCTCGGCATTGGCGAGGGCTCGGAGATGTTGAGCCCGTTGGCGATCACCATCGTTGCCGGACTCAGCTTCTCGACCCTGGTCTCGCTGCTACTGGTCCCGAGCATCTATCGTCTGCTGGGCGCCCGAACGGTGCGCACCCCGGCCGAAGCAGCGAGTCCAACAGCGGCCCGGGCGGTCAATGCCTTGCGCTTAGACTCAGCCGCCATCAGGGATCAAAAAGGTAAGCCATAGACCGGTGAGTCCATTCGCTCGGGAGAGACCCACGGGAACTGGTTGCAAAAGCCGGCCGCGCGGGTGCAGTCTCGGTTACACTTAATATTTGAAGCTCACGATATGAAGCTCACGATGTGAAGTTCATCATGTGCAGCTCACGCGATTCATTGTTCGGGGTGGCGCCGCGCCATGCGCGTTAGGCGACTGCCGGCAAAGCGCGTACCGCATTGCACAGTATTTTCGTTTGCCTTCGAGGAGCGTCGCCGGGAGCATCGCCAGGCTCTGTGGCCGGCGGCGCGACGCAGTGCGTCTGGCAACCACGGAAGCCCTTCTTCAGCCCGGCATCGGACGCCGCTTAATCGATCTAGCGAGCAATGCCAGCGACACTCGAAACCCTCCGTCACGCCGACACCAACCACGCAATCGAAATCGCAGAGCGCGTTTGGTGGGTTGGCCATGTCATCCCCGAAGACAAGTTCCAGTGCCATGTCTACCTGCTCGAGCAGGGCGACCAATCGGTGTTGTTCGACCCCGGGTCGCGCCTAACCTTTGCCCACACGCTGCGCAAGGTCGAGGAGGTTGTTTCGCTGAGCGCGATTCGCTACTACGTCTGCCATCATCAAGATCCAGACATCGCGGCCGCACTGCCGCTGATCGATGAGCTCAATACGCGCTCGGACGCAGCGGTCGTCACCCATTGGCGCGCGGCGACACTGCTCAAACATTACGGCCTGAAGATGCCATTCTGGCTCGTTGACGAGCACGATTGGAGGCTCGAGCTCGAAGATCGAACGCTAGAATTTATCTTCACTCCCTATGCGCACTTTCCGGGCGCCTTCTGCAGCTTCGATCGCAGCACTGGCGTGCTCTTCTCGAGCGATCTGTTCGGCGGCTTCACCGAAGTGCCGCAATTGGTCGCACTGGATGAATCGCACTTCGACGCTGTGCGCCCGTTTCACGAGCATTACATGCCCAGCAGCGACATCCTCGACTATGCGCTGAGCCAGATCGAGCGCTACCCGGTGGAGATGATCGCGGCCCAGCATGGCTCGATCATCCCGCAGCAGCTGGTCGGGTTTATCATCGACAAGCTCAGGCACTTGGACTGCGGCCTCTACCTGCTCGGTCAAGGCGACACCGATATTCGGCGGCTCTCACAGCTCAACCGGACCCTGCGCGACATCACCGAGACGATGCTGCTGTACCGCGACTTCCGCGACATCGCGACGCGACTCCTCGAGGTCGTCCAGCGCAGCCTGCCTGTGACGCATATCGACTACTACGCGGCGCTGCCCGATGGTCAGGTGCTGACACTCGCCGCCAAGGCACGCTTTGTTGGCATCGTTGATGCGCGGGTCCCAGACACCTGCAAGTTTGTGGGGCGCACACTCAGCGACTGGAAGCGCGCGCACGTCGATGATACCGCGCCCTCAAACCACGACCTCCATGCCGAGGGCTTTTGCTTGCAGCCAGAGACCTCCTCGGGAGGCGCGACGATCGCGGTTCCACTCACGGCCCAGAACAGCGAACAGATCGAAGCGATGGCCATCCTCGCATTCGACAGGCGCCCGCTGATCACCTCGAGCACCGCGCAACTGATCGTGCAGATGATCGAGCCGTTGAAGATTGCGCTCGAGCGCGAGGTGATCTACCGGTCGATCGACCTCGAGCGCGAGCGCGCCTATCAACGCTCGATCCGCGATCCGCTCACCAAGCTCTTCACGCGCGTCTATATGCAAGATGTGATGAAACGCCACTTGGCCCTGCAGGAACGCGACATGGCCCCATCGGTCGCAGCGGTGATGCTCGACCTCGACCACTTCAAGCAGATCAACGACACCCATGGGCATGGCGCTGGAGATCGGGTGCTCGAACAGGTCGCGGAGCTGATCCAAAGCGAGTGCCGCAGTGTCGATGTCCCGGTGCGCTTCGGTGGTGAAGAATTCCTGGTGCTGGTGATCGGTCAGACGCTGAGTGGCGCGACCAAGCTGGCCGAACGGCTCCGCGTTGGGATCGCGGAACATCCGTTCGACATCGATGCGGACAGCCCGTTAAAAGTCACGGCAAGTCTCGGCGTCGCCCAACTAAAGCCCGACGAATCACTCGAAGCCTTGATCCACAATGCCGATATGGCACTCTACGAGGCCAAGCGCGCCGGCCGAGATCGCTTCACCATCGCCGAATGAGGCCGAGGCCGAGAGCGCTGCCGAGGCCGAGAGCGCTGCCGCCGCGCTCGCCTACCGCTGCGACGGCGCCGCCTCCGAGTCTGGCGCTTGGGGCGCAAGCACCGCTGGCGGCGGTGCTCTCAATCCCATTGCATCACGCACATACTGCGGAAAGTCGGGGTTATGCCAACCCTCCGCTGCAAGCTTGTCGGCCGCTGGACGCAGCCTCGCCGTATAGTCCAACAACGCTGACTGCTGCTGCGCGTCGATGTCCCTGATCTCGTCGGTCATCTTCGAGTCCGCATTCTTACGCTCGCCACTGCGGATGGCATCGAACTGTCGCATCAGATGGGCGTAATGCTGCCCAGCAAGGGCAGGAATGTGCTCTGCCTCGTCGCCCTCGCCAGCCGCACCGTGGCAATCGGCACAGTGCTCGCCATAGAGCTGCTCGCCAAGCGCCAAGTCGGTGCCTGGCCCGAGCCCATTGTTCGCCGTCATCGGCAATGCGGCGACATAGGCGGCAACATCGGCGATCTCCTGCGGACCGCCCAAGATCTCCGGCACGGAGAATGGATACATGAGCGGATTGTCGCGATTGCCGGCACGGAAGTCGGCAAGCTGCTTGATGATCACGGTGCGCAGTTGACCCGCGATCTGCGGATAGACGCCATCGACGCTGCCCCAGCCTTCCGGCAAGTGGCACACGGCGCAGGTCAGATAGACCCTGCGCCCACGCTCGATATCTGGCGTCAGCGTCAAGACCTGATCGTACTCACGCTTGGCGATCTCGGCCGGGGTCTCGGCTGGCGTGTCGGCCAGCGACGGCATCGCTAGCGCACAACCCAGTAGGGTTATGCAGGTGCGCAGCATCGTTCGGCTCATACAGTCCTCCGTTGTGCCGTCCAGGCCATCACCACGGTTTCTTCGCCGTGTCTTGGCTTGGCGCTGACGGCGCCATTTGGTGTTGTTTCGAGTGTGCGCCGAAACGTCCCGACTGGGCGAACGGCGAGGGTTGAGTATAGCGCTGCTGATGCCGTCTCGGCCCAAGCCAGCAAGGGCAAATTGCAGGCTGAGGTTATCCACAGCAAAACCCCTCAACGGCGCCCTCAAACGCCGAATCAGACAAAATTATCCACAGCTCAGGCACAGGCTGCACATGCGGTTATCAGCAACTAAACCACAAGATATAGTGGTTGACAGTGAACCCGATGGGTATATATTGAGATCGCGAGAGCGGCTCCAGTTGACCAAGCCTTCGCCTGCTCGCCTTGCTCGCCGCTGCTGCTAGCAACTGACATCCTTGATATTAAACCCGGCGACAGGGGCCACCGACTGCGTTGTCAGACCACCTTTGCCTGACTGCATCCGGGCTGAACACCTGACTCAGCAGAGTTCGCGCGGAGCAGGTCAGCATGCAGATCGTGGACCCGGTCAGCCGTAGTCGCTTGCGATCAATACCTGCTCGCTTAGGCGATTGCCGGAAAAGCTCGTACCGAATTGCGCAGGATTTTCGTTTGCCTTCGAGGAGCGTCGCCGGGAGCATAGCCGGGCTATGTGACCGGCGGCGCGACGAAGAAGGCGAGCGAAAAGACTAGCAAGGCGGTATGAGCTTTGACAGAAATCGCCTTAAGCCCAGCGAAACCCACTGGGCTTCGGACCGATCAAGGGCCCCAATCGCTGTCTGTTTCAACGCAGCGAACAGCGCCAGACAAACTGCACCAGATGACATCAGACGAGGACTGAACTATGGCCGCCGCCTCCGAGAAGACCGACGCCACTGCGCAAACGCCCACCCTGCATCAGCCTCGCGTCGAGCCGGAGTCGTCTCAGGCCGTCAATTCGGCTGCTAGTTCGGCTGCCATCTCGGCGATGAGCCCAAGCAGCGAGGTCGCCAGCCATCGCCCGGGGCAGGTCCAGGTCATCCGTCGCAACGGCAAGGTCACTCACTTCGACCCGAGCAAGATCAAGGTCGCGATGACCAAGGCCTTCATTGCGGTCGAGGGCAGCGGCGCAGCGGCATCCAGCCGCATCCATCATCTGGTCGATGAGCTTGCCGAGCAGGTGGTCTCGGCACTCACCCGCCGTCTACCGGGTGGCGGCACCGTCCATATCGAGGATATCCAGGATCAGGTCGAGCTGGCGTTGATGCGTGCCGGTGAGCACAAGGTCGCGCGCGACTATGTGATCTATCGCGACGCCCGCGCCCGTGAGCGCGCCGAGAAGGCCGCCAGCGCCACGACCACAGCGGCCGACGAAACGACGGGGATCAACGTCACCCTCGCCGATGGCAGCACGCGACCGTTGGACGTCGATCGCCTGCGCCGACTGACGCGCGAGGCCGCCGCCGGGCTCGAGGGGGTCGATGACGAGGCGATCATCACCGATACGCTGCGTAACCTGTTCGATGGGGTCAAAGAGGCCGATGTCGGCCAAGCGCTAGTGATGTCAGCCCGCGCGATGATCGAGCGCGAGCCGGCCTATAGCCAAGCGGCTGCGCGGCTGCTGCTCGATGTGATGCGGCGCGAGGCACTGGGCGAGCTGGGCATGGCGGTCGGGGTCGAGACCCAGGCCGATCTGGCCGAGCGCTACGCCGATTATTTCAGCGCCTACATCAAGACCGCCGGCGACCTGGAGCTGCTCGACAAACAGCTAAGCCGCTTCGACCTGACCCGCTTAGGCGCCGCGCTCAAGCCCGAGCGCGATCTGCAGTTCACCTATCTCGGCCTGCAGACTTTGTATGATCGCTACTTCATCCACACCGCCGAAGGGCCGCGCATCGAGCTGCCACAGGCCTTCTTCATGCGCGTGGCGATGGGGCTGGCGATCAACGAGATCGACCGCGAGGAGCGTGCGATCGAGTTCTACGAGCTGCTGTCGAGCTTCGATTTCATGAGCAGCACGCCGACCCTGTTTAACTCCGGCAGCCTGCGCCCGCAGCTCAGTTCCTGCTATCTGACTACAGTGCCGGATGATCTCGATGGCATCTATGGCGCGATCAAGGACAATGCGCTGCTGAGCAAATTCGCCGGCGGTCTCGGTAACGACTGGTCGCGCGTGCGCGGAATGGGCGCTCATATCAAGGGCACCAACGGCAAGAGCCAGGGTGTGGTGCCTTTCCTCAAAGTGGCCAACGATACGGCGGTGGCAGTTAACCAAGGGGGCAAGCGGCGAGGCGCGGTCTGCGCCTACCTCGAGACCTGGCACATCGACATCGAGGAGTTCCTGGATCTTCGTAAGAACACTGGTGATGAACGCCGCCGCACGCATGATATGAACACCGCCAACTGGGTGCCGGATCTGTTCATGAAGCGCGTCGCCGAGGATCAGCAATGGACCCTGTTCTCGCCCGACGAGACGCCCGATCTGCACGATCTCATGGGCCAAGCCTTCGAGGAGGCCTATCTCGGCTACGAGGCCCGCGCCGATCGTGGCGAGCTGAAGGTGACCAAGCGCATCAAGGCGGTCGACCTCTGGCGCAAGATGCTGGCGATGCTGTTCGAGACCGGCCATCCCTGGATCACCTTCAAGGACCCCTGCAACCTGCGCTATACCAATCAGCATGTCGGGCAGGTGCATAGCAGCAACTTGTGCACCGAGATTACCCTGCACACCAACGATCGGGAGATCGCGGTCTGCAATCTAGGCTCGGTGAACCTGGCCGCCCATGTGACGGAACGCGGGCTCGACACCGCCAAGCTGCGCAAGACCGTGCGCACCGCGATGCGGATGCTCGATAACGTCATCGACTACAACTTCTACAACGTGCCGCAAGCGCGCAATTCCAACCTGCGCCACCGGCCGGTCGGGCTCGGATTGATGGGCTTTCAGGATGCGCTCTATGAGTTGCGCATCCCCTACGCGAGCCAAGACGCGGTGCGCTTCGCCGATCACAGCATGGAGGCGCTGAGCTACTACGCCATTGAGGCCAGCAGCGATCTCGCCGCCGAGCGTGGGCGCTATCAGAGCTTCGATGGCAGCCTCTGGAGCCAGGGCATCCTGCCAATCGACAGCGTTCAGCGACTCGCCGAAGGCCGCGGCGGCTATCTGGAGATGGACACCAGCACAACGCTGGACTGGAACGGCCTGCGCGAGCGGGTAACGACGATCGGCATGCGCAACAGCAACTGCCTGGCCATCGCGCCCACCGCCACCATCAGCAACATCGTCGGCGTCAGCCAATCGATCGAGCCGACTTATCAGAACCTGTTCGTCAAATCGAACCTGTCGGGCGAATTCACCGTCGTCAATCCCTACCTGGTGCGTGATCTCAAGGCACTAGGGCTCTGGGATAGCGTCATGGTCAGCGACCTGAAGTACTACGACGGCAGCCTGCAGCAGATCGACCGCATCCCCGATGAGCTGAAGGAGCTTTATGCGACCGCCTTCGAGGTCGATCCACGCTGGCTGGTCGAGGCCGGCAGCCGACGGCAGAAATGGCTGGATCAGGCGCAGAGCCTGAACCTCTACATGAGCGAGCCGAGTGGCAAGAAGCTCGACAACCTCTACAAGCTGGCTTGGGTACGGGGGCTAAAGACCACCTATTACCTGCGCTCCATGGGCGCCACACACGTCGAGAAGTCGACCATGGCGGATACCAGCAGAGCGAACCGCCTCTCAGCCGTCGGTGGCTCCTATCAGTCACCGGGTAAGGCGAAGTCGAATGGTGGCGGCAAGCCTGTCGACCCGGCTCCTAAAGCCTGCTCGATCGATGATCCGGAGTGCGAGAGCTGTCAGTGATGCTGGATTTGGCGCTTCTCTTGGTAGAAGGCTGATATCGATGGCAATACCCGATTTCCAATCGATTATGCGGCCATTGCTTGAGGCCCATAGCGACGGGGTAGAGCATCGCAATCGAGATTTGGTCGCGCTGCTTGCGGACCATTTCGAACTAGACGATGAAGACCGGCGGGAAATGTTGCCAAGTGGCACTTCGCGCCTATTCGACAATCGTATCGGATGGGCTAAAACGCACATCCGACAGGCAGGCCTCCTCGCATCACCTAGGCGAGGTCTTTCGGTCATCACCGATCGTGGTCGGGAAGTGCTCCGCGACTTCCCTGACCGAATAGACTTGAAAATATTGAAGCAGTTTGATGAGTACCGAAACTTCCGCAGCCCTTCATCAGCGACGGATGGGATCGCGGATAATACTACTTTGTTATCTTGCTCTATGCATCTGATATTGTTATCATTTTTCCAGGCAGCTCGTAACAAATAGATTCTGGACGTCTCATGGTCAAAACCCAAAGCCTTGCACGGCAAGATCCCTTGCGCTCGCTGAAAGAGAATCTGGCGTTTCACATTGAAGAATACCACCAC
>NZ_NRRY01000047.1 GCF_016583905.1 Lamprobacter modestohalophilus | reverse complement strand
GATGGGGTTCTCGGGGGCGGGATGGTCTGCGGCGTTGGCGTTGGCGCCAAAGCGGAAGGCCCCACGAGGTTGGGCCTCGGCATGGCCGAAGAAGCGGTTGCAGGCGGTGACCATCGCTTCGGTGGAGCGGAAGTTGGTCGCCAGCGTCGCGTGGCGTCCCGTGGTGGCCTGGCGTGCGGCCAGATAGGCATGGATGTCGGCGCCGCGGAAGGCGTAGATCGACTGCTTGGGATCGCCGATCATCACCAGGGCGGTGTCGGGATCGTTCGCAGCGACCTGATAGATCGCGTCGAAGATTCGGTATTGGATCGGGTCGGTGTCCTGGAACTCATCGATCAGCGCGACCGGGAACTGTCGGCGGATCGTCGCCGCGAGCGAGGCGGCTTGGGACTGGGCGCTGGGGCTGTCATCAGCAGGGGTCAGCGCAGCGGCCAGTTCGCTGAGCAGTTCGTCGAAGCCCATCTCGGCGCGGATGCGCAGGCGCCGCGGCAGTTCCTCGGCGAGCCAGTGCACGGTATGGGCGAGCAGGCAGGCCTCGAGTGAGGGTGGCGCATTGGGGTTGGTGGCATCGGCGGCTTTCAGGGTCTGCTGCCAGGTGGCCAGGGCGTCGTATACTGGATGCTCGGGCTCGGTTTGGACCGGGGCGTTTTGCTTGAACTCGAACGCGCCTCGGGCAAAGCGTTTCAGTTGCGTCGGCGCCTCAGCGCCCTCTGACCAAGCCCCGATATTAGCAAAAACCTTTTTAAATCCCTCCAGCTGGGCGCTGCCGTGTACCTTCCCGTTGAGGTTGGGTCGCAACGTGACGAGTTGTTCCTCGATCGCTTCGCGATGCTCACGCCAGAGCCTGCGCGCCTCGTCCTCAGCCTCACGCTGTCCGATCCGCGTTGCCAATGCCGCCTGCAGGCAGTCGCCATCCAGCGGCTGGCCCTTGAAGCAGAGTTGGGCATCGCGGCGTTTGAGCCATTCGCTGAGCTTGCCTTGCAGCGCCTCGGGCGAGGCGGCGACCTCACGGATGCAACGCGCCTCGGCGAGCGGACGTCCATAGCAGTGCTTGCGCCAGTAATCGCGCAAGGTCTCGGCGATCAGCTCCTCCTGATCGGTGACTAGGGTGCGCTCGAACAGCCCGCCAGTGGCAAAGGCATGCTCGTGCAGCATGCGCTGACACCAGCCATGGATGGTGGCGATCATCGCCTCGTCCATCCACTCGGCGGCCAGGCGCAGGCGGTGGGCGCAGGACGGCCAGTGCTCGGGCGGGTAGTCCTGACGCAGGGCCTTGAGCGGGTCTTTGATCGGCTGCGCTTCCGCTGACGATGACGGCTCAGAAAACAGCTCGGCGGCCTCGACCAGACGCGCCCGGATGCGCTCGCGCAGTTCCTTGGTCGCGGCCTCGGTGAAGGTCACCACTAAGATCTCGGGTGGGGTCAGTGGCCGCGCGAAGGCCGTCGCCCCCTCGTCGGTGCGGCCATGGCCGAGCACCAGGCGGATGTAGAGCAGCGCCAGGGTGAAGGTCTTGCCGGTGCCGGCACTGGCCTCGATGAGCCGACTGCCCCAGAGCGGGAAGTGGAGCGGGTCCAGAGTGTTTGTGGTGGCTGGCATGGGTTCGGGATCGGGCACTTGTGGATCGGTCATCGTCAAAGCTCCTTGTGCGTGATGGCCTGTTGATAGAGGGGGCCGTAGAGCCGTTCGATCAGCTCATTGAACCCGGCGGCGGCGCTCAGCGTGGTGTAGTCGGGCCAGAAGCGTGGGTAGCCGACATGCTCATCGCGCTCGCCGGAGCACTGATAGCCGCCCTCGTAGTCTTGGACGGGATCGGCACCCTTTTCTTTGCTTTTCTGGCGCAGCACACCAAACGCCGTCTTGCAGGCCAGCGGCAAGGGCTCCGTCAGTCCCTCGATATAGCCCGCCATCAACTCTTGCAGCAGCACCTCGGCCTCGCCTTCTTCCATCGCCGGCAACCAGACCTCGCAGCCAGGGCCGAGCAGGCAGGTGTGGGTCGGCGCCTCGCGCTGGGCGGCCAGATGCCGGGGCCAGTGCGAGACCAGGTGATACCAACGGAGGTTGCCGTTCTTGATTAACTCGCTCGGCTGCAATCGCAGTTGCAGGCGCTCGCCCTGCTCGTTGGCACGCAGCCCGATGAGGCTGTCCTCGAGCAGCAGGTCACCGGCGCTGAGGCTCAGTGCACGGATCGGCACCGCTGTCGGATACTCGGCCAGCAACTCGCGATAACGCTGCAGGGGCGTTGCGAACTGGGCCTGCAAGTCCTCACGCCAGTCGACATCGAAGGGGGCCAGCGGCAACTCGCCGGCGCGGGCGAGCCGACCCACCGCCTGCTGCAGACAGGTCTCACTGGCGATCCCAGGCTGAGCCACGAGTTGTCGTTCGACCCGTTGCAGGATGGCCGCGCGCAGTCCCCAGCGCTGCAGCCCATCGAGGTCGAACGGCTCGTCGTTGGCGTCGATCTCGGCATCGACATTCAGCTGCAGCGCCAGGCGTTGGCTGTAGAAGGTCCGCAGCGGATGGCGCAGGAAGCGCCCCAGCGTCTGCAGGGTGATCGTTCCATCGAAGGTCGGTGCGGAGAGTGTCGGTGGGCGTTCCGGGAACAGGGGCACTTGCGAGGCGGCGTCATCGGCAGGTGTCGAGTCCGGATAGAGCCTGCGCCACTCGTTGGCATAGGTGAACAGCCGTGGGTCGCGCTGGGGCTCGAAGTAGCGCCGGCTAAAAGGCTGCAGCGGATGGCTGCGGGTCAGGGCCGCGAGCAGGGCCTGGCCCGAGGGATCGGAGGCGGCCTCCACAGCCTCTGGAGCCAGCCGCCAGCCGGCTTGGAGGTGATCACGCAACTGTCCCACCAGGACCGAGGGCGGGCGCTCGGAGTCATCGCGCAGGCTGCGCCCGACCCAGCTGATCACCAGGCGTTCGCGCGCGGCGAGCAGGGCTTCGAGGAACAGGTAACGATCGTCTTCGCGCCGGGAGCGATCGCCGGGGCGGTAGTCGTTCGCCATCAGGTCGAAGTCGGCCGGGCGGCGGCTGCGCGGGTAGTCGCCGTCGTTCATGCCGAGCAGCCAGATCTGCCGGAACGGGATCGCGCGCATCGGCATCAGGGTGGCAAAGTTGACCGCACCGGCGAGGAAGCGCTGGCTCAGGGTCGGGGTATCGAGGCTGGGCAGCAGACTGTCGCGTACCACCTCGAGCGGCAGCCGCTCGTCCTCGACACCCCCGTAGGTGCAGTCGAGCAGCCATTGCTCGAGGACTTGGCGCCATTGCGCGAGCGCACGCTCGTCGGCGTCGCTGCAGGCCAGGAACAGGGCATCGATGCGCTCAGCGAGCAGCGCGCTCCAGGCCGCGGGCGTCAGCGGTTGTTGCAGCAGGTTCCAGCTCTCGCCGAGGGCTTCGAGCAGCTGCGCCAAGGGGCCGATCAGGGCGGCGTCCAGGCCGCCGATCTCGTCATAGGGCTCAATGTCCTGCCAATCGTCGCTGCCGCCGGTGGCGAAGCCGAGCAGCATGCGCTTGAGGCCGAAACGCCAACTGTTCTGCTCCAGGCCGGCAGGCAGATCGAGGCCGGCGCGTTGCTCGGCGTCGAGGCCCCAGCGGATCTTGGCGCCCTCGATCCAGTGGTGCAGGCGTGGCAGGTCGGCCTCGGCGAGGCCGAAACGCGCGCGCAACGCGGGGATCTCGAGCAGGTCGAGCAGGTCGCTGACGGCAAAGCGGGCTTGCGGCAGGTTGAGCAGGGTTTCGACACCGATCAACAGCGGATCGCGCTGGCGTTGGGACTGGTCGGTGATCTGAAACGGGATGCGGCGCGGATCATCCCGCTCAAGGCGACCGAACACGGCCTCGATGTGCGGGGCATAGACGCTGATGTCGGGCACCATCACCAGGATGTCGCGTGGATGCAGCGGCGCGCCGGCGCGCTTGGCGGTGGCGAAGGCGTCGAGCAGTTGGTCGTGGAGGATCTCGACCTCGCGCTGCGGGCCGTGGGCGATGAGGAAGCTGAGGCTGCGGTCGTGACGTGGGTCGATGCTGCTTGCCAGGGCGCGACGCTCGTGCAGTGGGCGCAGCTCGAGGATGTCGTCCTGGAGTTGTTGCAGCAGCGTGGCGTTGTGCGGATGGGTGGCGTCGAGCGGGGACTCGAAGAGGTCGATCTTGAGGTTCTGCTCGGCGAAGTGGGCCTCGTAGACGCTGCGATCGTCGTGTTCGTCGAGCAGTCGGATGTAGTCGCGGCCCTGCTTGCCCCAAGCGGCGAGCAGCGGGTGGCCGTGCAGATGCAGCTCGGCGTCCTGCAGATTCTCGGGCACTTTGCGCGTGGCGGTGCGCTGGTAAGGCCGAAACAGTTCGCGAAACAGCTCACGGCCTTCAACCAGATCGCCCCAGTAGTGCTGGCTCGGGTTGTGCACGAAGAGCATGACCTGGGCGACGGGCGCAATGGCCTCGAGCACTTCGATGGCTTGGCGCGGCAGCGAGGAGATGCCGAAGACGATGACCCGACGTGGCAGTTCGCTGGGTCGGGTGACCCAACTCAGGGTCTTGGCCTGGGCGAGGAAACGCTGGTGGATCTGGGCGCGGCTGGCCTCGGCGGCGGGCGCGGGTGCGTTGCGGTCCTGGTGGTGTTTGGCCAGATCCTGGCGCAGTCGGCGCCAGAGCAGCGGTTGCCAGCGGTGTTCCTCAGGCAGTGGGATCTGGGTGCCGTTGGGGCGGATCAGCACATCCTCGCCCTGTTCCCAGGCGCTCAGCCAGTCGGCGCGGTAGACCTGGTATTGGTCGTAGAGGTCGGACAGGCGCGCGGCCAATTGCTGGCGGCGCCGAGCGTCGCCATCGCTGGCGAGGAAGCCGCGCAGGGGATCGAGCCAGGCGCCCTCTTCGGTGTTCGTGGCGAGGCCATCGAGATCGCCGAGCAGCCGATACAGGCGCCAGACGAGCGGCGCCTTGTCATAAGCGGAGATTTCCGGGAGGTCGCCGAGCACGGCGCGATAGGCCTGCCAGAGGAAGCGCGCCGGGAGCATCAGGTCGAGGGCGGCAGCGATGCCGCAGCCACCGCTGAGGTCGTCGTCCTGACTGTCCTCAGCGCGGGGGGCGGCGAGTGCGACCTTCAGCCATTGGCCGATGCCGTTGCTCTGCACCAGAATGACCTCGTTCTCCAGCGGATGGAGCGGATGCCGGCTGAGCCAGGCACTGAGCAGTCCGCGCAGGGACTCGAGTCGGTTGCCTTGGATCAGCATGAAGCCGGTTGGCCAGTCGCTGGCATGCTCCGTCGTTGGGGTCATTCGCGTGCTCCTCTCGTCACTCGTCAGCGCTCGGTGGCTTGATCGTCAGTCGGTTGCAGGGTCGCACAAGGGGCGTCCCCGGTGGATAGGCACGACTCTAGCAGGCTGGTCCGACAAACGCTGTCGGGAGTCTGACTCGGAATCCCGGCCAGGACAGCGCAGGCTCGGGGTTTTGTCGGAGTTCTCGGTGTTGTCAATCAGACTCGGTTGAGGCCAAGGACTCATTGTCGTCCGAGAATGGATTCAAAAAGCGAACACCGCCGTTCTTACCAAGCTCAGACAGCACATTGGTATCGATCAGAAAACCCAATCTGGAACCTCCCGACCATCATCCAGCGGCCGCTCAAAATCGCTGTCCTCGCCCAGATCAGGCATATTGCCTAACAGGCGCTTGATGGATTCGTCCGTTGCCTGGCTGCTTGCAGGCGACTCAAACATGACGGTGACCCGCACCGGGCCGACGGGAATCTCTGGCGGTAACGGCAAGTACAGGCAGTGGTCCTGCGGTACTTCGGCGAACGCCTCATAACGATGTGTAGCCATGTTGGATTGTCCAGATCGATGGAGATGAAGAAAGACTGGAAGCGCATCCAGGGGGCATCGATGGTCGAACTTAGCCTTCGTAGAAAGCCGTACCTGGTGCGTACTGTCAACGACTACGATGTCTAACGCGGACACGATAAGACCCGCAGTCGGGATAGGGCTCAGGCGCTTGGGTCGCCAGGCCCGTCAATCTGGCAGATTGGCTTGACGATACAGCACCGCTCCGCTTCCCTGACAAACGACACGCCTGATAACGCGTAACGATCTTCCATTCCGTCGCCATGAATCCGATATCCCTCACCGAACTCGCCCAGCAAACCCTGGCCATTCAAGACCAAGGCGCTTACCAAGCGCCTTCCGGTCGGCGCGTGGAGATTGCCGGCCAGCAAGCGCAGGCCGTCGATCGGACGCGACTCTATACGCCAGAAGACCTCATCCAACTTGATGGCCAAGCAATGGCCACCCGCGCGCAGACGACGCAGATCACGGTGACCGAGGAAACAACACAGGCCGCCGTCCGTCGTCTCGTCCAAGACGAAGGAATCGAAGATCCTGTTGTGCTGAATTTTGCCTCTGCGCGCCATGTTGGCGGTGGATTCCTCAAGGGGGCTCGCGCGCAAGAGGAGGATCTGGTGCGCTGCTCTGGACTCTTCCGCTGCTTGGAGACCCAGCAGTCAACCTACTATGCGATCAATCGTGCGCAGTCCTCACTGCTCTATACCGATCACATGATCTATAGCCCAGGTGTGCCTTGGTTCCGCGACGAGGCACTCATCTTGCTCGAAACGCCCTTCCTGGCCTCGGTGATCACGGCTCCGGCGCCGAATGCGGGTCCGCATCTGCAACGCCATCCGGGGGATCAGGAGGTGGTGCGCCAGACCCTGCGCCGACGAGCGCACAATATCTTGCGAGTCGCTGAGGCGCAGCGTCACAGCGTCCTTGTGCTTGGCGCATGGGGCGCCGGGGTATTCAAGAACAACCCGGTCGACGTGGCCGCGGCCTTCGGCGAGTTGCTGGAGGGCCCCTTCGCAGGCCATTTTCGGCATGTGGTGTTCGCCGTTGTCGATGCCACGAAGGAACAACCTCGCCTGCGGGCGTTTCAAGCGCGTTTCCGATAACAGCAACGCGCTCGAGCCACTATCCAGTCAGCGCTCGCCTGAAGCGCGCTTATGCCGTTTGCGAGCGATCCTCTGTTTCCTGGAAGCCAGAGTCAACATTAAACCAATTGCATGCATAGCGAACCTGCTTACTGACCGCATTCAGATCATCGTTCTTGATCTTTAATGGATCCCAAGCGGGAAGCTTCGCATAACGACCGCCGTTCCGAAGATCAAGATCTGGATGGTGATCTGTCATGTAGCTTACGAAACAATTTCTGTCCTGAGTTAATCCTGACATTGGTAGGAGGTTGTAGACATGCTGGTGTTGTCCACTATCGGTCAACTGGATGATCATCCGAACAGTCTCAGGAACAAGCATAATGAAAACCGCAACATAGCGACCACTCTCCCAGAAACAGGGGTCGTCGATTACGAGCTTCGGGTATGTCTTTCGCAGATGCTCAGCGATGTCTTCCGCCTGGGAGAAGTGATGATATTGTTCATGGTTGTCGATGATGGCTTGGAGATATCCGTTGCCAGTCCCATGGATAGCCACCTGTTTGTCGATATCGAGTCCTGGAAGCTCAGCGGAAGCCTGTTGCTGTTGGCGAACATACTTCGCGCCGTGACCACGGCTAATGTTGGTCAGGTTATCAATCCCGTAGGCCCAGTTGATCAGCACAGTTTCGACCGCTAGCGCTTCCTCCTTACTGTCGAAGCGACCGATGACCCGAACCCCGACTTGATCGCTCCCTGCAGCGCTGAGAATCTCCTGGATGCGAGCAATCTTTGCGGTGTTCCCCCGCCCCTCTAGCATTGGATTTTTGAGGAGTTGTTGCTGGATTCGCTCGCTCTCATTAAGATGATCAAAGGCCCGTCTCCCGATGCCCTCGCCCACATAGAACGTCTTACCATCCCTTTTGTCGTACAGTTCATAAACGTAGTAATCTTTAAGAACGCCGATGGTTTGCTGAGGTTCTGCCATAGTCTCTCCAATGTGAACGTGAAGGTTTAATCATTCCCGCCGCACGCTTAGGTATGTCCCCTGAGTTATCGTTCTCGGCGCGTAGGCCCGTTGTGTTTGAACATTGGCCTTCGGAGATTACCGCAGTGCTTGATACGCTGCTGGTGCGTCCTCCCGCCAGCGGCATCAGCAGGTCGTTTTCGCGATCCACGATGCGACCGAAGAATAGCGTCTCCCCGAAGGCCGATCGAGCCTACCCGCAAGCGCCACCGGCCCCGTCGGACTCACCCCGCTCCATCAAGGCATCGCAGAGCATGTTGGCAATCAACCGGTGGCTCTGCGGTGTATAGCCGCCACCGAGCACGACAGCCACCGGAACGCCTGCGGCCCGAAGGGTCTGCAACACGAAGCGATCACGCTCCCGTACGCCCTCCTCCGAGATGTTGAGCCCGCCCAGCGGATCGCCGGCCAGAATGTCCGTGCCGGCGTTGTAGAGGGCGAAGCGCGGCTTCACCGATGCCATCGCGCGCGTCAGGTGCGCCCGTAGCAGCCCGAGATAGGTCCGATCGGTCATGCCGCTGATGAGCGGGACGGCTCGGTCGACGCGTTGTTGAGCGACGCGGTCCTGTGGGTAGATGTCCGTATTGAACAGATCGAGCAGCACGACCTGCTCATCCTGGTGCTCGGCGCAAAGCCGCGCCATCCCATTGCCTTGGTGCGCATCGAGGTCGATGTAGAGCACCGGGTCCTGAGTCCCTAAAAGACCCTCCTGGCGTAACCGCACAATGCTGAGATAGGCATCGCCATAGAGGCAAAACCCCTCTCCGCGATCCCGACTCGCATGGTGATAGCCCCCCGCGAGATTGAACGCCAGCCTGTTGTGCATCAGCGCCTCACGCGCCGCCGCGATGGTGCCGTTCACGGCGAGACGCATCGGCCGGAGAATCTCCGCATCGACCAACTCCGCAGACAACTGCTCGACCGGGGGATATTCGAGCGCCCTGGCGACCACGCTCGGCGTCTCGAGCGCCTGGAGGTAACGCTCGCTATGGATCAAGCAGAGTTCGGTGTGGCTGACCTCCTCCGTCACGGGACGCAGGTGTGGCGCCACCCGTTCAGCCCCGAGCCGGGACTCGACCAAGGCCAGCGCATGGCCGTATTTGGCGATGTCGAAGAGATGCGTGTCGGGCAACACCTCTGCCAGGGCGCTGTTGTATCCGCTGGAGTAATGCAGACCGATGCTCATGCGCGCCCCCGATGACGTTGCGAGGCCCGCGCCATCTGTGACGGACGGGATCGCTGGCCGGAAGAGGCCGCATGCGGGAACGCGCAGAGATGAATCAGCCGCTCCTCGATGCACAGTGCGCCACCGGTGACCTGATCGCCACTGATGCGAAGATCCTCGCCCAACCCAACCGCCGGAAACACCTGGACGTCCGTCGCCGCCAGGACGCTCAGGAAAGACGCGGCTGCCTGCTCCGCAGACGGGTGAACGGCCTCCTGTTCGGGCGTCTCAAGCGCAGCATCGAGCGCATCCAGCGCGCAACTGCGAACCAGTTTCGGCAGCGTGGCCGCACAGGTCTCGGCGGCATCGAACAGATCGCAGCTGAGCACCTGCTGGTTGAGCAGGAACAGTGCCCCGCGCTGCTGCTCTACCGGCCGGAACGCGTCGAGATAACCCTGCAGCCGGTCTTCATGCGCGCTGTACAGGGCCGCAGCGGCGTTCGTCGAGGAGCGTACGGCCATCCGCGCCGCCTTCTCGGAGATGTCTTGCCAGACCTCAGATTGATCGCTCTCTCTTGAGCCACGCCGGGCGAGCGACTCGCTGACCTTGTGACTCTTGCGCGCGCGACCAGCGGCGAAGTGCGCTCGACCGGCACTGCGCAGTTCAGCGGCGTCGGCTCGCCACCGACCGGCCTCGACGCAGGAGACCGGGATCGTCGTGGTCCGACCCGCCGGAACCAGCACCGAGAGATTGAGGATGCGGTTCTGCTTGGCGCCCACCAGTTCCTCGCCATCGAGCAGCAGAATGGGGTCTGCGCACTGGTTGTGGACTTGAAGCTCTGGAACCACGCCCGCCTCGGAGACCTCCGTGACACGGGCACAGCCTTGTGCGAGGGCGGCATCGAGCAACCGGTAATCGGCCTCGCCCAGGGTCTCACCGATGAGCGGGATCAGGGTTAGATGCGCGTGCGTTTGGGCGCTGCCCAGGCTGAGGCTTGAGAGGGTATCGGCAATGATCGACATCGGCGGACTCCTTGGTGCGGCTGAGTGGCCTAGTAGAACAGCCCGTCGCGTCAGCATCTGTCGCAAACACCCTGCGACCTTGAGATGAGCCTTGCCGTCTGGCGCGCGATGGTGACTTCATCGGCCCGCGCGCGCGCGTAAACAGGCGCCAATGCTTTATGAAGCTTGCTTATGTAACCTCTCTGGTATATGATATGCGCCATAACCCGGCAGCAATCAGGAGTGCCCCACCATGCAGTTCGACCGTCGCATTCAGCTCTACACGCTTTTGCCCGCTCGCCCTTACAAAGTGACGGTTCGGCAACTCTGGGAACGCCTCCGTGGCTTGGATGCGGAGTTCAATGTCAACATCAGGACCGTTGAGCGCGATCTGTCCTATCTGGCGAGCAGCCGTTTCCTGAACGTCGCGTCCGACGACGCAAAGCCCGCGGGCTGGTATCGCGACACCAGCCTGCTCGCTTCGGACCCGATCTAAGCACGCGCGCAGCGGTCCGCGTTTCTTGGTGCGAATCCGCAGGCGCCCGCCGTACTCAGGAGAGTACGACCTGGCGCCCAGCGACATCACCAAGCGCCATGTGGCCCGTTGCCCGATCAATGGCACAAACTGCCAGATCATCCGATGCACCGCTGCCGCTCCGTTAAGGGGTCGCAGAGCATGTTAGCCGCCTATGGCCTTCACGCTGTCTGACCCCTGTAGCGGTTTCGCCAGTACCGGGCTTTCTCCTCGTCTGGGTCTGTTGCAATCCCCATTTGATAGTGTTTCCACAAATTGCGCTGGGCGGTCTTGTTGCCTTGCTCGGCGGCCTTCTGGTACCAGTAGATGCAGGGATCGACGCCATCGATGAGTGGCAGATCAAAGCCAAGCTGATACCCCGAGCGATAATAGTTGCCCAGCTTCAGCTGGGATTGTTCGTCTCCATTTTCAGCCCTCCCGAGCGTTTCACTGAAGCACTTGTCATCATCGTAGAGAGACAAACGTCACCTCCAAATTGGCGATGTGATGGTTCGTTTAACGGTCACTCATCGCATCACGGCATCCTGAAGAATCCGATGTCCTTCGCCGAACTCGCCCAGCAAACACTGGCCATCCAAGGCCAAGACACTGACCAAGCCCTGGGGCGTTACTCAGCCTGGAGGGTTGCGAGGGTAGCGGCAATAATCGACATCGGCGGACTCCGTGGTGCGGCTGAGTGGCCTAGTAGAACAGCCGGTCGCGTCAGCATCTGTCGCAAACCGCTCGAGGTGCGGATTTCAGCCGAGATCTCTGGCGCGCGAGATCGAGAGTGCTGGTTCCCCCGAAGGAGTGCAGGCATCTTGATGCAGCTCGACCGTCGCAGTCAGCGCTACGCGCTCTTGCCTGCAAGCCCACTGGTCTTTCTGCTCGCTCAGTCACGTCGAATAGAGCGTCCGCTCGATCCCAAATTCCCGCTCTGGCCTCTGCCCCGCCTTAGCCATGAAGAGATCAAACTCGCGCAGCGGGTTCGAGGACACCCAGCCGATGTCGCGCTCGAGGTCAGCCGCATCCAAACCGGCGACGAGCTGATTGGCGAAGGCGACGATGGCTTGATAGATGATCGGCTTGGTGTAGATGAAGCTGGTCTTGTAGCCGCCAGCCCCCCGGAGATCTGCTTCCTCGACATCTTTCGGCAGTGAGGGCAAGGCCGCGTGCAGCCAGCGGAATTGTAGAAACAGCCGCGAGAGCACGATGTCGGGCTTGATCACCGGGAAGCCGAGATCCATCAAGAGGTGAAGGCTGGTCAGATCGCCGCGATAGCCGAGGTGGTCTAACCGTTTGAGGATCTCCCAGATCGCGGTCTGATCACTTGGTAAGTCTCCGGTAATGAAGCTCAGCGCTGTCTGATCCGGATAGAGTTCAAAGTAGTGCTTGAACGCCCGTGCGACGGTGATCAGCTTCTGCAGCTTGGGGAGGTTGGCGACCGTCAGCTTGCCGGCAAAGGGGCCGGTTCTGCCGATGAAGTCCTTTGCACAAGACCCTGTGCCCTCCTCAATCATCGTGTGACCTTTGTTCTTCAGATTCCAGCACGCATCCGAGAACCAGCGATAGTCATCAAAGAGGTCTTTCAGATCCGCGATCTCGTCGGTGGCGATCTGGGAGCGGATGCCGGAGTAGCGGGTCTTGGTCCACAGGTGATGCCAGAGTTGCGTGCGTGCCTCTGGTGTCGGCGAGCGATACTGGTCGAGGTTGGCCAGTGTGCAGATGGAGAGGACCTGTTCGCGAAAGCGAGCTTGATTGGCACGATGCGCGTCACTGTGCTTGGACTCGCCGTCGGGGCAGGTGGCTTCGTCAAAGACCTCGATGCGCAGTTGCCGGTAGCGCTCACGGGCCTGCTCGAGGAACTGTGCGTCAGGCGCTTCGGCCTTGGCGCTGACCGGCTCCTCGCGTCGCTGTGCGGACGTTAAGACGTCCGAACTGTCTTCATGAGCAGGTCCGTGCCGGTGATCGCCAACATCCAGACTGGGCGACAGCTCCCTGCTCATCATCATGGGCACAGCCATCGGTGCCGGGATGCTGCTCTGCTCCGCGCCCTTGAACTGCTCGCGGAAGATCTCTGCGGTGCGCTCGTCCTGGATCGCAAACACCACCGATCGGAAGACGCCCTCAAAGTCACGTTGCAGTGCGTCGAAAAAGAGCCGTGCGACCAGTGTCGGGCTGTTGCCGAAGGTGCCGCATCCCCAGGCGCCGAGAATCAGATGGTGGTGATCATAGGCCTGCGCACAGCTCAGCACCTTCTGCATGCGCTGAGCCATGCGCTCTGTGATCTCATCGCGCCGTTGGGGTGAGCGTTGCTCGATCGCGCGGGCATTGACGGCGGAAGCGCTGATGAAGGCGCAAGGATAAGGTTGCTCCAGCAGTGCGCCCTCGGCATCACGGAAGACCGGTACCGCAGGCGCGTAGATGAGGGCGTCGGAGTGGAAAGGATCGCGATCCAGATGCTGCTCGTAGAACTTGGTCCCTTGCTCAAGGCAGCTCAACAGCCCGCTGGCACCGACCAGCGTCTGTTCCTGAGCCCGGCCGCCTCTTCGGAAGCTGCCTCCCGGCTCAAAGGCATCGGCAAAGTTGAGCACCACCAGCGACCGCCGCCCATCAGCCAGTGCCTGCATGACCTTCAAGGTGGGCGCCTGATGGATCTCGATACGGGTCTGCCGCCGATTTCGGGTTTTTTTGCGTGGCCGCCGCGCAAACTCATCCGGTGCATGGGTGGTCGTGCGTTGAACGGCCTGTTCCAGTGCACGGCGGATCTCGACCTGTTGCCGCAAGGGGTTTTGGTAGTGACCGGCGTTGAGAATGGCCAGGGTCTCCTCGGCCAGTGCGCGGGCACGTTGCTTGGGATCATCGAAGGCTTGCAGCGCCAGGTGGATCTCTTCCTCGCTCTTGTGGGCGAGCTCGCGGATCAACTGCGTAAAGAGCTTTGGCCGCTTCAGGATGATGCCGCGCACGTCGCCGGCGAGTTTTCCCGCCAGGGCCAACAAGACATCCGGATCATCATCCAAGGCCTCGGCGAGCGCGCAAATCGACTCCTCGTTTGGGGGATTCTTGATATCGCTCTCGATGTTGGAGAGATAGGCCGGCGGCAATCCGATTCGCTCAGCGACTTGCCGCATCGAGTAGCGGCGATCGGTCTGGCGCAGTTCCTCACGGCGCGCCTTGATATAGGCACCGAAGGTCTGATGCGTTGTCGGCAAGGTCTCTTCCGCTTGCGGTGCCTGAGCGGCGGGCTCGGGTAGCAGATCGGGATCGATCTGCAGGTGCTCGGCCAGCAGGCGGCGGGTTTTCGCGCTGAGCTTGAGCTCCACGCCCCGCTCGAGGGCGAGCAGATCGCAGGTGGAGAGGCCAACCGCTTCGCAGAGCGCGACGAGCGTGAGATCAGGATCGCTGCGTTGACGCTCGAGTCGTCGTGCGCGGAGGTGTTCGCCGAGTTGGCGTGGGGAGAGTGCCATAGAATCGTCGGATCGTGCATACAAGGGAAGAACAGTCTCTCGCTTGCCAGCGACGGAATCAGTCGCTTCTTAGGATCGAAATTCGGCGTTGTGCGCGCAGTGTCAGAAAAATTTTTCATCCTATTTAGAGTAGGTTGTCATTCGTAACACGCAAAAGTCAAGATCTGTCGCATATCTTGTCTACACTGAACGCTGATTCAACAGCCGCAGCATAGGTTTACAGCATGCTAGACATCAAACACGCCTTACAACAATGCGCAAATCAACAAGCAATCTACAACAACGAAAACGATTTTGAAAATACACTCGTTTCCATATTAGGTGAGCAGGGTTACAATCCACAACGCCAGCAACGATATGACTGCAACGAATTAAGCAATAACGAAGAAATTATTGCAGACATCATCTGCAGTACTAACGGCTCCAAAATTGCGTTGGAGTTGAAATATGTCTTTCTTCGCGATGGTCAACCAGGAGATCCGCCCGCATTTAGCTATGATATCTTGAAAGATTGCGTGAAATGCGAATACCTGATTCGGAAAGAGCAGGTTCATCATGCCTATGTCATTGGGTTAACGAACCTAGAAAGAATCTGGACTGGAAGAGGGCCGCGAGGTTGGTCTCGGGAATACGGGGAAGAAATCTCCAAAAGAAACAGCGATGTGATAACCGGTTTTATTAAGACTCATGGTAGAGATACGAACAGAGCCATTTTTCGACAAAGGCGTTACTCCCTTTTTCTTGAGTATCAGTGGAGTTTCAGCTGGCATGATTTCTCATCAGCTGACATTGAAGACGGCAACGGCAAAACTCGCGCCATTGTTTTATCTCCGAATCTTGGGGCTAAACGAACCGAAAGATCATTCGGTGACTATGAAAGCTGTGCAGTCATCCCCTTTTTAAACTCAAACGATCGAGAAGAGGCTAGACAACGTCGCGAACAGATGCGATAGACGACGGTTCTCACCAACCCCAAGCTGCTTACGGCTATCGATAACCAAGGCGGTTTACCGGGTGGTAGGCAAGGCCACTCAATCATCCTGCAGCACGTAGCCCCCCGCAACTGGCACACATGGATCGTGTGGCCAGTCCCTCCGGCCATCGGATTTTGGCGTTGGCAAAGAACACGCCCAGCGTCGCCTGAGCCAGGCCCTCCTGCTGCGCGCCCAAGACTTTGAGTATGTCGTGCAACAGATACAGCGTCTTCGCTCTGAGCCTCGGAACCCGGTCACGCTGGTCGATCATGCCGACGTAGGTCGGTGAGGCTCGCAGGGTCAGTGCGATCAGCTGCTCCAGCTCATCCGCCGAGAACACCTCAAGGGGGCCTGACAGCCATCCATATCCGTTCATGTCCCCTTCCCGCTTTCAGGCTGTTTGGCATCCTTGCCATCGTCGGTCCCAAAAACAGTCTCAGACTAAGCCGCTTGCGGCTCACCCTGCCCGGCCTTGAGCTGACACTCCGCCAGCAAGCGGCGCAGGAACACCTCCGGTTCCAGCTGTTCACCAAGCAGACGCTGCTGCCGGCAGACGTTGGCTACATCGCCCGGCGTCAGTGTCGTCAAGCGCTCCAAATGGCGGGCCAACCGCTCCGGCACCACGGCGCTCTCATCACCCAAGGCCTCGCGTGCAAAGAGTCGCAGGCGTTGCTCCGGCTTGAGCGCCCGGAACTGCAGCTTGAAGTCGAAGCGCCGCAAGGCCGCTGCATCCAGTCCGCTCATCAGATTGGTCGCGGCGATAAAGATACCCGGGTAGCGCTCCATCTGCTGCAGCAACTCGTTGACCTGGGTGCGCTCCCACTGGCGCTGCGCCTGGCGGCGATCGGCGAGAAAACTGTCGACCTCATCGAGCAGTAACACCGAGCGTTCGGGATCGAGACTGGAAAACAGCTTGGCCAGATTTTGCTCGGTCTCCCCGACATAGGCCGAGATCAGGTCCGAGGCCTGACGGGCGACCAGTTCGCGATCGAGGGCTTCGGCAATCACCTCGGCAAACTCGGTCTTGCCGGTGCCGGGTGGCCCATAGAAACAGAGCCGGCCTTGGCCTTCGCGCTCCAGTGCCTGCACGAGAGCACTCGGATGAATGCTGCCCGCCAGATTCAGATAGGCGACATCAAACACCGTCGCAGACGCCCGCCGCCGCGGCGCTGGGCTACCTTGCAGCAGTTGCCGCAGCGAGGCCACCCCGGCCCGCACGCTGGGCTCGATCGGCGCCTCGGGCTGCAGATCCACCAGTCGCCGTGCGGCACCGAGTTGCGCCGGCATCAGCGCCTCATCGGCCGCCAGTTCATCGAGCAGCGTCGGCGGCAGGCTGAGATCGCCCAGATGCCGCTCCGCCTGTTGCCGACGCACCGAGCGCGGCGGCGTCACAAAGGCCAACGGCAGCAGGAAGCGCCGCTGGAAGGCCGGGTCCATGCCCTGGGTCTGGTTAGTGATCCAGATCGTCGGCACCGGGTTCTCTTCCAGGATGCGATTCATCCAGCCCTTTTGCTCGCCGCTCGGCCGTCCGCTGAGCAGGGCGAACAGGTCCTGGCGCGGGATGATCACGTCCTCGACCTCATCGAAGATGAGGACTGCATCTTTGCGTTTGGCGAGCAGGCGCTGCGCGAGCAGGTAGGCCGACAGGCGCCCACTGCGACTGAGCCCCTCCTCGTCCTCGCCGGCGCTGCGCACCTGATAGGCGCTGAGCCCGCTGGCGGCGATCAGGGTGCGTGCCAGTTCGGACTTGCCAGTGCCAGGTGCACCATAGAAGAGTGCGTTGACGCCGAGCACACTGTGGCGCGCGGCATGGTTCAGCACCCGCTGCACGCGCTCGGCCGCCGTGTGCAGATGCGGGAACGCGCCGAGAGGCCATTGCGCCGGTGGCGCCGGTTCGATCAGCTTGGCGAGCAGGCCCGCTTCGGTCTCGGGCTCGGCCTCGACCAGTTCGACCAAGAGATCGCTTGGCGTCAGGTAATCTTCCAGATCGATGCGCGTCGAGCGCCCAATCTCGACCAGGCCGAGGGCTCTCAGCGGCGCGCGCTTGCTCAGCGCCGCGCGCAGCGTCTTCTCCGGCAGCCCAAGCAGGGCGGCCATGTCGGCACGCAGCCCGCTGATCACCTGTTGCCCAGGACGCGACTCGTTGAGCAGTTGGCGCAGGTCGCGGTTGGACTCGCGCAACTCGAGGAAGTCGAGCACTTGCACGGCGGTGGCGTCGAGGTTGAGACAACGCCCGAGCAGCTTGGCGGTCGGCGCGACGGTCTCCTCGCCATCTGCTGCGGCGAGGGATGCAAGCAGGTCTCGGCTCAGGTGAGTATAGAACTGCTGCAGCAGTTGCAACCGTGGCTTTCCGCGCCGTGGTGTGCTGCGCATGAACGATGGCAGCAGACTTTCATCCTCGTCATCGTCCTTGCGCTGACCCTGCGACCGCTGCAGCCGACGTAAGGCTAACTGGCTGCGCCGGCTGAGCTCGGCCTCGGCAACAGCGAGCGTGGCGTCGAACTGACCGAGCACGGCGGGCTGTAGCAGGCATTGGGTCAACGGCCAGAGGGCGAGCAGGAAGTCCGCATCGTCGAGGCGATCCTTGAAGGCGCTGTCGCTGAAAAACAGTTGCAGGCTCAGCCGCGCCAAGCGGCGGGCCTGGGGTGGCAGGGTCTCGAGGTCTTGGCGAATGAGATGGTCGCTCGGGCTCATGGGGCGCTCCTGTTGGACGGTGGCGAGTGGGGTTGCGTCCAAGTGTGACAGGGCGACGAGACAGAAGCTGTCGGATGCCGGCTCGGCCGAGCCGGGGAATGGGGGTTGCGCGGGCGAAGATATGCAGCGAGCGTCAAGCGATCGGATCGTCAGGGTCTGAGGGATAGAGGCCCGCCATCTTGCGCGCCTGTTCGGCGAGCACGTGGCGCAGTTCGACGGGAGCCAGCACCTGCAGATTGTCGCCGGCGCCGAGCAGCCAGCGCAGAAGCTGGCCCGTCTGCGGAAGCTGGGCCTGAAGACGCACATCGAAGTCGGAATCGTCCGGCTCCTCCTCGCTGGTCTGGTTCTCGCTGAGCGGACAGGCCAGCAGCAGCGGGGTTAGATAGCCGCGCACGCGGATCACCAGTTCGATCTGCTCACCACGACCGAAGTCGATCTTGCCCTCGGCCAAGGCCCGATCCAGATCGAAGTCTTCGGCGGCGCGCGCGGGGATCTGCGGCTTGATCTCGGCGCGGATGAAACGGTGCAGCGCATAGAGCCGCAGGTCATCTTCGTCGTTCTTGAGCGCGAACAGGTAGGAGATCGGCCCGCGCTGGACCAAGGCTTGTGGATGCAGCAAGGGGCGGCTGCGCTCACCGGCGGCGTTGCGGTAGACCACCTGCAGTGCGCACTGCTGGGCCAGCGCGCTGATCACCGCATGCAGCACCTCGGGATAGAGTTCGACCGGACGCAGGCGCAGGCTGTCGGGGACCACGCGCAACTGCTGGTCACTGAGCAGTGGGCAATCGCCTTCATGCAGCAGGCGCTCCCAGAGTCGATCGAGTTGGCGTTTGGGAACGGCCTCGGCGATCAGGTCACGGACCTGACGCAGGGTGTACTCCCAGATCAGGACGTCATCGTCGACCTCATGGCCGATGCGTCGGTAGCGCAGCGGCTTACCGCCAGGGTTGACCGCTTCGATGCAGCCATCCTTGACCAAGGTCTCGAGGTCGCGCTGCAGGGCGCGGCGGCGGCTGTTGGAACTGCCCTTGCCGTAGGCTTCCCCGATGATCTCGAGCAGACGAGTGCCATCGAGACAGTCGCCGGCTTTGCTGCCCGGCTTCGGCAACAGGGCCTCGAGCCGGCGCAGACGTTGGATGCGATCGTAGTAGGCAGCGCTCATGGTTCCAGTATAGGCGAACTCATGGGACAGAAGCTGTCGGATCACTGCGGTTTAATGGGGCTCATCCGCCCTACCTGAGGTATCGCCCATGTCCCGCCAAGACCGTTCTCTGTCCTCCCGCGAACTGCTCAACCGCATCGGTCTCGATGAAGAGACGCCCAACAGCCTGCTGCAGGAGGACTCGCTGGACGCGTTGCTGGGTGACCTCGAGGGGGATCTGAGCGCGGTGCTGCTCGAGCGGTATCGGCTGTTGAACCAGCGTCACGCGTTCAAACCGGGCGATCGGGTGTGTTGGAAGCCGGGTCTGAAGAATCGACGGCTACCGGCCTATGGAACACCCGCAGTGGTGCTCGAGGTGCTGGACCCGCCGATCACCGATGGCGAGACCGAGAGCGGCAGCACCTATTTCCGCGAGCCGCTCAGTCTGGTGTTGGGGCTGTTCTGGGATCGCGAGCCGGGGCGCGGGGATTTTGTGATCTTTCATTTCGATGGGCGCCGGTTTGAGCCCTTTGACCCGAAGCGGGCATGATCGCACAGCAGGTGCCTCGTGCTGCTGAAGAAGCAGTTGTTCAGCAACGTCATCCGGAACTGAAATCATCACTTGTTAGGTGTTCTAATGCAGGCATTCACGCATTTTTCGAAGCACGCATTCGATCGTATCGCGCAGCGAACTCAGCTTCGCTGCGAAGACATTGCGCACATCTTGGACCGGAAACTCGCTCTCAATACCGGCAGAAAGCCCGGCTTAAATCGCAATCATCTCCTTTTTTATAGCATTCCCGATGATGATTTTTTTGTGGCCATCCAAGATGAACTCACAGGTACTATCGTCACCGTGCTTCCGCTTGATTACCATGCCAATCTTGCATGGAACATCTCCAGCGAAGATTGCGCGAGCGCGAAGGCGCTTTGCATGAATGCCGCTGCTGAACATGCGCAGTCACAACGGTCATCTAGCGCAACGACGTTTTTCATACATGGGCATTTTATTGATACCGAAGGAAAGCAAAAAACAAAAGCCCTGCAAAAGATCAATTCAGTAGCATACAAGAACGACCTGGAGAACTTACTCTCCGATCAAGCGATTTTCTCCAAACTTGAGGGCGTTGCCGCAGACAAAGGAATTGACATCAAGAAGATGTTTGGGATCACAATTCGCCTTGGTAGGAAGGGGACACCAAGGATCATCGATCTTAAAGCACCGCCCCCGAATCAGGCGTTCCAGTGGCCTAACATTTAGTCTCGCTTGGCGACGGCGAGAGGATGGTGGCCGTCGCTGAGCCTTCCTGCGATGCAGGATGTTCGATCCAGTGCTTCATCTGCGTGGGCTGGATGCTTTCAACCTCGATCAGGTCGTGTATCGTCAGTGCATTCGATTCCAGGTGGCTGCTTCAACAGGCGGCTCAGGCGATCGACAAGGAGGCCATCATGAGCTTTCGTTTCTGGCGCCGTGTTCAGCTCTTCCCAGGCGTAAGCCTGAACCTGAGCAAATCCGGCGCGTCGCTCTCGCTCGGACCGCGCGGGGCCAAGTACACCATCGGCGCGCGCGGCACCTGCGCCACCGTCGGGCTGCCGGGGACCGGGCTGTTCTACACGGTGCAGAATCTCGGCCGGGCCCGTCAGGATCGGCCCCGCTCCACGGCCCCGGTCACGCCAACGATCCCGGTCCAGGACCGGCTCTCGCTCGGCTTCTTCCTGCGTCTGGTCACCTCGGTCGATGAGCAAGCCTTCGTCGCTGGGCTGCGCGCTCTGCACAGTGGCGACGAGGCCGAGGCCTTGGCGCAGTTGGAGTCGGCCCCCGAGCAGGCCGATGCCGCTTGGACTGCAGGGCTGCTGCGCCTCAAGCGCCACGAGCTCGAGGCGGCGCATGCCCTGCAGCGTCAGGCGACCTTGGGTCAGCTCTACGCCAAGTATCAGGTCAACGCGACCACCAGCTTTTCGGTCACCCCGGGGGTCACGGCCCACATCGGCCCGCGTGAGCGCGGCACCCGGTTGGCCTTGGCCGAGCCGCATCAGCTGCGCGATGAGCACGCGCTGGCCGCCGAGCATCTGCGCCTGATCCTGGCCGAGACCCCGGAGGACGTGGTGGTCAAGGCGGCGCTGGCGGAACTGCTACTCGATGTCGAACCGATCCCACTCGCGAACGCTGATCAGGTGGTGCAGCTGAGTGCGGGACTGGAGAACGAGACCCCGGTGCATGCCGCGCTGCTGCTCTACAAGGCGCGGGCGTTGCGCGCGCTGGGGTTGCATGAGGTGGCGGTAAGCACCCTGACCCAGGCCTATCGGCGCAAGAAGGACCGGCCCGAGGACCTGCTGCGCCAGATCCGTTATGAGCGGGCGCTGGCCTATGCGGATGTGGGACGGCGCGGGGATAGCGGACGGGAGTTGTCGGCGATCTATGCCGAGGACCCGGGGTTTGAGGATGTGGCGGTGCGGTTGGGGGTGCGGGGATGACTCCCGTTCGATTGCGCATCCTCCCCTGTCAGGATTCACCCGCTCATGCCGAGCGCTGCCGGTCCGCCTTGGCGCTTCATCATCACCACACCCGCGCCCTGGGCATGAGCGCGCTCGCAGCCATTGAGCAGGGCCGCTACCCTGGACCCTCCGGTGAGCCAGTCGACTGGGAGCAGGCGGTCAGAGACGCGGTCGCGGCTCGCTGCAGCTTGCCACCGAACGCGGCTCTCCCCTCACCCGCTTGCAGTCGTCATCCAAGTACCGACGTCCAGGTCGTCAACGAAACGACACTGATGGCGGCGCGTTGGCGGGTTGCAGACGGCGACGCCGTGCTCGCGCTGAACTTCGCCAATGGTGTCAATCCAGGCGGTGGCTTCCTGCAAGGTGCCCGGGCTCAGGAAGAAGTCCTGTGCCGCTCAAGCGCGTTGTACGCAACGCTGCGGGGCGATCCGATGTATGCGCATCATGCCAGGCGTCCTCAGCCGGACTCGACTGATTGGGCCATTCTCTCGCCCGAGGTGCCGGTGTTCCGCACTGATGAGGGCACCGCGCTCGAGGCGCCCTGGCCGCTGAGTGTGCTGACCTGTGCCGCGCCCTATGCCCCGGCGCTCGGGCAGCCACTCGCTGGGGATCTGCTGCAGGCGCGCATCACACGCGTGCTGGCCATCGCACGGGCGTTCGGCTACGACACCCTGGTACTCGGTGCCTGGGGCTGTGGCGCGTTCGAGAACGATCCCATGCGCACGGCCGAGGATATCCATGCGGCCTTGTCGGGTCCGTTCAGTGGCGCCTTCCGGCAGGTGGTGTTCGCCATTGCCGATTGGTCTGCGGAGCGCGCGTTCCTGGGGCCATTTCGGGAGGTCTTTGCCGATGCCGGCGCCACAACCGCACTGAGCGGACGGCCCGTGGCATCGGGACCATGAGCAAGGCTTCCCTTGTGCATCTGGACTTGGAGGCGAATGCGCATCACAGCCACCCGTGACAAACGACCCTCACTGCGGTTCGTCCAGGGGATCAATGTCGAGCTGACCTACGGTTGCCAGCTCGACTGCCCGCATTGTCTGCAAGCCGATCACCGTGCCCGTGGTGAGACGGCCTGGGCCGATCCTGGACCGATCCAGCGCGCCTTGCGCGAAGCGCTCGACCTCGGGCTGATCCGTGTGGGGATCAATCTGACCGGCGGTGAGATCCTGCGTGCCGGCAGTCCCGTGCCGACGCTGCTGGAGACGACACGAGCTCTCGGAGTTCCGGTACGTCTCAACACCAATGGCTGGTGGGGACGGGCACGTCAGTTCAGGATCGGCGAACAGGGTTTTGCAACGGCTGAGGAGCTGATTCTGTGGCTACAGTCGATGGGCGTGGCCATCCTCGCGCTCAGTATGGATGAGCGCTTCGTGCGCTATCCCGCGTTGTGGTCGAGCACGGTCACCATCGTGCGACTGTGCGAGCGTCTGCAGCAGTCCTATGAGCTGATCTTCACGGGACTGTCATCGGAGCAGATCGACGTGATGCTGGGCAGACTTGCCGAGGAGACCAGGACCGAACTGCGCATGATGGCGATCAGCGACATGGAGCGTGTGGACATCGGCGCGGCGGTCGGCACTGTGGATCGCGGGATGCTGAATGATCCTTCTCCGCTTGAGCGCTTGCAGCAGACCGACTGCGGGCTGCGCGGTTTCTATCGACCGGTCTTCCTGCATCTGGCGCCGAATGGTGGTGTGCGCAGCTGTCTGTATGCGGTGGGGGCGGGCTGGCTCGGGAATATCCATACCCAATCGATGACGGAGATCGTGGCCGCTTTTGCGACCAATCCGGTGGTCCGTTGTTTCAGTGGAGCCGGCCTGGCGTCGGCCGCGGAGGCGCATTGGTCAAGTATCAGGGATGACAGCCTAAGGCCGTGCCATCCCTGCGCGCTCGCGGTGGAATTGGCACGGCATGTCGATGCACCTCTGCGCGGATGATCGACGCTCAGGTCGATGGAGATTCTGCACCGACAGCGTGCTCCAGCCCCCTCGGGCAGGCCGACGCCCAGCGGATCAACGATCCTGTGGCCAGTGAGGATGCACTGGGTTGGCGGATCGCTCGGGCCATGGCGATTTGAGCCGGGCGCGTCGAAACCGGCATGATGACGCAGATCGCGCCGGTGATGTCGCTGACCGCCCTAATGGAGCCACCCATGATCGGGTTAATGGAGCCACACAGACGTGGCTCACAGGGGTCTCGAACGGGCTGAGCCACAGCGAAATACCAAGCGGGAGCCCAATCGGTTCTTCGCACCCAGGTTCTGTGCTGGGCGCCTTGCTGCTCTCTTGCTACTCGAAACCAACACTGACCGCCGGATCACCAGGCAACCCGCGGTAGCTGACCGTCACCGTCATCCCTGTCTTCGGGGTCAACAGCGGCCCGAATGCGCCGAGGCTGATCAGGTCGCCAGGCTGAAAGCGCTCGCCCTGCGCCAACAGCCAGAGGACGGACCTCAGCGGATGCCCAAGGATGGTCCGTCCGGGTGCGCTGAGCAGCATACGGCCCGTCTGATCGCGGGCCTCGACCTGCATCTCGGCCAGTGCGTTGAGTTGATCCTCAGGTGTCGTCCCAAGCGACTCGACCGGTAGCGGCGCACCGAGCACCCCATAGCGGGTGCCAACATTGATGGCCAAGATCAGCGCTCTGGTCAACCGATCGGGATCGGCCACCACGAGATCCGGCAGTTCAATGAAGGGGTAGAGCACGGCCAGGTGCGCGAGCACCTCGGCTTCGGTCCGCGCTTGATTGATGGCGCGGTCGCCCACCTCGACCAGGAGATCGGCCTCGATGCGTGGATGCACGCCCCAGTGAGCGGACAAGCGCACACCATCCGCAAACAGTCCGTCCTAAAACAGTCGGCCCGAGACCGGCTCATGCACGCCGAACCGAGCCTGTACCGCCGCACTGGTCAATCCGACCTTGTAGCCCACCGGCTCGCCCCAGTGTGGCCGCAGCGCCGCCACCAGTTGCTTCTGCGCACAGTGACCATCGTCCGCGCTGATGACACCGAGGCGATCCACCTCAACCGGCTCACCGGCCCGGATCTGCGCGGCCAGCGCAGCCATCTCGGTCTCCGATGGGCAGTCTGCCAGCACCCCGCCGGAGACAGCCATCAGCGCGATCAGTCGCCAGATTCGCTCAAGCATCGATTCGATCCTGTTCACTATCCAACCCCCTCGGTCCTAAGCCACAGGCCATTCGGCTGGTGAGACGCTTGCGCCCGCGAGCGAGCGGATTGATCCGTGATACAGACGGAATGGTCGACGCTTTGTCATGCCGGCTGTCATCACGCGTCGATCTTTCGGCAACCTGGTGCCCGCCAGCGGCGCCTAGAGCATCGCCCACTTGGCGAAGGTCGCGGCCTGCCCCGCTGGGCACCCCTGTGCGTCATTCAACGTCCACACCGTCGCCTGCTCGATCATGAAGCGGCGCCCGGATGAGGAGACGCGCACACCACGATAATCGTCGATGAAGCCCCGTTCAGAGACCGCAGCGAGCAAACGGGCGCGCTCATCACGACTCAAGGGCTCGGCGGAAAACCGCGAAGGCAGGGACGTGATCTGCGCCCAGGTCATCTCGAACAGCCGTTGGGCGGTGAGATTGGCGTAGTTGAAGATCGGATCACGCTCGGTCCCGTGCGAGAGCACCACGAATGGGGCTTGGTAGAGTGCCTCGGCCAGCGACTGGTCTGCCTTGGCAACGAGCAAGTCCGCTCCGCTCAGGCGCCGATAACACGTGCACAGCAGCGCGACATGCTCGGCGAGAAAGGCATTGTCGGGAGAGGGCTCGGACGGCATGGTGGGGCTTCCATCAAGTATTGACAGGCGGTAACTCGCACTCGTGGCTTATCGTCGGATTCCAGGAGCCTCATGATCCTCAGGCTCAAGGGGTCCGCTAACCGATCCAACCCTTGGCGAGATTCGCAAGACAAAGCCGAGAACCCCTGACACTGAATCCCATGACCATCGACGATACCCA
The DNA here is from genome assembly GCF_016583905.1 of Lamprobacter modestohalophilus. Lineage (GTDB taxonomy): Bacteria > Pseudomonadota > Gammaproteobacteria > Chromatiales > Chromatiaceae > Lamprobacter > Lamprobacter modestohalophilus. Next base: position 16,602 of record NZ_NRRY01000047.1, on the reverse strand, counting down.
ATCTGCCGAGCAACAGCTCTTCAACACGGGCACCCTGGTTCCGTTTCGGGTTCTCGACACCCAGACGGAGATCGCGCCGGATCAGGAAAATCTCTTCGTACGCGTCGAACTCATGCTCGAGGACGACCAGGAAGAAGCCGACCCGGAAGAGCTTGTTGAATGGGGCGCGTTCGGCTTCTTGTTCGCCCTGGCTGCACTCTCGTTCCATGATGCCCGGCCGCGTGGCACCTCAGCAATCGAGTTTCACAGCGCGGACCTGTTCACGGTTGCCGATTGTCTGCAGGCCCTCTCGTTCGGGCGCTACGGACTGCGCATCGAGACCGACTATCTGCGTGGACGCAGCATGAAAACAGCGGTGACCATCCAACCCGACGGCAGGGTCACCCTGACCACCTGGGGCAGAGGCAAGAGCGCCTTGCATTGGCTCGACCGTCTGCAAGGCAAGCGGCGCCTACAGGCCGTTTCGACCGGGCCGGCGGCGAGCTGAGGACGCGATTCATCTAGCATCGGCGGGCATCCTCTGGCACCGTACAGAGAAGCACCACTTTAGAGTGCCAGATTCACTATCTCACCCATTGGAGCCGACCCGATGAAGCTAAGACCATTCGGCCTGCTTGCGCTCGCCTTGCTCGCCCTTGCCAGCCTGTCCATTGCCGCCGAACGCGGACCGCCCGTGCCCGACTATCCGTTTCAAGAGGTCGCTGCAGGCGTCTTCGTGATCCAAGGCCCCATCGCCTATCCGTCCCCAGAGAATCAGGGCTTCATGAACAACCCGGGTTGGGTGGTCACCGATGCCGGCGTGGTCGTGATCGACCCAGGCGCGAGCGTCCAGAGCGGCGAGATGGTCTTACGCGCGCTGCGCAAGACGACCGATTCGCCGATCATCGCGGTGCTCAACACGCACGTTCACGGCGACCATTGGCTGGGCAACCAGGCGATCCGGGCCGCTTATCCCGATGTTCCGATCTATGCCCATCCCAACATGATCGAGGCCATTGAGGACGGCGCCGGCGAGCAATGGCTGGACCTCATGCTGAGAGCCACCGAGGGCGCAACCGCCGGCACTGAGGCGGTCGGACCCACCCAAGCCGTGGGCGGCGACACTGAGCTCCAGCTTGGTGGGCTCACCTATCGTATCCACCATTGGGGTCAGGCGCATACCAACAATGACCTGATGATCGAGATCCCCGAGCGCGCTGTGCTGTTTGCCGCCGACAACGCCAACAACCAGCGCATCGTGCGCCTGGACGACGCCTCCTTCGCAGGCCTCATCGACACGCTGGAGCGCGCCAAGGCGCTTTCGGTCGAGGTCGTGGTACCGGGCCATGGCCCGACCGGCGGCCCCGAGATCATTGAGGAGAATCTCGTCTACGTCGCGACCCTCCGTCAGGCGGTGGCTGAGCTATTCGATGAGGGGATGAGTGACTTCGAGATGAAGAACCCCATCGCCGAACGTCTAACCGCCTACCAGGACTGGGCCGGCTTTGACGAGGAACTCGGCAAGCATATTTCCCTGGCCTATCTGGAAGTGGAGGCCGACGCCTTCTGAACACAGTGCGGGCCTTGCGCCCGCCCTTCGCCCCAATGACCCAATCAGGATCTAGGTGCTTGAGCGGCGGTCGCCTGGGGTGCGATCAGGATCAGGTCGCCGACCTTCTCGATGAAGTGCAGCCAATAGGGCCAGGCCTCGGTGAGGCTGGCGAAGTAGCGCCGGACCTCAGGAATCTCGACGACCTCGCGCGGATCAGCGTCCCAGCCGGTGAAGACCACCGCGCCCCGGCCTTCCCAGCGCTCGGCCAGTTCGCGAGTCTCGGTCATTAACTCGAGCTGCTGCAGCACCGGGGCGATGTCGCCGGCCTCGACCTCGGCGCGCGCGATCTCGATCAGCAGCCGATCCTCTTTCGCCGGTGACAGACGCGCCTTTGGATAGCGGAGGGGGCGGTTGTTAGGGTGTTCGGACTTGCTCATCCGCTCAGCATAGCAGCCGTGGCTCACGGGTCGGGTGCGGCGGGTCTGGTCGAGGCGCCGTGCGCTGCTTTGGGTACCCTCGTCTGATGAACGGCCTATGATGCCACGCGCCGGTCGTTTCCGCCTCAGCAGTGCGCCACCGGCAGCTCGTCGAGGCGCGTGGTGTAGCGCGGCGAGCGGAACTGCTCGCGTCGGCGCCAGCGCGGTGCTGGGCGCGCATTCGCCAGCGTCAGGCTGCCGCGACCGAAGCGGCGGTTGATCTGATCCAGGGTCGCCATTAGCGCCTGGCTGCGCGCATCCGCGGTTGGCTCGGCGAACAGGTCCGGCTGTCGCTCTGCGGCGCGACTGAGATCGAGCAGGATGACCCCGGCCTTCGCGTAGGCCGGTCCCGGCTTGTAAATGCGGTTGAGCCCGGCGCGGGCGGCGGCGACCAGCGCGCGCGTGTCCGCCGTCGGGGCGGCCAGCGGTACGACCCGGCTGGCGGCATAGGGTGCGGCATCACGGCGAAAGGCACTGCTGCGGATCTCCACCAGGATCGCCGCGGCCTCGCCCTGCTGGGCGCGCAGCTTCTCGGCGGCACGGCTGGTGAAGCTGGTGATCGCCTCAGTCAGCTCCGCGAGGCTCGAGACCGTCGCGCCGAAAGTGCGGGAGCAGCGGATCTGCTGCTTATCCGGGCTCACCATCTCGAGGTCAAGGCAGGCGATGCCGCGCAGCTCCAGCGCGGTGCGCTCGAGCATCACCGAACTGTGGCGGCGCACCTGCGCCGGCGGGGCTCGGCGCAGATCGAGCGCGGTGTCGATGCCCAGGCGCGCCAGCCGTTGAGCCAGGCGGGCGCCGACACCCCAGACCTCGCCCACCGGGATCGGCGCGAGCAGGCGCTCGACCTCGCCGGCCTCCAGCGCCTCGAGATCACAGACCCCGGCCCAGGCCAGGTGCTGCTTGGCGAGATGATTGGCCAGCTTGGCCAGGGTCTTGGTCGGGCCGATGCCGACACAGACCGGCAGCCCGGTCCAGCCCAGCACGGTGGCGCGCATCCGCTCACCGATGACCGCGGGCGGCCCCGGCAATCCGTCCAGCGCGAGGAAGCTCTCATCGATCGAGTAGACCTCCTGCCGCGGGCTGAAGCGACCCAGGATGCGCATGACCCGATTGCTCATGTCGGCGTAGAGCGCGTAGTTGCTCGACAACGCTGTGACTGCCTCAGCCTGACCCTGCAGCCGTCGCCGGGCCTGGAACCAGGGCTCGCCCATCTTGATCCCGAGCGCCTTGGCCTCACGCGAGCGCGCCACCACGCAGCCGTCATTGTTGGAGAGCACCACCACCGCCCTGCCCTGCAGCCGCGGCTGGAACACTTGCTCGCAGGACGCGTAGAAGCTGTTGCAGTCGACCAGCGCGACGGGCATGCCGGTAGCCGTCGCTCAGACGCTCTTGATCACACGCGTGACCACACCCCAGACCTGCAGCTCCTGACCGTCCTTGAGCTCGATGGCCGGATACTGCGCATGCGCGGCCTCCAGCCGCACCACCTGCGCTTGGCGGTGCAGGCGTTTGACGGTGAACTCGCCGTCCACCACCGCGATGACGATGCGCCCATGGCTGGGCTCGAGTGCGCGGTCCACCAGCAGCAGGTCGCCGTCGTCGATACCGGCGTCCACCATCGAGCAGCCACGCACCCGCAGCAGGAAGCAGGCCTCCGGATGCGGTGCCAGCAGCTCGTTGAGATCGATCGCCGCGTCTTGGTCGTCCTCGGCCGGCGAGGGAAAGCCCGCCTGCACCGGCCAGCGCAACCGGGGCAGTGGTCGATGGCTGCGTGTGGCGAGGCCAGACAGGACGCCGAGGGGTTCTGCGGTGGTCGCAACCGGTGGCGTGGACAACACGCCACCGTGCGCGCGACCGACACTGAAGCCTAAGCCTGGCTCGGGACGTGCAGGATGAGACCGGATGACACGCTCAGGCATGGGTTGGCTCAAGGTCGGCGTAGTGAGGGTGTGAAAAGACAGTTTAGCCGAGCGCGCCGCAGCCTGCCGCGGTGATGGTCCTCCCTGCCGCGGCGGCGAGCCATACAGCAACACCAGATTCCTTACTACCTTCCGTCATCCGCGGACTGATCCCCATTCCAACCATGCGGGTAGCATCCAGCTTAAGGTCTTCGAGCGCTTTATACATCGCGTCGTATTCAGCGATCTGGAAATCAAGTCCGCACGCTAGCCAGACCATCGCCACCTGCGCCTGCTCGACAGGCCCAGCGGCGGCGAGCGCAATCGGATCGACAATAGGGCCACGAACGCACGGAATATGCACGTTTGCCCCAAGCAGGCGCTCGCCGCGCTCGGCGGCGCAGTTGATGAGCGCTGTCGCCGTCTCAGAGAGACCGACGCCTGAAGTCATCACCCAGCCGGTTCGCAGATCAGAGTCTACCGCAGCTTGTCAGACACCTCCTGTCGCACGGCTTTGGTTCAATCGCCGTAACACACCACGGAGACGAACCATGCCGAGCCGCACCCGAGTCCAACGCCCATCCTCCTCAACCGCATCCGCGCGCCCACAGTCGGCAGCACAAGGCGCTGGCCGCCTGACCTTCTGGCGCGCCGATTTCGCGGACATCCCCGCCGCACCACGACGACTGGCGCGCCTGGCTGTCGAACTGCGCGCCCTGCTCGGTGCGGATCGCAGTGGATTCTCACGCCGCGTCGAGAGCGCCGCCCTGCTGAGTCTGCTACTGCCGCTGCTCGAGCCGCAAGCGCTGGCCAACTGGGCCGCCGCACATGAAGACGACCTCGAGCCCGAGACGCTTGCGGCCTTCACCGCCGATGCCCTCGCCGCCGACACGCTCGAGCTCGACGATACGGATGGTCACCGACTCCTGCGCAGCCTGTTCGCGAAGCGCACCACCGCGCTCCAGGCCCGCCTGCGAAGCGCCGACGGCACGGCGCCGGTCAGCCCGACTGTGCAGCTCCTCGCCGAGGTGTTGGGCCTGAATGCGATCGAGGCGCAGCTGCTCGATTATCTCGATCACCATGCGCGCTCCGAGCCGCTGCGGACGCTGCTGCGCTGCTCCGCACGCGCGACCAGCCTGATCAACCGCTCCCGACTGAGTCGCTTGCTCGCGATCCCCGAGCCAACACTGGCCGAGGCCCTCAAGACCAACGCGCCCTTGCGTCGGCTGGGATTACTGGATTACGAGCCAGAGGCCGATCTGGAAGATTTCCTCACCGCGAGTGACCTGCTGAAGTCGGTGCTGGACGCGGCGCCCACCAGCCGCGAGGCGTTGCTCGCGCTGCTGATCGAGCCGGCGCCGGCCGCCGACTGGACGCTGGCCGATTTTCCGCATCTGGCGAGCGAGAGTGGTGCGATCTCAGAGACCCTGGCGCAAGCCTTGGCGACCCGAAGCCAGGGGGTCAACGCCCTGCTCTACGGCCCGCCCGGGACCGGCAAGACCGAGTTCGCCCGGGCACTGGCTGCGGATCAAGGCTTGGCGCTCTATCAGGTGCGCAGCAGCGATGAGGACGGTGATGGCCTCAATCGCCGCGGACGGCTGTCGGCCTACCTACTGGCTCAGCGCCTGCTCGAACGGCGACCCGATGCGCTGTTGCTGTTCGATGAGGTCGAGGATGCGTTCGAGTCCAGCGACAACCTGCTCGCGTTGTTGCGCGGACAGCGCACCGGCCAGCAGAAGGGCTGGATGAACCGCATCCTGGAGGAGAATGCGGTGCCGGCGATCTGGATCACCAATGATGCCGAGGCGATGGACCCAGCCTTCCTGCGTCGGTTCTTGCTGCCGCTGGGGTTTCGCTCGCCGCCGCGCTCGGTGCGTCGGCAGATGGCCGAACGGCAGTTGGGCCACCTCGGCGTGTCGCCGCAGCTGTTGGATGATCTCGCGGCCGATGCGGCGCTGACCCCGGCGCAGTTCGGTGCGGCGCGACGCTTGGTGACGCTGCGCACCGCTGCCGATCCGGATGCAGTGACCCGCGCCGGGATCTCGGCGCAGCGCAGACTCTTGCAGGGCGCGCCGGTCGCGCGTCGGCGCACTCCCGCAACCCGCTTCGATCCGACGTTCCTGAACCTGGAGGGCGAGCTGAGTCCGGCTCAGCTGTTGCAGGCGCTCGAGCGAAGCGGTCAAGGCAACCTCTGCTTCTACGGCCCGCCCGGAACCGGCAAGACCCAGTTCGCGGAGGTGCTCGCCGAGGCCCTGGATCGCGAGTTGATCGTGCGGCAGGCCTCCGAGCTGGTCTCAGCCTATGTCGGGGAGACCGAGCAGAACCTGGCACGGCTGTTCCAGGATGCTGATCCGGTGCAGAGCGTACTGCTGCTCGATGAGGTCGATAGCTTCCTCACCGATCGCAGTCAGGCACGCCACAGTTGGGAGCGGACTCAGGTCAACGAGCTGCTGCAGCAGATGGAGCGCTACCCCGGCATCTTCATTGCCGCAACCAATCGCATGCCGAGCCTGGATCAAGCGGCACTGCGGCGCTTCGAGATCAAGCTACAGTTTCGGCCGCTCAATCGCCAGCAGCGGCGGGCGTTGTTCGCGCGCGAGGTGTTCGGGGATACTGAGACCGAGGTGCCGGCCCTAATCGCGCGGCATCTGGATGCGTTGGAGTCGCTGACGGCCGGCGATGTGGCGACGGTCTGCCGCCAGCGGGCGTTGCTGGCTGAAGATCTCGGCCCAGAGCAGTTCCTCCGACGATTGGTGGTGGAGTGTCGGTTGAAGGGTGCGGGACAGGTCGAGGCGGCCTAGCTCATGCCATCTGCAACATGAGCCGCGACGGGCTCATCAACCCTGGGTCTTCTTGGCTCGCGTCGGGCAAGCTTCTTGGGTCTAAAGGCGACGAGGTAGACCACGCGAATGTTCGAGCGAGCGACTGAATTGAATACACCAGCGGCTGGAACACTCGGCATCTTCTGGTTCTATAAAGATCAACTGTTGGCTTGCACGGTCCCATTGACGCAAGCCGAGCGCCGCGGTCAGCGGCTCGATAGCCCGCTGGGGCATGTCTCGGTGTGGCCGCGGCTGGTCGCTCAACATCGCAAGAGATGGCCCCTGTTGAGCATCCTGGAGTACGACGAGGTGCCGCGCGGTCGGGTCATCTTCGACCTGCTGAAGCAGACCTTCGTCGTCTACATGGATGAATCCCTGTTCGTACGCTCAGCTGCGGGACTGCGCCCGGACCCAATCGTCGCTGAGGCGCTGCGCACGTCCTTTGGATTACAGGAGCAACAGATCTGCTTCGCGACCGATCCGCATTACCGCCTGATGCTGTCGGTAGCGGACGATGATGGGCGCTAAAGCTCAACCCGAGCGTGCATCAAACGACACAAGATGTCGCACTAGAATGCTATTAATAGTGGCTGCAGAAGGTTCAGTCAGCTGACGCGGGCGGCCAACCGCCCATCAACGCTGCAACGCGACCGGCCATCCGCGGCAACTCACCCGCGGGTGAAACCTTGGGCGATGCTGACCTCACTGATAGGAGACCACCTCATGTCCGAATCAACATCCGGTATGGCAGATCTGGAGCAGCTCGTTGCACGGCATGATGAACGACCGGAGGCCCAGGCGCTGCTCAACGCACTCAAGCGCAATCAGGCCGCACTGTCGAAAATGCTCGCCAAGTGTGACGAGGGGCCTCCTGAGGCGGAGGACTGCATCTACCGTTTTTATCATGGGAGCCGCAAGGTCTACATGATACAGAGCCTCACCGAGGAAATAGCCCCGCTCTTGCAGCAGCAGATGCCGGATCGCCCATTGAATCCAGAGTTCGTTGAAATCCTCCAACAAGGCACAGGGCTCGAGCCTGAACGAAGACAGCCCGAACGTCGGGCCAAAGCGACGCGTCACATGCTGGAGGCGTATTTTCACGCTCACTATTTTCTGGAGATGGCCGTCAAGTATGGCCGCGAATTGGAGTACCCGCCCTGCTTGATGCCGAGCGGATGGGCGGCGCTGCTGTACCTCTACAACCTGCGTTGAGCCAAATGCCGGGGCGACTCCCGGGCGCAAGAGCCAACTCGTGTTGCCCCAACATGCACGGGCGAGGAATCACCTAAACGATGAAACGACGCACCTTTATCCAATCCATCGGCGCCGCCGGCGTACTCGGGCTTGGCGAGCAGCTGGCCCTCGCAAAGGTCAGCAACTCGAATGCCTCCGTGCAAACGCTCACGCCTGTTGTTGAGCGATTACCCGAGGTCTTGGCCGAGGTCGGAGCCGAGCAGCACACCCTGCAGGCGTCCATGGCAGCCTCAGCGGCCGAGCGTAGCGACGACGCTGTCGAGTTCGGTCTTGCGTGGGAACTGGGTGACTACCATTGCTATCCGCTGCTGATTGGATTGGGAGCGCGCGCCGAGTATGTACTCGATGCCATCCACACCGCCGGCAACCTCCCGCTCGACGCCGGCCTCTACCGCACCGGTAACCAGCGACACCAGCAGGCGCCGAACTGGCTGGCCCAACGTCTCCAAAAGACCGCCGCCGTGGTGCTACTGATCGATCCCGATGATCCGGCCGCGCTTGAGGATGCGCACGTCTGGGCGCGATACCTTCAGGAGGCAGACATCGATCTGAAGGCGGCATTGGTGCTCGAGGCCGAAGACGCGGGCTTCGATCCCTCTTGGCGGAGCGAGCTGGCACTGACGGTGATCGATATCCGCGCCGGCGACGGCGGCCTGGAGACGACCACCCTTGTCCGCGCCTTGCTACCCTGTCTGCTGTTCCAGCAGATCGCGCTGATCGGTGTCGATCTGGCCGATATCTGCACCCTAATTGCTTCCGGCTCCCGCGCTTGGACCACGGCGGTGCATCTGCGAGCGCCCGATGACGTCACGGTAGCCCTTGCGCGCGCCTTCGCCAACCTGCCGTCAATCAGACCGACCGGTGCGATGGTTTGGGTCACCAGCGGCCTGGATTACAGCCTCCGAGAGTTCGACGCGATCGTCGAAGCGTTGCATCAGTGGACAGGTGATCCGATCACGTTCCTGCATGCGCCTTCCTTGGATGACCGCTATGCCGACGGTGAGCGGTTGCTGAGCCTGACGCTGTTCAGCGACTGAGCGCGACCTCGCAACATCATCAATGAGAGATTATCCGGCGCACCAGCAGAGAGCACGGCCTCCCGGTAACGGCTGACCTGCTCCGTCACGGACAGCTTCGCGTGATAGAGCCCCATCAATTGGGCCTCGCCGAGGGTGTCATGAACGCCGTCGGTACACAGCATCCAGGTGTCTCCCGGCATGCAGTCGCCCTGCTGCCAATGGACGGCGAAGCCGTCTTCCGCCTCGTCGGCGATCAGCATGTGCTCCAGATCGTCATAAAGCTGCCCGACCGACTGATCCGGGCCAATCTCGCCGCGCTCGATCATGGATTGACGATAGGTGTGATCCTTGGACAGCCGCTGCCAGACCCCATCGCGACGGATGCGATAGACCCGCGAATCGCCCACATTGATCACACTGAAGCGTTCATCACGCCATTGCAGCAGGGCCAGGGTGCAGGCGGCACCGTGGGTCCGCCGATGCCCTGCCAGCTGGCGGCACAACGCGGGATGCACCTGGCTGCGGATCAGCCGGGGACCGATCCAGCCGTCTTGCCACCACTCGGGCGGTGCCTGATCGGCACGCCGCAGTGCCTCCAGCACCGCGCGGCTGGCCCGATGCGGAACGGGACTGATCGCCACCCCATCGGCGACCGCGCACAGACCGCCGGATCGACTCAGGATGCTGTCGGTGATCGGCCAATCCGGGGATTGAACGATGTCCTGTCCCACCAGCATGGCATCCTGCTGGCTCCGCGCTACCCGTCCCCGGTGCTGGGTCACGGCCACCTGGATTGCGTCGGTCATGGGCGAATCCGCAGGCAGTCAGCGCCGCTGGTGGTATAGCCGCTTGGATAGGGACCGACCTTCGCCAGCGGTTGCGGGTGCAGTCGCGTGTCCACGACACCGGCCAGCGGGAGCAGCATCAACAGGCCCAACCAAGGGTGCCAAACAGATCGGACTGTCATCGGTGACCTCCTTCACGCAGGGTGTGCAGTGTGCCGGATGAAGTGTGCAGGATTAATGCGACAGTCTCTGTCGTAAACAACCGGAGAATGGGGCGGAGTTAAGACCTCATCGGAGATGATGATGCCTCAAACGCGCGTGCGGAAGACGAACCTGGTGCGGGTGTTCTATCGTGTGGAGTCTGTGGTCTCCGCCTCCCAGTCATTGAAATTGATGGCGATGGTTTACCTATCACCCGCTGCGTTTACGTTTAAATTGAAGACCAGTCCGGTATCGCGGTTTTAGATGTCGTACACTGGCACAGCCAAGAATTCGTTGTCCGCACCCAACACCCAGCTGTTTGAGAGCAAGCATGCAGAATCACAGAGTAAACTTCTCGGATATTCAAGATAGGGCGTCAATTTAATGCTGAAAACAACTTTTTTTCATGATCTGCCAAGTGTCAGAGACATTCTCGCCGACGCGCAGACGGTCTTTGTTATCCCAACCTTTCAGCGCCCTTATGCTTGGGAGGAAAAACAGATCCGGGATTTACGTCAGGATCTCGCTCATGCGGAAGTGATGAGCGTTCCCCAGCACTATTTCGCCCAAGCGCATGTCGTCGAGGTCAAAAAAGGACATAGTGCAGATGGACATAGTGCCCAATTTCCTCTGCTCGATACCGAGCATCCGGCATTGGACACGGCTCTTGAGCATTACCGAATTGGTAACATCCGTCAACTCTATGCTGTCGTCGATGGCCAGCAGCGACTGGTGACTCTCTATCTGTTGTCGATCTTGCAGGAGCTATTGGCGCCCTCGCCGGTATTGCCGGCGCCCTATCCAAATCTTTTCCAACTCATGCTACCCAATGGAGCCTACTTACCCAGAATTATTCTTGGCACTGCGACAGATCATGTCTTTTTTGCTGCGATGATCGACTGGCTTCACGGGCAAAGACCTGGCACTGTGACAGCAACTGTTATTGAAGGCCATATCAACGGATTGATCACCACACCTAATAGCCCCGCGCAGGAACGTCTAAAGAAGGCAGTGGCCTTGCTGCTAAATGAATTCTTCCTCCCTCCTCATACCGTATCATCCATCCCAACGCTCGTCACACACCCCATGGTCAGAATGGGTTTGACGGAACTCGGCACAGATTATGCCCTGACTTCTTTCATTACACTCAATGATCGGGGCAAGCCCCTAAGTCATCTGGAGCGCATTAAAGCTTTTTGGCTGGAACGGGCGATCATGGCCAGACAAGCTCTGCCTCTCATCGTCAAGATTCATAGTGTCTTTGGGGATCTGTACCGGACCGCTGATCGGTGTGTCCACGCCAAGCTGGCAAAAACACTGGAAGAAGCTGAGGATATGCTATGTCAACTTCTATATCACTGGCTGGACATGCAAAATCCCCAGCATGAACTGTGGTACGGTGCCGGTAAAGTCTATAGTTGGTTCTTGGAGCAACCATCCCCTCTAAGCATTTCTGATTGGATTCAGGCAGCCGAAGAGTTGCGGGATCAACTGGATCATCTATGTACGGCCTATCTGGACCCAGCTTTGCCATCGGCGCTAGCGCCGTCGATTCACTATCCGGTAACATCGACACTACATGAAGACTACTTTGCAGTCTTGATTCGACTTGGACTACCACCGCATCTTCTGGCGCTTTTGCTGAGATTCCGCCAGCAATTCGCTGGTCTCGAATGGCATGACCGACATCCTTTCCCGGTCGCTGTTAATCCGAAATTAATCCAACCGATCTGCGATCTGCTAAATGAAAAAGCCGGCAACTTGCCACTGGAAAACTATCGTCAACGTATTGACGCTCATTTACCCATCAGATGCGGCAATCCCAAAAACAGTGGATACCTAGTAACTGCGAATAAATCCATCCTCGAAGCAGTGGAGCGCATTGCATTGCTGGCATGGAAAGCAAACTCAAATCCACGGGTCGGGTTTACCAATTCCTGTGCTATGACTTTTTTAAAAACGTCAAACGTCACGACCGAAATCACTAGATGGTATGCGTTTTGTAATTATGGTGCGCCCTATGACCAGTATTATATCGATAATCTATGCTATCGTAATGCATCCAGTTCAGAACGCCACCTGCTGTGGGAATGGGAGCGCTCGCTCATTGAGCAGGTCAAAGGGCAACCAATTCCACGCCATCCTGGGCGACCACCTTTAGAGCTGGAGCATGTATTGCCCGAAGCCTGGAAGGACACCATTGCTAAATCCGGGCAAACCTTCAATCAATGGGGTTTCAAAGACGAGACGGACTTTCAACTCAACCTATTGCAGAGAATCGGCAATAAGGCTCTACTTTGGAAACGCTGCAACGAATCGGTAGGCAACGACCACCCTGACATCAAAGCGAACCACTATGTTGGCGGGCTGTGTGCTCATGCGCCGAATGCCTCTGAACTCAAGCAAATCGAGCAGCTTGGACAGGGTTTACAAGGTCTGGGCGCAGGCCCCAATCCCGTCTTCAAGGAGTACATCGAGCTGCGCTGTGCAGAATTAGCGGCATTTGCTTTACGGCGGTTTTGTTGACAAATGATTCCGTAGGCGGAGATTTACGCCAAATGGACGAGCATTCACCCCGTCCCACACATTTTGATGGCAGAACGGTACGGTTCAAATCATTCCGGGCGGGGCGAATGCCCCGTCTGGCTGGAGTCATGTTGCGCATCTATTCAGGATAACGCTTCCGGTTGTTGCCATTCTCCGCTGTCAATGTCGAGCGTCGACTGATGGCGCACGCCGATGTCCACCCAAATCCGCCCGATGCGGAGACAGTCGCTGAGGCTCAAGGCCGGTTGGCTCAGACCATAGCTATGATCGTAAAGATCGTGGAACAGCCAACAATGCGGGATCGTATCCAACGGTCCCGGAAAGCGGCGAATGGTCTCGCGAAAATCCTTGTCCAGCCTCGGAGCGTCCGTGTCATTGCCTTTCATGGACGTATGGCGCACGGTCAGAAAATTGTCGCTGTCCTCATCGATCTCAGGATCGTCCTCGCGCAGCATGAACGAGAGCGTGACATCGATTTCAAAGTCGTCAAGGGGGTCACCCGGATCGGCGATCCGAGCGCACATTTGGGCGCAGACCGCTTGATCGACCCGGTGGAGGTACGCTTGCAGGTATCCCAGACGGTCATTCAGTCGCACGAGGCGGTCGATGTCCTCCGGGCTGAAGTCGTCGTCCGCCGTCTGCTGGGCGGGGAAGAGTGACTTCATATGGTCCGCTTTTCGACGCAGCCGTTCCAGCGCGTCAGCCGCGTCGCCGATCCGATATTGGAAGTCCGCTAGGGCTTCACGCTGTTTGGGTGTCATCGGTGATCTCCAGGCCTGGATGATGAGTCTGGACGAGCTTAGCAACGCTGTGCGACAGAAGATGTCGCTAGAGAGTAGAGGGATTGCCCTTTCACCGCTCGCGCCGCCAGTCCGCTCCCCGATAGACCCGCACCGGATTGCCACGAATCAGACGGGTATGCTGCCGCCAGCGAGCCGTGTCAGCGGCACGGGTCTGGGTCGCAGCGCGGGCATCGAATTGCTCTGCCAGCCGCGCGAGGGCGAGCCGGCGATTGAGATGTTGCGAGCGTTCTTCCTGCGCCATCGCGCTGAGACCCGTCGGCAGATGGGTGACGCGCACGGCGCTTTCAGTCTTATTGACATGCTGCCCACCAGGGCCGCTCGCCCGCAGGGTCTCGATGCGCACGGCGCTGTCATCCCAGCGGTCGGCGGCCGGTTCCGCAAAGGCGGCGATGCTGACGAACCAGTTCTTGCGAGGATGACGCGGTCGATAGGGACTGGCACCGGTCCATTGAATGGTGCCCAGCCAGGAGGCGACATGACGCTCGGCATCCGCACCGCTGACCCTCAGCAGGATGGAGCGCGCATCGCCGCCATGCGCGCCCGGCGTTCGAGCAATCTCGTTGACGGCCAGTTTCTGTGCCATCAGATCGCGGATCAGGATCGGTGCCAGACGCCCGACCACCCACTCGCATTCAGCCGGACAGCGCCCGGCGGAGAGCTGCAGCCAGAGGGTCGCGTCACTCATCGACGACCCCGCTTGGGCTTGCGGACGCCTGGCTGTTTGTGGGCCGGGAGGCGGACCTTATAGGTCAGCACCGGGCGCAGGGTGGCGATGATGCGGCAGAGTCCAGCGTCGACCAGATCGGCCACTACGCGGTCGACGCCCTTGTAGGCCTCGGGCGCTTCGTCGTAGAGCAGCTCTTTGTCCTCGCAGATCACCTGGCCGCCAAGCGCGGTCTTCTTTAGATCCTCCGGACGCTGGCGGGCGCTCAGTCGTCCGCGCGCTTCACCGCGCTTCCATTTGCGCCCGGCGCCATGGGCGAGTGAACGCAGGCTGACGTCGTTGTTGGTGCCGGGCTGGACCAGATAGGACAGCGTGCCGCGGGAGCCAGGGATCACGATCGGTCCGCGATCCGCCGGCGCCGCTCCCTTGCGATGCAGCCAGAGCCGTTCGCCCGCCCAGTCGACCGGCTGCACCAGGTTGTGCCAGACATCGAGCCGCCGCTCGGCCTCCAGGCTCAGGGCGTCGAGGAGGCGCGTGGCGATCAGTCGGCGGTTGGCGTCGGCCCAGTGCAGGGCTTGATCGTGCTGCTTGAGATACGCGCGGGCCGGGGCGGAATCCGGCTCCAACCCGCGATGCCCCTGAGTGTCGATCACCGCCCGCAGGACCGACTCGCCCAATCCGCGCGAACCGCTGTGGATCAGCAGGAGCAGTCGGTCTTTATCCAACTCCAGCGCCGCGAAGGTGTCACTGTCGAGAATCTCCTCGACTGCTTGCACTTCGGCGAAATGATTGCCACCGCCGATGGTGCCGAGCGCGCTGTCGAAGGCCGTCGACGCGAGTCCCTGCGCGCGTCGCCAGTGCTCGAGGTCACCGTCCCAAGGGCCTTCCAGGCCGGTCAGGCGTGCGGCGGCGCGCTCTGGTTTGAACTTGTGCGTGGGCTGATCGGTTTGCCAGAGCGCCATGCCGCAACCGATATCGTTACCGACCAGGGCCGGGTAGACCAGTTCGGCCAGGAAGGCGGCGCCAATCGGATAGCCTTTGCCGGGATGCAGGTCGGGCAGGCCAACCGCTGCACGCATGCCGGGAAGCGCGGCGGTCTGCTCCAACTGACGCAGCGCTTCGCCTTCGATCCAGGTCTCCGGGGATGCAATCAGACAGACGGCAGGCATGCGTCAACCTCTTGGGTGCTGACAACGTTGGCGGGCAGTGCGTTTAGCGGCACGCTCACAGCGTCACGCCCAGTACACAGCGCTGCGCGGGCCAGTCATCGTGCACAAACACCGAAAGCACCATCATCTCTAGCTCAGGCAAGGCTAGGCGCGCGGGAAGCTGTTCGCCGAGTGCGTCGTAATCGTGGATGGTGAATCCAGGGCCGGCATGCACAAAGCCCAGCAGCCCCTTGGACGGCGAGGAACGATACCGGCTGCCCAACCGCTGCAGGGCCGCATCACGCTGATCCAGTCGGCTCCAGGTCGTCGCTGCAGTCTGATGCGAGCGGTCAAGACGCAGTACTGTCCGCACATCGCCAGGGTCGTAGCCGACAGATGCGGTGGAGAACAAGAGCGTGCCATCGATGAGTATCTGTGCCGCCAGACGCTGGTAGGCGCTTGAGCGCGGCGCCAAGTCGATGACGGCATCGAAGTGTTCCTGGAGCGCGGCGCGCCAGTGGGTCTCCCGCGGTGCTGCTGAGGTTGTCAGCGAATCATTGAGCAACAGCGCGATGCAATAAGCGCACTGTGGTGGTCGCCAATTCCTCTCCTGTGCGGCCAGATCGACAACCGCCAGGGGATCGCTGGGATCGACCAGCAGCACCAGATAATCCGCCGGTGCCGGCTGGTTGCGTAGCCAGTCGGTGAGCATCTGGGGGTTTGGCGCGTGATGGACCATGAGTTCGACCTGCGTCATGTCCGTGCGCGCCTGTATCGCTTGCATCAGCGCCGCTGCCGCTGAACCCAAACCGATGCAACAGGAGCGTAAGGTCATTAGCCAGTCGTTGGCCTTCACATCGCCCAGTGCGCAGTGCGAGGCTGGCTTGTCTGGCTCGGCCCCCGATGACCAGGGTGGCAACCGGCCCTTGCTGTTGACGGCCGCAAGTCCTGGCAGCGGACTCAGCAGCGTGGCACTGAAGCCCTGGAGTAACCGTCGTCGTTGCATGTTCAATCCTCCATCCATTTGATGCCGCGTCGATCCCGATAGACCCATTCATGTGGCTCAGTCTAATCCTTGTTTGCGACGATGGTTGTCGCATCCCGACCGGAGATCGTCAGGCATCGGCCCGAAGCAGGCCGGATACAAGAGACAGACCCGAAGTGGCTAACCGCTTCTGACCATCCTCAAGACTTCTTCTCTTTCATCGAAAAGAATGACGCCATCGCGCGCGACGCGGTTCAGCACACCCTGTCTATGACAGATGGTCGCGACAGCGCCTGTCGCACCAGGGGACGCATCGTCAGAGCGCAGCGCCAAAGCTGATCCGCCAGTCTGGGTCAGGAGTTCGTTGCCCTTGGTGCCTGTTGTCTCATCTCAACCAGGCCAGCCAGGAGCCTTGCAAAGGGTTCGATCTGTCGTCGAACACTGGCGTCCTCCAGCGCGGCGATGTACC
>NZ_NRRY01000046.1 GCF_016583905.1 Lamprobacter modestohalophilus | reverse complement strand
ACTCTGCACGGTGGCGATCTCATCAACGGCCGGGAAGGCGACCCGAAGCGGGATCAGGCGCGAGAGCAGGGGATAATGCACCTCCGCCAGGCTCTGCATCCGGTCAAAGCTGGATTCGATGATCACCGCTGCGGGCGTCGTGCGTGCGGCCAACCAGGCCGCCACCGCGCCTCCAAGTGAACGCCCGAAGAGAACGATCTCCTCGGGCGGGGTACCCTGAACCTGCGTCAACCACTGCCAGGCCGCCGTGGCATCCCGATACAGTCCTTGTTCCGACGGCGAGCCCTGGCTGCGACCATAGCCGCGATAGTCGATGATCAGCACCTCCAGCCCCAGGTCGGTGAAGATCCGGAGCGAGTCGCCACGATGCGAGAGATTGCCGGCATTGCCATGGAAGAACAGCAGCGTGCGTGGTGCGGTGGCATGGGCTCTGGGCGGTTTGACTCTCCATCCATGTAGGCTGATCCCATCCTCGGTGGTCAGCTCAACCTCTTCATAGTCGAGGCCCCAATCGATCGGTGTCGCCTGCAAGCGTTCGTCGGGAAAGAAGATCATCTTTGGCTGCAGCCACCAGATCATGAGGCCAAACAGCAGCACGCCGAGCAAGGTCAGCAGCAGGAGGGATGTAAGCTTTGCGAGCATGAGGCGTCACGATATCAGTGATGCCAAACGGACAGCATGAGCGGATGATGCATACCAAGTCCTGATGCCGCTCTGTGCTTGATCTCGTGGCATCGCTTATGTCTCTCCTTCGCTCTCATGGGCAAAGACCGCAGAACACATGTCCAACCCTTGGCAAGACGACAGGAGCCGCCTTTGAAACCATACGTCCTCATCGCTTTGTTGCTGTGCAGCGCAGGCTTACAAGGCCATCCATTGTCTGACAGGCGCTTGGTGATGGACGAGGCGAGCTGTGCCGGGCTCGCG
This sequence comes from Lamprobacter modestohalophilus, assembly GCF_016583905.1. Taxonomy (GTDB): domain Bacteria; phylum Pseudomonadota; class Gammaproteobacteria; order Chromatiales; family Chromatiaceae; genus Lamprobacter; species Lamprobacter modestohalophilus. The sequence goes on along the minus strand of NZ_NRRY01000046.1, from coordinate 41,127 downwards.
TTTGTTGGCGAGCATCAAGTTGATCTCTATGATGAATTGGAGTGTTCGCGCAGCGGAGCGGCAACCTTGTCGGCGCGGGTGCGGGCGCTATCTGACGATCTGCTGCTCATGGTGGAAGAACGCGGCGCAGAAGACGCTCCAAGCGGTCCGCCGCGGACTTGGATCTACCGGATCGACGCGCTAACCAACGAGCATGCCACCCTCACCGAACTCTGGACTGGGTGGGGCAACCTGCAAGACGAAACCATTGCTTACCGTATCCAACCCGTCAGCCAGGCTGGAAGCCAACCTGTTTACCGGGTTGAAGCGATGGAGATGGGCGATCGTGCCTGCTACATGACCTTCGTCGACGCGCAGCAGATGCAGCATGAGGCAATGGCCGATTTCGCTGTGTGTGACCGTCCGCTTGTTGGTCACTGGGTCAGCTTCTCCTATCAACAAGCCCGAGTTGCGGCGGCATCTTGTCAGGGTGACCCCGAATGCCGTGACGTCGAGAGTGTGCCGCTGATCGTCGATGCGCAGATCCAGCGCTAAGCCTGGTGCGGCAGACCGGCCGGCCATCCATGACCATCCGCGACGACCTTCATGAGGTCCCATCTGGCGAGGTGTTAACGATGCCTTTCTCGACCCGATCGATGCCTGTCGGCGCAACCCTCACGGGGCGTCGTTCCTTGCTTGTCTTGGCGCTCACCTGCTTGATCTGGCTCCAGACGCCATCGACGGCTTGGGCCGGGGAGAACCGATGGTTCGTGATCCTGGGGAGTCTGCCGCAGACCCCAGCCGGCCTCCAGCAAGCCCAGTCCCTGGCGGATCAAGTCACTCGACAGTTGTCGACGACGAACCTCATCGTCGCGGAGACGGCGTTCTATCCTGGGCTGACGCCTGATCTCTATGTCGTCATGCTGGGTCCTTACTTCAGCAGCGCGAACGCACAACAGGCCCTGCGCGATTCGGGTGTCCGCCGAGTGGTCTCCGATGCCTATGTGAAACAAGCTCAGGAGCGAGCGTTCTAGTCCACCGGCTGATCAAGGTCTCACCACGTCGTTGAACACCGCATGTCTACTGGATCGATAGACCGATCAGGCCATATGCGCCGTTACCTGCTCAAAGATACCAAGTTGTTTAGCGGCCGAATACGCACCGTGCTCTTCCCGATGCCAGGATGTCTTGGAGTTGAACCGCTGCGCTGAGGCTTCGATCGCCTTATGAGTCCATTTCCTGTCACGCTGCTGCTTCGACATGTGCGCGCAGCAAAGGTCTAACCAACCATTTTTTTGTGCATGCGCGTAAGCGTTCGAGGCTGCTTTCTGCCAGTCTCCCCGACGGGTATAGGCCGCAGCGGACTCCTTACAACGCTCAAGTGTCCAGTAGCCGCTTGGTCGGAGCTTGCTGGTCATGTGAGCGCAGACGACATCGAGTAAACCGCGCCGGTATGCACTGAGATAGGCGCTCGGATCAGCGTTCTTCCAGTCGCCCCGGCTCTGGTAACGCGCGGCCGATGCCATCAGGGCCTCGAGCGGCAGTTTGCGCGGTGATGCGGGCATGTGCCCGCAGACCACATCGAAAAGTTGATGTTGTTTAGCCGCGTTATAGGCGGAGGGGTTGCCTCGTTGCCAAGCTTGGCGTGTTGGGTACAAGGCGGCCGAAGCTCGGATCTCCGCAAGGGAAAGCGCCTGGCTGGACGGCACGGGGTCCATGTGCGCGCAGACGGTATCGAGCAGATCACGTTTACGCGCAGCCTCGTAAGCACTTTGGTCGGCGCGTTTCCACGCTGAGCGCGATTCGTACTGAGCAGCTGAAGCGGTGATGGCTTCAAGCGTCAGTGTTCGCTGGGGTTGCTTCTCGGTCATTGAGTCTGATCGATGCGTCGTGGCGCATGGCACCATCCAACCGCTACGTCAACGAGATCCTCTACTGAGAGAGGTCGATGCCTTCCAACCGCTGCTCTAGCGTCGTTGTCTGGCAAGAGACAGTGGCGAGGTGCTGGCCATCCTTTTCGACGTCGACTCCAGCGTCTAATTTATGATGCTCCGTCAGACGATCTGCCGAAAAAAACACGCTGTAGCGGACTGCGCCGTTCGGAATCGTCAGGCTGTAGTGGATGTAGCGCCCGATGCCGTTCCATTGACCGGTCAATGCGCTCGCACGTGGGACGGTGAGCGTCAGTTCTGGCATCTGGCCTGGTCGACCAAAGCAGTAACGGATCTGCTTTCCCGCATCACACACCTCGACCTCCTTGTGGTTTGTGGTCTTGCAGTAGAACAACCGAGTTTCGTTCGACGGACAGGCGGTGATCGTTGACGACCAAGTCAGTGTCAGAAACACAAGACTCAAGACCCACTGCCACATGATTCTGGACTCCAAAATGGGATGACCCGACAGAGCCAACCCAGTCAGCACAAGGGTGCTTAGACGCGCTAATCAAGTCAAGTTAATCTAGCTCAGATCAACCTAACCTAATCCAAGCCAACGAGCGCCCTGGAGCGACATCGCCTCAGACTGAGGTCCGCAGCATCGATGTTCTGTTTTCGCCATGACCGACCCTGAATCAACCACATCCGAGCCTGAGCAGGCGACCCCAACAACGCCTCGAGCACTGCCTGAAGGGCTCGAGCCTCTGGACCTGCTTAAACACTTTCCAGCGTGCTTCGACTTAGCCCATCCGCGCCCAGTAAAGATCAAGATTAACAAGGATATGATCAAGCCGCTCGTGGCCGAGCTGATCATCGTTGAGGGGACCAACAAGCATCAACGAATCGTTGCGAAACAGCTCCTGCGCAACTTGATCAACAGAGCGCTCGCCGCCTACTGCAATCTGCCGGCCTATCTCGAAGCCACCGTCGAAGGCGCACCCCGTTTAGCGATCGACGGCACTCCTTGCGGTCAGGTTAGCGCCCACCAAGCCGCGTATGCGGCGGCCGTGCTGCGGGGAGAGATACCACCCCAGAAGCCGTGGACGGTGAAGCCCCCAACACCCCCCGCTCCCAAACTCCCCAAAGATGCCCCACTGACGGAGGACGCCATCGTGCCCGGTCGCCTCGAGCTCACCCTGAAGTTCAACCAACTGCCAAAGGCGGTACAGATCAAGAACGGCATGAAGATCGGCATCCAGACCGACAACGCGCTGGTGGTCGCCACGCTGCGCCCGAAGGCCTGGAAGAAGCTGACCAAGGCCAACAGTGACTGGCCGCAGTGGGTGGCAGCCCTGAGCGGCACGCTCGGCGCTCAGGTGCCGACCGATCAGGGACCGGCGATCATCCTGCAGGAGCCGAATCTGCAGGTGTTCGAGAAGAAGCCCAAGCCGGCGACGGACTGAACGGACACTCATTCCTTCAGCCTGAGCATCGGGCATCTAGGCTCAGCGGTAGGCCGGTGAGGCGAGACAGCGCCAGCGGGCGGTTGAAGCGATTGCTCACTGCAAGGCCACCACAGCTGTCCGCTGTCGCCAGCGCCTGCTGGTTCTCGGCGAGGTGATCGGCGCCGCACATCATGCGATGACCATCGCCCGGCCAAGTGAGCCGTGTTCCGATCTGGTGTGATCCCTGAGCAGGCGCATCAGGTCACTGCCGCATATCGCACGCGCAAATTGCAAACCGACCGCGGCCCGCTGCAAGCAGGCTGCTGGCTGGAGTGATTGATTAAAGGGTCGCCCACTGCTAACGTCACAGGGCCATCACCGGCCACTTGATGGGGCGACGAAGGCCGCAATCTGCGCTAATTCGTCGTTCCCCACCAACAGCGCTTCCGCAACCGAGTTCACTTCTTCCGCGATCTTGTCCAGCCTCTGTGCTGACGATCACGGCAGCGGGTCTGCGCGGCAACGGCACCACTGACGAGACCCTGAGCATGTCATCACGACCAGAGCTTGTCATTTCATCTCTTGACGCAGAGCGGCTTGAGGCCCTGCTGGCTTCGCTGTCTGATCAGACCTTTCCTGGCAAGGCAGCACTGGAGGCAGAGCTTGCGCGTGCCGACATCGTGGAGCCCGAGCAGATGCCGCCAACGGTCGTCTCGATGAACTCCACAGTGCGCTTCCGGGTTGCCGAGTCGCACGAGGAGTTCAGCCTGCGGTTGGTCTACCCGAAAGACAGCACTGGCAGCCAGCAGACGATTTCCATTTTGGCACCGGTCGGCAGCGCCCTGCTCGGATTGGCCCAGGGCGATGAGATCGATTGGCCGAAGCCCGGCGGTGGCCTGCTGCGAGTGCACATCGAAGAGGTCATCGACCAACCTGAGCGCCGAGGGGAATATCACCGCTGAACGCGCTCATGGCGAGTGCTCGACCCGTCGACGGGCATTCGATAGCCGGGCTCGCACAGACGGCTATTCGCAGATCCGTTGCTGAGGACCACTGCCATCATGAACAACCAGCCAAGGCTCCTTTCCTCCGGCACGAGGCTCACGCGAGCCAGCTTGCAGGCGAAAGGGAGCATCGACGAATGAGCCTGCAGCGTAGCTGGATGGCATTTCGTACGCTGGCCACCGCTGGCGTTCGGCGCTGATGAGCGTGATCGACATCCTGTCGCTGTTGGGGCTCCTCGCAACGGCCGCGTTCGCAGCCTCAGGCATCCTCGCCGCCATGGGGACCCGGATCGATCTGTTCGGTGCGGTCGTCGTCGCGGTTGTCACCGCGATTGGCGGCGGCACGCTGCGCGATCTGATCCTCGATGTGCCGGTGTTCTGGCTCCATGACCCCGCCTTCATGGCCTGTGCCACGATCACCGGGGTGCTCGCCTTCCTCGGGCGTGCGCACTTGGATGCCCACGGCAACTTGTTGGCTTATCTGGATGCCATGGGGGTGGCGCTGTTTGCTTCGGGCGCCTTCATCAAGAGCACTGCGCTGGGTCTGCCGCCCGCCCATGCCCTGGTGATGGGGGTGATCACTGGGATCGGCGGCGGCTTGTTGCGCGACACCCTGACCGGGCGCGAGACGCTGTTGGTCTCTCCTGAGTTGTATGCCACGCCGATCATTGTCGGACTCTTGCTGCAAGCCCTAAGCACAAGCGTCTTTGCGCTGCCCCAGGACCTGGGGTATGCCGTCGGAGCGGTGTCGATCGTGATCATGCGCTCACTGGCCATTCACTACCGCTGGCGGATGCCAGCGGCCCTGATCAACCGTCCGCGCTGACACTCATCCAACCCGTTCGGGCTGGGGCGTCACCGCGCTGCGCAAGTCCGCCAACTCCCGCCGCAAGGCCGACAGCTCCTCCAGCACCCGGTCGGTATCGGCGTGCATGCTCACCTCGAATTCTTCCCGCTCATGCACATGCTCGGCCTCATGCATGGTCTGCATGGTGTCGACGATGATGCCGATGAACAGGTTCAACATGGTGAAGGTGGCGATGAGGATGAACGGGATGAAGAACAGCCAGGCCAGCGGATAGGCCTCCATCACCGGGCGCACGATGCCCATCGACCAACTCTCCATGGTCATGATCTGGAACAGCGTGTACATCGAAGCGCCGATACTGCCGAACCACTCCGGGAAGCGCTCCCCGTAGAGGTTGGTCGCCATCACCGCGAAGACGTAGAACAGCAGCAGCATCAATCCGGCAATCGAACTGATACCGGGAACCGCCTTCAGCAGCGCATCGACGATGAAGCGTAGCTGCGGCACCGTCGACACCAAGCGCAACACCCGCAGCACGCGCAACGCACGCAACACCGCCAGCGGCCCACTGGCCGGCACCAGGGCGATGCCGACGACGACGAAGTCGAAGACATTCCAGGGATTGCGGAAGAAGCGCCCGCCAAAGGCGAACAGCTTGACGGCGATCTCGAGCACGAAGACCGCCAACACCAGGCGATCGGCGAGTCGCAGCAGGGGGCCGATCGCCTCCGTAACGGTGGCTGAGGTCTCCAGCCCGAGCGTGATGGCATTGAGGACGATGAGGCCAATGATCAGACGCTGAATCGGCGCCGATTCGATCCAGGCGCCGAGGCGCGCACGCGACGACGAGAACGAGGACATCGGTGGATGCTCCAGAACGCAGACAGGGAGAGGGAGACGGTGGGGCGTCGAATCATAACATAACGCTTTTGTTATGCTATGTTATGAACATCCGTCGATCTTCAGGAACCTCTCATGCCCCGCACTGGTGTCACCCGTGAGCAGGTCCATCAAGCAGCGGCTGACATCGCGACTGAGGGCGCCAATCCCACCGTGCATGCGGTCCGCAAGCGCCTCGGCGGCGGCTCGCCAAACCGGATCACCCCCTGGCTCGCCGAGTGGCGCGAGGCGCAAACACCTCCCCAGGTCGACGCTCTCCCCGAGATCCCCCAAGCCATCGATCACGCCATGCGTCACCTGTGGGCGCTCGCCTGGCAACAGGCACAGGCGCAGCTGGCCACAGAGCGCCAAGCACTCAACAGTGCTCAGCAGGCGGTCGAGACCGAGCGTGAGGCCGTGCTCGCCGAGACGCGCGAACTGAAGGCCTTGGCCGAGGAGCGCCAATCGCGTCTGCAGGAGCAGGGCGTCGAGTTGCAACGCTTGCGCCTCGAGCGTGACGAGGCCTTGGCGCGCGCAACCCGCAGCGAGGTCTTACTGGAGCCGCTACGCGCCGATCTGGAGCAAGCCCGCGAGGCCGTGCTCCATTACCGCAAGCAATCCAACGGCCTGCCAGCTGAGTGCGATCGGCTCCGCGAGCAGGTCGCACGGCTGCAGACCGAGGCCTCACGCGATCACGAGACCGCTCGCCAGGCGAAACAGACACTGGATCTGGGCGGCAAGAAGATCAGTGCGCTCGAACACACACTTTCCGAAGAGCGCCAGACCCGCCAGCAGGCCGAGCAACAGCTTGCCGAGCTACGCATCGAGCTGGCCACCCTGCGCGAGCGCGCGTCTCAACAAGAACAGCTGACTCAGCTGATCGAGACCTTTCGCGTTCAGCCGCAACCCACCGAGCACTGATCACCGATCGATCATTCACATCCATGATGGAACAGGAGAACAGCCATGCCGCGCACCCTCTATTTGGATCTCGAGACCACCGGCCTGAATCAGCACCGCGACGAGATCCTGGAGATCGGACTCCTGGATGACGACGGCCAAGTCCTGCTCGACAGCCTGGTCCGACCACAGCATCACAGGCACTGGCTCGGCGCCCAGACCATCCACGGCATCCGCCCCGAGGATGTCGAGGACGCGCCCACGCTCGAGACTCTGCGCCCGCAGCTGATCGACCTGCTGACCGATGCCGAGGTGGTGATCTACAACGCCGAGTTCGAGCAGGGGTTTTTGCGCACCGAACTCGCGGTGGCAGCCAGCCTCCATTGCGCCATGCGTGCCTTCGCCGAGGTCTACGGTGAGCCGAGGAGCTATCGCGGCTATCGCTGGCAGAAGCTCCAGGTCGCCGCCGCCTACATCGGCTACGAGTGGCCCGGCAGTGCACACCGAGCGGTCAACGATTGCCAGGCCACGCGCGCGATCTGGCACTGGCTGCAACGCCAACCGATCCCGAGCGCGCCACCCAGGACCAACCGCGCAACCGCTACCCTTCAGCCTGCGATCGACACCGGAGCCTAGCCATGACCGCCGCCGCACCCCAGTACCAGCCCCGCTACCCCCGCGCCCGACTCTCCGCCGCCAAGGATGAGGTGTTGGCGGTCGAGATCACCCGTGAATCGGTCGAGCGCTGCGACATCCAGCCGCTGCTCGGCAAACTCGAACTGCTCAGCGAGGACGCGCACAGCGCCTTGCATTGGGAAGGCAAGCTGACTTTCTACTTCGGCGGCTGGGACCGCGACCCGCGCGAGACCGCCGAGATCCCTGAGATCCGCGCCTACTTCGCCGCCCTGACCGCCGAATGGCCCTATTGGCTGCACTTCGCCGAGAAGACCGGCGACAGCATCCCGCATGTGCTGCGCCTGCTCTGCCGCGGCCATGTCGAGCGGCGCCGTCAGGGGATCGTCGGCTGGCAGTTCGATGACCCGAGCGAGATCAGTCGCGTGCTACTGCAGCTGTTCGATCAGATGAACGCGCTCTATGACCGCCTGGGACTGCCCGAGGAGAACAATCAGCGCATCACCGAGGAAGTGGCGCAGTTGATCGAGTCGTCGTTGTTGGGATGAGCAAGGTTCTCGTCACTCGCCCACGGCACCAAGCCGAGCCGCTGGTCAGCGCCCTGGAACAGGCCGGTCTATCGGTCGTGCGCTTCCCGACCATCGAGATCCGCTGTCTCGAGGAGTGGACCCCGCCTGATGTGCGCTGCTTTGCTGGCGTCTTCTTCACCAGCGTCAATGCCGTGCACTGTTTCTGCGAACAGGTGCAGCGCGATGCACCTGACAGACTGGTGGATCTGCGCAGTGCCACCGTCTGGGCCGTTGGCTCAGCGACCGCGGCAGCACTCGAGGGCTACGGACTCGGCACCGAGCCACTCCCCAAGCTCGCCGATGCGGTGCATCTGAGCAGGCATTGATCCGGCGCGCATCAGCGGGCAGTCCTTCCTATTCGTGCGCGGATCGCAGTCGCTCGGCACCGTCCCCGAGGTCATTGCAGAACGCGGAGGGCGGTGTACCGAGCTGACCGTCTACGCGAACGGCAAGGCGCCGATGGACCATGCCCCCAAGATCAAAGCCTGGCTGCAGGATGGCGCGCTCGACTGTTTATCCTTCATCAGCCCGTCGACGGCGAAACATTTCTTTGAGGCCATGGGCAGCACTGAGATACCCGCTGGGACGCGGATCGCTGCCATCGGCACCACCACGGCAGCGGCGTTGCGACGGCTTGGACTGCCGGTGGATATTCAGCCCGAGGTCTACGATGCGCCGCACCTGGCCGAGGCGATCATCACCCGCCTCGCGCAATCAATCAGCGACTGACACGCTTACTCATCAAGTCGTGCCCGATACGCCTCCAGACTCAGCTCCTCCGGCTTCTCAAGCAACGTCTCGCATAGCTCAGAGAAAAACTGTGCCTCGACCATGCGGCTCTGGAATCCCTCGCGCCGGTATTGCTTCATCAGGAACGGCTGAGCGTGCTGCATGCGCTCAACGAACGCTGCCCGGTGCGCCTCCTGATCCGCTTCGGGTAATGCCGCGAAACAGTCACGCACGCGCTGGCCACGAAAGCGCTCCCAGTCAGACCTGAGCTGCTCCTGTGCCTGTCTGGCGACCAGCCGTGGTGAAGGTTTGGCTGGCGGACGGGGAGGCTCTGGCATGGGGCGATAGTCCTCCTCGATGGCGCGTACCAGATAGGCGGCCAGGTTCTTCACCTTGCCGGACCTGTACATCCGCAGCGCATGCTCGAGGTTGCCCTGAATACGATCGGCGTCGTGGGCATCGACCAGCGCTCTGGCTTTACGGATGCCGACACCTTGTTCGAGCAAGGCGGAGATCAGTGGATCGGTGGCGTCCCGGGTGGGTGGGTCGCAATCCACCTCAGCCTCCAGCATCCCACCGAGCATGAGCTGTACGGCCTTGCGCTCGAGTCCGAACCCGATGGCTGCGACGGCCCGACCGCGCTTGATGGCCTGGTACTGCACAGCGATATCGGCGTGCTGGTTGATCTCCCGAATGCAGGGCTTGAGCACGTCGGCGTTCAGATGCTTGTAGGGGCCATCGAACTGCAGCACATGGCGTAGGGTGTCGAGCGAGACCTGAACGCTGTGCGTCTGCGGACTGCCGGCCCGACACAGATCATCGATCAGGAATTCGTAGAGGGCCAGGGCATACTTGCTGGAGAACTGCGCCTGGATCAGCAGCTGGATCTTCGCGAACAGGATCGGATTCTGGATCTTGTCGACCAGTAGGGGATTGAGTACATAGCGCAATTGCCCGCTGCGCAGCTCGGCGCCGGCAAGGAAGGTACAGACACCCCAGTTGGTGGTGCGATCCTGCTTGAGGCTATTCCAGACGATCGCCGTCGTCGTGAGCTGCTCAAGGGCCTCTTTGATCACATCCGTGTTCTTGCTGCGACCCAGACCGATCAACGCCATCAACTGGGTGATCGGCATCTGGTTGTCGGTCTTGCCCTGGCGATGCTGGAAATGCCAGAGCAGCGCGTTGAAGACCTTGCGCTCGATCAGCGATAGCCGGTTGCCCACATGCACCGTCGCCGTCGGCTTGAGGAGTTGTTCCTGGGGCTTGCACGCCAACGCTTGCATCGCATCATCCTTCCCGTTCCATGCTCACTGCACTCGAGCCTACTCCAAAGGTCGACGGATGTCAGTCTTTTTTCGACCTTAGCCGCAACAGCGAACGAACCCCCAAATCTCCGACCTTTCCCCAAATCCTCGACCTTTCGGCCCCAAATCCTCGACCCTATCCCCAAATCTCCGACCTTTCAGTCGACGCGAACGGCGGATGCGACCAATCGAATCAATGGCTTGGCCAGAAAGCAACCTGCGGGTATAGCAGACTCCCCAAATCTTCGACCTTTCAATCCCTTGATAAACAATGGGTTACAGGCATTTCCCCAAATCTTCGACCCAAAAACCCCAAACCCTCGACCTTTAGCGCCGAAAAGTTCAATAGAAACAGATGCTTACAGATCCTCTTAATCTGTTGTTAATACTTAAAAAGAACAACAACATGGCCCCAAATTTCCGACCTTTCGCAAGACGGAAAGGCCGTAGAAACAATTGTTGTTGTTTTTTATAGGAAAAAAGAAAAGAGGGGAGACTAAAGAGGCCTCACGAGGCAGTAATGCCGTCGAGCTCAGTCGACGTGACCTTTCCGCGCTGAGCGGTTGTGTTCACCACAGTCAGGCGAGCTGAAGCGGTGGAAGTTGTTTCAGGAGAAACCCCGCCGCGTTGCGATGCCCGCCACCACCAAAGCCAGCGGCGATCTCCGAGACATCCAGGCCCTGTGCTTCCGAGCGCAGGCTGAAACGTCGTCCCTCGGGCGTGTCCCAGTAGCAGGCGGCAAAGGGCTCACCGCGACAGAGGACCGCGCCGACATCGGAGCTGTACTTGCCGGGGACGTTGATGACCGGAACATCAAAGCCAGCAATCCGACTGCGATAGGCCAGCGTCTCGACCAGTTCGCGCACATCCTTCTCGTGTTGGCGCAGGATCGGCTCGCCTTCTTCGCGCAGGGCCTCGGGGTCCTCGCGCATGAGCCGCCCCCATTCAATGAGCGAGAAGGGATAGGAGGCCAGCAGGGCGTTGATCTCTCGGGTACCGGGTAGCTCGAAGCGCCAGAGATCGCGGTCCTGGACGTGCTCGATCAAGGGAGGAGGACGCCGGTCAGGGAAGTAGTGCGACCAGGCGATCATGGCGCCACAGCGCTCCATATCGAAGATCGTGGTCACGTTGTCCGGCAGGTCGACCAGATCCGCTTCTGCGGATCGATGGTGATCGAGGATCAGGATGCTGTCGGCCGCGTCTGCCATCGCCAGCAGCACGTCACGACTGTAGCTGAAATCGACCAGGATGACCTCACGCCCGCGCACGTTGGGAGGCGGCTGTTGGTAGACACCTGGATGCAGTTCGAGTCCCGTCTCTGCATGCGCGGTATCGACGACCCAGGCGGCCGAGAATCCATCCAGGCAATCGGCGTGGTAGATGCACAGCGGCGGATTGGGGTTTTGTGCTGGGTTGCTCACAACGAACGGCGGCTCCGGGGTGGTGTCGTGCCAGGATCATGGGCAGGAACAACGCTGATCACTCGGCCAAAGCGTTTGGAAAGCCTACGGCCGACGCGCAAGGCCAAGGCGCGATCCCGAAAGCGAAGCGCCTGTTGGCGTCTGCAGGTCCGTCCTGGATCACCCTCCGAATCGTCAACCCAGCTCGGAGGATCGCTATTGAGTTCGAGCAGAAAGTCTTGAGCTTGCATCTGGGTCATCTTTTGGCCTCACAACGTTTGAGCGATCCGCGTTCCAAGCAAGACCGCATGTGTCGTCCGATCATAACCGAGTGCTGACAGAACAGCCTCGAGTGCGCTTGAACCTGACCACGAGCCTTGCCCAGCTCTCCCCCTTCCAAAGCGCTTCTACGGCTGTCTCGTACACACTGCTGTTTGATCAGGGCACTGGCGCTGCATCCTCCTCCACCTTCCCAAGCCTCTTACCGATGAGCGTAGCGAATCCATCCGACGCGCGTAGCCGAAGGCTAGCGTTCCTTTTGCCGCCATTGCTGGGCGAGTAGTGCGCTGGTTGGCCCACAGCAGGTTGATCGAGCCAGACGATGTGCGCGAGATGCTCGCTTGGGAGAACAGCGGCTTTACCCTGGATGCCGAGGTGCGCATTGCGACATAGCATCGCCCGCCGGCTTCGAACGCTTGTCGCGCGGCCATGATGGGCGACTCCATGTCTGGTTAGGCCTCCATTGCTGCCGATGACAACCAGCGCTGCACTGTTCCTTGATGGCCGATCGCAGACACTCACCAGCATAGAGGCGAAACCAGACAGGGTTGATTCTGCAGTTTCTGGCTGGGCTCCTCGCGTTGCCGCGGAGGAGGATGAGAAACGCCAACGCGGTTGCTCGATTCAGAGCGTTCTCCCTCTGACAAGAGCGGAGCCCATTCCTGGCTGCGGAGACCATCATGCACCGCCGCGTCGCGAAACGTGTCGAAATCGATGATCTTTCACTGTCGCGGGCAAAGCCGGATTGAGGGGATGCTAGCAAGGTCTTCAGCGTCAGGCTGCCCGCAAACGGCTTGAGAGCCCTGAACAGCCCTTCGGCCAAGCCCGATATTGAGTACCGGCGGCGCTTCCTGAGTACTGAAGACAGCACGTTGGGCGCGGGACCGATCCCCGCCCAGCACTGATCTCCACTATTAGGATGCCGTAACGATGCCTCATACCCTCTCTTTCTTACGCCGCCCCGAAGTCGAACGCCGCATTGGTCGCTCCCGCGCCAGTGTCTATGCGGATATCGCCGCCGGCCTGCTGCCACGCCCGGTCAAGATCGGCCAACGTGCCGTCGCTTGGCCCAGCCATGAGATCGACGCCGTCATCAGCGCCCTCACGGCCGGCGCGACACCCGAAGAGATGCATGCCCTCGTCAACCAACTGCACGCTGCACGCGTTCAGTGACGGAGGTGGATGCGATGATGAAGCCAGTCAGCAACGCTCAGCCGCCGTTCAACACCCCCTTGGTTAGGGATCGATCGCAGCCCCACTGTAGAGCCTGGTCGTGGCTGTTCAGACGCCGAGGGGGTCAAACCATGACGGCCTGCCAAGACTCAGCTCGCACGGTGGTGACGCCGGATGAACAAGCGGAACCGATCACAGACGACCAAAGGTCCGTATTGTCCCGTGCTACTGGTGCTAACCGTGCTACCGCATTGAATGTGCGACAGATTTCGAGTGCTACCTCCGGAGCACCTGAGAGGCCCCTGGTGCTACCCAACACGGGCCGTTCTCGCTCCGAGGCCGATGAGCAGGCGCACCGCCTCATCGCCAGTGCGCCGTCGACCTCCGAGTTCGTCGCCTTTGACGAGGATCGCCAGCGTCACGATGAGGCCCTGGCCTGGCGTCGCGGGCGCGGACTGCTCACGCTGCGTGATCTGGCTGATGAGCATCGGCGTCAGCACGGGTGCCGCCCCGGCTTGCTCGCGGCCCTGCCGACGGATCGGCTGGAGGGGCGCATCCGGACCGGGGACCACTTCGCCTCCAACCCTGCTGTCAACGTCGATGGCATCTGCCTCTGAGGAGCGGACCTTGAGCAAAACTAAGCAAGGCCTCCCCAAGCCGTGGGAGCAACACCAAGACGCGTTTCAGCGTGCAATCATCAGCCGCGCTGAGCGCGCGCTGCTCAGTGGTTTGATGATCGAGCCCAATGCCCTCTCGCGCATTGTGGATTTGGTGTCCCCAGCCGACTTTAGCAACGACGACCACGGCGAGGTATTCGCCGCGATCCTGGCGCTGAGCGATGACGGCATTGCACCCGAACCGGAAACGCTGATGAACGCGCTCAACGACCGCCGTAAGCGCGAGTTGATCGTCTCGCTGTTCGCCGATGCCACCACCGCGGCCAATGCCACTCACGATGCCAAGTGCATTCAAGCCGCCGGTGCCAGACGGCGTCTGAGCACCTTTGGCGGCCGTCTGGCCGAGCGGGAGGACGGACGCCATCCGGCTGAGCTGATCGAATGGACACGCGTTGAATTGGACGCCCGGGCCGTCGATGAACCGATGATCGAGACCCGGTCACCGCCGCGCCGCGCGCTGATCCCATCCGAGGAGGAGATCGCCCGCGGGAGGTTGGCACCGCGCTGCATCGTGGACCGCTACCTGTATGCCGATGTGGCGCAGGTGGTCGGCCCCAGCGGTACCGGCAAGACCACCCTGCTGCTCTATGAGGCCGCGATGATCGCGCTGGGCGCGCCGCTTTGGGGTCTGCGGATCGAGCAACCCGGCTGGACGCTGTTCGTGACCGCTGAAGACCGCCGCGAGCGCCTCCTGGCCCGCCTGCGCGAGATCGTCGCTGCGCTCAAGCTGTCCGAGGCCCAGCGCCGCCGCGTGTTCGACAGTGTGATCATTTGGGATCTCTGTGGCTCCAGCCTGAAGCTGACGCCGTTGATCCAGGGCAATGTGGTGCTCACGCGCCTCGCGGATGACCTGGGCCGCGCCTATCGCGATGACCGCCCGGCGGTGGTGACCTTCGACCCGTTGGTGTCGTTCGGCGCCAGTGAGCAGGCCGTGAACGACAACGAACAGGCCTTGATCACCTCTGCTCGGCGCATTGTTCGCACCCTGGACTGCTGCGTGCGTTTCGTTCACCACACCGGTCAGGCGAATGTCCGCGCCACGACCCTGGACCCGTACAGTGGCCGAGGGGGATCGGCGTTAGCCGACGGCTCGTGCATGACCACCGTCCTCCAAGCCTGGAATCCCGATGACGAGAGCCACCGGCGACCGCCCCCCGGCTGCAAGCCCGATCCCGAGAGCAGCCTCATGATCCTGACCAGGGCTAAGCTGAGCGATGCACCGCCCCATCTGCCGGAGTTCTGGATCAAGCGCACGGGCTACGCTTTCGAGCGCTTCGTGGAGCTGAAGCGCTCGCCGGAGGAGGCGGCCGCTGATCAGGCGGATCAGCTGGAGCATTAGCTCGACGCGCAGTTGTCGGCCGGTCGCTACTGGACCGCCAAGCAGCTCGAGACTGTGGGCGAACTGGGCATGACCCGTGCCGAGCTGCGCAAGGCCATCGCCAGGCTGGAGGTGTCCGGTCGCCTGATCGCGGTACCGCTGCCGAAGGAGCACCGCCACGCTCAGCGCAAGACGTTCCTGTGCCCGATCCAACGCGCCAACGCGCTTGATCAGCCCGACGCGTTAACGCTGAAAGCCTCGGCACTGGAGGTCGACATCTCGATGCCGGAGGGCGATTGATCCGACGGCAGCCGCGTGGGTGGCCACTCGCATGGATGAAACGCAGCCTTGCCTCAGGCAGGCAAGCGCTGTTTGAGGCAGGGTGTTCTCTGGCCAGGCTATCGCAAAGCGATCAGCCTGAACCCGTCGGTGCCTAGCCTCATCAGCCTGAACGCGATGCCGCGGTCTCCGAGATGGACGTCTCGGAGACCGCTCGCTGCCGATCCTGTTCACCATCCTCGGCTTCAGCGGGCGGTGCCGTCACTTGCGTGTCGTCCTCTCTATCGACCAGCGAGCCCGTTGCCAGGATCATCGCTTCGGTCTCGGCATCAGCCCGCTTCAATGCATCCTCCTGGTCCGCACGCTCGACTGACGCGCGGCCGCGGCGCTCGAGATCAATCAGATCCCGCCCGAGCCCATAGACCAAGCGGCGCAAGTCATGGGTCAGGTTCTTGCGCAGCTTGTTGTTGATCACTCCCGCGAACCAGAGCCCATCGAGCAGCATCAAGGTCTGATCCAAGCGCAGGATCAGGCGTACATATTGCGCCAGTGCGGGCGAGGAGACCTGCAGGGTGACCTCACGCGGATTGGTATAGCGCGGCAGGGGCACACCACCCTCGGCATCGGCGAGGACTTTCAGCCGTGCATGCTCATTGTTCAAACGCTCAGCGACAGCAGCGATCCGGCTCGAGACCAGATCTTCAATCTGATCCATCTCCGTCTCCTCGGCCAGAATGCGTAGCACCACCGAGATCGAGTACAGCGCCTTGACAACGAGCATGAACGAATGCCCACGCTGCAGCACGTATTGGGCATTCTGGCTATGGATGGTGAGCGTTTGCTCAAGGACGGGTTTGGAAAAGGCGCGCTTGGAGGTGGGTGTTTGCGAAGCCATGAACTGTATTCCGCTGAGAGAGAGAGGGTCCAGTCTGACGTCATGACGACCCACCTCGCAGCATTGAAAAGTGCTGCGAGCGCATCGCTTTCGCGAGCCGCGATCGCTAACACCTGCATTGAGGGAGGGACATCGAAAAAGACGTCAAAAATGACGATCTTTTAACGTCGCGGATCGTGCCTTGCGGCTATAAAGTGTAAGGGAATACCCGTACAAGGAGTCTTATCCCATGTCGCATTCCCTCACGATGACCCGCGAGGCCCGTCAACGTTATGTGGTTCAACGTGCACGCCAAGCGCGTGGCCTCACGCAACGCGAGCTCGGGCAACGCGTCGGTGTGTCTCCAGCGACCATCTCTCAGTTGGAGAATGGTCGAAAATCGCTCGACCCCAGGTTGGCCGAACGACTGGCCAACGCACTCCAATTGCAGGGTCAGGCGCTGCAGCAGTTGCTCAACACCGACGACAATGCCGAGTGGCGACGCTGGATCTGGCATTCGCGCTGCACCCCGAACGAGAAGCTGTTGTTACTGGCCCTGCTTGATCGCTCCGCGCAGGCCGCCGAGACCAAGGTCCTGGTCAAACAGACCGGGCTCCCGGAGGGCACCGTGCGTGGACTCACCGAGGACTTGCATCGCTGCGGCCTGCTGCGCCGCGTCTTCGACAGTCAAAGCGGTGAGCAGGCCTGGTGCTTTGCATTGACCCCGGCCCATGGAGGACTCCAACCATGAGGCCAAGCAGCAACGGACAGACGGAACGGCTCAGCGTGTTACAGCAGCGTCTGCTCGCCTATGGGGTTGAGCATGAGGTCAATACCGGTGAGCAGTTCGATGTGCGCCTGGCACAGGCCTGCATCGGCATTGTGCTGCGCGGGCAATTGCGGGTGATCTGGGAGCAGGATGGCGAAGTGTCGGACATCGCGCTCTTGCGCACGGGCGACTGGGTCAATGCACAGGGCTTTCTGCTCGAGGAGACGTCTGCCCACACCGTCTATCGGGCCGCTGCCTTCACGCGGCTGTTGTTGATCGACATCGCTCAGCTGAATGCACGACTCGCTGATGGGGTGTTAGCGGAACTGCAAGCCCCGTTGCACCAGGCGTTGGCCCGGTATTTGACTCGGCAGATGACGACACTGTCCGCACGGTTGCATCAGGTCCGCTTTGCTGACACCGAATCCCTCATCCTGCAGGTCTTGCAGGAGGCAACGACCTGGCCGTCTGCGATGTCGCACCCGGATGGGACCTTGGTGATGGCGCCCTGCAAGGTCATTGCAGAGCGGATCGGCTGTGCGCGTGCAACGGTCAGTCGACTACTGGGGGACCTGATGCGCGCGGGCCGGCTGCGCCGTGAGGGACGTCGGCTGCTGTTGCTCGACGAACCGTTGGGCGCGGAGCAAGGATGATGTCGGCGCACGCTCGAGCTGGGCGTGGCTTGCTCCTCGTCATGATGGCCCTCGCCCCGCTGACGTCGGACGCCAACATGGCGCCTGGGCTCGAGGCGTTTGGTTTCGAGGCGCCATTAAGGCAGAGAGAGCTGCTGCCAGCCTGGCAGCAACGGAGCGCGGCTGTGCCGGAGGCTGAGCCCTCACGGCGGGCCTCCGCGCCCAGCATCCGTCACATCCGCGAGCGCCGTGCGTTGCCGACGACGATCGCCACGCGGCGGGCACGTTATGCCGCGCTGGTCGAGGCCGAGGCGACGCGCCAGGGCGTCGATGCCGAACTGGTGCATGCGGTCATCCGCGCTGAGTCGAGCTATCGGCCGCGGGCTGAGTCACCGGCGGGTGCCCGCGGCCTGATGCAGCTGATGCCGGCCACCGCGCGCCGTTTTGGCGTGACCGATCGCTGGAGCCCGGCGGAGAATCTTCGCGGAGGGATCGCCTACCTGAAGTTTCTGATCAAGCACTTCGACGGCGACTTGTCGCTGGTCCTGGCTGCTTACAACGCCGGGGAGGGCGCCGTTGCGAAGTTTGGCAATCAGATTCCCCCGTACCGAGAGACGCGCACTTACGTCCGTCGGGTGCTCGGATTCCTGGGGTCGGGGTAGCCTGTGTTGATAGCGTCGAACGCCTTGGCCTGCGTCAGCCACCACAAAGCTGCGCGTGCCAACGCGTCACTGACGCACAGGGGGTGGCACCCGGGCAAGGCGCACGACGTGCGAACGGACCTGCAGCCAGAGGCTCTGCCCGATCAGGCGCCAGAAGCTGGCTAGATGAGGTTCGTCCTTCCACTGGGCCGCTTCCCGCGCTTGGTTGTCTCGGTCACCGACCGACTCCCGAGGTGCCAGAGGCTCCTGAGACACGCACAGACAGCTGCAACGATCTGCCGTGCAGGCCGGATGACACCTTCCAGCGAAGACCATCAACCGCCGCGCTCCGCGTGTCATTGGGGGGGCGTCGCAAATCACGCCCAAAACGCCAACCTTTCGCTATCGCGCCTTCGCGCACCGCTGCTTAACCTGACGCCATCGTTCGCGACCCTCCCTCAGCCTTGAAGGCATCAGAGGGATGCGGCGAACGGATACCGGTGCTCGTCCATCAGGACGAGCGGTTTCAACGCCTTCAGTTGAGGACAGCGATGCCGACCGTTCTTGCCCGAAATGTTGCCCGCCGGCGCCACGCGCTCGGTTATTCCCAACTCATCCTCGCCCACCATGCCGAGATCAGCCAAAGCTGGATCTCGCGCATCGAGTCCGGCGAAACCCCCTCGCTTGGCATGCTCAGCAAGCTTGCCCGGTACCTGAAGACCGACGTCAGCACCCTGTTGGCTGACCCCGACCAGAGGAGCCCCCGCCATGCCCGCTGATCCCCGTACCTGGGTCTGGGACTGCCGCGGTCTCACGCCCGCGCAACGTCTCACCTTGTTTGCACTCAGCGACCAGGCCGATGCCGATCAGGGCACTTGCCGGATCTCGCTGTCCGAATTGGCCGAGCAGACCGAGCTCAGCCGCCGCGGTGTGATCAAGGCGCTCGGCGAACTCGATGGACGCTTTATTGATCGCGAGCGTGGTGGACCCGGTCGCCGCACCCGCTATCGCCTGCGCTGGGACGATGCTGTGGCGGTGTTGCCAGCGCAGTCGATCAATGCCGCGGCACACGAGGTGTTGGACCTGAGCCTGCCGTCGACAGCGGCGCCGAGCATCGTGGTAGCCGTCACGATGCCGAGTCTTGGCGACCTCCCGGTACAGACGCTGATCGGCAACACGATGCCTGACCAACCCCAGCCCTCGCGCTCGGTCTCGATCACACCGAGCAGCAGCGCTAGGGCTTTCAGTGCACCCGCTGGTGAACAGTCTGCACCGGTCCTGCCTGAGGCACCCAGTGCCCTAGGGAACAGCGTGCCCACGCCTGGTGCCCGCAATGCTCTATCCACGCCTGAGGCACCCTGTGCACCGGTGCACAGCGTTCCCCGATCCGATGAACCCAGTGCACCAACTGGGGCCCTCAGTGCACCAACGCTAGTGCACAGCGTGCCCACCAACATCAACAACAACCAATCAATACAAGAGAAGGATTCTTCGATGTTGTTGGAGCAAACCCCGCGCACGCGCGCGAGCCAGACCGCGCAGCCGATCCCGGAGGACTGGATGCCCTCCGCGCGCGTCTACGTCTGGGCGGAGAAACAAGGCCTGACCAAGGACTGGGTCGATGCCCAGGTCGACGAGTTCGTCATCTACTGGACCGATGCCGGTGAGCGGCGCAAGAGCTGGGATGCCAGCTTCATCAACCGTCTGACCTGGCTCAACCTCAACCCGCATCAATCCACCCACAGCAGGAGTCGCACCGATGAGCGCATCCAACATACCGGCCTGGCTGACAAAGACTACGCTAGCGACGCGACTCCGCTCGAGGACATCCCCTGGATGCGAGCCGCTGCTGTCGGCTGAGGCGTTGGCCGAACACAGCCGTGCCGAGGTCCGCAAACTGCTTGCCGAGCGTCAGGAGGCCGCGCAGCGCCGCCTGGAGGTCGCTCTCGGGCGCAGTGGCATTCCACCGCGGTTCCAAGGCAAGACCTTCGCTGACTACCAGACCCGCGTGCCGCAGCAACAGCGCGCCCGCGAGGTCTGCAAGACCTACGCCGAGCGGTTCGTCGCCTTGGGCGGGATGAGTGATAATCTGCTCCTGCTCGGCGGCCCCGGCACCGGCAAGACGCATCTGGCCTGTGCGATCCTGGCGCAGGTCATCCGCGCCGGACACACCGGGCTGTTCATGACCGCTTACGAGGCCCTGAGCACCTTGCGTGAGAGCTATGGACCGCAGGCCCTGCGCTCCGAACGTGAGGCCATGGCCTTGCTGAGCGATCCCGAACTGCTCGTGCTCGACGAGCTGGGACTGGCGATCGGTCGCGATGCCACACGCCAGGCGCTCCTGTTCCAGGTCCTCAACGCCCGCTATGGCCAGCAGCGGGCGACCATCGTGCTCGGCAACCTGAGACTGAGTGAGCTGACCCAGTTCCTCGGCGAGCGCATCGTCGACCGGCTCTGTGATGGCGCCTCACCGGTGGTGAGCTTCAACTGGCCGAGCCACCGTCGACTGCGGGTGATCAACGGCACTGAGGTGAGCGAATGACGATGAGCAGCACAGGCCATGAGCGCTCGTGCCCATCCCGCATCGAGGCCTCACCGAGCCACAGACAACACAGGCCACACCCGGAAAACCGGATGTGGCCTGGAAGGGCGATCGACGATCAGGGGCTGGGTGGCGACAGCGACGAGGCGTCGTGCTCGACCCAGGTGAGTCCATCCGGACCCAGATGCGCGCTGCCATCCGTATCGCCGTCGCGGTCCTCGATCAGGGCGCGACAGGCGGCGGCATCGATCGCGAGCAACGTCACGGCGCTGTCATTGAGCCAGTCAACACCGGCGAGAAAACCCTGCAGGCGTGCGAGCGAATCGGCGTGGATGCGGATCTGCGCCATCTCAGAGCAAGCCCCGAGCGGCGAACGAGACCGTGCCTTCGCGCCCGACCACGATGTGATCGAGGATGCGGATCTCGAGCAGATCGAGCAGCGTGCTCAGGCGTTTGGTGATGCGTACATCCGCCTGACTCGGCTCCGGATCGCCGCTGGGATGATTATGGATCAGGATCACTGCCGCACTGCGATGGGCCAACGCGGCCTCGGCGACGATGCGTGGGTGTACCGAGCAGCCATCAATGGTGCCTTGAAACAGTACCGAGAGCTCGAGCAGCCGATGCCGACTGTCGAGAAAGGCGCAGGCGAACAGCTCGCGCGACTCCTGCGCGAACCGCAGGCGGCAATAGCGCTGCACGGTCTCGGCATCGCAGAAGGTCTCATAGGGTCGGCTCGGTTCGAGCACCCGCAAGGCCAAGGCGATCAGGCTCTCGCGCTCGGGCTCACTCAGATCCGTAGGCGCCAGGGCAGCAAAGCGATCGTTTGGCAGGGTGTGATGTGAACGTGGTTTGGTCATGATCGTGATGACTCCAGAGAAGACCGGCGCACGCGCCACCCCGCGGGGCGACACGGCCCCGGTCGGGTGTGTGATCAGATCGCCGATCGGCGATCCGTTGGGAAGCAGGTCAGGCCGCGCAGCCGGCTGCGCGCGACTGCCAGAGATCGGCCCAGTCCAGACTGGTCATGTCGGCCGGGATCGGATCAGCCGGTATGCGCAGCGTCACCGCCAACTGGGGCGTCAGCCGATCGCGCAGCGCCGCTGCAGCCCGCTCACCGGCCCCAGAGCGATCCTTATCGACCCACAGGGTCAGATGGCGGACGCCCTTTGGCGGCACGAACCGGGCCAGCAACGTCGCCGACAGGCAGGCCCAGACTGGCATGGCGCTCAGTGCCGAGGCCGCGAGCGCGGTCTCCAGGCCTTCGGCGATCCCCAGGGACTCGCCTGCGGGCATCAGGCGCACCGCACTGCCGCGCAGCGACCGACCGGCGATCGCCGGCAGGAGCTTGCGCGGCGCGGCCACTGGCGCCTTGCCCTGGCCATGGGTCTGCAGATAGGTGCGATGCAGGCTGATCGGCGCACCCGAGGGTGCCCGAACCAACGCCAACATCGCCGGGAAATGCCCACGAAGTACGGGACGCCTCTGCGCGTCACGATGCCAATAGGGCAGAGCCGGATGCAGCCGCAGGGCGTCAGGACCAAAGTCGGCGCCTTCAAGGCCTCGTCCGGCCAGATACCGCTGCAGTGCACCGGCATCCGGATGATCCGCAGCCAAAGCCTGCGACCAGAGCCGCTTGAGCGTAGCGCTCGAGCCCTGTCGTCGCGGCGGCGTCACGCGGTGTTGGCCGCTGATGGCCGGAGTGGCCCAGGCCAGTGCGCAAGCGCCCTGATCCGGGTCCAGACGCAACACCTCGGCCACACGCTCCAGTGTCTGCGGAAACGACCAGCCAAACAGCCATTGCAACAGGGCAAAGCCATCCGGAAACGCCCCGCAGGTCGCACAGATGCCACCGCCGGTGGTCTCGACATCCGCAAACAAGCGAAAGCCGTCGCCATGGACGCCACCATGGATCGGACAGGCCACATGCCGACCCGGTCGATCGAGGGCCGCGGCGAGCAGATCGCCCGCCAAGTGATTGAGTACGTTGCACCAGCTCGCCTGCTGGCAGGCCGCGCGCACGCGCGCTACCTCCAGTCGACGCATGAGTGATCTCCAAGAGGGGCTGGACCGGATCGTACGCATTGGCACGAACCGGGCAGCCGGGAAGGGGAAGGAAAGGCGTCTTGGACAGGTTTCAGTCGGCGCCGTTGACGGCATCGACCTGCAAACGACAGATCAGGATCGGCTGATCCTCGTCGTCGATGACCCGCAGCGGTGGGCTGATGACGTCTGCCTCGACCAGCGCCGCCAGGGCGCCGGCGGCCGGCCCAAACTCCGCGATCGCGACCTCTTCGGGCGCCAAGTCCAGATCAGGGCGATCCAGGGTTGCGACGGCGACGAGCGCACCGGGCGATTGCGCCTCGATGAGCAGGATCGCCGGACGTCCGGAGAGACGATGGCGCGACCACTGAATGCGGCAGCGACGTTGGTTGAACAGGATGCACATAGGACAGGCTCCAGCGGACATCGTGCATGGGTGACGGGTCCACAATGACAGGGTACACCCCCATGCGCTGTCCCGAGGGACAGCGAACGGGGTGGCGAAGGTTGACGCGGCGGACAGGGTGAAGACCTAGGCCAGTGCGGGCTGCAGACGCGGCTGAGCCTCACGCTTGGCGATCAACGCCCGGGTGCGCCGCTCATCGAGGATCAGGCGGTAGACCGCCTTCAGATCGGCGCGCAGCGCGCGCGGGTTGGGCTCAGCGAGCAGGTCGAACACCCTTGCCTGGGCCTCGGCAAGCTGCCGATTGCTGGCGGTGTCGAGAAAGGTCTCAAGGGCATGCCAGGTGTCACGGTTGAAGCGCATGGGTTGTCTCCTCAAACAGCGGGGAGACACCGGCCCCGGTGGGGAGAGGATCTCCCCAAGGGGTGGATGATGTGGCCACGCAAGGGTGGTTGGATAGGACGCGATTGAATGAGCCCAAACGGGCGGCGACACAGTGCGTCTTCGGTCGCCAACAGCGGTGATCGGCCACAGGCCAGATCACCAAGAAACCAGCCTGTCCCTTGCCCCAGTGCGCAAACGCAGACAAGGGAAAGGCCCCGGCCAGGGCCGGGACGGGGATGCGCCACAGCGCGAGGCGCCACAAGGCAGCAGGTCAACATGGCTGTCGAGCTTGCCGCCAAAGCGGCCCGCCCGACAGCGCGAAAGCCACCTGAACAGCGGCTGTTTCAGCCAGGCCTGGCAGAACGCGCGTTTCAGGCCGCCAGCAGCAGGCGCTCAGCGGCTCCAAACAGTTGCGTCTTCAGCTCGGCGATGTCCTGCACCTGGATGGCCGAGGCAAAGAGCCCGGAGACATCGATCCCAATGCCGATGCCCAGGGTCTCCAGGCCGGCGTCCGTGCATTGCGCCAACAGCGCGCGCGTGGCCTCCCGATCCGCCGGCTTGCCATCGGTCAGGACCAGGATCACCCGGCGGGGCTCCGGACGCGCCAACAGATCGGCGGCGGCAAACCAGAGCGCTCCATGCATGGGGGTGCCGCCACGGGCTTCTTGGACGAAGGCGCCGGCCTTGGCCCTGGCCCGATCACCGTGGCGCATCAGCGTCGAGATCCCGGACTCGCGTCCCAAGCGACTCGGGAACGCCGAGACCGCCAGCGACACGCCAGGGATGGCATCCAAGGCCAACGCCAGTGCCAAGGCGGACTCGAGCGCAATGTCCGAGCGCAGCCGCTCCAAGCCGTGACCGAGTGGCACCGGTGCGCGCATCGAGCTCGACAGATCGATCAGCAGATGCAGCGCGGTGTTGACGGCGATGCGTTCGCGCTTGCGTGCAAACAAGCGCGGATCACCGAGGGCAGCGCGATAGAGGCGCTTGCTCATCAGGCGGGTACCGCTACGCTGCGGCAGCGGACGATCGAAGCGCGACGCCTGCACCAGTCCCTGCAGCCGCGCCATCAAGCGGCGCGACTCGGGCTGCACGCGCGCGAGCAACCGCAGGCCTGCCGAGGCCGAGCCCTGATAAGGCTCTGGCCGTGGCAGGATGCAGCGCTGGGAGTCGGCGCTGGCACCCTCGAGCAAGGTCTTGACCTGAGCGAAGAGGTCACCGGGGAGATCCCCGGCGCTTGCGCTCAAGGCTTGTGTGATAGCCGCGTGTTTGGCTGGATCGCCGTTGTCCGGGGTCGCAGCACCCGTCGGCGCGCTTCCCGAGTCGCCGTGTCCGGAATCCGCACTGACAACAGCGTCGGGCTGATCAGCGAGTGCAGACGGCGATGCCGCGTTGGATGGCGCACTCTTGTCGAAATCGCTGTCCGAGTCCGTCTGAGTGCCTTTCCCGCCCGATGGTCCTGACGGGTGCCCATCGGTGTTGGCCGCATGGCCGTCGGTGGCTTGCGTTTGCTCTGATGCCGGCGCCTTGGATGGCTGGCCATCCGCCTCCGCGCCGGTCTCTGGAGGTGTCGGCGTTTCCGCTCTGGAGTCGGGCGTGATGGCCGTCTCCGCCGGGTCCGCTTGGCGCTCAGCCTCCAACAGGCAGCGAATGCGCCGGGCCAGCTCAACCGCCTCGGCGGTACTCGCCAGATGGCGTGCCTCCACCAGCAGACCCTGCAGCCGATGGACGGTGCGCGCGGGAAACACCGCACGAAGCACGCGCTCGGCCTGCTTGGCCGCTGCGGCGAGTCCCTCATAGCCCAGCACCTGATGGCGCAGGGCGAGGAGCAGATAGCGGCTCAGGATGCGTCCCGGATGCTCATTAGCCGCTGCGGCCCCGAGTCCGCCGTCGGCGAGCAACTGCGCGCAGACCGCCTGCAGCGTGTCACGCGTTCCCGGATAGGGGATCGCCAGCGCCTGCTCGATGCGCACATCCTCGAGGATGTTCTGCAGATTCGCCTGCAGCGCATCGCTCTCAGCCGCCGCCTGCTGATAGACCTCGAAGTCCGTATAGCGCAGATGACCGGCCTCATGGGCCAGATAGCCCCAGGCGACCGGCAGCAGTGCCCTGTTGTCGGGTAGGGCCGGCACCTGGATGGTGCGACCATCGGTGAAGGCCTCCTGGCCACCGACGCGGACCTCAACGCCGAACTTGCGGCCCAAGGCGGCCGCGACGATGGGCATGGCCTGTTTCAAAGAACGAGTCGACATTGTCATGGGGTGCTCCAAGTTGACTGGAGACACCGGCCCCCAAGGGGGCCGAGTGCCCCCGAGGGGTGATGGATGAAAGGATGAGGAGCCGGGGCTCAGGGGCTAGCGGTTAAAACCAGAAGTCCTGACTGTGGACCGGCTCACTCGGTGGTGTGACGGTGGGTTCGGCAGGCGGTGTCATCGAAGACCGATCGCTCGTTGCCTCCCCTGTGTCTTGAGGAGGCGTTTCGAACAGCACGTCGAAGTCACTGGCCACATCGGCGGCTTCAGCCGGGAGCGCGTCCCCCGTCTCTGACAGGGTGGGCGTTTGAACAGCCGTCTCGGCCGGCATCAGTGCCTCCAACGCCAACAACCCGGCGCCATGACGCGCCATGGTCTCGGCATCGCTGACCAGACGCATCAGCGCCCAGCCCTCGAGGAAGCGTTGGCCCTCGATCGGGCCGGTCAGCGGCAGCCGGGCCAGCCATTGACCGATAGCGTGAACCACCGGATCGATCCGTCGATCGACGAAGCTCAAGGCATCGAGCTTCTCATGCACCCGCCGGAAGGTCCCCAGCGCACGCCTTGAGAGGGCGGCCTGGCCGACGAACGAGCGCTCCAGTCCGCGGGCGATCTGCTCGACCTCGGTGAAGATGGTCTCCCCGACATCGCACAAATCATCCGCCAGGGTATCGGCCGCGACCACCGGCGAGCTCTCGATGCGCAGCGCCTGGACACGAAAGCGAAACTGCCGCCGGACCTGCTCCACGGGATCAACGGCGTTGCGGATCGCGCTCGACCAGTCCGGATAGGCCGCACACCAGGCATCGATATGGCGGTCGTAGTCGGTGAGGAAGCGCTCGGCCTCGGCTTGAGCCTCGGCTGCGATCGCGGCCGCGCGCTGCTGCAGCTCCGCCGCCCGGCGATCCGGGATCAGATAGCCGCCCAGGAATCGCGTGCCAACCGCCAACAGCTCACGCTCGAGCTGTTGTTTGTGGCGATGGAACACGCGCAGGGCTTCGGGATTACAGACCTTCTTGCTCCCCAGCGAGACCAGATCCACGGGTGGACGCTGGTCGCCCAAGTGCAGGTCTTCGGCGCGCAACTGCTTGCGCCCGGACCAGATGCGGAAATCGATCCGAAACAGCGTCATCTGTTCGGTCAGCCGCAGCACCTCAGGCGCCGTCAGGCTTTGGGTGGTGTCAGTCATCAGAAAAGACCTCCTGCGCCGCGCCAGACCCGCTCAGGGTCCAGCGACAGCGCATCGTGGCGAAAGGGCGTCAGAACCAGAAGTCGTCCTCGCCTGCGGCGATCTGCGACAGATCGAGCGCACCAGGGACGAGGCGTGAGGCGGTTCTGGACGAACGAGGCGCCGCCGCTGCCGGGATAGGCCCGGTGGCGGGGGCGCTGGGATGGATCAGGACCAGGGCACCCTCCTTCAGCTCGGCCTCGCCGAGGGCGACATAGCCCTTGCCCTGTTTCTCAGCGGCTCGGCGCAGCACCAGGGTTCCGTCCCGGGCGGCATACTGGCGCTGTTGGCGCACCTGACCGGTGCGTCCCCAGCAGATCTCCAGATCACCGTCGGCCAGGCGTCGATAGGCCCAGTCCTTGGCGGTGCCATCGGCGTGGTGATAGCGAAACAGCCGCCAGGTCGACGCGACCCCGGCACTCATGGTGTCCCGCTCCACAGCGGTCCGAGCACATCGGCGGCAATGCGATGAATCGCGGTGCGCTCCTCGGCATCCGCGCGTGCGGTCAGTGCCTGATCCAGGGCATAAGCGAGTGGATTCGGGGCCCCCTTGAAGGTCACCGCCAGGCGTGCCCAGCGCACCAAGGCGCGGGTCGAGAGCGTCACCGTCAGCTCACCGCCCTGGGACCCTTCGTCTTCGGAACCCAGGAACAGCCGCCGCACCTCCTGGGCGACGCCGACCAGCTTCTCGCGGATCTCCCGCGGCAGCTCGGGGACTAGCTGCTCGAGCAGCCTGGTTTCCACCATGGCGTCGGGATACGCGACCCGCAGCACGCGGAAGCGATCCAGGAAGGCCAGGTTCTGCCGCAGCACACCCTGGTAGAGGCCGGTCGCATCGCCGGCACCGGCCGAATTGGCGGTCGCGATCAGGCGAAACTTCGGATGCGGCGCGATGACCTCGCCGCCATTGGCAGGGATCACCAAGGGCGCACCCTCGATCACATCATTGAGCCCGGCCAGCTCGGCCGGGTCCATCAGATCGAGCTCGTTGAGGATCAGCAGCTGGCCCTCGCGTGCGGCGATCGCCAGCGGACCGTGCATGAAGACGGTCTCACCACGGATCAATTGGAAGCCACCGAGCAACTCGTTGAATTCCAGGCGTCCGTGACAGGTCACCTCCTGCACCGGCCAACAGAGCCGGGCGGCGATCTGGCGGATCAGCGAGGTCTTGCCGGCACCGGTCGGTCCGGTCAGCAACAGGCCATCGCCATGCGCTGAGCGCAGGAACGCCAGCACCGCATTGAGGCCCTGGCGGAAGACATAAGGCGTGCGCAGTGGCACCAATGGATGCTGCTCATCGTCGTAGCCTTCGATGCTCAGTCCGCTCGGGGCCTGGACATCAAAGGTCTGCGCGACGGCATAGCGTTGGAGTCGGGGCATGGATCGGTCTCCTGCATAGAACGAGGAGACAGCCCATCCCCGGCGGGGGAGCGGTCTCCCCGTGGGGTGGTCAAAGGGGCCTCGAACAGACGAGGCCGGCGTTGAGGTCGGGTCTTGTTAGGCGCTCCGACAGGCGCACAGAAAACCGTTGCGGTCGGCCTCGGGACCCTCATCACAAGGACACCGAGGCCGACCGCCTGCCGAAGGCAGGACGGTCGGGTGTTCGATCAGGATCAGGCCGGGCTCAGAACCAGAAGTCCTTGGCGTCGGCGGCGTCGGCCGCCCGAGCCACGGCATCGGCATCGAAGTCGATGTTGGCCTGGTCGGCCTCCTCTTGGACGCTCACGCGAACCCGCTCCGAGGATTTGCGGCGAAAGCGCTCACAGGTCTGTGCATCCAGGTCCGGCAGCAAGGCCTTGAGCAGCTCAGGATAATCCACGCTGCCTTTGGCGCAGAACCGGGTGATGTGGAGTCCATCCGACTCGGCGATGAGCGCGTCGCCCATCAACGCGGTCAAGTCGGTCTGCAGCGCATCCCGGTCGCGTTTCCCGGCCTTCAGCTCGGCTTCAAGGCCTTGTACGCGCGCATGCATCTGCCGATAGCGATCGGCCAGCGCTCGCCAGGCCTCAGCCTGCTCCCCGGTCGGGATGAACAGATCCCGCGCCGGATCTTTCTCCGGCTCTCGTTTGGCCTGGATCGCTTCCCAAAAGGCCAGGCCCTCGGCGACCAGTCGTCGGATCAGCGCCGGGTCGCGTTGCAGCTCGAAGACCTCGACATGATCGGCGTCCTGGTAGAACACCAGATAGCCGGTCTCGGCACCGGCCACATACAGCTGATGCTGGACCTGCGGTGCGTAGAGCCGATAGGCGAGCGAGGCTCGGCCGTGGCGGCGCACCTCGGCAAAGGTCTTGGCCGCCGGCACTTTCAGCTCGACTGGCTCGCCGGCGTCGTTAAGCCCGTCGAAGGAGGCCCGCAGGAGCGGCTCCTCGTCGGCTTCGGCGCACAGGGGCATCAGCAGCGTATCATCGCGTTGCTCGACCCACTGTCGGGCGGCCTCTTCCAGGCGGTTGCCGCGTTGCACATGCGGGTTGTTGGACAGATCGGGTGGGCGGGCCAGCCCGGTGCGCTCGGCCCAGAGCCGCCAAGGCGTCTTGTAGGGCGAGTGGCCGAGGATGACCGGCGTTTCTGAGGCGGTGATGCCCTGCGCGCGCCACGCCTGCCAGGCGTCGCTGCGCTGGGCGACATCGATGAGTTTCATCAGTGGCTCCGGATGTCGGGACGGCCGATGCGAACCCGCTTGGGTGTGCATCAGCCGTCGTGATCAGGGATCCTGGATCAGGCCGCTTGCCGGGACGCGGTCTCGGTCTGCGCCTGGCTCAGGGTGGTGAGTGCGTAGTCCAGTGCGGCGCCCGTGCAGCGCTCGCGCAGATACTGCTCAGCCTGGGGCCAGGCGGCGTTCTCGCCAGCACGGGCGATGACCCGATCGATGCGGTCTTGCATCGCCGGATCGAGCGCCATGGAGGCTGAAGCGGTTGCGGTTGCGGCGGCATCAGCCTGCGCGTTCGAGTCCGCTGATGGCGGTGTCGTTGCCACAGGCGCGGTCGGTGCTGCGGCTGAGGGTCCAGCGCTTGGGCTCGAGCGGTGACTGGCCGGTGGGTTCGGCCCCGTCACCCCCGCATCAGCTTCGATCACCCGGCCTTCCATCTCCTCGGCCGTGTAGGTGGCCTCTTCCGGAAAGGCGGCGCGCAAGGACGCGGCCTTGGCGCATTTCATCAGCTGACCGCGCGGGCGCTTGAGCCACATGTCGGCTGGCAGCTCCGAGTAGGCGCCACCAAAACGGGCATAGGCCTCGAGCCAGAACACCGGCTCGGTGAAAGCGCAGCGCTCGCCGCCGACCAGGCGATAGACGGTGACTTCGCACCATTCAGGGAAGGCGACGGTGCTCTCCAGATCCTGCCAGGTGCCATCGCGTTTGAGACGACCACGAAAGGTACGCTCCTCGATGGGTCCAAAGCGCGGTGGATCGATCCCGGCCCACTGGCCGGTGCGCGCGGCGGTGGTCTGCAGCTCGGCGATGCCTGGCCAGACTGTCTCGATCTCCCGGCCCTGGGCCTTGGAGTACATTGGCACCACATGCACCGGGCGTTTCATGATGTCCAGGTTGCGCGCGGCGCAGTAATGCACTGCGAGCAGAATCCCCTCGGCGGTCTTGGCCGACGGAAAGATTGAATCGGTCAGCACCTTCCAGGTGCTCGGCGTGAGGTTCAGGGTGGGATCGGCCGTTGGCATCGGAATACGCGGCTGATCGCCCTTGGGCGTTGATGATAAGGAACGGGCCATGTGGACCTCCGCTCAGATTGCGATGAAGGGGTCGGCGCGGCTCAGCCCTCGCGCTCGAGGCGGCGTGCCCGTCGCTCGAAGCGCTGGGCGCGCTGCCAGGTGAGCACGCGAACAGGATCCTCAGCGCGTCTTGCGCAACGGCGCAGCAGCGCTGCACGTCGCTGCAAACCTCGGGCTGTGGAGCGCCGTTGGCGGCGACGCAGCAGGGGCTCAGAACGGCATGTCATCGTCGACGTCGGCGACGGCCGGCTCGGGGGCACGACGAGCGGACGGTCCCTTGGACCCTGTCCGACCTGTCGCGGCCGCTGGACGTTCGGCCTCGGCGGGTCGTCGATCGAGCAGCTTCAGTCGCTCGGCGACCACCTCGGTGCGTTGGCGCTCCTGGCCGTTGTCGTCGTTCCAGCGGCGCGTTTGTAGCCGGCCTTCGACGTAGACCAGTGAGCCGGAGCTGAGGTAACGCTCAGCGATCTCGGCGGTGCGGGCGAACAGCACCACGCGATGCCATTCGGTGCGCTCCTGCGCCTGGCCCTGTTTGTCGGTCCAGCGCTCGGTGGTGGCGAGCGAGAGATTGGCGACCGGGGCACCATCGGCGGTGCGACGCAGTTCGGGATCGCGGCCGAGGTGGCCGATCAGTTGGGTCTTGTTCAGCATGTGAATCATCTCCTAAGGCAGAGAGGCCGCACCCGTCAGTGACGGGCGCGGCGGGGAGTGGATTAGCGCCGCCGACTGCGACGCAGGTAAGCGGGCAGATCGAGCGGCTCGTCCTCGGGAAGCAAGGGCGGGGCGATACGCGGCTTGCGCAGTCGGTCGCTGAGGCGCCAGAACAGCACCTTCCAGCGGCGTGGCAGACGCAGGGAGAGGGGTAACATCGCAGGCTCCTGGGGGCCTGAGGCCCCGGATGGATGATCGGGGACCACGGATCGCGGGGGGATCGCCAAAGGATCAGCAAGATCCGTGGCAGGACGCGCTTGAAGGCCCCAAACGGGGTGAGACTCATAGCGTCTTCGGTCTCAGGGATCGCGGGCGGTTGGAGGCGCGCGATCGGGAAAACAGGGGGGCTGCTCAGCCGGGCAGGACTGAGTGCGCCGTCCGTGAGGAGTATTCGGGGTCTGGGCGTGGAGCGCAGCAGGGAAAGGCGTGCGGAATCGACTTGATTCGCGATGCCATGGCGTGGCGCGATGGACGGCGCAGTGGTTCTGGCCACTCGCGAGCCGGTCGTTTGACGACTAGACTCTATGTATCCTGATCAATCGGACGCTACGAGATGCAAATGGGCGATCAAACTTTACAGAATCCAGCCAACCCATCGGAGCTTGAGGCGCGTGGTCTACGTCCGGTCGTCCTCTGGGTGCCTGATACACGGCGGCCAGGATGTGCCGATGAGTTCAGGCGACAGCTTTCGCTGGTCGAATCGGAGCCGGATGATCGTCAGACCCTGGACTTCATCGAGGCCGCTGCCTGGAGCGATTTGCGCCGCTGTTCGTGACACACGAGCACTGAATATCACAATGCAAGCGTTAGGTGACGGCGATGGTGGATGCAGATATCACAGAGATCGAAGAGGCTGTGCGACGTCTTCCTGTGTCAGAACAGGTCCGTTTGATCGAGGTGATCGCACGCTCGTTGCGCGAGCACGAAAGACGTTCCACGCGGGACAAAACGGCGCTCGGGCATTTCCTGGATGAGATGTCGAGTCTCCCGAACGCATCTCCCTGCAATGACTTCTCGAATCGAGACCATGACAGAGCGCTCTACGGCGAACGGCCGTGATGGCGATGCAGCACTCGCGGACGGTCTTTGTCGATACCGGCTGGATGCGACAGCAGATGCAGTACGATCTTGCCCAGGTGACGAGCAGGGCTGACAGCATTCATGTTCACCGCTTCGCGTAAGCGGTGGCTATCGCTCCGTGCTCCGCCTCTGCTTGGATCAAGTCCAAGCTCACGCATGAAACCCGCGAGACTGTTCCCCAACTCAAGGCGTTGGTTTTGCTTCCTGAGCGCCTCGGTCGTGATCCAGAACAGCAACAGATGGGGAATCGTCCCGTCAGGATAGCCGTAGGTCTCTGATGTCTGGATCTCATAGCCGGGCTGGATGGCAAGGGTCAGGTTGCCATTGTTGCGCTTCCACAAAGGAACATTACCGGGGTCTTTATGCGGCAAGGTGCATTGCACAAGCTCGCGGGCCAAGTAAGCGGCATCCTGTTCGCTTGGTTGATCCTGCTCAATCTCATCAGCCGCCTCGATCAGCTTCAGATGCACGCGCGTGGGTTGCTTGGGGGGGAGCCTTCGCCTTGGGCCGACGCTTGCGCAGCTTCGGAGCAGGATTCGCGGGGGCGGTATCCGGCGCGGGAGGGTCACCCGGCCCCTAGAAAGTCGTCCTCAAGGTCTAGTTGCTTTGGGTCCTGATCCTGCTCGCTCATCGTCTCCGCCTTCCTCGCCTTGTTCTTCTGCGACTCTGCCACGCTTCGACCTTGTCCCCAAGAGGAAAAAAAGGGGTTGTTTTAGCATAGCACTTAGTGCTATAGGTAGTACGAGGAAAAGGACATGACAGCTTACAAAACACGATGGTTCGACCGATGGGCGCGGAAGCAGGGACTCACAACAGCGGCACTCTGCGCGGCTGTCCGCGAAATGGAAGCGGGATTGTATGAAGCCGATTTAGGCGGCGGTCTCCTGAAAAAGAGGATTGCGCGACAGGGCCAAGGGAAAAGTGGCGGTTATCGGACAATGATAGCCACGAATAACAAAGATCGCTGGTTCTTTGTATTTGGCTTCCCCAAGAACCTGCGTAGCAATATCGACAAGGACGAAGAGGAAGCGTTGAAAAAACTGGCCTCACATCTGTTGTCATTGACAACAGTAGCAATTCAGAAAGCGAAAGAGGACGGAGAATTGATGGAGGTATGTCATGAGAAAGACGAAATCACCCATTCTTGAAGCTGTCTATGAAACAGCAAGCGGACTGCATAAAGCGGGCGTCATGGATAAAGTCACGCTCCGCGAGTTCGACCGGATTTGTCTTCCCCCTGTCGAACCTCTCGAGCCCGAAGACATCCGCCACATCAGAGAGGGCGCAAACGTCAGCCAAGCCGTTTTTGCGTCGATGCTGAACATCAGCCCGTCAACGGTTCAGAAATGGGAAATCGGAAAAAAGAAACCGACAGGAGCCGCGCTTAAACTGCTCCATATCGTCCAGAAAAACGGGCTGGATGCTGTCTGCTAGGCTCAATCTTCAGGAAATCCTCGGCCTCAAAAACTTGCCAAACTCAAATTGGGGTAGACCCAACAGTCAACAGGGGCCATCTAGGATCGGCGATGGCGGTACTTGGTCGTCTTCTGCGGCCTGTGCGAGTGCCCGGTAGAGGGTGATGCGGTGGATCTTGAGGATCTTCGCCACCGCGCAGATCCGCGTCGCTTTCCTTCAGTCGCTCCGCGATCGTCAGCAGATCGCGCGTCGAGCGTGCCAACCGATCGAGGCGTGCGACACCACCACCATCCTATTGCGCTGCGGGCGCACCGTCAGTATCAGCCGTTGGGCAAAGCGGACCTCGACTTCATTCAGGCTCGATTTGGCGTTCGCCCGAGGTCACTCCTCCCGACTGTGGTTCAGAAGACGCTGCAGTGCGGGAAGAGGCGCACGAACCGATGACAAATCGCTGCAACGGACCC
Organism: Lamprobacter modestohalophilus; assembly: GCF_016583905.1. Lineage (GTDB taxonomy): Bacteria > Pseudomonadota > Gammaproteobacteria > Chromatiales > Chromatiaceae > Lamprobacter > Lamprobacter modestohalophilus. The sequence goes on along the minus strand of NZ_NRRY01000046.1, from coordinate 6,718 downwards.
TGAACGGCACAACCGCAGTCGGCCCGGCGCAAAAGCGATGCGAAACGATGAGTTTTCGCTGTCGCGCCGGCGCGGCGAATTCTCGACCATGGGCGCATGCATGCTCAACGCGCCCTTCTGGTTTGTTCGCTGCTCGCGCTGACGGTTTCAGCCGCAAAGGCAGCCCCTGGTTATTCTGCTCGTTTCTACGAGCGCAGTGCCGAGGGCTGGTTCTGGTATGCCGAGGAGCCGCCTGAGCCTGAGATCCCTGAGTCGGAACCGGAACCGGAACCGCAACCAGAGCCGGCACTGACCCCTGAGCCACCGCCACCACTGGCCCAGCCCTCGCCACCTGAGGAGCCAGTCCCCAGCGCCCCGGCACCCCTCTCCGCCGCCTGGCTGCGCGAGAACCTTGAGCGGTATCGCGACCAGGCCATCGACGACCCTTCGCCGACCAACGTCGCCCTGTATCTCTATCTGCAGCGCCTGGTGCTCGACAAAGCCGAGCGCTTCGCCGAAGCGACCCAACGCGCGGTCTGGGCCGATCCGCTGCTCGATGAGACCACGCGGCGACCACTCGCCACCTTTGCCGCCAACCTGGCCAACCGCGAGGCCGGTGCCGCTCGAGACGCTGCGCTCAAGCTGATCGCCGAGCAGGCCGGACTATGGTTCTTCTACCGCGCCGATTGTCCCTACTGCGAAGCCCAGGCGCCGCTGCTCGACCTGTTGACCACGCGCTATGGGCTGGCGGTGCGGGCGATTGCACTGGATGGACGTCCACTGCCAGGCGGCTTCTTCCCAAGCTTCGCCACCGACGTCGGTCAGGCCAAGGCCCTTGGTGTCGTGTCAACACCAGCGCTGTTCCTGGTCCGGCCCCCCGCTGGCGTGGTCCCGATCGCCCAAGGCGTGCTCTCGCTCGCTGAGCTGCAGGAACGCCTGGTCAATGCCGCCACCGAGGCCGGCTGGATTCCCGAGCACTGGCGTGAACGCACCCGCGCCCGCGTGACCGACCTGCGTCTCGACGGTACGCCGCTCCAGGATGCTGAACGGACCGACGACCCTGATCAGCTGCTCGAGCGCTTGCGCTCGCGCGCCGTCCTGCCATCGCTTCCACCTCTGACTCCGACTCCGACTCCTGGAACTCCCTGATGCGTTCAGCCCCGCTTCTCTTTTCCTCGGCGCTCGTCGGCTTGATCCTGAGCGTCCCGATCCCGGCCAAGGCTGACCTCGCCGACGAACTGGAGACGATGTTCAACAGCCTGGTCAACGTCACCGATCCGACCGCTCATCTGGGCCAGCGCCGCGGCGTGCTCTCCGGTGGCTCGGTGGTGGCGCGCAACCGACTGATGAATACCAACCTGGTCAATGTCGTGCCGCCGAGCTTCGAGGCCGGCTGCGGTGGCATCGATCTGTTCGCCGGCAGCTTCTCGTTCATCTCCCGCGATCAGCTGACGCAGCTGTTTCGCTCCATTGCCTCGAATGCGGCGACCTACGCCTTCAAGCTGGCCCTGGACTCGATGTGCCAGAACTGCGGCCAGGTGATGGACTCACTGCAGAAGAAGATCCAGGCCCTGAACAGCCTGTTCGCCAATTCCTGCCAGTTGGGCCAAGGCGTGGTCAACGATGTGGTCGATGCCTTCGACACCCAGCACAAGATCAAGCATTCCGAGGCCTCGCTGGTCCGAGGACTGGGTGATGTCTTCGAGAGCTGGTCCAGCGTCACCGGTGAGGACCCCATCGCCCAGGTCCAGCGGGCTGATCCTGAGTACGCCCGCACCGTCTTGCAAGGCAACCTGGTCTGGCGGGCGCTGAAGACCGAAGGCGTCACCAGCTGGTTCGGCAGTGGTGATGACGCCTTGCTCGAGGCCCTGATGTCGGTCACCGGCAGTGTCATCGTCGGTCCGTTGGAGCCGAGCCCAGACGGGCAGGGCAGTAACAACCGCATCACGCCGTTGCCTTCGGTGTTGACGCTGCGTGATCTGCTCCACGGAACGACGGACACCTCGGAGGTCCGCGTCTACCGCTGCGCGCCAAGCCGCGATGCCGACGGCTGTCTGGCGCCGACCATCCAGACACTCAGCCTGGAAGGCATGATCAGCCGGGTGCGGGCGCTGCTGATCGGCGATGCCGGCAGTCCCGGCCTGATCGCCAAGTTCCGCCTCGGCACCGATGACTTCTCCGCCGATGAGCGCGCCTTCATGCAGCAGGCGCCGAATGGCTTGGGCGGCGCTGTGGCCAATCTGGCCAGGACGGATGAAGGCACCGCGGTGCTGTTCGCCGAGCAGGCGGCGCCGGTGATTGCCTTGGAACTCGTTCAGTTGATGCTGCATGACATGGCCCGCGCGGTCAGCGTCTCGACGACGATGACCGACAACGCCTATGCGCGGTTGCTCCGCGAACAGATCGCGGAGGCGCGCTCGGAACTGCGCACTGAGGTCGAGGTCGTCAGTGCCCAATACGGCTCCGCCCACGAGCAGCTGGCCTACTACACCGACCTGCTGCGCTCGGCCAAGGCGACCCCCTACCTCAGCGTTGAGCAGGCCCGAGGCGGTCGGCTGACCCCGGAAAACTAGGAGGCACGCGATGTTCGAGATCTACTCCATCGGCGATGCCGCCTTCCTGACCCAGATCCTCAATGCCGTTGCCGCGCTGACCGGCACCGGCGACTTCCGGCAACTGATCGCCGTCGGGCTCGCGGTCGGTGTGATCATTGGCCTGTTCCAGGGTCTGGTCCAGCAGACGCTGCAGATCGGGCGCTTCTTCATCGCGCTCTTGGTCTATCTGTTGGCCTTCGGGGCCTCGGTCTCGGTGACCATCGAGGATGGCTACAGCGGTGCGGTGCGCGTTGTGGACAATGTCCCGGTCGGACCCGCCGCCGTCGGCTCAGCGTTGTCCAACGTCGGCTATGGCGTCACGCGGCTGATGGAGCAGGCCTTCGCCACCCCGGCGATGACCGAGCATGGCTTTGCCGATGCGCTGCAGACCCTGACCAGCGTGCGCAAGGCGACGCTGTCGCGGGCGACGCTGGGCGCGGCCAATGAGCCGGTGCCGGGCTCGGACGTGGAACGCTCCCTGGTCAGCTATGTGGCCGACTGTGTGCTGGCTGATGTCGATACCCAGCGCCGGACCCTGGATCAGGTGATGAAGGCGCCGGATCTGAATACGGCGCTGGCCAGTAGCAATGTGGCCTTCACCACCGTGTTCATCGAGGCGGGTCGGGCGGTGACGCTGCCCTGCGATCAGGCTTGGCGGCGGATCGAGACCTTGTTGCCCAATCAGTTCGTCCCGGCGCTGAAAGAGACCTTGCAGGCGCGCTTCGGGGTGGCGAGCGTCACCGATGTCGACGCCAAGCTGAACAACGCGCTCGATGCCCTGGCCGGCGCTGGCAGAGACGCCCAGCAGTTGATGCTGATGTCAGCCGCACTCGGTTGGCTGGAGAAGGGCATCATACTGACGCATGAGAACCGGTTGCAGTGGTCGGCGGCGACCACGGTGCAGCAGGCGATTGCTCAGCGCAATGCACAGTGGGCCGCCGAGCAGGCGCTGTTCCTGAACATCGTGCGTCCGATGCTGACCTTCTTCGAGGGCTTCATCTATGCCGTGGCTCCGCTCATGGGCTTTGCCATTGCGCTTGGTCCTTTTGGTATCAGTCTGGCTGGCAAGTGGCTGTTGTTCGCGCTCTGGACCCAGCTCTGGCTGCCGGTGCTGGCGATCACCAACCTGTATCTGCTGATGGCGGCGGGGCGGGATCTGGATGCCTTGGCCAACACGGCGAATCTGGACCCGTTCTCCTTCTATGGGCTGATGCAGCTCGATCAGATCCTGCAAGATTATCTGGCCACTGGTGGCATGCTGGCGGCCGCGACGCCGGCGATTGCGTTGATGCTGATCTATGGCAGTGCGATCACGGCGACCCATCTGGCTGGCCGGCTGCAGGGTAGCGACCATATCGCCGAAGGCAACCTGGCACCGCCGGCCATGACCACAGCGCCGGCCCTGGCGATCAGTGCTGGGTTTCAAAGTACGCCCTATGCCGGGACCACGGCGATGGGTGCGGAGAACGTGCTGCCGCGTTTCGACATGGGCACGCAGGCGAGCCGTGAGGTGGCGCGCTCCGAGCAGGCGCTGATGCAGTCGTCGCAGCAGTTCATGCAGAGCCTGGGGCAGACGGCGACGCGCTCGGCCTCGCAGAGCGGTGAATCGTTCGAGCAACGGGCGTTGGGCTTTGAGTATTCGGCCAGTACCAGCGCCACGGATCGCACGCTCTACAGCGAGGGCAGTAGTCTAGCGCGGAAGTCTTCGGAGACGGGGCTGTCTGCCGATCAGATGACAGGGCTGTTGGCGACGGGACTCGGACTCAAAGGTCAGGGGCAGTCGTCACGCCAGATCGGTGCTGAGCTCAAAGGCCGCCTGCAGAACCAATATCAGGTGACGGAGCAGGTGGCACAGCAACTCTCCGATGAACTCACCCAACGGGTGACGTCGGATACAGGCTTTCAGTCCAGCCTCGCCGAGTCCGTCAGGCAGGATGCTCAGCAGGGCAACCGCAGTGTGTTCACCGAAGGACTCAGCCGCCAGGACAGTGCCCAGCTGCAAGAGAGCGCCTCCGATGTGGTCCAGGACAGTCGCGCTCATCAGCGTGCCGAACGGCTGTCGCAGTCGGCCGCGGCCTCCGGCAGCTATCGCGCGGCCGAGGTGGGCCAACGCCTGGCCAGTCAGCCTGCGTTGGCCCAGCAGGCCTATGGGGCGATCGATCGTCTTGGTCTGACCGGCGATCACGAACGCGTTGCGAGCTGGTACAACGCGATGGGTGTGTTCACCAACCCCGAGCAGGCGCGTGCCGCGGCGGCGATGCATCTGCTGGCCGGCTACGCGCAGCCGGAACGGGCACTCAGCGGCGGTGAGCGCTTGCAGGCCCGCGAAACCGCGTTTGGTATCCTGGGCGAAGCCTTCCACGGTCCGGGTGGTACCGGAGCTGATCCCGAGCCTGCTGGAGGAGTTGGTGAGTTTGGGGGTGCAGCGGCCTTTGGATCGACGCGCGATCAGGTGATGGGCGCGGGCCTGTTTGATCCGCGTGCGGCGGCTGGTCTGGGCGATGGGGCGGGAGCGGCTATCCATCCAGCCACCGGCGCGGCGTCCGTTGAGGCCTTCCATATTGGAGCGCAGGCCCGTTTCGCGGACGTCGAACAAGGACAGGCGCAACGGGTCGCGGCAGCGCGTGCAGCACATTGGGAGCGGCAGATCATCACAGACGCCAACAGCTACCGCTCGCCGGCCGAGGCGAGTACCGATGCCATCGCCGGCGGCATCGAGAACCTGTTGCGACGCGGCATGATCAAGGGCGATCGCGCGATCGAAGCCTTCAACGGCCTGCTCAGTGGTCTGCAGAGCGGGGAGAGCTGGCAGGGGGCCGTGGCTCAGGCCCGCGAGCGCTACGGCGATGCGATTGGCACCCTGGCCGATTATCAGCTGCAGACGCTGCCACCGCAGGCGCTGACGGAGTCTCAGGAGGCGTTCTACCGCAGCCGGGTCGATTGGGCCTGGATAGGCCATACCGCCTTCAGCGGTCTGGAGATCACAACACCCTCGCATGAGGCGCAACTGGACCGGCTGATCGATGAGCATGGACCAGAACTCGGCCAGGCGATTGCCGGTCAACTCACTGGCGCTGCGCACAGCCTCGACAACAGCAAGCTGGCCGGCATCATCGCCTACAACCGGGCGCAGTCTGTCGTCGATGCGTCGGAAAAAAAAACCCTGGAATCCGCCTCGACTAGCCAGGGACTGATCCATCATGCCGTCACCGGTGGCGTTGCCGGGCAGGTGCTCGATCTGGTCGCCGGACCCGAGTCACTGGGAAACTACAATGCGCTCTATCGCGATGCCGATCAGTCAGCACTGAACCTCAGTGACCTGTCTCTAAACGAGGTCCAGGCACTGCAACAGCGCCTGGTCGCTGAGCGCGGCGGTTCGCCCGTCGGGCGCTATCAGATCATCGATGACACGCTCGACGACCTGATGGCGCGTCTTGGCCTCAGTGGACAGGAACGTTTCACCCCGGAACTGCAGGATCGGATGGCAATGACCCTCGCGCGTGATGCGGGATTGACTGCTTGGGAGGCGGGTCGGCTGCCGAACGACACCTTTGCGCACAATCTCTCGCGCATCTGGGCGGGGCTGCCGGCGGATGCCAGCAACCACAGCTACTACGAAGGTCTGGCGGGAAACCGGGCGACGGTGGCCTGGTCCTCAGTGATGGATGGACTCGAAGGGATCCGACGTCGGGAATGACGTCCATGCATCGAGGTGCGATCCAGCCCAGAGGCTATCGTCGTCAGCGTCGATGGCGCTGTCCTGGAATGCAAGGGTTTGGCAGATCGACTCGGGCGACTCATCGAGATCGAGTCCGTTCTGGGTATTAAAGGGGCCAAGCGATAACGGGAAGTCTGTGTCCGGGTCAGGGCGCTCGAGCGGCTCAGAGGAAGTGACCGAGTGTTCGGCACACAGGCACTGCTCGGGCGTTTCGTTGGCCGAGCGGATGCGGTCCATCCATGCGCTGATCACGAGCACCAGGATGAACACCGCCCAAGCCGTCAGATGCACCATCAGTAATGGAATGGTCCGCCCCGCTCCTCCAACACACCCCGAGCGGGCACAATAAGCGATGATGAGAACCCATCGTCAACCAAGGTAGCGGAGCAGACCAATGACAGAGACTCACAAAGACCGGGCCATCACG